>NZ_JBHUIT010000017.1:0-328305 GCF_042683045.1 Luteolibacter algae | reverse complement strand
AAATACTCTCCACACCGCTCCGCTTCACACCCGTCACCCGCTCAATACTATAAACATAGTAGAATACTGATAATTCCGTTTGGCCGCTCTTGATTTATCGCTAAATGGATACATGATAACGGATAACTAGCTTAAATCATGCCACGCATTGCCCTCCTCCAATCAAAGACATTTCCAACCAAGGAAGAAGCTTTCGATCACCACGAAACACTGATACGTGCGGCTGCCGAAGGCGGAGCACAGATCATTGTCACCCAAGAACTCTTCCTGACCCCTTACTTCTGCACTGTTCAGGATGTAAATCGTTTCGATCTGGCGGATGTGTTACCGGGACCGGTCACCGATCGTCTTGGACGAATCGCCAGGGAACTTGGAGTCGTTCTAGTTTCTTCGCTATTCGAGCATCGCGGGCCTGGCCTTTATCATAATACTGCATCTATTCATGACGCGGACGGCAGTTTACTAGGGCTTTATCGCAAGGCCCATATCCCACAAGACCCCGGTTTTGAAGAGAAATTCTATTTCACACCCGGTGACAGCGGTTGGCCGGTTTGGGATACCGCATTCGGAAAAATCGGAGTCCTGATTTGCTGGGATCAATGGTATCCAGAAGCAGCCAGGCTCATGGCACTCGGAGGCGCTGAATTGTTGATCTACCCGACTGCAATCGGATGGCTTCCCGAAGAAAAAGAAGAGCTAGGAATTGCCCAGCATTGCGCCTGGGAATCAGTGCAACGTGGACATGCGGTAGCGAATGGTTGCTACCTGGCTGCAGTTAACCGCGCGGGAACTCATGATGGCACGGAATTTTGGGGACAATCCTTTGTTGCCAACCCATACGGAGAACTTGTGGCAAAGGCCTCTGTCGAAAACGAAGAGATCCTTTACCACGATGTGAATTTCAAAATGGTGGAAGATTTTAGGCGGATATGGCCGTTTTTCCGGGATCGACGAATTGACGCCTATGAGGGGCTGAGCACCCGTTGGCGTTGATCCGCTCAGCTGGGAGTGTAGCCAAAGAAGCAGCGTTTCTTGATCAGATCCGCGACCTCTTTCGGAACCATACTTTCCCAGCTGTTATCGCCTTCACCGATCTTGTTGAGGACATCTCTGGAGAAGATACTCAGAACATCGGGATTATGATTATCCAGATCCACGAAGCTTCCGCGATCCGCAAGATAACCATAGAGCTTCGAAAGCTCGGGAGCAACCTGCATCGAGTCCTTGGTGATCGTATTTCCCGTTTTTGCCTCCCGCAATGGATAGACGAAAAGCTTGAGGTTATGCTTAAATAGCCTTCCGAAGCTTTCCAAGATTCCGCCGGGAAGCGAGGTGTAATACTTCTCCTCGAACAATTCGATCAGCGACGGGACACCCATGACGATGCCAATCCTCTCTTTAGTCCGCCAAGACAGGTAAGCGGCGAGCCTATAGTATTCAAAGTAATCGGAAATCAGCACCGTCATCCCGCAAGCGGCCAATAAATCAGCTCTTGCGAGGAAATCCCGCCGATCGACGTCCTTCCCACCGGCGAGCAAATTTCGCATGGTGAGCTCGAAAATAGGTAGAACTTCTTTATCACGGACCGAGTCGTCTTCCTTGAATTTTTTCAAAGCACACTCCAGCATGTCAAAATTCACATGAGTCGGGGGCCGGAAACTTCCCCGTTCAACCAAGACGGCTTTCTTGTAAAGCGCCTCAGATGGCTGAAGCACCTCCCCATTTGCGCCGAACATAGCGGCACCACTTAGACCGAGCTGAACAAGCTTCAGGGCAATAAGACGATTATCGACCGCACGGAACTCAATTCCGCGGAACTCGATCATATCGATCTCCACACGCCCGGTTGTCAGTTTGTCCAATAGACTTTCCACCAGACTTTCAGGCTCGTGATGAAGGAAAAATCCACCAAAGAGCAGGTTCACCCCGACAATTCCCAGAGCCTCCTGCTGCAAGGAAGCTTCCGCATCCAGCATCCGGACGTGAATCATAATCTGGCTAGGCTCATCATGCGGGCGGGATTGGAACTTCAGCCCCATCCAGCCATGACATTCATTGCCACCTTTGAATGACCTAGCGACGACGGTATCAGCGAAAGCAAAAAAAGCGGTGCTGTCTCCACGCTGTGCACTCAATCGCTCCACATTGAGCCCGAACTCCCGGTCCAGCATCGCCTGACAGCGCGAGCGGGACACATATCGGTCACCACTACCGTAAATTGCATCGCTCACGGTCATGTCGTAGGCAGACATGCTTTTTGCGACAGTTCCCGCGGCTCCCCCAACACGGAAAAACCAGCGAACGACTTCCTGGCCGGCACCGATCTCGGCAAAAGTGCCATACCATCGGGGGTCCAAATTGATTTTAAGTGCTTTTTGGTGGGTGTCTAAATCTAATTCCTTCTGCATGATAAAGTCGCGATCGCTGGAGACTCCTAGCCGAAATCCCGCATACAAGGCATAAAAAAAGTGACGGAAGTGTGTCACCTCCGTCACTTCGAGTAGAACGACTCCGACTATTTTGCGAAATCCCCGGCCTTTTTTCCTTTCTGGAAATCACCGAAACCATACTTGCTGCCCTGGAATTCGCCGACGATATCGACATTGGCCTTCGCCGGCACTTCCATCCCAAGCCCGTCGAAAACCCCATTGACGACGAGCCTACGCAGCCCTTCATTTTGCAAATCCGTTGCAGCTCCCATTGTGGTCGTCAGCACTTTATTTGTTGTTCCAGCTTCATTCTTCACCTCGCGGGTCCAAGCGACCGGCATGGCAGGCTCATTGACCTTCTGCTTCCCGCCAGCCTTGAGTTTTTTCTCATAATCCGCGGGTTCACTGTTTGGCTCCATACTTTTAAGCACTACCCCACGGAGTAATACCGTTGCATCTTCCGGTGGGGCTGCCTCGTAAACATCGGAGTCCCCGAAAACATCAACAACACCATTCAATACCGGATTCTTCTCTTGTCCTTTCTCGACGACTCCTCTCGTTGCCTCCAACTTGTGTTTTCCCCAGTGACTAACCCAGGTTTCACCTAGGACCTTTCTACCAAATCCCCCGCTTTCGTGATTCCAGGACCATTCCGCCCATGGACTGTCTTTCGGAAAATTGAAAATATGTGTGCTGGTTCTCAGCGCGACGATCGGTATGCCACGATTCACCGTAGCATTGAACTTCTTCATCGTCTCATCGTCCCAGTTTCTGAATCGCAGCAGCATCACGAGCGCATCAGCAGAGTCCAGACTTTCACTCATCGCCAAGCTATCCGTGGCTGTAGGATCGATGGTGCCATCCTCCGAAACCGAAAAAAGAACTGTCGTATCAAATCCATGATGTTCGGTAAGGATCCTCGCCAACATCGGCATTGATTCCTCGGACCGATATTCCTCATCCCCCGCAAGAAGCACAACCTGCTTTCCTTTGCCCGGGCCTTCTCCACCGGTGAACTTCAAGATGCCATCGCCGGCTTCCATTTTTACCTCGGCTTGGGAAATACCCACAGCCATGCCAAATGCAGCTCCAATATAAAAACAATTCTTCATAAGATAATATTCATACTCGACTGTGTGATAGAATCACTCAAGAAAATTGCTCTCAGCGCATTCCAGGCAATTAATTTCCCAAGTAGTATTGCCGATTGTCGATTTGCGTTTCTCTTTAAGCTATCCAAAAGTGATCCATATGAAATCGGTCATTATCGCAGCAGCCTCATTCGTCGCCGTAGCCAGCGCAGCGGACGATTCATCCCATGCATCCGCCGTATGGATCGGCGAAAGTCAAACCATCTCCCGAGGGGAGCCACTCAGAACAGTCATCAAAATGCGAGTGGATGAAGGCTGGCACACTTATTGGAGCAATCCGGGGGAAGGTGGTCTTCCTCTTTCCATCAAAGCGGAATTGCCCGAAGGTTGGACGCTTGGGGAAATCCAATATCCTGCCCCCATCCGTTTTATGACCGGTGAACTACCCGGTTTCGGGTATGAGGGGGAAATACTTTTTCCTCTCGTCATACATCCGCCCGCAGACACGGAAGGCGAGGTTCCGGAATTTTCCGCAAGCCTGTCCTGGCTCACCTGCAATGATGAAACCTGCCTCCCCGGCAAGGCAGAACTTGCCCTCCCCGGTGAAGTGGACTCCAAGCTCGTCGCCAAAGCTTTCACCGCACTGCCCCAACCGCTGGAAGGAGCAAAGCTATCCGTGACCGAGCGGGATGAAAAAATTCTCTTCGAGCTATCCATACCCTCCGATACCGGCTTTTCTCCTGTCGACCACGAGGTATTTCCGCTCACCCGCAATGTCATCGATCCAGCCTCCAAACCGAGCTTCGAGAAGAACACCCGTGGGATCTGGAAGGCTTCCGCTCCAAAGAGTGAGTATTTTTCCGGCAAACTGGATCAGATCGTTCTAATTCTGAAATCGCCTAATCAGGGAGCTTTCCAGATTGAATCGAAATGAAACACCGCGATTCGCGGCATTTACGTAAAACAGCGCAACAGACATTTTGCTCTCACACATCGATCGCGGATTTTGCTAAGAAGCAAATCACATGTATCCCTCTCCCACAGCAGATCTCTCCGGCTTTCTAATTACGCTCAGACATTTGATTCGAGAGCCCGCTGTAGTCGGCGCGGAAGATTCATTTTTCCGCGTGCTAAGACGTGAGCTAGAGGAATTGGACATTTCAGTGGAAAGGCACAGCGGGATTCTCGTGGCACGCGGGAACAATCCGGATGGTGTAATCCTATCCGCCCATATCGATAGAAACGGCCTCGTCTGCACCGGGCCAAATGAATTCCAATATGCAGCGTTCATTGCGGCAAACCGGAGCGAGTTGACGGGTGATTCCATTTCCGAGCAAATGGTCGCCACCATAGCCGATCGCTTTACCGGGCAGCGTGTCCAAGCTCATCTGCCCTATACCGGCACTTACATAGGCCAGAGTGTTATTACCTCCGGCTACCTGTGTCCCAAGCGCTTGAACCTCATCTTCGAGGTGGAAGGGCTCGATCATCTGGAGCCGGGCACGCCGATCTCGTTCCTTGATCGTCTGAAACTCACCAATACCCATATTTCCGCCCAGCTGGACAACGTTCTGAGCGTCGCACTTATCATTTACCTCTACCGCATCGGCTTTCAGGGCACAGCGCTTTTCACCGCGCAAGAGGAAGCAGGGAGAAGCTGGCGTTATGCGCTCGAGTGGCTACGGAGAGAATCGATTACCACCCACCGCCTGTTGGTTCTGGATACCAGTCCCTACCCCACGCTCGAAGAAGCGGCCGCACAGGACCTCGTCCTCCGTAGAAAAGATGCCACATGCACTTTTGACCCCAAATTTACGGATGAAATCGCGCACCGCTGCGATGAATTGGGGATCAAATACAGCTACAAGGATGAATGGATCGAGGAAAGGAACCAACATAAGGAAAAAGCATCATCTTTGGGACGCACGGAACTTGGCCGTCTCGCCTATGCTTCGGATGGTGAAATCAACGGCACTACCTTGCAAATTCCGACCACCGGCTACCACACCGCAGAAGAAACAGCCTCCTTGTCTTCCGTTCAGGCAGCTATTGGTCTGCTTTGCACATTTATCCGATGATTTTTGTGTTTTTTGAGATAAATTCCGGCCTTCGGGACGCTCATCTCACGTCCTTGAATCAATAATCCAAAATCAATCATGAAATCCTTGATCACAGCCACATTAGTCGGAGCATTTGCTATCGCCACTTCCTTTGCCGCAGAAATTGGCAAAGCAGCACCAGCATTCACTGCTGACAACGTTAAAGGAGAGAAAGTAAGCCTTTCCGACTACAAAGATAAAGTTGTCGTTCTAGAATGGGTGAATTTTGACTGCCCGTTTGTCAAAAAGCACTACTCCAGCAAAAATATGCAAAAGCTGCAGGCAGACTACACCGGTAAGGATGTTGTCTGGCTCACGGTGAACTCTTCGGCAGAAGGAAAACAAGGTTACCTCGAGGCCTCCAAGCTTGATGAAAAAGTAAATGAGGAGGGCAGCAAGGCCACTGAAGTTCTGCTCGATACCGACGGCACCATTGGCAAGGCATATGGTGCCAAAGTGACGCCTCACATGATGATCATCGGAAAAGATGGCAAACTCGCCTACTCCGGCGCAATCGATTCCAAGCCATCGACCGACGCGGCTGATATCGACTCCGCCGAAAAGCTCTTTGCCAACGCGCTCGACTCCGTAATCAGCGGCACCGAAGTCGTGAACGCCAAGAACGAGCCATACGGCTGCGGAGTGAAATACTAAATCATCCGTATCACTCCGGGGTATGTTTTGTGCCGCTGTCCGATTGGGCAGCGGCTTTTCTTTGCGTATCTCTGAAATCTTCTTTCAATGATGCGCATTAGCCTAGGCAAATGCCCGGCAGCCGCCAGACTGTGCTCATGTTCAGCACCAAACAGCTTTCCGAAGAGCAAATCGCCACCATCAAATCCTGGGCGGCAGCCGGGGCAAGGCTTCCTGATATCCAGCTGAAAATGCACGAGGAAATGAACCTTCCCATTACCTACATGGACACCCGCTTCGTGATTTTGGATCTTGGCATTGAGCTAGCTAAAGATGACGTGGCTGTTGAAGTGCCGGATGATCTCGCGCAGGAGGAATCTCACACGGGTGGCGTGCAGGTCACGATGGACGATATGCCGCTTTCCGGGATGATCGTCAGTGGCAAAGCTGTCTTCAGCGATGGCGAACGCGCCATCTGGACGATTGATCAAAACGGTCAGCCGGGGCTTGAGCCGGAAACTGCGGCTTATGATCCAACGGAGGAAGACATCGTGGAGTTTCAGAAGCAGCTAAGAGCCCTGATTCAGTCGCTCAGAGAGTAAGCTTTCGCTCAGTTGAGCCGGATACCAGCATCTGTGAGAGTCACCAGGCGTTTTTTCAACAAAGCTCCGACAGTTTGCTTGAAGGTCCGTTTCGAAACTCCTAGCTCCGCGTAAATCTCCTCAGCCGGACTTTTATCACTGATTGCCCAGTAGCCGCCGCGTGCTACAAGCTCTCCCATGATCTGTTTTTCAAGATCATCCACACGCTCCCGACCCGGAGGATGCAAGGTTAGATCAAGCTTCCCATCTCCGCGGACGGCCGCAATGTAGCCCTTGAGTTTTTCTCCTAGAGCGAGTTCCTGGAAAACCTCGTTTGCAAAAATCAGACCCGTGTGGGCATTGTTCACGATCGCCTTATAGCCCATGGGAGTTTTGCCATAGACAATAAGATCGACTGCTTCCCCGCTTTCATAGATCGCCGGAGTAATATCTATATGGCGCGCGATTCGTGTCGTGGCCATCAGGCGGCGGCTGGATTCATCGAGAAGAATTTTCACCAAATAGCTTTTACCGGTTTCCATCCGCATTTTCTGCTCCCGGAAGGGCACGAGAAGATCTTTTGGCAAGCCCCATTCGAGGAATGCGCCCACTTCTGTCAGTGCGATACATTTGAGCTTCGCAAACTCCCCGGGCATGGCACGCGGCTGTTTCAGAGTAGCTACCAATCTATCTTCGGAATCCAGATAAATGAAGACATCAAGCGTAGTCCCCAGCAGCCATTCCTTTGGCATCTCACGTCTTGGGAGGAGGATCTCCCCTAAATTTTCAGCATCAAGAAAAAGGCCGACCGGCTTTTCCCGGAGGATAGTGAGAGAGGCTCTTTGGCCGATTTCGATCATGATTTATGGATACTACGGGGTGTAATCCTTGGGGGCGATAAGGATTTTTTCGACCGGGTGCTTGGTCACGATATTGCCTTGGCTGCCACGTCCTTTGATTCCGAATTCCGCAAAATGCAGGGGTCTCACCAGATTCCGGATCCGCAACGCGGATTTCAGATGAACGAGCAACATTTGCGCCGAGCTCTCTTCATTGGTGCTATGCCATTTGAAATATAGCACTTTGCTCCCGCGGGTTCCCTTGGTGAGATCATAGTCCTTGTCCCGGGTGATCCCTCCGACAGTGAAACGCTTCGCCATGATGTTCCCATCCTTACCATCACGGTAAATCATGGAGTAGATGATATCTTCATCCTTGCGGAAAACCGCGACTCGAAGGGGACGCGGTCCCACGAAGAATTTATCGGCTACTTTGGTCACCCTCATTTTTCCATCCGCGGTGAAAATGATAATGTCATCAAGCATCGAGCATTTCTCCAATGCTTCTTCCTTTTTCAATGAGGTCCCCGCGAAGCCGTTTTTCGCATCCAGATACAATGTCTCCGTAGCAGCGACCACCTGGGTGCGATCCACCCGCTCGAAAGATGAGATTTCCGTCATCCGCTGCCGCTCCTTGCCATACTTCTTCCCGAGGTTCTCATACCAGCGAATGGTATATCGGGTAAGATTTCGGAGGTTTTTCTCTGTCTCCGCGATGTCCTTCTCGATTCCCCGGATTTCCTCATCAGCTTTGAAGGAGTTGAATTTTGAGATCCGCTTGATCCGGATTTCTGTCAGGCGGATAAGATCTTCTTCCGTCACCTCTCGTTTGAGAAGCTTTTTGAACGGCTCCAGGCCGTCATCGATTGCTTTGAGCACAGCCTCCCAGGTTTCCGCTTCTTCGATATCCCGGTAGATGCGATTCTCGATGAAGATTTTTTCAAGAGACGAAAAATGCCATTTGTCGCCGAGCTCGTGCAGCCGGATCTCGAGCTCCATTTTCAAAAGGCCCCGCGTCAAATCCGTCGTTTGCCGCAAGATATCGCTCACTCCAAGGAAGGCGGGCTTTCCGTCCAGGATCACTCCGGAATTCGGTGAAATGCTCAGCTCGCAATCCGTAAACGCATAAAGGGCATCCCGGGAATTTTCCGGATCCACACCGCTTGGCAGATACACGAGGATATCCGCATGTGCTGCAGTGTTATCCTCAATTTTCTGGATCTTGATTTTATTTTTATCTGCCGCGCTGACAATGGAATCCATCAATCCACCGGTAGTTGTGCCAAAAGGTATCTCCGTAATACGTAAAATTCCTTTTTTCTCGATATCGATACGCGCCCGGACCCGCACCTTTCCGCCCCGGATGCCATCCCGGTATTCGCTCGCGTCCATGATACCACCGGTGGGAAAATCGGGAAGAAGCTCAAAAGGCTCATTGCGCAAATACGCAACAGCGGCGCTGACCAGCTCGTTGAAATTGTGAGGAAGGATCTTACAGGCCAAACCCACGGCAATTCCCTCCACTCCCTGAGCCAGAAGCAAGGGAAACTTCATTGGCAAAGTCATCGGCTCCTGGTTCCGTCCATCATAGGATGGCAGCCATTTGGTGGTTTTCGGGTTGAATGCCACCTCGAGGGCGAACTTTGTCAACCTCGCCTCAATATAACGAGGTGCCGCCGCGCCATCTCCCGTAAGCGTGTTGCCCCAGTTCCCCTGGGTATCGATCAATAAATCCTTCTGCCCTAGCTGGACCATCGCATCACCGATCGACTGATCCCCGTGAGGATGGTATTTCATCGTGTTTCCCACGACATTTGCCACCTTGTTGTAACGCCCGTCGTCCAATTCACGCAGAGAATGCAAAATCCGTCGTTGGACCGGCTTGAGCCCATCATGCAGGTGCGGGACGGCACGCTCGAGAATTACGTAACTCGCGTAGTCTAAAAAGTAATCGGAATACATCGCTCCAAGTGAGGCGTGCTGGTCCGGATCGTGTGTCATGGTGAAGTGTGCTAGTTTACACGGCCAGCCCGTGCAAGCCTTCCGTGCGGAGAATGTCATTTCTCGCCGTTGTTTTCCAACGGCTTGCCAGACGTGGAGCACCTGATAGCGTCGCCGCATGAGTGACTCGAGAATGGGCAGACGCGATTGGATGAAACTCGGCGGACTAGGCGGTGCGGCAGCCATGCTCGCGAGCTGCTCCCAGCAGAAAAAGACTCCGGGCGCCGCAGGCGAGGTCAACGGCATAATTTTTATGGTTGCGGACGGAATGAGCCACGGAGTTCTCACTATGGCTGAAAATTTCTCCAAAATCGTTCACCAGAGAGAAACCCGCTGGTGGCAGCTTATCGCGGACTCTTCCGCCGTCCGTGGCTTGATGGAAACAAGCTCTGCCAACTCTTTTGTGACGGATTCCGCTGCGGCATCATCCGCATGGGGCGGCGGATCGAAGGTGAACAACCGCTCGATCAACGTTCGTCCGGATGGAACAGAGGCCGAGCCAATCCTCCGCTTCCTGAAACAACGCGGGAGGCGCACCGGTCTGGTCACCACGGCGACGATCACCCATGCCACACCGGCAGGATTCGGCGCTGTAAGTGAAAAACGCGATGACGAGCACCTCATCGCCCCCCAATATGCTGGTGTTGTGGATATTTTGCTAGGTGGAGGCAGGCGTTTTTTCGATCCTGGAAAGCGCATTGATTCCCGTGACGCACGATCCGTTTTCATTAAGAATGGCTACGAGTACATCGAAGATCGCGAAACACTATTGAAAAGCAAAAGCCGTAAAGTTCTCGGACTTTTCAGCGATGGTCACCTCCCATTTGAAGTAGACAGGCTCAACGACGCGGCACTCGGGCAAACAACCCCAAGCCTTTCCGAGATGTCTGAGTTCGCCCTCAATGATTTTTTATACGGAAACGAAAAGTTCCTGCTGCAGATCGAAGGAGGAAGAGTCGACCACGGAGCACATTCCAATGACGCGGCCGGCCTGCTCTGGGATCAATTGGCTTTCGACGATGCTCTAGCCAAGGTCTTGGAAATGATCGATGGACGCGATGACATCCTCGTCGTTGTCACCAGTGATCACGGTAACGCAAACCCCGGGCTCAATGGCACCGGAAAAGAATACGGAAACTCTAATGACGCCTTCAAAGGCATCACACGCATGACTTCATCCTACGAGAGAATGCTAGGGGAATGGAACCAAGCAAAAGAGGTTTCACCCGAATTCCTTACCGATCTGGTCCAACGGAAACTCGCCTTCAAACTCAAGCCGGAGGAAGCTGCGGCACTCTTCGCAAGCCTCACTGAAAAGCCCTTCATAGAATGGAGCAACCAACTCCACAACGCACATGGGCTGCTCGGCCAGTTTGCCGGAAACCACACAGGAATCGGCTGGACAGGCACGTCACATACTTCCGATCCAACGATGATTTCGGCAATCGGTCCACAGGCGGAGCGATTTTCTGGAATCGTTCCGAACCACGAGGTGCATCGCCATTTCGTTGAGCTGCTAGGCTAAAAAAAATCCTGCCAGGGAGAACCCCCGGCAGGGACGCGAAAAAGATTTTCCTTCGTGGAAGAGCCGCCGGGGAACTTAGCGACGGCGGCGCAGCAGCAATGTCATCCCAATCATGGAAATGATCGCAACACTGGGCTCCGGAACAGTCGGGTTGTTCGGATTATCTACAAATGAGTTATCGGAAAGCCCGAAGAATTTCACATCAGCTTCACCATTGTTATCGATTCTGAACCCGTAGACCGCCTGCTCCGCGGCTGCGGAACCTTCAAAGAACTTGCCGATGCTTGCCACGGAGAAACCGAAGGCCTGGCTGGCCTGATAGCTCTCAGCCGCATAACCGGAATTCCAATCATAGGCTTGATAGGCCCCCTTTGTCGCAGGCCCGCCGAAGCGTAGGGTATTAGCACCGGCGATCACATCTCCGTTGGCATCCAGAGGAACGATTGTGAAAAAGGTATTTCCATAACGCTCGGAAACTAAAACGAAATCATTTGCCTCGAAACCTTTCGCGAAATGGAGGTCAAAGTCAGCTGTCGAGCTACCCGGAAGATTACTCACTCCATCGTAGAATGCGTAATTAAGGAGATCGGTGTCCTGCGTGACTCCTGCAAGCGATGTCGCATACGCGCTGATGTCTGAAGTCGTGGTCACAGTCCCATTATCGAACACCCCCACTCCACCGGCTTGGGAGGTCAGGTTCAGATTTGTGACAGTAGCTCCCAGTGAGTTGAAAGAATCAAGAGTCTTGGTAACACCTCCGTCGTTCACGACCACGGATTTCAGGTAAACCGAGCCATCACGGTTAACTGCCACACCAGAGGCTTCGGAGGTTTGGGAGACATCGATGCCATCGACAACGTAGTTCACGCTGTTGATCGGCACATTGTTGGTTCCAGGGAGAATATCGACAAAGTTCTGGGCACCGAGTGGATGCACAAGAACAAGCGACGACATCGCCGCAAGAAAATATTGCGTTTTCATGTGTATTGGGGGGAGTTGGGGGGAAGTCTGAATACGGAAACCCTGAAGGACCACCGCATCGACCTCCTTAGAAAAGACCCGCTTCTACCTTTTCGCAACCACTTTATGACTACGTAAAAACGTAGGTAAGGCTGTGCGTCGCAGCGATCCGGCCACCAATCTTGCTTGAGTTTGCGCATATCCTCTCTTTGGAACGCCTGATCTTGCAGCTACGAATGACTTCGGCTTAGATATAGGTAGATATGAAAATTCAAGGAACATCCTATCAGGCTTTACAATCATGGATCGAGGAGATGACCGAGCTATGCTCCCCGGAATCGGTAAGATGGTGCGATGGCTCCCAGACGGAATGGGATGAACTCACCCAGCTACTTTGTGAGCAGGGAACATTCACCCCCTTGAACCCGGAAAAACGTCCGAACTCTTTCCTCGCCCGTTCCGAGGCGTCCGATGTGGCCCGAGTCGAAGAAAAAACCTTCATTTGCACCAAACGTCCCGATGAGGCGGGCCCCACCAATAAATGGGCGGATCCCACGGAAATGAGAGAGCTTCTTCTGACGAAGTTTTCGGGCTCCATGGCCGGGCGCACCATGTATGTCATCCCCTTCTGCATGGGGCCACTCGAATCACCGCTAGCTAAGATTGGCATTCAGGTTACCGACAGCCCATACGTTGTAGTGAACACAAGAATCATGGCACATATGGGGAGTCACATTCTGAAACGCCTGGAGGATGAAACCTCGGGTGTGCTTCCGAAGAAACGCGATGGCCACGCACAATTCATCAAATGCCTCCATTCCGTGGGAGCTCCTCTGTCCCCCGGCGAAAATGATGTCCCATGGCCCTGTAATGATGAGAAATATATTACTCATTTCGTCGATACCCGGGAGATCATGTCATATGGCTCCGGTTATGGAGGTAATGCGCTTCTTGGCAAAAAATGCCTCGCGCTCCGCATCGCATCCAATATTGCCCGCGAGCACCGCTGGATGGCGGAACACATGCTCATTTTGGGCCTCCATGCTCCCGATGGCTCCACCACATACGTCACAGCCGCATTCCCCTCCGCTTGCGGAAAAACAAATCTGGCAATGCTTGTCCCCCCGAAAACCTACGCGGACAAAGGTTGGAAGACCTCGATCGTGGGCGATGACATCGCGTGGCTATGGCCGCATAATGATGGCAAACTCCATGCGATAAATCCGGAAACCGGTTTTTTCGGAGTTGCTCCGGGGACCTGCTGGGAGACGAATTCCATAGCAATGGAATCAATGCGGGAAAATACCATCTTCACAAATGTCGCACTTACGGATGACGGCGATGTCTGGTGGGAAGGCCTCACCGCAGAGCCGCCGGCACATCTCATCGACTGGACGGGAAAGGACTGGACTCCAGATTGCGGGCGTCCCGCCGCACACGCGAACTCACGCTTCACCGCTCCTGCGGCCCAATGCCCTACGATCGATCCCAACTGGCAGAGCCCGGAGGGCGTTCCCATCGATGGTGTCATCTTCGGTGGCCGCCGTGCTACTACCATGCCTCTAGTCTATCAGGCATTCAACTGGGGCCATGGAGTCTACGTGGGAGCGACGATGGGATCTGAGATGACAGCCGCAGCTGCCGGCACCATCGGTAAAGTCCGGCGCGATCCTATGGCCATGCTCCCTTTCTGCGGCTACAACATGGGAGCCTACTTCGGCCACTGGCTTGAAATGCAGCGTTATCTAACGCATCTTCCCCGCTTTTTCCACGTGAATTGGTTCCGCAAGACCGAAGATGGGAAATTCATGTGGCCCGGCTTCAGCGAGAACATCCGCGTCCTAGAATGGATCGTAAAACGTTGCCAGGGTGGAGCTGCCGGACATGAAACACAAATCGGATGGATTCCTGACTACGAGAATTTCAATATCGAAGGTCTGGAGAATTTCACCAGGGAAGACTTCGAAAAAGTGATGAGATTTGATCGGCGGGAATGGCGCACGGAGCTTGTCTCGCAAGGAGAACTTTTCATTGATCTATACGACCATTTACCAAAAGAACTCGTTTTCCAACGGGAGCTACTTGCGGCAAGGCTCGTCTGAATCCTCGGGCGCGAAAAAGTGCCCGGCCAGTGAGCGAAAAGGCTAGCGCCGCCCTCCTCGTCGTGTAGTCTAGACGTGAAAAAATCACTAAAAACCGATTTATCACCGGAAGGCTTGCGTTTCCTCATCCGAGTTTCCAAGCTGTGTCCATGCATCCTGATGTCGAGAAATTGGTAGAGGCCGGTAAAATACCAGCGCCTGTCGGAGAACGTCTTTCACAACTCGCACCCGGGAATTTCTGCCTGCACAAATCATTTGGTGCCGGGAAAGTGATTGATTGGGATTTTGCGACAAAAAAAATCGTCGTAGACTTTGAAAAATCCAGCGGACAGGAAATGGATCTCCAGTTCGCCATGCAGAAAACAGAGTGGCTTCCTCAGGACGACTTCCGCGCCGTAAAAATCGAGCAAATCGAAGAGCTCCGCAAACTCGCGAAAACGGATTCTGTAGCACTTGTCATCCACATCTTGGAAAGCCATGGCGGCTCCATCACCGGCGAAGCCATCGAAGCACTCGTGAGCGGTGCGGTCATCCCGACCAAAGAATACAAAAAATGGTGGGATGCGACCAAGAAGGCGGTCAAAGAAAGCCGAAAGGCCGTAGTGCCCACCAAGCGCACGGAAGCTATCGTCTTGCGCGATACCGATATCACCCCCGCCCAGGCTCTATTGGCAGATTTCGAAGCTTCGAAAGATATCAAAGGAATGATCAAAGCGCTGGAAGCAATCGCTGCGGACATCGGTGCCTTCGATGAAGACTCGGAAGCCCTCAAACAACTTCTCACGGATATTGATGACGGGGCGAAGAAAGCTGCCCGTGTGCAACTGGGACATGCCATGCAACTCATCGCCGCACGGGATGAAGTCATCGGCAGCAACAAAGCCCTCGAGCTGGATCCCAGCGCCGTCCGCCTCAGCGATCTCATTGCCGGTTCCGATCTCAGCCGCATTGCCGAAGAGTTGGTCGCTCTCCCTTCAACCCGCCAACGGGCGGTCTATGAAGCATTCGAAACGGCTTTTGGTCCGGAATGGATTGAAAAGATCGTTACCGTTTTTGACCAGGTCGGTGCCCGCGGAGTCACAGAAATTGCCCGTATCCTCTCCGAAAACGGGGGAATGCCAGTTCTCATGGAGCACCTCTCCTCCGCCCTCGCACGCCGGGCACTCGGCCCAGATGCATTGATCTGGGTTTGCCGCGAGCGCAAAGGGTCGGCTGAAGAAATCTTTGGTGCGGACGTGGGAGCATCCATCCTCAACCTGCTTGAAAATGACCACCTTTCGGACGGTCCGCGCAAGACGTCGCGTCTTCAGACACTCCTCAATGACGACAAGGCTCTACTTTCGGACCTCGTCAATGGTATGGATCTCAACGAAGCGAAAAACTTTGCGCGCCGGATGCTTGATTGTCCTGTCTTCGGCGACCTTGAGAAAAAGTCCCTGATGGCCCGCATCATCAAAGTTCGCCCGGAAACGGTGGAACTTGTCTCCGGACAAAACGCGGCAAAACGTGAGGAACCTCTTCTCGTCTCATGGGAATCCCTGGAGAAGAAGAAACAGGAGCTGGAAGAACTTATCCGCGTAAAAATCCCGCAAAACCTTCAGGATGTTAAAATTGCCCGCTCTTACGGCGACCTCCGCGAAAACTTTGAATACAAATCCGCCAAGGATATGGAAAAATTCCTGGCACACCGGCGTGCGGCCCTGGAGCGTGAAATCGCTCTCGCCAGAGGCACTGATTTCAAAGGAGCCGATACGCAAACTGTGAATATCGGCACCGTTGTGGTTCTCGCCGACGAGGATGGCAAAGAACAAACCATCACAGTTCTCGGCGCATGGGATTCCACTCCGGAAAGGAAGGAAGTATCCTACCTCTCGGATGTTGGCAAAGCGCTCATGGGACTGTCCGTTGGAGACGATGCCAAAGTCCGCAATGTCGAGTCCGAGCAAATGCAAACATTGACCATCAAGTCCATCTCCGCTTATCACGCCTAAGGAAACCTCTCTTAGGAAAACTTTCCAAACTTACACAAATAATACATCATGGATCTTACCACTATTGTAGAAATCCGGGGCCGCGAGGTCATCGACTCACGCGGCAACCCAACTGTTGAGGTTGACGTCCACCTTGAAGGCGGCGCGATCGGCCGTGCCGCGGTTCCATCCGGCGCATCCACCGGCGAGCATGAAGCCCACGAGCTTCGTGATGGCGACAAGTCCCGTTACCTTGGCAAAGGCGTTCTCAAAGCCGTTGAGGCAGTCAACGAAACCATCGCTCCCGAGCTACTCGGTTTCGACGCGACGGAACAAGCATCCATCGATGCGACAATGATCGAACTCGACGGCACTGCGAACAAAAAGAAACTGGGAGCAAACGCGGTTCTCGGCGTTTCCCTTGCCGTTGCCAAAGCAGCTTCCGCTCAACTCGGCACCCCACTTTACAAGTATCTTGGCGGACCAAACGCCAAAGTGCTTCCGGTTCCAATGATGAATATCATCAACGGCGGCTCCCACTCGGATGCTCCGATCGACTTCCAGGAGTTCATGATCGTCCCGATCGGTGCCCCGACTTTCCGCGAGTCTGTCCGTTATGGTGCTGAAGTATTCCACGCACTTAAGAGTGTTCTTCATGGCCGTGGACTTTCCACAGCTGTGGGCGACGAAGGTGGTTTTGCTCCCAAGCTCGACTCCGCGGAAGATGCTCTCGGCGTCATCTGCCAAGCGATCGAAAAGGCAGGCTACAAAGTGGGCGAGGATATCTCCATTGCTCTTGATGTGGCATCTTCCGAGTTCTTCAACAAGGAGAAGGGCAAATACATCTTCCACAAATCCGATAACTCGGAGAAATCAGCCGAAGAGCTCGTTGCCTTCTATGCAGATCTCCAGAAGCGCTTCCCGATCATCTCCATCGAAGACGGTTGCGACGAGAATGACTGGGATGGCTGGAAAATCCTTACCGATACCATGGGTAAAAACACCCAACTTGTCGGTGATGACCTTTTCGTAACCAACTCCAAGTTCCTACAGAAAGGCATCGATCTCGGCGTTGCAAACTCCATCCTCGTGAAAGTAAACCAGATCGGTTCCCTCACAGAAACCTTCGATGCTGTGGAACTCGCCAAGGAAAATGCCTATACGGCGGTTCTTTCCCACCGTTCCGGCGAAACCGAAGATAGCACGATTGCTGATCTGGCGGTTGCTACAAACTGCGGACAAATCAAAACCGGCTCCATGTCCCGCTCCGACAGGATTGCAAAATACAACCAGCTCCTCCGCATCGAAGAGGAGCTCGGTGAGGACGCCATCTACGGCGTCAGCAAACTCAAAGTTCTCAAGAAGTAATCGAACTTCGAGACAACGACTTCCCAAAAGGCTCCGGTTTGAAACCGGGGCCTTTTTTGTGGACTTCACCCAAGCACAACACCTTCAAACTCACTGATTCTGAGCGAACTATGGGCCAGAAAGCAAAAAGAGATCTAAAGTGAATAATTCTGAAAAATAAATGCAGGAAGGACGGAATGCATACATTTATCATGCAGCCACAATCCATGTGGTTTAAAACATGAAACCAAGAAACCTAATTCGTAGCCTTGCAGCGATTGCAACTGCCTCATCTGCACAAGCGGCAATCTACTCGACCTCATTCGATACCCCGGTTTATACGGCCGGGAAGTTGTCGGGCAAAGATGGCTGGCTTAGCCAGGACCAATGGACGGTAG
The DNA here is from genome assembly GCF_042683045.1 of Luteolibacter algae. Classification (NCBI taxonomy): domain Bacteria; kingdom Pseudomonadati; phylum Verrucomicrobiota; class Verrucomicrobiia; order Verrucomicrobiales; family Verrucomicrobiaceae; genus Luteolibacter; species Luteolibacter algae. The sequence goes on along the minus strand of NZ_JBHUIT010000017.1, from coordinate 310,330 downwards.
ATGGCATGGGAAATACCACCACGCTCAGTGGTGCCTACATCCGTGCACAGAACACCACAATTAAAAGTGCAAACACCGTTGGCACGACGGATACCGTCAAGTCGACATTTGTATTCGGCGCTAGCACAAACCTAATTACCAACGTCCCGAATGGCAACGAGCTGATGTATGTTCTGGGCCTTACAGAACAGATTACCGCACCTGCGCCAGCGCTTGCAATCTCAGGTGGGCTTGCCTACGAAGACGATAGCCTACCCAATAAAACGCTTGTTCTGCGGGGTATCGGAACTGATGTGGTGATCGGGGATGCCAATACCTTCCTATCATCTACATGGACTCTGACACTGGCTGCTACCAAGATTAGCGCGTCAGAATACTCGGTGATTCTATCGGCAACCTCTTCCGCATCCGCAGGAACCATTTACTCCACGGCGGCAACGACAGTTACTCCTGCTTCTGGTTTTGCGAGCGCGACATCTACCACCGGAGCAATGCAGGCCCTACCATCTGCAGGAACTACCGGGAGCGATGGATCGACGCTTGGCCAGGTGTCCGGAGTCACAGTGCGTGACTATTCATTTGAAACAGTTCCAGAACCAGGGAGCACTCTCATGATTGCTCTCGGAAGCCTTCTTTTCCTACGCCGCAGACGCTAGAGGAAAGGTTACTATCGTTCTACATCCACCATTCTCCGCAAAACGGGGAATGGTTTTTTTTATCCGTATATTCAGGGACATAAAAAAAGCCAACGGACGAACCGTTGGCTTTGAAACTAATTCGAATTAGCCAGGAATTAAGCAAGTGTGCCTTCTTCTTTCTCCTCGGCACCTTTTTTGCATTTGTCGCAATCTTTGCCAGCCATCAGAGTGCCTTCTTCTTTTTCAGCTTTGTGCTTTTTGCACTTTTCGCATTTCTCGCCGTCTTTGCAATCCTTGCACTTCTCACCTTTACCGCACTTGCCGCAATGAGCGAGGGCATCGGTAGTTGTGGATACAAGCACAGTGGATTCAGCCTTTTCTTTATCGCACTTGCCGCCTTTTTCGCATTTACCGGCTTCAGCTACGAGGGTGGACTCGCCTTTTTCCTTGTCGCATTTGCCGCCTTTTTCGCATTTGTCGGCTTCAGCCACGAGGGTGGACTCGCTTTTTTCCTTGTCGCACTTGCCGCCTTTTTCGCATTTGCCGGCTTCAGCTACGAGGGTGGACTCGCCTTTTTCCTTGTCGCACTTGCCGCCTTTGTCACATTTGCCGGCTTCAGCCACGAGGGTGGACTCATCTTTTTCTTTGTCGCACTTACCCTTTTCGCATTTTTCAGCGAAGACAAGCGGGCTGGTAAACATGGTGGCACAGAATGCTGTAAGTAGTAATTTCATTGGTTGGTTGGTTTTGTTTGTTGGTTCGTAGAGATCAGGGGCTCAGTATCTCAGCGGGATCCTACTACATAAATAGAGCCGCACGAGCGATTTTTATTCTGTATTATTTCAATTATTTTCAACCGATCCACGCCAGAAATTCCTGATTTCCGTCCATACCCGCAATCTGAGCGGGTATCACTCCCCGCCATTCGCGCCCGTTTTCCTCGGAGAAGGCCCGGATCTTTTCAACGGCCCGTTCTCTCAATTCTTCTTCGCGCACAATCCCGCCTTTGCCGACATCCTCGCGCCTTAGTTCGAATTGGGGCTTGATCAGGCAAACAACGGATCCGTTCGGTTCCAGCACGCTAAAAACCGCCGGAAGTACTTTGGTCAGCGAGATGAAAGACAAATCCATTACCGCCAAGCGAACCTTCTCACCCAGATCTTTCTCCTCCAATCCTCTTGCATTGAATTTTTCCCGGGAAATCACCCGTGGATCGTTCCTCAGCTTCCATACCAACTGGTTTGTTCCCACGTCAATGGCGTGAACCTTTGCAGCTCCCCGCTGTAGCAGACAGTCGGTAAAACCTCCGGTGGAAGCGCCAACATCAAGACACGTCCAACCGGAAACATCGATCCCGAAATGGATCAACGCACCTTCCAGCTTCAAGCCTCCACGGCCCACAAACCTCGGTTTTTCCTTAATTTCCACGACGGCATCTTCGCCGAAACGCTCCGCGGGTTTATCCACCACACGGCCATCCACCTTCACCTCGCCCGCCAGAACCAGCCTTTTTCCCTGCTCTCTGGAATCACACATTCCTCGTAAAACCAGCAGCGCATCCAATCGATCTTTTCTCACACAGACTTTCTAGACATCCTCGTCTCCCGTTTCAACCTCCGCCATGCTGATTTTGCGGTTCACGCACTTTGTGAAAAATTTCACAAAGCACACTTGCCGCCCAGCGATTAGATCGACATATTCCGCGCAGGCCGAATGGCTTATCATTTTTTTTCATTTTCCAGTCATGAGCGATACCCCTACGGCCTCCGCAGAACTCAAACTACCTAAAGACATTGCCGCCGAAAAAGGCATGGTGAACGTGCAAATCGATGGCAAGTGGTATCAATTCCCGCGAGGCACCCGCATGATCGAGGCATGCCGCCAAGTGAAGGTCGACGTTCCCTATTATTGCTATCATCCCAAGCTTTCCGTTCCGGGAAACTGCCGGATGTGCCTTGTGCAGATGGGTATGCCTCCACGGCCGATGCCGGGCCAAGAACCTACCTATGACGAGGATGGCTATCAACCGATCGGCTGGATGCCGCGTCCGGCGATTTCCTGCGCCAATACTGTTGCAGAAAACATGGGGATTCGCACAACCGGTGAGCTGGTCCAGAAATGCCGGGAGGGCGTGATGGAGTTCCTTCTCATCAACCACCCTCTCGACTGCCCGATTTGCGATCAAGCCGGAGAATGCCGCCTGCAGGAACAATCCGTTGGGTATGGCCGTGGCGTATCGCGCTTTGTCGACATGAAGGTGAAAAAGCCGAAAAATGTCGATATCGGTCCCCGCATTCGTCTGGATGATGAGCGCTGTATCATGTGCTCCCGCTGTATTCGGTTTATGGACGAAGTGGCCGGAGATCCGGTCCTGGGCTTCACTCAGCGAGGCACCCACACCACTTTGACGGTTCATCCAAACCGGAGGTTGGATTCCAATTATTCCCTCAATACCGCTGATATCTGCCCAGTCGGAGCCCTCACTTCCAATGACTTCCGTTTCCAAATGCGGGTTTGGTTCCTGAAGGAAACCCCGTCCATCGATGTCAATTGCGGCACAGGCACCAACATCGTCATCCACACTCGGGGCAATACCATTCATCGCATCACTCCCCGTCAGAATGATGAGGTGAACTCCGCATGGATGCCGGATTCGCATCGCCTGAATTTCCACTACATCGATAGCGATGCCCGGTTGACCGAGCCCATGATGAAAAGCAACGGTGCCCATGCCGTTACCTCATGGCCCGATGCGCTTACGGCTACCGCTGCACGTTTAAAAGGAATTCCCGCCGACCAGGTTGCCATCATTGGCTCCGGACGCATGACCAATGAGGAGCTCGTCCTACTGAAAGCGCTACGCGAAACCCTGGGCACTCCACATCTTTCACTTGTCGCCCGCAAGGGTGAGCCTGATGGTCTGCTTATCGCGGCAGATAGAAACCCGAATACGACCGGAGCAAAGCTGATTCTTGATACCATTGATCCTTATGATGCTCTCTCGTCCATTCGTTCCGGCGTCCAGGGTGGCCAAATCAAAGCATTGCTGGTATTTGGCGAAGATTTGATCACTGATGCAGGCTTCTCCGCGGCAGATCTCGCAAATCTTGATTTCCTTCTTCAGACCTCACTTCTTGCCAACCCGACCGCCAACCAGGCGGATGTCGTTCTTCCCGGGGCAGCGTTCTCTGAAAAGCGCGGGTCGATGGTTAACTTGACCGGGCGCCTCCAGCGTCTCAATCGAGCGGTAGAGCCACCATTCCAAACCAGAGACGATTGGGAAATCCTCCGGGATCTGATCTCTGAAATCTCCGGCCAGCAGGCGGAAATCCATCTCATCGAAGATGTTTTCAGACGTCTTTCTGAAAATGTCTCCGCCTTCGAAGGAATGACGCTTTCCAAGATCGGTGATCTGGGCACGGTGATCACTGAAACCAATTATAAAATTGCGCTTCTTGAAAATGAGCGCGCACGCAAGGCAGCCGGAACCATCAACGGATAGGAAATTTCCTACTTCACCCTCTGCTACCGAATCACTTTCCACTTCTTCAGAAAATGCCAGAACTAGCCATCAATCTCGCGATCATCATCACCAAGATCGTCGCTTTCACTTTCATGGTCGTCCTCCCGCTCGTGCCGCTTTCGGTATACTTCGAGCGCCGCTTTTCAGCGATTATCCAAGACCGGGTTGGCCCCAACCGGGTCGGTATCCCACTGACATTGTTCGGAGCTAAAAAGGATTTTCATCTCTTCGGGTTGGTCCAGCCGATTGCGGATGGGTTGAAGCTTTTCCTCAAAGAAGATTTCACCCCGGATCACGTGAGAAAAGCCTTCTACTGGCTGGCGCCCGCTTTAACAGTCGTCCCCGCTCTCATTACGGTCTGCGTGGTCCCATTCGGACCCGATGTCACTCTATTCGGCCGCACGGAAAAACTGGTGATTGCGGATATCGATATCGGGCCCTTGTTTGTTTTCGCGATCTCTTCTTTGACGGTGTATGGGATTACCCTCGCCGGCTGGTCATCCAACTCCAAATTCCCCTTCATTGGTGGGGTCCGCTCGACCGCGCAGATGATTTCCTACGAGATTTGCCTGGGACTCTCCATCGTTCCTGTTCTGCTTTTTTACGGAGATTTGAATCTTAACAATATTGTTCAAGCCCAGGCAGACAACGGATGGCTGTTGCTCCCCTTCTGGACGAATGGTGAACTATCGCTGCCCTCTCTTCAGACAGCTCTTTTCTGGATCCCGGCATTCATTGCCTTTGTTATCTTCACGGTCTCCATCTTTGCCGAAACTAACCGTATGCCCTTCGACCTTCCTGAGTGCGAGACCGAGCTTGTAGGTGGCTACCACACGGAGTATTCCTCCATGAAATTCGCGCTCTTTTTTATGGGTGAATACGCAGCGATGGTTATCGGCTCGGCGCTGATCATCACATTGTTCCTTGGCGGCTGGTCCGCCGGTTTCACTTTGGATAAGCATATCGCCGGGTTCTCTATCGGTGATTTCCAGATCGGTGGATTTATCCACGTTGGGATCTTCCTTACCAAACTCCTCGCCTTCATCCTATTCTTCATTCTGGTTCGCTGGACAGTTCCACGCTTCCGGTATGATCAGCTCATGAAGCTCGGTTGGGTGATCTTCTTCGAGGCAGCTCTTATCAACGTGTTTCTGGCAGCTTTGATCATCGCGGCGCCTGAACTAACTGCCACAATTCTTGTCATCGGGCTGCTCTTGCTCGCAGTGGTGACTGCGGCGGTTATCTGGGTAGCCAAAGTCTCGGAGCCAGCGGCAAAAATCCTCCGCGCTTAATCTTCTATTTCCCTCGGTTTTTCACTAACTGACCAATTTCCCTTTTCCCAATGCCTACTATCAAGCTCACCCGTCCGAAACTCGACGCCGGCGAAAAAATTTATTTCGGTGCGTTATTCAAAGGCTTTTTCCTGACGATGACCCACGCAATCAAATCGTTGCGCGGGAAATCGCCGGGTTCAAAATCCCTTAAATCCTCCGGGCTGGGTGTCACCATGCAGTTTCCGGAGCAACGCTGGGATGACCAAATGCCGGAATACTACCGCGGTGCTCCTACTCTCGTTACAGACGAACAAGGGCGCGAACGCTGCGTCTCCTGTCAGCTCTGCGAGTTTATATGCCCTCCAAAGGCGATCAAGATCACTCCTTCGGAAATTCCCGCGGATGACAAGTGGTCAAAGGTCGAAAAACGTCCCTTGGAGTTCGATATCGACATGATTCGCTGTATTTACTGCGGAATGTGCGAGGAAGTTTGTCCGGAGCAAGCAATTTTCCTGCGTAAAGACTATCTCATCACAGGCACCTCGCGTGCGGCAATGGTCCACAACAAAGAGAAACTCTACGAAATCGGCGGAACCCGGGTTGGTCTCGTCAACAAATGGAACGAACTCAAATAGACAGCCATTCTAAATCTCCCGAATTTCTAAAATCATCTTCCATGCCCTCCTATCTCTTTTGGCTATTTTCCACAATCATGCTCATCGGAGCATGTGCCGTCATCGCATTTCGCAATCCGGTTTCCAGCGCCCTTGCGATGGTCACCAGTTTTGTCGGCCTTGCAGCGTTATTCGTCGGACTGTCCGCATTCTTCGTGGGTGTCATCCAGATTCTCGTTTATTCGGGAGCGGTGATGGTCCTGTTCCTCTTCATCATTATGCTGCTGGATCTCAAAGATGAGCAAAAGCGGGCACAAAGCTACGCTCCACTGGCAGCCGGGCTAGTTTTGGTCGGTGCTTTTTTCATTCAGCTCGTCGGAGTCCTTTCACACAAGCTACCAAATCAAAAGGCACCTTCCCTCGACCAGGAAACGCTTTCCGCAGCTGCAGTCGGATACGAGCAAAGCAGCCCGAAGATCGCTGAAGCGCTCAATAGCGGACAGCTTCCCGACATCCACCTGATCGGTAACACACTCTTTACCCAATACAATCTTCCCCTGCAAATACTCGGCGTTCTTCTTCTCGTCTCGACTGTGGGAGTTGTTGTCCTTTCGAAGCGTCAAACCAACTGATTCCCTACCGGAATATTTCTTTGATATCTGAATCCTATGCCTGCTCTTAACGACTACCTTCTCGTCTCCGGCCTGCTATTCTCCATCGGCCTTGCCGGAGTGGTGCTCCGTCGAAACATTATTATCGTTTTCATGTGCCTGGAGCTCATGCTCAGCGCTGCAAACCTTTCGCTCGTCGCCTTTTCCCGTCACAACACAGTAAACGGTCTGCCTGATTACGATGGTCAGATGCTGGTCTTTTTCGTCATCACGGTGGCCGCGGCTGAAGTTGCTGTTGGCCTGGCAATCATTGTAGCGCTTTATCGCGCACGACAGACCATACATACCGACGAGCTGGTATCGCTCAAAGGATAACCGCGTTGACACCGGGATTAGCGCTCCAAGGCGTCAATAATGATTAACAAAAAGGCTGGGATGATTCATCACCCAGCCTTTTTCATGTCACAAAGTTACTTCAATCCAAGCCGTTTTCGTTTCCGATAGAGGGTGGCCTCATTGATTCCCAGAATCTCCGCAGCACGTGAAAGCGTCGAAGTCGTCTCCAGGACCTTCAGCATGTGGGACTCTTCTATTTCCTCCATTGAGAATTCCCCTCCGATCCAGGGGCCATCGCCATCCGCCGTATTGCTTACGGAGATTCCTGCGTTCATGGCAGGAAGGTCACCGGTATCAATGTTCGGGCCCTGGGCAAGGATCACTGCCCGTTCGATCGCGTTTCTCATTTCCCGCAAGTTCCCCGGCCATGGGTAACGCATCACAGCTTCCTTAGCCGAAGGAGAGAATTCTCTCACCTCTTTCCGGTATTGTTTGGCAAAAAACGTCAAATACTGTTCGGCGAAATGGAGTAGGTCCTCACGTCTGTCGCGCAGTGACGGAAGCGCCACCGAGATCACATTCAAGCGGAAATATAGATCCTCCCGGAACTCGCCGTTCTTCACTTCGTCGGCTAGATCGCGATTCGTCGCGGCAATAATCCGGACATCTGCCTTATAGGTTTTGGTATCCCCTACCCGCTCATATTCCCATTCCTGGAGTAATCTGAGAAGCTTCGGCTGGAGTTCCTTCGGGAGTTCCCCAATTTCATCGAGAAACAGGGTGCCGCCATCCGCCGCGTGGACCTTGCCCCTTGTATCACGCAGTGCGCCGGTAAACGCTCCTTTGACGTGCCCGAAGAGTTCACTTTCCAATAATTCCTTGCTGAGAGCCGGACAGTTCACGGTTACGAACGGCTTGTTCTTTCTCGTGCTACGGGCATGGATTTCCTTGGCAATCATGCTCTTCCCCGTTCCGCTTTCACCCAAGAGCAATATCGACGCCGTCGAGCCCGCTGCTCGGAAAAGGACATCCAACGCATCCCTCACCACAGGGGATTTTGATTCGTAAGTGCCCTGTGGCTGATGAGTGGCGACCTCTTCCTTGAGTTCTTCTACTTTGACCTCAAGCTGCCGATGACGCTTCACCCGCTGTAGAATCATCGCAAATTGCTCGCGGGAGAACGGTTTTTCCAGAAAATCCAATGCACCCAGCTGGGTGGCTTTAACCGCGTCCGGAATGGAGCCCATACCGGTTATCATGATAACGGAAACCTTCGGGTAGCGTTCCTTGATCTTTGCTAAAACATCCAGGCCGTTTTCACCCCGCAAATAAAGGTCAAGAAGGACCACATCGAAAGTGGATAGCTTCAGTGCCTCCATCGCCAACGTCGAATCCTCCGCGCCTTCCGCATAGTGATCGCAATCTTCTATCAACTGCACCGCCGCATCGCGGATTGCCTCATCGTCATCAATTACCAATATGTCCATCTCAGTCTGCTATTTTAAATTCTAAAAGGAATCTAGCACCCTTTTCACCGGGTTCATCATCCGCGAGACGAATCCGTCCCCCCATTGCCAATACGAGTGATTTCACAATAAACAAGCCCAAGCCTGTGCTTGGCTCTCCTCCACTGGGTCGGGCGCTCAGGCGCGAGTAGCGCTCAAACATCCTAGTTCGATCCTCGGGTGTGAATCCCGGGCCGTTATCCACGACTTCGATCAGTGCCATCCCACTATCTCCCAGGGAAGTGCTGATGCATACCTCGGATCGCATGGGGCAGAATTTAATCGCATTTTCGATCAAGTTGCCGATCACCTGGCGGCCGGCGTTTGAATCCATCAGCACTTTACCAACGCCTTCCCCCTTCGCCCGTTTGATTTTTGTTCCTTTTACCAGTGCACTGGGTTCCACCTCGGCGATGCAACTGGAAATCAACTCCTCAAGGTCCACGGGACGCACTTCGAGCGATTGTCTGCGTGCGCCCTGATTGGCCAAGAATGATTTCAGGAAGCCCATCATCCGGTCACTCGATTCCCACATATTCCGGATAAGCTTCAGTGAACGCTCGGGAAGAGCTGCGGATTCCTTACGCTCAAGAAGCAGCTTGGCGCTCATCAGAACACCGCTGAGCTGGTTTTTGAAATCGTGCGCCATCACCCGCAGTAGCTCATCTTTGTCCGCTGCCAGAAGCGCCAGATCATCACGGGTTTGTTTCAAAAGAAGATGTGTCCGCACCCGGCTTATCAGCTCCGCTTGGTTGAAAGGTTTGGAAATATAATCCACGCCCCCACTCTCGAGAGCCTCAACAACAAGACTTTTATCGTCCGCCGCAGAGAGGAAAATCACAGGAATCTCGTTCCACTTTTCGTTCTGTTTCAGCCTGCGGCAAATTTCAATTCCGTTCATGTCGGGTAAAACGACATCAAGCAGAATCAAATCAGGCACGCGGCTGGCCATCCTCTCAAAGACCTGGGTGGCGTTAAGCGCGGGCATCAGATCATAGCCATGGGGCCCGAGAACTCCTGCGATGATACGAAGATTTTCCTCGTGATCATCCACCATTAGAATTGTGTTTTTTCGATGTAATTGCTGTCCCGGCATAATTTATTCGTCTTCCTCCAAAACACTCAGTTCTTCCACCAGGCTCGGGAATCCCGCGAGCTCTGTTTCCATTCGCGTGAACGAGTAGCTTGCAGCTGCTTCATTGAGCTTCCCCGCATATTCTGCCAGAGACTGGGCATCTTCCGAGTCCGCCAAGACAGATAATTGCTGGGCAAATTCCACCACCTCGGAAACGATCATCCTTCCACGGATTTCCACCCATTCATTTTCCAGCAAGACCTGAAGCTTCTTCATCAACGAGCTGCTGACCTTGCTCACCGGATGAGGCATGCTATCCAGTTTTTCCGAGCGGACTTCCAGAAACATGGAAAGTGTCTCAAACAATTCATTCCGGGAAAATGGCTTTCTCAATGAGGTATCAAACGCACTGCTTGCAGCCATACGTTCGCTCTCTCCAGGCAAACTGCCAGCGGTGATCGCGATAATCGGGAGGTTTCCCAGATTTTCCATTTCCTTGATTCTTGCCGCTGCCGTCGGGCCGTCCATAACTGGCATCCGCAGATCCATCAGCACGACATTCGGCTTCTCGGCCTCGATTTTTTCCAAGGCTTCCTGCCCGTTCTTTGCGGTAATGACGACATGGGAGCTACCGCGGAAGATCTCGCGAATCAGCTCAAGATTTGTTTCGTGATCGTCCACAGCCAGGATGACCGCCCGCTCCAATTCATCGAAGTCTACCTCGTTAACCAGCTCGAGACTTTCCCTCGCCACGCGCGAGCTCATCGCACAATCGGGAAGGGAAATATGGAACGTGGAGCCCTCATCCAGACCGGTCTTCACACGAATTTGTCCGCCCATAAGCTCAACGAAACGCTTAACGATACTGAGCCCAAGCCCCGTTCCCTGGGTATTTGCCTTGCTCGTGCCTGAGGTTTGGAAAAAGGCCTCGAAAATGTGATCAACCTCCTCCTTCGCCATTCCTTTCCCTGTATCCTGGACCTTGATATCGATATTCCATTTATTTGAATCCGAGGTGGATCGCTCCGATGTTATCGATACCTGCACACTTCCCTCTTCGGTAAACTTCACCGCATTTCCTATGAGATTCATCAGCACCTGCCGGAGCCTTGCAGCATCAAGTAGAAGGGATTTCGGCAAATTTTCGTCATACGAAACGATCAGACGTATGCCTTTCGCCATACAGGTCTCCTGAAAAAGCCGTTCCATAAAGCCCAGAAGATCGCGTATATCCGTGGGCTCCGGGGAAAGCTTCATACGCCCGGCTTCCAGCTTCGAAAGATCCAGGATGTCATTGATGAGGACGACGAGCGCATTACCGCCTTCCAGAATGGATTTCACATAGCGCTTCGCCGCATCACCGAGTTCCTCTTGCTGGGCCAGTTGCCCGAACCCGATGATAGCATTTAGCGGAGTGCGGATCTCATGACTCATCATCGCGAGGAAGACATCTTTCTGCCGTTTGGATTCCTCCGCGCGCAGCATGCTGATGGCGTAGCGCTCAGAGCGTTTCATTTCCCTCAGGACCCGCCTTAGGAGAAATAGCGAGATGCCACCCATACCGAGAGCCAGGAGCCCCATTGCCATCGAAGTTGCCAGGCCTGCCTGGAAATCCTTTTCCGTAGTTTCTCTCCGGCTGCGGGCTTTTGCACTAAGGGAATCCATATGGTCCACGACCAGCTGCTTCACATGTGCCATGGCGACGCGATGAGCGCCTTCGGAAAACATTGTCCGTGCCTCATCATAGCCTTCCTGTTGCCGCACAAAAACGGATTTGATCGCGAGCTGGATCAGCTCTTCCGATGCTTTTCGTAGCTCCTCGATGTGGGTAATTCCTCCCTCATCCTGCTTTTCCACTTCGATCAACCGGACCCATTCTTCAGTGAACTTGTTCCGGGCTTCATCGAAAACTTCCAGGTCATTCGGGTTGCCACTAATCAGATAGCCCCTATCGCCGAGCTCGATATCCTGGAGGACGGTCAGGACTACCGAAGTCTGCGCCATCCGCTCCATGACAAGCGATTGCTGGTGAGAGCTTTCCTGGAGCCGTTCCCACGTCACACCATTGAGAACCAGGCAGCCGCACATCAGAATGGCAGCACACGCGAGTGTTAGCATGAGCCGTCTGACATCCCTCCGGCGGCCATCCCCGTCTCTATATACCTCCTTTTCTCCTTTCATGCGCGATGCCCAACTTCTCATTCATGAACTTGCATATTGCAACGAGAACTTAGCGATCATGAGCGAAAAACGACACCCATCAAACATTAAACTACTTATTTTCAGCAAGTTACGACACTGAAAAACTTAGTGGCATTCATTCAGCTAATAAAATGCCTGAACTCCACGATTATGAATACCCAAACTCCAAATCAAAAGGAATCTTTCACCCTCAGGCACCTGCTCCAAGAGCAGAGCCGGGATCTATACGATGCGGAGAAAGCCTACTCTGAATTTTTAGGCCGTATGATCCGTGTCGCGAATGACGAGCGTCTGAAGGAAGAGATGGAGCTGATTGCTACCAACGTGATGGAGAATATTTCCGATCTGGAGGAAATCTGCGCAATGCTTGAGATTTCTCCCGCAGGCATCAAATGCGAAGCCATGGCGGGTCTGTTGCGCGAGGCAAAGGAAACTACCTCCGAATATGAGTCCGGCTCCGTTTGTGACGCGGCGTTGATTGCAAATGCACAACGCATCGCCCACTACGAAATTGCCGGCTGCGGGACGGCTCATGCTTTCGCCTCGAAGCTAAATCTCGCCCAAGTGGCGTCACTTTTCTCCGATATCACCAGCCGTGCCGGTGCTGCCGACCGGGCTCTCACCAAAATCGCCAAAGGCTCATGGATGAGTGATGGCGTGAACCACTTTGCCGTATTCGGCAACTAGAACTCTCAACCTAACAACAACCGAAATATATGAACCAATTACAGATCAAAGGCGGATGGGACCAAGCCAAAGGCCGCCTCAAACAGAACTACGCTGAACTCACCGATGACGACCTCCTCTATGCAGAGGGGAAAGAAAATGAACTCATCGGAAAGCTGAAAACCAAACTCGGCAAATCAGAAGAAGAAATCAGAAAAATCATCGAAGGTTAAACACCAACAAAAACAACCAACCACCCAAAGTCATGTTACACTACGCACTTATCTTCCTGGTCGTCGCCATCATTGCAGCGATCCTCGGTTTCACCGGGATTGCTGGCACGGCAGCATGGATCGCACAAATATTATTTGTAGTATTCCTGATTCTCGCGGCGATTTCCTTCTTCACCGGACGGAAACCTTAGAGCCCGGAAATCTTAAAATCTTTTAAAAAAAATGCGCGACGCTCTGTTGCGCATTTTTCGTATCTGATCCTGGAATATTTTCCGCTCTTGTATCGAGGGCACATACAGTGCAGCTTATTCCGATACGTATGCGTGCAATGGCTTTCCGATGGATTCCGCGTGGCGAGCCCTTTTACCCGAACGGTGGGGATCGCACGAAGACCGATAATGACTTTCCCGAAATCCTCAAACATCTCATCCATCAAAGAGGAATCGCCGAGAATGAGATCGAAGCTTTTTTGAACCCGAAGCTTCGGGATTTGAAAGACCCATTCCTAATTCCGGGCATGGATGCTGCGGTTGCCCGCTTGCTTGAAGCCATTGATGAAAAGCAGAAGGTCTGCATTTACGGAGACTACGATGTTGATGGTATTTCTTCCATAACTTTGATGTGTAAAATCCTTCATGCCTATGGATTAAAACCAGAGACATTCATTCCCCGGCGCAGTCCCGAAGGCTACGGATTAAGCCTTGCCGCCATTCACAGATGTATCGAGGAAACCGGAAAGCCGGATCTGTTGGTCACTGTGGATTGCGGAACAGTCTCTGTGGGAGAAGTCGCCTATTTGAAGGCTCAAGGTGTGGATGTCGTCATTGTAGACCATCATGAGCCTAATTTGGATGTTCAGCCAGACTGTGTCGCCCTCGTCAACCCCAAGTGCGGAGATGATTTCACTTACCTATGCGCCGCAGGTGTCGTTTTCAAACTGGGACATGCGCTCATGAAAACCCGGAAGACGGAACTTGATCTGAAGGAGCTTCTTGATCTTGTCGCCGTCGCAACTATTGCGGACATCGTTCCTCTTGTCGGCGAGAACCGCCTACTTGTAAGACACGGTTTGAGGCACCTGTCCTCCACGCTCAATCCGGGCCTCCGCGCATTGCAGGAGGTGACTGGAATGAATGGCCACGTGACTTCCACGGATGTGGGGTTCCGCATCGGTCCCCGGATCAATGCGGCTGGTAGAATGGACTGTCCGGAGGATGCTTTAGAGACACTGATTACTGACTGCCGCCGCTCGGCCGGTGAGTTGGCAAAGAAGCTCGATGATTATAACCGCGAACGACAGGCCCACGAGAACCTGATCCGCAAAGAAGCCCTCGAACAACTTTCGGAAAATTTCGATCCGGCAGTGGATCCTGTCATTGTGATAGGCTCCCGCACGTGGCACCACGGCGTGGTCGGCATCGTGGCATCCCGCCTGATGCGGCAATATTACAAACCTACGTTCGTGATCGCTATCGACGACGAAGGCGTTGGCAAAGGATCCGGGCGCAGCATCGAAGGGATATCCCTGGTCGAAGCTATTCGTGCCTGCGAGGATCAGTTGCTGGCAGGCGGCGGGCACGCGATGGCCGCGGGTCTATCGATACGAGAGGAGTCTCTGGAGGGTTTTCGAAAAATGTTTGGCGAGTATGTTCTTGCCAACTCCTCGGAAGAGGATCGGAAGCCCAGATTGGTTTACGATGCTGAAATCAACTTCTCCCAGCTTTCTCTGGACTTTTTAGCCAGCTATGAGCTCTTGCATCCTTTTGGAAACAGCAATCCGCAACCCGTGTTTGTGGCGCGTGAGGTTGGGCTCAGCCGTCCTCCGTTCCACATGAAAAACAATCACCTCCGGCTGATGCTCCGCCAAGGATATCATGAGCAGGATGCGGTCTTCTTCGGGGGTGGCGAGCATGAATTGCCCAATCCTCCATGGGATATCGCATTCACGATTGACCGGAACACCTTCCGGGGGAAAACCACTCTGCAGATCATGATTCAGGATGTGGCGCCCAGCCGTCAAAGCCCTGAATAAATACGAAAAATCTAGCTTCGCCGGTTGCTATATCCGGAGGCCGTGCAAACTTGCTGAATTATGAAAACAGCCACACCTCCCGCTTCTACCTCACATGTAAAAAAGTCTGATCCTGTCGCCGAATCTCTCGCCACCTTACTGGCGGATACCTACGCCTTGATGGGTCAGGTCCATGTCGCCCACTGGAATGTTGAGGGGCCGAATTTTTATTCTCTGCACCTCGCATTCGAAGAGCAGTACAAGGAACTTTTCAAAGCCGTTGACGAACTTGCCGAGCGACTTCGTGCGCTGGGCTTTTATGCTCCGGGCGGCTTGAAAACTCTCGCCTCCATGTCCTCCATCAAGGAAGCCAAAATTGAAGAAACCCCGGCGGAAAATCACGTCGCGCATTTGATCGCCGGCCACGAAGCAGTCGTGAAAAGTGCGGAGAAAGCGAGAGAGATCGCGGGAGAACATGATGATAATGAGACGGAAGACCTCGTAATTGGACGCGTCAAAACGCACCAAAAAGCGCTTTGGATGCTCCGTTCCGTGACCAAGGCAGCGTGATTCCACCGAGAGTTTTCCGCTGGAATATTTTATTTAAAAAAGCGTCCCCATCGTTCTGGCGGGGACGCTTTTTCCATTGCTCCGGTCGCAACCACTCGGGAATCGACAACACTGCTTCCGCTCTTTTGAATCAGCCATGCAATCAATGACCGGCTTCGGCCGCGGAACCCATACCACAGATCAATGGCTGGCCAGCGTGGAAGCAGCCTCTATCAACCGGAAGCAGATGGAAATTATCGCGAATTTACCGCGATCCCTGCAATCTCTGGAAACGAGGGTTCGCCAGGCAGTTCTCCCCCATGTTTCCCGCGGACGTGTTCAGCTCAGTATACGGGTGGAAAAACCCGATGGCGAAGCCGCGACCCAAATTAGAATCAATCCCGCCTTGGCACGTTCCTTTGAATCGGCATTTTCCGATATCTCGCACATTATCGGGCGACCTTTGACCCCGACAGCGGCGGATTTTATGCGCCAGCCGGGAATGATGGAAATAGGCACGAGTGAAGAAATTGATCCAGAAAGCGCGTGGGAAGCTATTTCCCCGGCATTGGATCAAGCGGTGCGAAATCTCAATGAAATGCGCGCTTCAGAAGGAAAACACCTCCAGGAAGATTTTCTTGCCCGACTGGGCCAGCTGATGGCTTTCACCCGGACGCTTGCTGATTCGGCTCCGTTCCGACCGCTAAGACAGCGGGAAATCATGTTAAAGCGTCTCAATGACCTAAACCTTCCTTTGGAGATGGATGACGAGCGCTTGGTCAAGGAGTTGGCAATTTTCGCCGATCGGTGCGATATCTCTGAGGAGCTGACCCGTTTGCAATCTCACTTCGCAAAATTCCAAGATTACGTTCATTCGGACGAGCCTGCGGGGAGATCTCTGGACTTTTTATGCCAGGAACTATTCCGCGAGTTCAACACCATTGGCTCGAAGGCAAACGACGCAAATATTGCCCAAACCGTGGTGGAAGCTAAAACCGAACTGGAAAAGATCCGCGAACAAGTCCAGAATATCGAGTAGCTATGCCACTTTTGAACGATGCCGCCGATTCCGATCTTCCTCGTGAAAAGATCTACAAATACGGTGCGGAGGCGCTCAGCAATGCCGAGCTAATGGCGATCTTCCTAAGCTCGGGCATCGTTGGCAGAAATGTGATCGAAGTCGCGGGTGATCTCTTAAAAAAATACGGCGGCCTGCAGGAATTGGGTCGGCTCCCCGTCGCGGAGTATATGAATAACAAAGGCATTGGTCTGGCCAAGGCCTGCAAGCTAGCCGCAGCTTTCGAGCTTGGCAGTAGGCTTAAGAAGGAAACCCGCCAGGCAATTCCGTTGAACTCACCGGAGCTAATCTATGATCATTTTTCCCATCAAATGGGCAATCTGCCCCACGAAAGTGCGCTTGTAGTCACGGTAGACACCCGCTTGATGCATACCAGCACCACGACGATTTCATCCGGATCAGTGAATGAAACGAGCGCTCACCCGCGTGAAATTCTCCGGCCGGTGATCACCCGGAATGCGTATGCTTTCATCTTGATCCACAATCATCCTTCTGGAGATCCCAGCCCGAGCCGCGCCGATCACAGGATCACCCAGAATCTTCTCGAAGCGGCGAGGATCATGCAGATCCGGTTCCTTGATCACGTGATTATGGGTCGTCCAGCGGCAGGCAGAGCACCTTACTTTTCGTTTCGTTCATCAGGAACCATCTCCGACTAATCATCTTCATGCTGCATCTCCGCATAGTCCGAAATCTCAGAACCATTATGTGGCTCATTCTTGTGGCAATGATTCCATTGTCCATAGGCGGGCTTTATTGGGCGAATAAAACAGGCCTTCCCGAAGATTGGCGGAAGGCCTTGGAACAAGAAATCTCCAAGCACGGAGCTCATGTGGAAATCGGATCACTCACCTACATTCCTCTGCAGGGTTTTGTCGCCACAGATGTTAGCGTTTTCGCAGAAGCGGAACGTCTTCATGAAATTTCAAAATTGGAGCGGGTCCAGCTCGCCTTGGATTACGCGAACCTGGCCGGGGGACAGTTCCGTATACGTAAAATCCAGATGAAAAACGCAAGGCTCGCACTGCCAGTGGATCCCAAGAACCCGGCTGGCGAGTCTCTGCATTTCAGCAACATCTATGGCACGATTTTTATGCCAAGCGAGCGCTTGATCGAGGTGCGGAACGCGATCGGACAGGTGGGTGGTATTGATGTTACCCTCAGCGCCAGACTACTGGGAAAAGCACGGAAAAAAGGCGGTCCCGAAGAGGAAAAAAACGAAGGCCGGCGCCGCGAAATGATCGCAAACATCATCAATGAGATGCAGCACTGGAACTTCGATGGAGACCTGCCGCCACGGGTCCATGTGGATATCGAGGGCGAGCTCTCGGATAAGACCACATTGCGCGCCGC
Organism: Luteolibacter algae; assembly: GCF_042683045.1. Taxonomy (NCBI): domain Bacteria; kingdom Pseudomonadati; phylum Verrucomicrobiota; class Verrucomicrobiia; order Verrucomicrobiales; family Verrucomicrobiaceae; genus Luteolibacter; species Luteolibacter algae. The sequence continues at coordinate 292,662 of NZ_JBHUIT010000017.1, read as the reverse complement.
ATTCCGGGTGGACGCTCCTTCGATCGAAAAAAAGCAATACCGCCTGAAAAATTTTACCGCCCGCGGAAAGCTGGCAAACCATCTACTCACCCTTGGCTCTTTTTCAGCGGAAGATGCCCGTGGGACCATCACTGGAAGTGCCGATTATCAGCTACTCACCCGGGACGGAAGGTTTGATATGGAATCTTCCATTGATATCCCGCGGCTCTTGAAATCATGGCTGGCCACTCCACTCAATGTCGATCTACTCAGCGGTGGAAAACAACAGTTGCGCTTTGCCGGTGATTTCAATCTATCCGATCTCAAAGCTCCGATTGTCCATCTCACGGGCCACGCCTTGTGTGAATCCATCATGTTCCGCGGGGTGGTGTTTGATTCTGTCGATACCTGGTTTTCCTGGCAAAACGGCGATCTCTTTCTCCGGGATCTTGTTCTCAACCGTCCTGACGGCAAGGCGGAGGGCAAAGTCTTGATCGAGAAGAATCTGGTGCGTCTCCAGCTGCATTCCACCCTTCCCGCGCCGCTTTACAAACCCTTTTTCACGGGACAACCGTTGGAAAAAGTGATCGGTGACTTCACAGAGAACGCCGATCCCCTGACGGAAATTTTCCTGGAAGGTTCCTTTGATGCAAACAACCGCCACTCATGGGCATACAGCGGCCATGGAGTGGTCAAAAATCTCTCGTATCGCGGAGTTCCTGTCAAACAAGCGAATTGCTCTTTCATTCTCAATCACTACGAGCTCGATTTCTATGATGGCAGCGTAACCTTTGACTACACCGATTACCCTTTGCGCAAAGCCTACAACGGACCCGCGTCCTCGACCGCATCGGTAGGGCGTATCCGCTATGACGCGAAGGATAAATCCGTAGGGGTGGAAAAAGTTGTGGGAGATATCTGGGCGGCTCCGTTGGTCAGGTTCTTCGCACCATCCATCGCAGATGATCTGGAACAGTATCGCTTCCATCAGCCACCTTCGCTAAGCGGATCCGGCAAGGTGGATGTCACCCCTGCGGGGCGCACTGATTTAACGGTAAAATTTAGCACAAAAGGACAGGCGGATTACAAATTTCTCGGGGAAGTCATCACACTCGGCGCCCCAAAAGCCACGGTAAAAATCGAAGGTGGCGACGTGCATATTTCGAATCTGGGCGCGGCGGCCTTCGGAGGAGACATCGCGGGAGACTTCCATCATGGGCCGGTATCGAAACTAAGTGGCGAGCTTAGCTGGTCCAAGCTTTCCATGCCTGCGCTTTCATCGACCTATGGCTTTGAACTAAAAGGAGGTGGAGAGGTAACAGGAAGGATCGATTTCTCAATGTTCGGCGGGGATGTTTCTACGATGGATGGGGAAGGTCTCATAGCTATGGAGAAAGCGGAGCTGTTTTCCGTGCCGGTTTTCGGGCCACTCTCGAACGTAATTTCAAAAGTAGTCGATGACAGACGGGCAGGCTTCGAGCGTGCGAAATCCGCATTCTGCACCTTTGATATCAGGAAAGGGATTTTGAGAACCCGGGACTTTCAGACGGCTACCAGCTCGGTCACCTTCGCCGGTGACGGTGCCGTCGATCTAAGCGAACAGACCATCGATTTCACAATTCGCCTCAATGCGCGCGGATTATTGGGATTGATCACGCTGCCACTGCGCCCGTTCTATGGGCTTTTCCAATTTCGCGGATCCGGACCTATCAAGAACACTACTTGGGAAAATGTTCATTTCACGTCTCCGCCGGACGAGCAGAATCAGATTCTCCTCGCACCGCCCAAAGCGAAAGTGGTGGGAGAATGATTGGTGCTACCTCAACGTAGATATCCATTGCTCACCCGTTCATGACCTATCGTCGTTTCCGGGCCGTGGCCTGAGAAAACCTTCGTTTCATCCGGCAAGGTGAGCAATTCCCGGCTGATCCCGGAGAGAAGCACCTCGAAATCCCCCCCGGGGAGGTCGCAACGTCCTACGGAACCGGCAAAAAGAGCGTCTCCGGCGAAAACGATACCTTCCGATTCCACGTAAAACGTGATGCTATCCAGCGAATGCCCGGGGACGTGCGCCACCTTCGTTTTGACTCCGAACAATTCGCGCTCTCCCTCCGGGACCAACTCATCAATCGTAAAATCGGAAACCTCCGGCAACCCCCAACTTGATCCATAGGATTCCAAGGTGAGTTCTTTTGAATACGGCGCCCAGGCGTGGATTTTCACTCCCTTTTTCTGTAATTCGGAAACGTCCTCCACGTGATCATAATGCTGGTGGGTCAGATACAAGTGATCCAGCCTGATACCCTTGGAGTCCAGCCATGCTGAAACACCTGCAGGTGCATCCACCAGAAAATTACCTCCGACTGTCTCTACCAGATAACCGTTGGTCTGGACGATGCCACCTGTGTATTTCGAAATTTTCATAACTCATTTATCTTACAAACCGCTTTCATTTGCAAACCACGACTTCCCGTCTTTCGTAATTCTTCACCGTCTCCCTTTTGTCACCTTATGCGCAAGCTAACACCCGAACTTCTGGATACCCTGCCGCACGACGATCCCGGGGCTATATGTTCCCGCCGGGATCTGGTCCGTATCAATCGCTTCATGGGGAATGATTCCTGGATACTCCGGCACCTTCCGCAGTCACCCACCTCCATCACTGAAATTGGAGCAGGAGACGGGCACTTGCTGAAAATAATCTCCCGGGAATTCCCGGAAACGCCAATAAGAGCCTACGATCTGGCACCGCGTCCGGTCGGGTTTCCCGAAAAAATCGAGTGGGTGCAAGGCGATCTGTTTAAGCAGCCGCCAGCACCCAAGGGCGGTGTATTGATCGCGAACCTTTTCCTTCACCATTTCCACCCGGAGCAACTGACCGAGCTGGGTCATTGGCTGGAGAATTTTGATACCATCCTTATCAACGAGCCCCTACGCTCAAAGCTACCATTGATGATGGGAAAGCTCGCCCACCCCTTTATCCACCCCATCACCAGGCATGATATGCATGTCAGCATCGAAGCCGGTTTTGTGCCCAATGAGCTCGCCAGCCAGCTTCATCTGGATGGAAAAGGATTTATCATTAAAGAAACTTCCACGTGGCGCGGATCAATCCGCGTGATAGCTTCCAGAGCTTGAGAAAAACGATCACGATCATTGGAGGCGGCCTCACCGGTTTGTCCTTGGCTATCGCGCTCCGGCGCAGGGAGGTCCCAGTGATCCTTCATGAAGCCGCCAGCTATCCCCGTCACCGGGTTTGTGGAGAATTCATTTCCGGTGTCAGCGCTGAGACCCTCGAAAACCTCGGAATCTCCGGGCAATTCTCAGACTGCCTGCATCACACCAGCATTGCCTGGTATTCTAAAAACGAGCTGCTTAGAAGGAACAGCCTACCGGCTCCCGCGATAGCGATTTCCCGTTATCTGCTTGATGATCGACTACAAAAACTAGCCGTTGCGCTCGGCGTAGAGCTTCATCAGAAATCCCGGCAGAGGATCGACCCTGGGAAATCCGGCGTCGTCTGGTCCGCCGGACGCAAACCCGCCCGAGGAGAATGGATCGGATTAAAAGCCCATCTCCGCGGAATCGAAAATCACTCCGCGGAGAAAGCGCATTTGGAAATGCACAGTGGCCCACAAGGCTACCTGGGAATCACTCCTGTCGAAAATGGATGGAGCAATGTCTGCGGACTTTTCCGGTTGGATAAAACCATCCCCGGAAAGCGAGAATCATTAATTCCCGCTTATCTCCGGAGAAACGGAAATACGGTTCTCGCATCCGCAATAGAAGATGCCGAGTGGAAGCCGGCATCGTTTAATGCGGTAGCTGGTTTTCAACTAGGGTTGCAAGCTCCCCTCGCCGGCCTTCTCTCATTGGGAGATTCACACGCGATCATCCCACCCTTTACCGGCAATGGAATGACGATGGCCTTCCAATCCGCGGAAATTGCCACTCCTCACCTCATTTCCTACGCAGATAGTAATAGCACCTGGGAAGAGACTTGCTCTTCTATCAACTCCGCACTTTCCGATCACTTCCGGAAGCGTCTGACAGCCTCTCGGATGATCCATCCGCTCCTGTTCCAACCCTTCTCCAAATGGCTTCTGAGACATACTCCGATACAGCCAGTTCTCGCGCTGATCCGCTAAATTCAATTTTTCCCAGCTATCTCCCATAGAAATCATCATGTATCTGTCCTCACTGGCAACGGCCAATCCCACACATTCATTCTCTCAAAGAGAAACCTGGAAATCGCTGCAATTGCACCCGGATGCCGGGGCATTGAAGGGCAGGTCATGGAACCTTCTTGAGAAGATCCTCACGAACACCAGTTCGGGGATAGAATCCCGTCAATTTTCGTCGCCGGATCTGACTTCAATCTTCCACCAAAACGCACAGGAACTGAACCGGTCCTTTGAAATCCATTCGCCCGATCTTGCCTGCTCTGCGCTTCAGGAAGCATTGCTCAAAGCCAATGTGAATGCGGATGAAATCGACGCACTCATTTTGTGCACCTGCACGGGTTATCTATGCCCTGGTCCGTCCAGTTACGTGGCGGAAAAAATCGGATTGAGGACGGATGCCTATTTGCTCGATCTTGTCGGCCTGGGCTGCGGGGCGGCGATTCCCACACTGCGCGCGGCAGAAGGATATCTCGCTGCGAATCCCTCGCACAAAGTTGCCATGATCGCCGTGGAGATCTCGTCGGCAGCCTTTTACATTGATGATGATCCAGGCGTTCTGATCTCACTGTGTCTATTTGGTGACGGCGCTGCAGCAGCGATCCTAACCGGGGAGAAAACCGATGAACATCAGTGGAAATTCCACGATTTCGATACCTGCCACATTCCGGAAAATCGTGAAAAAATTCGGTTTACCAATGCCGGAGGAAAACTGAAAAATCAACTCCACCGCTCGGTGCCGGGGTTGGCCGCAGGAGCAGTAAATTCGCTTTTTGAAAAACGCGTGTTTCATCCCCAGCAAATTCTTGCCCATTCCGGAGGACGCGATGTGATCGAAGCGATCGAAACAGCTATCCCCGGCTATCACCTCCTGGAAACGCGGGAAATTCTCCGCCGCCATGGCAATATGTCCAGCCCATCCGTTTTATTCGCCCTAGCCGAGCGTTTGGGTTCCCATCCGGAGGATAACCAGTTGTGGCTGACTGCATTCGGCGCAGGCTTTGCAGCCCATTCATGCCACATAAGCAGATAGCTCTTTTCCGTAATGCAGCTTCCCTCCCAAGAACAACGCCTGGCATCATGCTTGCGCCCCGCTGGCAGACCGGTGATGAAACAGTGCTGGGCTGGGTTGGGCTTCTTCCATTGGTCCATCGAGCCCGAGATCATTGCCGGCCGGCTTCCAAAGAACCTCTGGCTCGATACGTTCGACGGGAAGGGATGGATCGGCATCGTTCCGTTCTTCATGCAACGCATCCGCCCTGCTTTTTGTCCCCCACTGCCTTGGCTGTCCTGGTTTCACGAATTGAACGTGCGGACGTATGTCTACGATGAAAATGGACGCCCCGGTGTTTGGTTTTTCTCCCTGGATTGCAATCAACCCATTGCCGTCGAGCTCGCACGGAAGGCCTTTCATTTGCCATACGAGCATGCGAAAATGTCATCTCAGACTCACGACGGGCGAATCAATTACCACAGCCATCGCAGATCATCATCCCTACCGGGAGCGGATTTCGACTATCCCCTTGCCCAAGATCCGAGGCCTGCGGCTCCCGGCACTCTGGAGTGGTTTTTAGTAGAGCGCTATGCGCTATATTCGACAGATTCCCATGGAAGACTATTCAGTGGGCGTGTGCATCATCGGCCATATCGGATCGAGCCAATGCAGAACGCGGAATACTCTCGTATTCCTTTTCAACTAAATGGGTTTCCGTCACCTCTCGGGACACCCCAATCAATGCTCGCGGCTGCTCCGGTGGACGTCAGTGTCTTCCCGTTGAAGCCTGTGTGAAAATCAGAGTCCTAGAAAATTCTTGAGGAGGGTCAAACCAGCATCCTGACTTTTCTCCGGATGGAACTGACAGGCCAGAACCTTTCCTTTTTCCACTGACGCCGCGAATTTTTCTCCTGCATAATCCGTCTCCGCGACGGCCCACTCCGGATCCGTAACGACCGGGAAATAGGAATGAACAAAATAAAAATAAGGTTCTTCCCCGAGACCTTTCCAATATCCTTGCCCGGCATCCGGAGGGGTAGCCCCATTCCAGCCCATCTGAGGGATTTTCTTACCTTCTGCCTCAGAAAAACGACTGCAGCGTCCTTTGACGATTCCAAGCCCAGGCACCTCCGGAGCTTCATCACTACCGTCGAAAAGAATCTGATAACCCACACAAATGCCGAAGTAAGGCTTTCCCGCGGCGATCCAATCTCTGAGTGCCGAAACCAGATTCCGTTTTTGCAATTGACGTATGACATCGCCGAACTCGCCCTGTCCGGGCAAGATCACGTGAGTCACATCTGCTAATTCCTCCGGAGTGTTGATGATTTTCGGATCCACACCGATGGCATGGAGCGCGTTTGCCACACTGCGGAGATTGCCCCCGCCATAATCCACTAAACCTACGTTCACAGAGCCTCCTTGGTGCTGGGAATTCCTTTGACTCGCGCATCTTTTTCACAAGCTTCGCGCAGAGCTCGCGCCAAGCCTTTGAAAATTGCTTCGGCAATATGATGCCCATCCCGACCGTAGAGTAATTCCACGTGAATGTTGGCGCGTAGGTTACTTGCTAGCGCGCGGCAGAATTCCTCGACCAAGGTAAACGGCATGTTCGGGGCATCGGGAGTGCCAACCGGGGCGCGGAATTCCAAATGGGGACGATTGCTCAGATCCACCACGACGCGAACGAGCGTTTCATCCATTGGCAGATACACGGAACCATAGCGGCGGATTCCTTCTTTCGTGCCGAGGGCCTCCTTCATGCACTCACCAATCACGATGCCAGTGTCTTCGATGGTGTGGTGGGAATCCACCTCAATGTCTCCATCGACTCTTGCATACAGATCAAACAGGCCGTGCTTTGTGAACAAAGTCAGCATGTGGTCAAAAAACGGGATTCCCGTTTTGACATCCGAGTTTCCAGAACCATCGAGATCAATCGAGAGATCAATCTTGGTTTCCGCCGTTTTCCTACTGCGTTTGGATATTCTACCGCTCATTTTTAATTAAATTTCACTACCGGACTATTTGGCAGGCAGATTTGCACGCTCTTGAAGTTTTTCGAGATACGGAGCGGGAATCTTATAGCTTTTTGCCGCCGACAATGCGGCTTTCTTTTCCTCCTCGGTTCCGGATTCAAGCTGACCCCATACCTCGCGATACGCTTCCGCCACTGGCTTCTCCAGTTCCTTCTGATTCTTAGCCGAGCTCAATCTACGGGTTTCCGTCTCCACCTGGCGGCGGGCTTCGGTAAGGGATTCCTTATGAAATGCGTCCGGCGTGACCCAGCTTCCACGATTGGCCTTTTCCTTCTCATATCTTGCTTGGATTTTAGCCATCTGATCGTCGAGCGCACGCTGGGTATTAGCGCGGTCCTCACCGGACATCCGGTCCAATCCGGTCTTACGCTTTTCCAAACGGCTGTCCAAGCTGGCAAGGTTTGCGTCCAAGCTGGCACCATACGCTTTGAGAACCTGCTGGATTTTGGCAACCAGTTCGTCCCGATTCTCAGCGTCATTGAAAACGGAATCGTATTCGCTGAACAGGCGCAAAGCACTTAGGAAGTCCCGCCGCGCGATCGTTTCTTCGATATTCCTCTCAGCGATGCGGGCATCGAATTCGTAGGCGTTTTCAGCATATTCGTCTCCGCTGATCAATTTGTCCCCGAATTTGATTCCGCCGTTTTCCACGACGGCAAGCTCCTCTTTCAATTTCGTGAGCATCTTCTTGGCCTCATATACATTGCCGCTTTTCGGATACTCGCTCACGAAACCTTCCAGGTCCCGGATACGCTGCTGATATCCCTCCACATTGAGGAAGTCAGGGGTCGGGACATAATCCGCAAGCTTTTCAAAAGCTTTTTCGTCCGCCTTGTCCTTACTGACAAACTTCACCTCGGACTTCGGGATGATCTTCTCATCCTTGATGGTGGCGGTCACGTTCACTTCCACCACATAGTTATCTCCTTCATCCCGGAGAACCCGGCCTTCCAGCCTATCTCCGTTTTTGAGGACAATCGTGTCGGCAAACAGGATCTGCGAGCAGGAGAGGAAGGTAGCAAGGATAAATGGGCTTACAGAAATTTTCATGGGATTTTTACTTCGTTGTATTGTCACAGGTAGAAACCACCATTTTTATCAATTACGCAAGGCGCGAGAAGAAATATCCGCTGCGTTTTTTATTCTTTTAACGTTTTTCTGAGGATTTATCAGGAGAACTTCGTCCGCTTCCATTTGATCTTCCAATAAAGCCAGAGCCATATCCCTACGGACAGCTGTTAGAGAGGTGCGACTGATTGCATTCCTCATCTCATCAGAAATCTCCTCACCATAGACAATCACCGGACTGTGCTCCCGGATGATGGCTCCTCGGATAATGCCTATATATAAGTTCGGAAAAGCTGTGGATTCAGTGGGAAGGCTGCTTGCCAGACTGGCAAAAGATTCCAGCATAGGCCTCCCAAGCGCTTGCATGCGCGATTCCGCGATGGAAAGCAGTTCTTTTGTCGATTCGTTGAGAATAAGTAATTTATCAGAAATCGGCAGCTTCAAAATATCGGCTGCCGGAGGGCATTCGCGGAGATAGTCGCCAGTAGAAAAAATTTCGCCAGTGGTGGTAGCCAAATCATCGGCAAGGAGGAGGAGCTCTTCATCCAGTGTGATTCCAGCGACATCGAGGACCGCTTGCATGGCCAGCGCATAGAGATACGCCCGACCGGCGACCAAGCTTTTTTTGTGGCCTCCGGCAAAGAGCTGAAGCTCCGGCCCGATGAAAAATCTTTCCTGGACTCTGCGGAGCAATTCCACAGCTTTTTGTCTGTATTGATCATCACCTGTCGCGCGGTAAAAGGCGGCATAAACTTGGACGATGTTCAGGCTGGCCTCGCAGTTGGCATCAGTCGCATCAATGATCTTACCGGTTCGCAGTTGCCTGGCTTTCAGCAATTTATCGCGGACGATCTCCATTTCATTTGTCACAGAAGTGTCGTCCCATCCACTTTCTGCGGCCAATTCCCCGATCGTTTTCCGGAGCCCGATCGTATTTTGTCTGAAGTATTTCCGCTCGGGATCCACATCCGCCGGGATATTCCCCATTTCCTTCATCCCACTGGCGGAGACCCAAAGTCTCTGCTCTTCCGGATCAAGCAATTCGCTGATTTCGCTCATTCTCCAGAGCCAATTCTCCGAATGAATATTGCGGGCGGCACCAAGACAAAAGAGACCGTCATGCGTTTCATACTCTTTTTCCATGAAAAGCAGAGCTGCGGAGGCCTTGGCCAGAACGCGTTTATCCCCGCTAGCTTCATAAACATTCAACAATGCACAGACAGCTTGGGCTTGTGTCGCACTATTCCGGTTGAAAAATGGCAGCTCCCATCCTGTGCCACGTTTTGAGCTGAAAATTCCCCCGTCGAGAGGATCGAACATCGGGCTAACCAGGAGATCTTCAACCAACATTCCGAGCACGGATTCGGATTTCTCTCTAATATCGGAAGGTATCGAATCCGTGCTGACGACGGTTGCCAAAAGGTTTAGCACACCGGATGGGAAGTTTCTGCCAATTCCATCAAAGGATCGCGAACCAGCATCATAGAGTGAAGTAAGTTGCCGCAATGCTTTGAGTGAATCTTCCGCTGGAGCTTCACTGCACTTTTGAGATGCTACCTCCTTCTCCATCCGTTCGCGCCGGAGAGCGTGGGAGAGTCTGCTATTTTCCGTGATGTATTGCGGATCTTCGGTCCACATCTTATCGATCATGTTATGACTTCGATAAAATTTTTCGCTGAAACTTTTCGACGCATCGCCATAGGCTGGAAACCACGCCAGAGGATCCCCGTCCGGAGAAAACCACACCATCAAAGGAAAACTGATATTGATCTTTGTCTCACTGCAGAGTTCCACAGCCAGGACTGCCATTTCTCGCGTAGCGGAGACGTCTATTAGTATCGGCTGGTAATCGTTGTTGAATATTTTCACCAAATCCGGCGCGTCGTCGATATCCCTCAGAACCCAGTCATAATCAGGACATTTCGGAGAAATCAGCATGGCCAGGATCAATTTTCCTGAGGAGCGCGCTTCATCCAAAGAGGCTTTTGTCCATGGCTGCCAAAAAACCGGAGAGGTCCCAGCTTGTCGATAAACATCTCCCGGGAGATTTACCATCCGGTTCGTGCGGAAATCCATACCCAGCTTCCCGGCCGCCTCCTTCCGGACTCCGTCTCCGGCTTTCTCTTTCCTCCCATCACATCCCACAATCGACGTGAGCGCCATCGCAATCAGGCCGAAATACACCTTGCTTCCAATCATTCAGATAACCTCCCTTAACACTGACTTCTTATCGAGGAAAATCCAGCTGCTGCCAAGATGGAAGAAAAGACTTCCGAAATGGAGTGGCACAGCTAACCTCCGCCAACAAATCTTTTCTCTCAAGCGTGATCAGCATCGCAATCTCCAGCCAAAAAGGCGGTGTGGGTAAAACCACACTCTCCATCAACCTTGCCCACGCGTTCGCTCGCGCGGGCTATAACACCCTGCTCGTAGATGCGGATCCCCAGGGCTCGGTAGGCCTGTCCCTCACGCGCCAATCCAGATTGCTCTCCGGCTTCTATGATTTTCTCGCAGATCCCGGTATTCCAATGGACCGTCTTGTCGTCCCCACCCGTCTGGAAACCTTTTCATTGGTGGCTGCCGGTCAGGCAAGTGACTACGAAGCCGGGAATGGCTCTTCAGGCTCCCACCTCGCCCGTGTCCGCGCGTTTCTCAGAAATGTGGCAGCCCGCCGATTCGATGTCTGTCTGATTGATACCGCCGCCGGGCTGTTTGGGGTTACCAACGACATCATCGCATCCGCTGACGCATTGATCATCCCTCAGCAAGCAGAACCTCTGGGCATTCGTTCGGTTCCCAAGCTCCTGGAAGGACTGAACCGACTTCGGATCATCAATCCGCGGCTCAATGTCCTGGGAGTATGCCTCACAATGCTCCAGCAGAATTTGGCGGAAAGCACGGAGGCTGCAAATGCATTGCGCCAGTTGCTCCCCGCGGAAATGCTCTTCAATACCCCGATCTTGCGCGATGAAGTCTACGTCCGCGCCAGCGCAAAAGGCTTACCCGTCGGTATTCTGGAAGAAGGAAAAGGAGCAGAAATCATTTTCGATTCCCTACGCGCCGAAATCCAGGCCAAGCTCAAGAAATCCAGGCAAAACTCATCGTTTCAATCACACTGATGGACCCGATCAATCCATGGCTTGACCCCTCAGAAGTCCGGCATTTGGCGGAGCAGCTCCTACGCCCTGTAGCTCCTGCCAGGCTGACGGCGGCGGATCCCGGCTTCGATGCCGACTTCATTGGTTTTATCAAACCGGAAGCCGCAGTGGCTCGGGACCAGGAAAGCCCGCCCTCGCTACGGGATACAGAGGTTGAAGAGGAGAAGTCCGAAGCTGAGGCTTCGCCGCCCGCCAGTGCGCCACCCGCCTCTGATCGCACGGAATCAAGCCAGGAGAAATCACCCCAGCCTGGAGCACCGGCACCTTTACCGGCTGCGCCATCACAATCCCGCTTCCTGGAACGCATCCGAATTTTCCGCGATTGGCTGGCAAAAAACTTTTCCGCCCGAGATATCTTCATTCTGGATCGGGACGGCAAAGTCATTTTTGATGAAAGTGGTCACGGCCGCCTTCACTTTATGGCGCGGAATCTCGCGCTTGCTTCCCGCGGTTCAGGGAACATCCATGTAAAAATCGGTCCGGCGTCCATTCTGGAAGTCATTCCCTGCGAGACCCCCTACGGCAGAATCGTTCTGGGCAGCCTCGTCCCGGAATCCCTACCGCCCAGCCACGTGCAAACAATCACGGAAGTTCTGCTTCAGACCGCATCTCCAACCTAAAAAATCCTTCCGTCCCATAGGCTCATATATTTCATCTGATCTTCGAGCCTCGTTCCCTCCAACATGCATATCCACGTTTCCGAAAAGCACGACCGGCTCGATGCTTTCCTAGCTTCCCACCTCTCGGAACTATCACGCTCCCGCATCCAGACATTAATCCGGGAGCAATACATCCTCCTCAATGAAAAGCCCGCAAAACCGCGGGACACTATTAAAGCAGGAGATCAGATTTCCATCGCAATCCCCGAGGCGGTTCCTGCCCAGGCACAGCCGCAGGATATTCCGCTGAATATTATCTATGAGGATGAACACATTCTGGTATTGAACAAAGACCATGGTGTCGTGGTCCATCCCGCTCCCGGCAATCCCGATGGGACCCTTGTCAACGCCCTACTCCATCACTGCAAAGGGCAACTCTCCAGAATCGGCGGCGTCGAGCGCCCAGGGATCGTTCACCGCCTTGATAAGGATACCTCAGGTTGCCTCGTCGTCGCCAAGACAGATCCCGCACACCAGGGCCTCGTGACACAATTTTCCGAGCGGTCCACCATGGAAAAACTCTACCTCGCAGTCACCCATGGCTTACCAAAACCGGAGAAAGACACCATTTTCACCCATATTGGCCGCCATCCGGTCAACCGACAAAAGATGGCAGTGGTAAATCCTCCGGGAGGAAAAACCGCAATCACGGACTACGAAATTCTATACAAGGACATCGCTACTCAAACCGCCTTGGTTCTTTGCCATCTGCATACTGGCCGCACCCACCAGATCCGTGTCCACCTTCATCACAAAGGCACATCAATTCTCGGCGATCCTATCTACGGAAAAAAACATTCGCTTCCGACTCCACGCCTTCTGCTCCATGCGTGGAAACTCTCCTTCGATCATCCGGTCTCAGCGGAAAAAATGAGTTTCATGTCTCCCCCGCCAATCGATTTCCAGCCATGGCTCGAGAACGCCTCGATATCCTGAAAATCTTTCCGCAAAATTTTCAAAAGAAATCTCTATCTAACACCATCTGAATCAACTTATTATCAGTCGCTTACAAAAAAGAACCCATTTCTGATTGGAAGCTTCTCCCCCTTTGTTGAATCATGAAAGCTCCCCTGCTCTCTCCAGTCATTTTGGCATGTTTGCTAAATTTGGGTGGCCATGCTTTTGCTGAAAAGCAAAATTGCCCGATCATCCTTCCCGAACCAGACGAGCTGGCGCCCGCGAAAATTGCGGAGCCCCGGATCGATCCGGATATCTTCACAAACATCCCGGAGCCCTCTGCCGCTTTACTTGGCACGCTCGGTGCATTTTTACTACTGCGCCGCAGAAAATAGAGATCATCCGGATATCGGAATCTCTCCCAAAACCGCTCTACGCACTCTGCCGGGTGCACGGCTCAAGAATCGACGGGCCAGGTCCTCAAACTGTTCGGATAGGTCCGTCAGATAGATTTCCAAGTCACCTTCTTCATTTCTCTCACTGAGCAACTCCATATCGATCAGCATCTTCTGCAGGTGCTCCGCACACGTCGTCGCAGAATCCACCAACCTCACCTCTGTCGGCAGGATCTCCTTCAAAACGGGCACAAGCAACGGGTAATGGGTGCATGCCAGCATCAACGTATCAATCCCTTTTGCCATCAAAGGCTCCAGGTATTTTGACAAAATTTCTTTCGTCACAGATTCTGTAATCCATCCTTCTTCAATCAGTGGTACAAGCAAGGGAGTTGCCACACCATGAATCATCAAGCCGGTTTTCCTCGTAGCCAGTGCATGTTGATAGGCATGGGAGCCAATCGTGCCCCGTGTGGCAATAATTCCCACCCTCTCGGCTTCCCCATCCGCCAATGCAGCTTCCACACCAGGCTCTATAACGCCCAGAATAGGAACACGATACTTCTGCTGAAGCATCGGCAAGGCGTGCGCCGTTGCGGTGTTACAGGCCACCACAATCGCCTTCACCCCTTTTCCAAGTAGAAAGCCTACATCTTCATCGGAGAATTGCCGGATCGTCTCGGGACTTTTTGAGCCGTATGGTAACCGGGCAGTATCGCCCAAGTAGATTACGTTCTCTCTGGGCAATAGATCCTGCACGGCCCGAACGACCGTTAGACCACCCACTCCAGAATCAAAAAATCCCAACGCTGCTTCCTTCACGCCGCAGATTCTTTCGATCCAGCCGCTTTCATCAATCACCAAAACCAGCGAAAATACGGCTTTCAGGATTCGTCTTTCGACCACTTCTTTTCGGAAACCCTAGTATCCCCACGCAAGTAGCTATACTTTTGCAATTAGATACACGCCTGTCCCCACCATGATGGTTCCGGAGGCGATACGCGAATACTTTTGGGCTCTTCTATTTTGGAACCGGGAAACGATCCGACTTGCAGCAAATGCATAGAACATCTTCACACCACCCACAGTCAGAATCGTTACCGAAAATATCCAAAATATTGCGGTTCCCGTAAGCTGATTCATATCGACAAATATCGGGAAAAGACTGGCGTAAAATAAAATCGCCTTCGCATCTCCCAGGGTCAAAAACAGTCCGGCTAGGAAGCTTGTGAGTAATCTCGGTCCGGCGGAATCCTCTCGTTTCAATACAATCTTTCCTTTCGTAAGTAGCAGCCCGGCCCCGAGCCAAATCAGATAGAATCCGCCAATGTATCGGATAATGGCAAAGAATGCTCCCATGGTTTCAGCCAATACGTTCATTCCGAGCATGGCCAAAGCTACGAAGACAAGATCCCCCAGAACAATACCGAAGGCTACGGCGGCACCATTTCCCACTCCCAAAGAGGCCGACCTTGTAATGACCAGAGCAACACTAGCGCTCGGTAAAGCCGCTAGAGCCAGCATCACCACAGCCAACGTGATTATCGCAAGAAAAGTCATATTTCAATCCGACTGAATCGCTTTCGAAGCCTCTCGTTTTTTTGGAAGACATCAAGAGATCTTTCGAAAAGGGAAATTCTTTGCTCGTGATATCATGAGCAAAAAAAAGCGCTGTAACCAACCTATTGAAGATTACAGCGCTTTCCGGTCGATTAAGACCATCAAAATGATGGTGGGCAGGGCTGGATTCGAACCAGCGTACACTTTCGTGAGCAGATTTACAGTCTGCCGCCTTTAACCACTCGACCACCTACCCGGTGCCGCTTGTGCGGGCCGAGATTCTTGTCTGAGAGATCAATTTTTGGCAAGTAAAAAACGACAAAAAGCTGAATTAAAATTTGCAGGCCTCCTGCGGCGCAAACGAGAATATGCTTCTCATAACTGCGTCAGTCAGTTTTTCTCTTCGTCTCATGCAAACCCTATTGATCGCAATTGGCTCATTCGTCGCCTACTTGATCGCTTACCATACCTACGGGCGCTGGCTCTCGACGAAACTCTTCAAGCTGGATTCAAAAGCGATTGTGCCCTCTGTATCGGAAAACGACGGGACAGATTTTGTTCCCACGCCAAAATCGGTGGTTTTCGGACACCACTTCACATCGATAGCAGGCACAGGACCGATAGTCGGACCAGCCTTGGCGGTAATGTGGGGCTGGCTGCCAGCTTTACTGTGGGTAATTTTCGGCTCAATTTTCATAGGTGCGGTTCATGATTTGGGATCACTGGTGGTTTCCTTACGGAACAAAGGTCAAACCGTTGGAGATATAGCCGGCCGTGTGGTTCATCCGCGTGCACGTTTGCTTTTTCTAGCGATCCTCTTTTTAGCTCTGACGATGGTTCTGGCGATCTTCGGACTGGTGATCGCTAGGGTATTCACTGCATTTCCCTCGTCCATTTTCCCATGCCTTTTTCAAATCCCTTTGGCAATGGTCATTGGAGCCTTTCTTCACAAGAAGGGAGCAAAGTTACTCATTCCATCGCTCATTTCCTTAACTCTGATGTATCTCAGTGTTTTCTACGGAGACACGGGGTTTCTCCATTCCGTAAACTTGTGGTTCAGCCAATGGCCGCTGATTGGCTGGGTGATATTCCTTTTATTATATTCCTATGCTGCTTCCGTAATGCCTGTCTGGCTCCTACTGCAGCCTCGTGACTTCATCAATTCCCTGCAATTGCTCACTGCACTAGGATTGCTGGTGGCCGGCTTGGTGGTGGCGGCATTGGTCGGGGTGCCAATTCCGGATGGCCGCGCCCAGCTGGAGATCGTCGCTCCCGTGGTGGACACCGGCCATCTGTCATCGCTTCCTATGATGTTCCCGTTTCTGTTCATCACCATCGCCTGCGGAGCTATATCGGGTTTTCACTGTCTCGTCTCCTCGGGAACGACTTCCAAACAGCTGTCGTGTGAAACCGACGCCCAGAGTGTTGGCTACGGGTCCATGCTCGCCGAAGGTTTTCTTGCCGTAATCGTAATTCTTGCCTGTGTGGCGGGGATCGGACTAGGAGTAAAAAGTCCGGATGGAGAGACTTTAACGGGCTTGGCAGCTTGGAACTCACGCTACGCAACTTGGGCGGCTGCGGAAAAAGGTGCTCTTGGCGCCTTTGTTCAGGGTGGATCGAACTTTATTACCTCCTTGGGAATTTCCGCTGGAGCGGCCACAGCATTGGTCGGAGTTTTAGTCGCTTCCTTCGCTGCCACCACAATGGATACGGCGTGCCGTCTCCAGCGTTATGTCATCCAGGAAGTCGCCGCTACTTTAGTAAAACACAAACCGGAAACGGCTCCCCACCCGCATGTCGGATTAACCCTGAATCCGCTGACGTGGCTTTCCAACCGTCATGGCGCGACACTTTTCGCCATCTTTGTCGCGTTTATTTTGGCGATTGCACCGCGAAAAGGGATTCCCTGGACATGGAGCACTGCCGGAGAAGGAGGCCTGATCCTCTGGCCCCTATTCGGAGCGATCAATCAACTATTGGGAGGGCTCGCATTCATTGTAATCCTGTTCTGGATGCGAAGAAGAAATATGCGCCTCTGGTTCGTGGCTGTTCCCGCAATCTTTATGCTAATACTTCCTGCCTGGGCATTAAGCTATCAGCTTTTCTTCCAAGCTTTGGGCAAAACACAATCGTGGATAGGCGAAGGAGATTGGTTTCTTGGTGGGTTTGGAATCATCACGCTTCTCATCGAGATCTGGATGATTGTCGAAGCCGTCCGCGTATGGCCAAAAGTGCGGGGTGAGCTAGAACGCCAGATTTAGTCTAGTCTTTTTCCAAAGCCGTAGCTCGTTTGATCAATGCCCGGGCTGCGGCTTCGTTCCGCCCCTCGGTCAGCCAGATCTCGGCTAAAGCGCGCAATGCCCCGGCCGTTTCCTTACGTGCGGATTTAGGAAATGTGCGGATCGCTTCTTTCAACTTTTCCTCTGCCTGCCGTGTCTCTCCCATTTCCATCAAGCGTTTGGCAGCTTCCAACACATATACGGGATCGGACTGATCGATATCGCCGGCAAGAGCCTCGACCTGCCGAAAAAGACGATCCGCATCAGCTTTCGTCTCCGGATCGTTCAAGGTTGCAATGGCCAGTTTCGTCAACAAGCGGATGTCCTTTTCGTGATCAAATACCGCCTTCTCAAGCAAGAGTCGCGCAGAGCGGTAATCACTACCCTCGATAAATTCCTCGGATAGTTCCAAGAACTCCTCCGGACTTCCCCCGCGGAGCTTCAGCAACTCCGCCGAATGATATCTGCTTAAATCCAGCTCATTTTGTTGCCTGAAGTGCTTTGCCAAGACCTGGTGTGCCAGGGTTTTCTTGGGATGAACGGACAATACCCCGTTCAGGACTTCTACTGCTTCTCGATCGTTTCCTGCTTCCAACAACAAAATCCCCAATCTTATTTTGAGATCCAGCGATGAGGGAACCGAAGCGACATGCTTCTGTAGGACAGAGATTGCCAAATCGAGTCGTCCAATGCTCCTGAAATGATCACTTGCCGCACGCGCAACCTCCGCCCACTCGGGATTGGAATCGAGTGCTTTTTCAAAGCATTTATTGATCCGATCAGCGGCACGAGCATCACGGCTATCATAAAGGCTTTTCGTCGTGGTTATATAGAACCGGGTAGCTTCAGGGCTTTCTGTGTTCAACTGCTCCAGAAGAATTCTGGCCTCATCATCATTCTCATGTTCCCGGGCCAGACGAACGAGCCTTTCCAACACAACATAGTCACCTGGCAGTTTCTTCAGCAACTTCGTGTAGACTTCCTTTTGAAGGGTCGTGTCGGCGCTCTCGCCCCGGCTAATACCACCGAGGAAATCACCGTATTCCATCTGAATGGCATAATCCTCCGGAAAAGCATTGATCATTTCCCGATAGATTTTTTTGGCGGCTATCTTATCGCCACTCGAAAGATGTCGCTGAATTTCGATTCTGGCGAGGGGCAGTGAGGTCGGCTCCTGACGATAGGCCTCATGGAGATGCTCTGAGGCTTTCTCCTGGTTCCCCCTATGTTTTTCCAAAGCTCCCAGCGTGAAGCTCAGCAGACTATCCGCAGCCAATGGAGTGGTGAGGGCAGCTCCCAGGACTATCAGGAACTCATATCGCATCCGGACTCCAGGTCTGTATGTATTGCCACCGATCAATCCAACCGCATATCGCATAGCTGCATTTCACTAAACGATCCCTTGCCTGAGCGCTTTGGACACAGCCTCAGTCTGTGAACGGACATGTAACTTCCGGTAAACGGATCGCAGGTGCATATCCACCGTGTGAGCCGAGATGGAAAGCTCATCGGCAATCTCCTTTTTCGTGAAACCTTTTACCAATGATTTCAAAACCTCTTCTTCCCGCGCGGTCAGCGGCTCAAACTCTTCAACCGGACCGTGTTTTGAAAAGCCTGTAAGAATCATCGTAGCGATGGCACTGCTCAAAGCAGCAGCACCGTGGATCACCTCCTGGATGCCATGGATAATCTCATCAGGATCCGCCGTTTTCAAAAGATACCCGGAAGCTCCATTGCAGATAGCCCGGTAAACACGTTCCCGGTCATCAAACGAAGATAAAATGAGCACCTTGAGATCTGGTAGCTCCTTACGGACTTTCACCAAGACTTCCAAGCCATCCATACGGGGGAGCCCCAGATCCAGAAGCAAAACATCCGGGCAATCTGTCGTATAACGCAGCTTTTCAAAAAACTCGTCAGGTGAAGAAAAATGATAGGAACACTCCATATTCTCCTCACCATCGATGAGTCTTCGCAGCTGTTTTGCAAAGATCTGATGATCTTCCAATATCCAGATTTTCGATAAAACCGGCTTGTCTGGTAGAGTTGATTCCGTAGTCATTTTATAGCTGGGGCTGCGATCAACAGCGATCTTTTCACAGTTAATAGTATTCTGGTGCCAATGTCGCGCTCCGATTTCACATCTAATTGTCCTTCCAGGACTCTTGCACGCTCATCTAGCTTTGCAATCAACTTGGGGATATCCTTCTGGTTCTCTTGCAAGGTCGGTAGCCCCCGGCCATTGTCAATGATTTCCATCGCAAGCTTATCGCCAATATCCCAGAGCTTGATAGATACCTCGCTGGCTTTCGAGTGTTTCAAAATGTTATGAATCGCTTCTTTGTAGAATAGAAAGAGATGTCGTTTAGCGTCCAAGGAAAGCTTAGCAGTCGTCTTGGATGACTCACAATCAATGGTGTAATTTACTTCCCGCAAAAGTCTCGTCGCCGTCTCCCGCATGCGGGCTACCAAATCGCCAATGGAGTCCTGCTGTCGTTCCAACAGCCACACAATATCGCGCATGGCCAATGAGCTCTCCCTAGCGATTGACTCCACTTCATCAAGATCTTCCCCCACTTCTTCCGGTCCGTGTAGCCGGACAAGGTCTTTTTTGGCAGTCCGCGCAATCAACGAGATGCTTCCCAGGTTACTGCCGATGTCATCGTGCAAATCCGATGCGATTCTTTTACGGAGCTGATCCATCTGGTTCCGGGAAATCAAACGCCGTCTTTCCACGATGAAAACCGGGATCAAAAAAGTAAGGCCTAACATCATCGCAGAGCCCCAGGTGGCATTCAGTTCACTTTCCGATGCCATCTGGGTGCGCATTGGATCCAACGCTTGGATCTCGCGTTCCACCCGCCATCGATCATGAAGTTGATTCAACCAGATACCCACGGGCAGTATTTGCCGGGCACTAGCATACCCGTTGGTTAACGAACCGATAGTCGACTGAACTCCACCCGCATCCCGGATCACGGGTTTTGACTCTGAAATATTTTGCTGATCGGACCAAATCTCTATCTCAGCAAGACCGTAAAGGAATTTATCGCCAAGATTTCTGGGCCTTTTCCCCAAGATCCGGAGCTCTCTGGCATTCCGGCCATTCAGCGGAAAAATCAGAGGGGTCGGCTGGTTGCTCTCCGGCACGGGATTTTCCCATTGTGCAACGGTTTCGAAATCGTCTCCTTCCCCGGAACGAATCTGGATTTCCATCTTTTCCGGGAGGAGTTCCGCCTCCAGCACTTCCCTCACTTCCAAGGGATAGAGGATAACCGTATCCAGATCACAGGTTTCGCCAAGATCCACAGTCCACGAAATTTCACCTTCCTGAGAACCCGTTGTGATCAGATCCCCCTTTTCGCTCTCTTTCGCCCACTCGCCGCCCTCCCAGACTCCTAATGGCATCCGGCCATCGGTAATCGCGTCCGGATACCAGATATTTTCGACATTCAGAGCGCCTACCACAGATACTTTTTTGCCGAAGGAGACAGGGTAACCATTTGAAATGACTACTATTTCCGATAGTCCGAAAATTTCGCTTTTACCTCGCGGGTGCCCCTGATTCACCGTTAACCGGACATAGCGGGCCATGGCTTCCTGACCATTGAACTTGATCGGCTTACCTCCCGTTTCAGGAAAATATCGATCCATTGAGCTATAAAGAACCCGATGCTCCGAAAAGTCTTCCACCTCGGAAAACTCGATCGTGAAGCACTTCGGAAGAATACTTTTTAGCTTTTCGGAATTTGAAAGCAACGGAACCAAGAACAGCGATTCGATTGGATATGACTTTCCCAGATCGATCGTCAGCATCGGATCCGGGTCATCTGGAGCAAGTTTGGCACCTCTGGCTCCAAGCGCACTTTTCATGTCGTGCTTTTCGTGAACCGCCAAAGTCATCAACTGCTGATTCAAAAAGTCTACCCGCTCTTCAACCTTGACCAGACGCGGATTCAACAAACGTGCCACACGCCCGATCGGATTGGGCATGGCAGATTCGGCATGTAAATCCGAAGCAGACGACACACCTAGACAAATCCCTACTGCCAGTGCAGCGAGACCTGATCGATTGTCGGCTCTTAACACGCCCATCATAGATGGCGCTAGAATGCCAAAGACCCTAGAACTATCAAGTTGATTTAACTATTTTTTCAAAAACATTCATGTCACTTGGTTCCATCCATTCTACCACTATAAAAATGAGAGCTTATCATGCCTCCCGACACGGATAGGAAGTCGATTGAGAGGACTCACCCAATCATTCTGATCCGGTATTTTGGTCGTCTCAGATGTCAGGCTTGTGCGCAATTGATCCGGGATATCTTCCTACAATCCTATAACTTTATGTATGTTTCATCATTAACGAAATTTTATTCTTGCTAAACGACACGTTCTTGAGCCTGATACTGGTTCGATCGAATTAAGAAATGATTTGCTCGCTCTTTGTTTGATCTGTGACGCCAGGATCGGAGGAATTGTTTTAAGAAAATTTGGCGTCGATAGAATAGATATAATGGACATTTACGTGGGCAACCTGCCCTACTCCGCCACAGAAGAAGAAGTTGGCGATCTCTTCGCAGAATACGGCCCAGTCGAACGGGTCAAAATCATCACCGATCGTGATACCGGCCAATCAAAAGGATTCGCATTCGTAACACTCGGTGATCAAAGCCAATTAAATGCTGCGATCGAAGCGCTCAACGAGTTTGATTTCCAAGGTCGTGCACTTCGCGTAAATGCCTCGGAGCCACGTGAAGCACGTCCTAGCGGCGGCGGTGGATACGGCGGCGGCGGTGGTGGCGGCAACCGCGGTGGATACGGCGGCGGTGGTGGTGGTGGCGGCAACCGCGGTGGCGGTGGCGGCGGCTACAAAGGTGGTGGTAACCGTGGTGGCGGCGGCGGTGGCCGTGGCGGCCGCGATAACGATCGCTGGTAATACTGCCGCTGGAATACTTTCAGCACATTTTCTACGCCCAGTTCTTCCTCGGAGGATCTGGGCGTTTTTTTGTCAGTTAGCGGAACTGTTTCTGCTCTGACCGGTAATGGTAGCCAGCGGTTTCCAATTTTTTAATCAACTCCATCTGATCAATGTCATAGGTTTTCGCAAAATCCTCCAACGATTCCGAATGGTTTCTCAGTTCCGTGTTTACCAGCCCCACCAGGAGATGGGGATCCATCCGATTCCAGTTTGAAAAATTCATACCGGACTTTGAACAAAGCTTCCCTACCCGGACAAGTGCCATTGCGTGATTTTCGATTGGCCATTGGGCATTGATGCGGAATGATAGGCTTATGATCAGAATGAAAAAATACGCGCTCTTGATGATTTCCTTCTTCAGCCTGGCTTCCTGTGCTGGGACATTTCCTGCAGTGGGCGTTCTAGCACCCCGGGATCTCGCAGGATATGAAATGGACGCTAGCGGCCTGAAGGGCTCCTACCATTACCGATTCTTCCCGGATGGCACCTATCGTAGTGAACAGGAACTTCCCTCAGGAGAGAAAAAAACGGCTGCACCCGGCACCTGGTCATGGAAGCGCAGCTCTACATCGGATGCGACTCTGGTTCTCGACGACAAATTGGAAATCACCTTGGAGTTCACAACACGAAATCATGCAAATGCCACCATTCCCGATAGTGATCGTCTATACCCGGTCGAGTTTACAGCTCCTTGATTGCGCCTCATCTGTAAATATTTCATCTAATTTACTTCCATTTTCTTGATTACAGAAAATTGCGTCGTATTACTGTTGGATGCCTTCGAAAATCATCCCGCTTGCAATTGGTTCCAGCCTCCTAGTTTCCTCAATCACATGGGGACAATATGCCGACTCCCGGCCTGAGTTGGATCAATTCAACCTACCCGAATTTGACGTTGCCCAGCTTTCCTACCTCAAAACCGGAGGTATGGATATTGATGGGACAAATGGTGACCTGGAGGTAAGCGAGCTTTACCTGCGGAGTCTGTTGTCTAGCCCGGTGGAGATTTTTGATGGGCTGACATTCATTCCGATGTTCACCTATTCCCTGACATCCCTGGATTTTTCCAATACTCCAGGTTTTCCGATTCAGGATGAGGACCTCCATTCAATCGCACTGCATGGCTTCCTTTATAAGGAATTTCAAAACAGCAAATGGTTTGGCTTGGGATGGGGCAGATCAGAATTTGCTTCCGATTTCCAGGATGTCAGCGGCGACGCTCTTACCTTTGACGTAGCTGCCGGTGTCGGTTACCGCTTTAGCGATACCTTCAGCCTTTCATTTGGAGTTGTCGCCACCGATCTGAACGGCGACGAGTCCATCTACCCTGGCTTGAATTTTGACTGGGTCGTCTCCGACTGTTTACAGGTCGGTCTTTATGGACCGGATTTTCTTGCCACCTATAAAGTGAACGAAGCATGGAATCTCAGCCTGCGGGCTTCCACGATGGGCGGAAGCTGGAATGTCGATGATCAGTTTGGCAATTCCCGCACAATCGATTTAGACTCCTACAATGTAGGCCTCTACACCGAACACAATCTTGCAGGTGAGTTATGGCTAAGTGCAGGCGTCGGCTTCACGTTCGCGAACGAAATTGAAATTCGCGATAACGATGGAGGCTCCGGCTTCAGCAGGGATACCGATGGTGCACCGTTCGCTGAAATTGCCTTGGGATTGCGTAAATGGTGAGTTTTTAATTGGCTCACGAGCACCAAACTTCCTACCGCTAACGGCCCCTCTAACCAAGGGTGCCGTTTTTGTTTTTCCACTTAATTCCCCAATCTCCATATTTCAACTGTGGCAGAGTATTTACAACAAAAGAGGGTGATGAATCTTTCCCTGGGTGTTGCAGTTCTCCTGCTTGTAGGAAAAGCAACTGCCGCATTCTTAACGGGCTCTTCGGTAATTTATTCTGACGCGGCTGAATCTGTAGTTCACATCTTTGCAGTATCCTTCGCGGCATGGGCGCTTCGTCTCTCCCACAAGCCCGCGGATGAAACCCACCACTTTGGACACGACAAAATATCTTTTATTTCCGCCGGGTTTGAAGGCTCGATGATTTCCGCAGCAGCCGTGCTGATTATCTATGAGGCGATAAAGCAATTCTTTTTTGGCGTAGAACTGGCAAATCTCGGTTTCGGGCTAGTAATCACGGGCATCGCGGCGGGAGTGAATTTGCTACTCGGTCTCTCCCTAGTCCGGGTGGGTAAGAGAACCAACTCTTCCTTACTCTCAGCCAATGGGATGCATGTTCTCACCGATGTCTGGTCCAGCGTCGCAGTCATCCTGGCATTATTGTTGATCAAAGCCACCCAGTGGCCATGGTGGGATCCTATTTTCGCGATCATGGCAGCTCTCAATATCCTTCGGATGGGCCTGAAACTTATCCGTGCCAGTCTTGGAGGGCTTCTTGACGAAGCGGATCCAAGGGTCGAGCAACAAGTGCGTGATTTATTGGATGAAGAGATGACCGCCCGTGACCTCGCCTACCACAACTTCCGCCACAGACATTCCGGTCGTTGCCATTGGATCGAGTTCCATCTGGTTTTTCCCAATGATATGACTGTGGACAGAGCGCACGATGAGGCTACGGAAATCGAAGCGAACGTAGCTAGCCTGATAGAGCCCCACGGTAGAGTCATCACCCATCTGGAGCCCCGCTCTGCGGAACGCCGGATTGAGGACTGGGAAAAGCCTTAATTCTGGCGATTCCCGATTGCGATTCTTGGAGGATCGGTCTTCAAGAAATCATGATCTTGTAGGCCCACATCAGCATCAGGAGCGTGGCTGCGAGCAAAAGAATCATCATTGCCAAGCTATGACGTTGGGTCCGTAACACGTTTTCTATCTGTCCACGACTCACATTTTCTTCGAACTGTTTGAGCTGCTGGCGCTCCCGGATTTCCGCCATCGGAGGCATCGTCGCCTCCCTATCTTTTTTTTCGCGAGCCAACTGGGCTGGCAGCTTCACATACTGCTTGTGCGCCTCGGCAAGCTTTTGCTCGCGCGCTCTCAGTTCGAGCAGCTCGAGGTCTTCTTCAAATAAGTTTCCCTGCTTAAGTTTGGCCATGATATTATTTGATTAGATAGGCAATCAAAGCCAAGCCACCCAATACGACGACGGGTAGGTTGAACGCGAGGCCATTCATCAGCTGACTCTTGAATTCGGATTCTCCACTAATCGCCTTGGCGCGTCGGCGTCCGCCCTTCGATGCACGCCCGAAAATTGCTCCCGCACGCGTATTTTCAAAATATGCGGCAGCTTGATCATACTCATCGGCGGCGAGGTCAGTAACGATCATCGCCTTATCGAGTTTTTCGTGAAGATTGTCACGGGTCCATTTCTCTGGATCGTGTTTCTGGATTTTATCAAGATGCTCGGCAAAACAACTACGGCATTGCTCCAGGTGACTGGTCTCCTCACGCATCTCGTAAAGCTCGCGATCAATCAGCGTGAGCGATGTCGAAAGCTTTTCCGTTAATTCCACCTGCTGGGCAAGAAACGCCCGTTTACGGCTCGTCAACTCTTCCAGTTCACGCTTTTTGCGCTCCAGTTCCTCGCGCTCCTGCTGGATACGCTCCAGCTCCAGCTGGGCGCTTTTGATCTTGTCGTCATAGTCATCCTGACGTCCCCCTCGTCTGGACATTTCCATTTGATTGGAACGGACATTGATCGGGTGGGTATATTCGGTAGGTGCAGGCATAACAGAAAAGAAAGTCTTTCGCTTTTCCTAATCAATTCCTTAAAATTTTACCAGATAAATATTCTCTAATACTTGAATATTCAGCTCTCGGTTTTTGAAATTATTACGATAATTTTAGGAATAGCGGTTGAAAGTGGGAGGCCGGAGGAAACCGATCAGCGTTTGACCGGAAGATTTTGAAAAATCCACGGCCAGCGAGCTGGGTGCGGATATGGCGGCCACACACGAGATCCTGGCTGCCAATGATTTTTGCATAATTTCGAAAGATACTCTCCCGGAAACCAATAGCCATTGTCCAGACATGTCCAGTCCCCTGCCTAATGCGGCTCCTATCACCTTGTCTACAGCGTTGTGCCGCCCGATATCCTCTTTCAAAACTGTGATTTCCCCGTCCATATTGAACAGCCCGGCGGCATGCACACCTCCAGTCCGCTCGAAATTGCTTTGCTGATTCCTCATTTTTGATGGAGCTGCCAAAAGCACGTCTGTAGAGGGCATCAACGAATGGGTCAGTTCCGGAAACTCTTGAAAAACGGCTTCCATCGTGGCCTTACCACAGATCCCGCAAGACGAGCCTGCGAACATATTCCGCGACAGCCTCCCGAGATCAACTCTCACGTCATCTTCCAGAAAAATTAGCATCCGGTTCTCTTCGCTCCGGATCTTCCTGATCTGCGAGAGATGATTCAAAATCCCCTCCGTGATGAGGAAGCCTTTAACAAGTTCCTCATCCTGCCCCGGGGTGCGCATTAGAACGGCAATCGGATGACCATCCAGGCGAATTTCCAGCGGCTCCTCTCTTACCATCAGGTCCGTGCAAGCTGTCCAGCGGCTACCACAGAAACGCTCGATCTCTACCTCCCTGGTCCCCGTTTTCGCTAAATCCATCCCAGACACTGGCCCATCCGGGATTCCGCGTGAAACACATTTTACCTCTTGCACTATGTCCCCGGCACCTGTGGTATTCTTGCCATATGAAAAAAATCCTTTTCTCCATATTCTCACTGCTGTGCGGCATCGCAGTATCCCAGGAGATACCCAAGGTTCTGCCAATCGGCTCAGATCTCCCTTCATTTTCCCTGAAGGGTATTGATGGTAAAAGCCATACCGAAAACGATTATTCGAGTGCGGATATACTGTGCCTGGTTTTCACCTGCAATCATTGCCCGGACGCGGTAGCCGCAGCCGCGCGTATGGAAGAAATCCATCAGGAGTATAAAGCAAAGAACGTCGCTATCGTAGCGGTGAATTCGAACAATCCGGCAAGCCTCCGGCCTGACGAGCTCGGATACTCGCCCTATAATGATTCCTTCAAGGAAATGAAACCATTTGCCGCATCATATAGCTGGACCTTTCCCTATCTCTACGATGGTGACGAACAAAAGCTAGCTACCGCTTGTGGAGCCCAGTCCACGCCGCATGTATTCGTTTTCGATAGCGAACGGAAGCTACGTTACACCGGGCGGATGGATGATGCGGGGCGCTCTTCCGAGCCTGTTAAAAAATCATATTTGCGGGACGCTTTTGAGGCAATTCTCGCCGGCAAGGAAATTCAGGAACCGGTAACCCGCTCATTCGGATGCTCCACAAAATGGCTTTTCAAAGAAGACACGGTGGCAAAGGACCAGAAAGAATGGGAGCAAAAGCCTGTCAGTCTGGACGAAATGGATGAGGCGCTCGCCAAGCGCATCCGCGAAAACAAATCCGGCAATGTCCGTATGATCAATTTTTGGTCCACGACCTGCGGCCCGTGCGTCGCCGAATTTCCCGCATTGGTGGAAACTTATCGCCGTTTTCAAAACCGGAATGTGGATTTCATATCAATCTCCATGGATCCAGCGGAAGACAAGGCAAAGGTCCTGAATTTTCTCGAATCCCGCCACGCCGCTATCTCCGAAAGGACAAAACCATCTCTGAAAGCCGAAGAACGCACCTCCAACAATTATATCTGGACTGGGGGGAATCCCGACAACCTTGCCGAAGCAATATTTCCTGAATGGACGGGAGCTTTGCCACTGACAATTATTATCTCGGCAGAAGGAGAAGTCCTCTGGAGCAACAATTCGGAAATTGATGTCCTGGAGCTCCGCAAAGAATTACTCAAAGGTTTGGAATGAACGCTTGTCGGGAAGTTCCGCCTCGCAATCCCGTGACAAATGCTTACTTACTCCGAATCACCCGACCGGAATTCAGCTATTTCCGATTTTTCTAAGAGATAGGAAGTGGCGATCATAGCAATGTCATGAAAAAATGTCCATTTTGTGCTGAAGAGATTCAGGAAGAAGCGATCAAGTGTAAACACTGTTTGGAATTTCTGGACCGGCCAAGTCCTCTGGCGGCTCATCACGTCGACAGCACTCCCCCTACCCTTCCCCCGGGGCAGCTTCTGCCCTGGTATTTTCGCACTGCCTTTATTGTCATCGTTCTCCTGAGTCTTCCTCCCCTTGCACTCCCGCTCATCATCTGGCATCCGAAGCTTGAGCTAAAATGGAAAATTGCCGCTTCAGTTGGGATTTTATTGGCAACATGGCTGGCCTGGATTGTGACGGTCAGCACGTTACGTATGTTGAACGAAATGGTCGAACAACTCAGCACCACCATGCAGCTGTAATCGGTTTTTCATCTGGCTGGCGCTCCCGTCATCTCTCCTTTTATTTTTCTTTATGATTCAATGGCTATCACTGCTCTGCTTCCTTGCACTACAATCTATCCATGCCCAGAACTACGCGCCGGCATCAGAAAAACCGCCGCAGATTACACGGGAATTCCGCGCGGCCTGGGTCACTTCCATTTATAATATCGACTGGCCTTCGGCCACCGGCCTCAGCGTCGCGCAGCAGCAGGCGGAAGCCCGTGCAATTCTAGATAAGCTCGTCTCGCTGAAAATGAACGCTGTCGTTCTACAAGTGAGACCGCATGCGGATGCCCTTTACGCTTCGAGCCTGGAGCCCTGGTCTCCTTGGCTGACCGGAACCATGGGAAAATCACCGGGCTATGATCCCCTTGCCTACTGGATTCAGCAAGCACATGCCAGAGGCATCGAAGTCCATGCGTGGTTCAATCCATTTCGTGCGCTTTCGAACACATCACAATCCGCGAGCGGCACTCACATCAGCAGAACGAAGCCTCATATAATCAAAAAATTTGGCACGATTCTCTGGGCGGATCCCGCCCATCCGGATACCCGCTCCCAAGCTCTCAAGGTCATCCTCGATGTGGTCCGCCGCTATGATATCGATGGCGTCCATCTTGATGATTACTTTTATCCGTATCCATCGGGCGGTTTGACGTTCAACGATGGGAAAAGTCCATCCCAGCGGCGCGCAATCGTGGACTCCTTTGTCAGCCAGCTCTACTCTTCCGTGAAAAGAGAGAAGTCATGGGTGCGGGTGGGAATAAGTCCCTTTGGCATCTGGCGTCCCGGCGTGCCCTCCGGTATCGAAGCAGGCGTCGACTCCTATGAAGATCTGGCGGCAGATTCGCGAAAATGGCTACAGAAAGGATGGGTGGACTATCTCGCACCGCAGCTCTACTGGCGGATCTCTCCCCGTAAACAGTCCTATTCCGCACTTCTGGAATGGTGGCGCTCTCAGGGAAGCCGGCCCGTCTGGCCAGGTATAGCCACGACCAGAATTCAATCATCGGAGGACCCCGGGCGCCCGGCTTCAGAGATCATCAATCAGATCAATCTCTCCCGAAAGATCGGTAGAAACTGGGTGGGGCACATCCATTGGAGCGTCAAAGGCCTAATGAAAAACCAGGGCGGCATCACCTCGCAGATCGGCCAGGTGTACACCCAGCCAGTCGCTGTCCCGCCCATGCCTTGGCTGAGCCGATCCCAGCCCGCTCCGCCGAATGCCGGAGCCACTGTCCGGGATAACAAAACTCATATTCAGTGGGACGCTGGAAAAGCAGCGAAAACCGCCATCCAGGCAAGATACGGCAATACCTGGCGCACTGTGGCGATTGTTCCCTCGGGAATGAAAGCCATTTCCATTCCACGCGCAGATGCCATCGCTCTTTCCTCTCTGGACAGATTTGGAACCGCCTCTACGCCCAAAGTTCTCGGCCTTCGCTAACCAGCTAAAACTTACCCATGAAATACCTACTTCTTATCGCACTGATTCTTCCCGCCTTCGGAGCCGAACCCAACGTCATTTCCGAAAAAGAAAAAGCAGAAGGTTGGCAGCTCCTCTTCAACGGAAAAGACCTGAAGAACTGGCAGCTTTTCAACTCGGATAAAGGTCCTGGTCCCGGATGGATTATCGAGGACGGCATACTTACCAAGCAGAAGGGAAAATTCGGTGGCTCCATCGTTACCTCGGAAAAATTTGAAAACTATATTCTCGAGTGGGAGTGGAAAATTTCGCCTAAAGGTAATAACGGAGTGAAATATTTAGTGGATGACAAGCGTCCAGGCGCTCCGGGGCCTGAGTATCAGATGCTCGATGACTCCAACCATCCCGAAAAACGTAAGGGGGAAAAGCGTCTGACCGCAGCTCTATACGATATCCGTCCGGCAGCGGCTGATAAAAAACTCAAGCCAGCAGGCGAATGGAACACCTCCAAAATCGTCGTCAAAGGCAAGCGGGTGGAACATTGGTTGAACGGGGAACTCGCCCTGGATTACGAATTGGGAAGCCCTGAACTGCTCGCAGAGATTCAGAACAGCAAGTTCAAGAATGCGGCTGGCTTTGGTGAGAAAACCACAGGCCGTATCATGCTTACCGATCACGGGGACACCTGTAGTTACAGAAATATCAAATTGCTCCCCATTCAGCCCGAGTAGAACCACCGGTTTGAGATTTTTACACAAAAGTTTGAACATTCACCCTTACCACGGGTCTTACACCATGAAGACCGTGCGAAAGCCGTGTTTTCATGTAAGGGTGAACAGCAGTTGTCAGCCTCAAAATGCCTTATTGGTGTGTTGAAGTTGTTCAGCTTGGCCGTCGGGGTGGGTGCCCCGGCGGCCTTTTTTGTCTAAAATGAAGAAATCTGTTAGATGATCCTTTTGATAGAATCCTTCTGATAAAAGATAATTACATTGTCAGTCCTTTACTATTCTCGTTCGATACTACTTCGTCTTCTAACCAAACGTTCATGATCAGCACCAGCCAACAGCTCCAACAGTTCCTGGATAACTGCACAAAAATTGACGGGCAAAAAATATGCGCAATTGATACGGAAGCTGATAGCCTACATCGTTACAAGGAATCGCTCTGTCTCATTCAATTTACAGCTGGTGGCGAATGTGTGCTCATCGACCCTCTCGCCATAGAAGATCTCTCTCCGCTGGATCATTACCTGATGGATGCAACCGTATGGATGCATGGAGCGGATTACGATATGACGATGCTCAAACGCGAGTTTGAGCGGCTTCCAAAAACGGTCTACGACACCCAGATCGGCGCTCGTCTGCTAGGCGTAAAGAAATTCGGTCTGGGTAACTTAGTCGAACACTACTTCGACATCGTATTGTCAAAATCTTCCCAGAAGGCGGATTGGGGCAAGCGTCCGCTTTCCGAAAAGATGATTGATTACGCGCTGAATGACGTGCGTTACCTTCTCGAAATGGGCGATATGATTGTTGCCGGTCTCAAGGAAAAGGGTCGCTATGATTGGTTTACGGAAAGCTGCGAAACCGCTCAGAGCAAAGTCGCCGAGCGAGATGACGCGAAGGATGAGCAATGGAGAATTTCGGGTTCCGGGAAGCTCGATTCCTACGGACTTGCTTTTCTCCGTGGACTTTGGAACTGGCGGGACAAAGAAGCCGAAGCATGGGATCGCCCATCATTTATGGTCGCGCCGAACCGTCAACTCATCGAATGGAGCATCGCACTCTCAGAAGGGCGTCGAGTCGATCTGCCCAACCATTTCCGCAGTGATCGAGTCAAACGATACAAGGAAATGTTGGCCACCATCGAGGCTATGCCCAAAGAGGAGTGGCCGGCCCGTCCTGTCATTAAGCGGCGTAAGCGCGACCGCGAATTTGACGAAAAGGTCGATAGCTTGATCTCCACACGCAATAAAACCGCCGAGGACCTCGACATCGATGGTTCCTTGATCGCGTCCCGGGCAGTCATCGAAATGATTGCGGCAAATGAGGCGTCTCCTGAAGATTTATTGATGAACTGGCAGCGACAACTTTTGAATCTCTGAGAAGTTTCTCGCTTAACATTCCCATACGCGGGAAGGCTTTTTCCCGCAAATTCGGTTCTCCGTAATTTCCGTATTGGATGTTACCGGCTACCTGACAGAAGCTCCACGCATGCCAGCTGAAACCAGCACCAAATTTTTTGAACATCCGGAGGTCTTCGAGCTTCGTGACGGATCGACGCTTCCTTCACTCACTTTAGCATATGAAACCTGGGGGACGCTCAACGGGGATGGCTCCAATGCCATCCTATTGCTCCATGCGCTCTCTGGCTCTCATCATGCCGCCGGGATCAATACCGGGATTCCCGGCATAGGAGAATTGTGGCAGCCCGAGCTTCATCAGGGCTGGTGGGAAGACATGATCGGCCCCGGTAAGGCCCTGGATACGGACAATTACTACATTATCTGCCCGAATTATCTTGGCGGGTGTTACGGCTCTACCGGACCGGCGTCCATTAATCCGGAGACAGGAAAGCGATGGGGCTCCTCTTTTCCTGCTGTTTCCGCCGCCGATCAGGTAAACGCTTTTGCACTGCTTCTGGACTCCTTTTCCATCGAAAAGCTTCATGCGGTGGTCGGCTCATCCGTAGGCGGCCTGATCGCGCTAACGTTTGCCACACGATTGCCGGAGCGTGTTAAAAACGTGGTCAACATCGCGGCCGGGTTCAAAACGACCGTTCTGAATCGTCTGATCCTTTTTGAGCAAATTCTGGCCATCGAGAATGACCCTAATTTCAATGCCGGAGACTTCTACGACAAACAACCCCCGCTTTACGGGTTGGCTCTCGCCCGGATGATTTCCCATAAAACCTTCGTCCACTTGGACTCCATTGAAAAACGGGCACGTCAGGATGTGATCCAGGCGGATGATGTTCTCGCCTGGTATCGCGTCAGAGATCAGTTCCAAAGCTATATGCTGCATCAGGGGAAAAAGTTTGTCCGCCGCTTTGATGCCAATACCTATCTTCGTATTATTGACCTTTGGTCACGCTTCGATGGCCTTTTCGAAGGTGATGCGGAAAGCCCCGAAGAACTCTTCGGAAGATGCCGGGAAGCGGGCCAGAACTGGTTGGTATTTTCCATTGATTCCGATTTCTGCTTCTACCCGGAAGAGCAGGCGGAAATTGTCCGCTATCTGGAGCAATCCCGCGTCGAATCGATGCACATCACTGTGCATTCGGACAAGGGTCATGATTCATTCCTTCTGGAGCCAGATCTCTATACCCCGCATATTTCCTGGTTATTACGCTCATGATCCGCATCTACATTTTTCTTTCGGCCGCAGTCATACTCGCAATAGGTTTTATGGGACATACGCAGTTGGGCAAAGATGCGGGAATGGCTTTTCTACTGGGTTCCCTTACTTTGGGAGGCGGGCTGATGATTTGCGGAGTATTCACAATCAAGATGCTCTGGCACGGAATCATCGGCGCGGGAGTTCTTGCGCTTCTGGGTTTAGGCCGCGGGATTTTGAATTTTCCTGATGCCGCCAAATATATTGTAGGCCAGAGGGACCGGGGGACCGCCCCTGTCCTCGAGCTAGCGGTCACGCTGACTTGCGCGTTTCTTCTAGTCCGAATTCTTGGTGCCCGGAATAGGGAGCGCACCCGCAAAATGCTCGAAAACAACGAGTGAACACACTACTCGGCCTCCTCCCGCTTTACGGCAGGCTTGACTTCCACCGGGCTTACCAGCTCCGGCTTCGGAAATAAATCGGTCCATTGGTGTAACTGGTATCCACTCCCCAAACCGCCGATTTCTCCGAGCAGTTCATGGCATTTCTGCCTCCATTTCTCGTAATCCGGCGGGCCGTTCCGGCTTTCCCGACTGCCGGGAAATACCACATAGCTTACTTTAAGATCGGAGACCGGTCTGCTGTAGGGAGAGGCTTTAGAATTGAGCTCCTTTGCCATCCGCAATGAGGCTTCGCCCACTTTGAAAGTCGGCCCCCCATCACCCACGATGCAAGGATAGATCTTCTCCTGGTAAATCACCACCGCATAGTCGCCTACCTTGGGTGCGAAGAGATCGCCACGGGCGGTGAGCAGGTTTACGGGAATCACGATGAACGGATCATATTCAGCAATCAAATAACTACGTGCCTTTAGATCGGAAATCCCCCGCTTCAGCATGGTGATTCTATCTTGCAGCCATTTCCGACGTTCCGCGGTAGTCGTTTTGAGAGCTATTTCCTGATTCGCGTTCTCGATCCGGCGCTCCCACCCAGCGATCATCGGGTTGGGCTTTGAAGTTCTTTTCGTCCACCCATAGCTTGTAAATGGTTGATAGTAAGTGGAATTCACAATCGACTCCGGCATAACAGCCAGCCTGTCGCCATCCGATCCATCAGAGACGACGTCCATCTCCGCCTGCATGAAGAAAACTTTTCTGCCTCCTTCGGCCTGGAGATTGAGAATCGTTTCACAATCAAACACATTATGCTTGGTTAGTAATTCATTAAGCGCATTGGCATCTCGCTTGATTCGCTGGCTCTTGTTTTCATACAAGGTATTGAACCACGGCGAAACCTTTCCTTTATCCAGCAAAGCCGGAAGCCCCGGTAGTATCTCCGCAATTTTGGGATTACTTTTTTCCAGCTCTGCAAGTGTGCTGGCAGGCGAAGGCAATTTCAGCCTCAGCTCATAACTTGCCACATAACTATCGGAATCGATTCGTTCTTCGGATGCGATACCACCTTTCTCGAAGGTGATCTCGGTCTTAAAGGGTATGCCACTCCTGAGCTGTCTTACGTCGATAACCGTGCCCAAGGGCAACTGTGTCTCCGGGAGCGGTTCTGTCGGAGTTTCATCCGGTGTCATCTGCTTGCGCTTCGCCTCCGCCTCCCTCAGTGCGCTGAGCTCCATCTCTAGTTTCTCTTCCATTTCCGCACGAAGGCGCTGCTCCACTTGCAGTTCGAGTGTTTCTTCATTCGCTACAGCCTGGGTTTTCTTCTCGGATAGCATTTCTTTTACATTGCGACTGATCTTTCCCGGAATGGTCGTGAAAAATGAGCCAATCAAAGCAATCACGAGGATGAGAAAACCGATCCCAAACCATGGGAACTGTTTGCCCGTTCTGCTCCGCCGAAAATTTTTTTCCTCCATGGGAAAAAGACTAAACGATATTCAAATTAGATTTCAATCGAACTTGCGCTGAAAAGCATCATTTGACCCAGCATCATTCATCACGCTTTTGGCGTTTCGTATAGGCATTTTCCATCCAGCATCCTAGTCTCCCCGCGTGCCTCACTTTGAACCACTTAACCGCCTTGAGACCGACGGGAAATTTTTCCGCTACGGAGATCAACGTCTGTGGTTGAGATGCGTCACCTACGGCCCGTTTCCCCCTGGCAAAACACCGGATAGCGCTGTGGAATTTGAAAAGATCTCACAGGCGGGATTCAATGCCATCCGGACATTTTCTCTACCGGGGCCTGAGTTTTTAGATGCCGCGCAGACTGCGGGGCTACTGGTTTTTGCGGGTCTATCCTGGCGCCATTACGAGGATTTCGGCGCACGGCCCCGTTTGCTCTCATCGGCAAAAATACAGCTTACGGAATGGCTTGGAGACCACGCTTCACACCCTGCTCTTACCGGCGTCTATGTCGGCAATGAAATACCTGCGGAGCTGGCCCGGTGGATCGGTCCCGACCGCGTCAGGCGGGTAATCGAAAGCCTGATCTCGCTCGGAAAAAGGATTTCTCCCCATCTGCTATTTGCCTACGCCAATTATCCATCCACCGAATATCTTGAGCCGGGAAATGCTGATTTTTCCGCCTTCAATATTTATTTGGAAGACCGTGCGCCATTTACCGATTATCTGAGGAGATTACAAAATATTGCCGGTGATCGACCTCTGGTTATTTCCGAGTTTGGTTTGGACACCGCCAGAAATTCCCAGCAACGGCAGGCAGAGGTTTTCACCTGGGCGCTGGAAACTTCGTATTTGGAAGAAACCGCCGGATTCACCGTCTATTCCTGGAGCGATCTCTGGCAAAACAACGGACGGGAGGTTCTGGACTGGGATTTCGGGCTTGTAGATAGGGCGGGTGTTCCAAAACAAGCGCTTTCCGTCTGTCAGAGCTTCGAGCCACCATCCATTTCCAAGCCAAGTAATTCCTACTCGATCATTGTCTGCACTCGAAATGGCGCGGAACGCATTTCGGGGTGCCTCCTGGCCATCAGAAATCTTGTCGGCGGCCCTTATGAAACGCTGGTCATCAACGATGGATCAACAGATGATACGGCAACAATCGTATCTGAAAAATTTCCCGGGGTCCGGCTTCTCAATCTTCCACCATCGGGACTGAGTGCGGCCCGCAATGTGGGTGCGGCTGCGGCGAATGGTAATATTCTCGCTTTTACAGATGATGATTGTGAACCGGATAGGGAATGGATTGTCCGCTTGGACCGGGCGTTCAAAAATCCGGAAATTGATGCCGCAGGAGGACCCAATCTACCTCCTGTCCCACGCACGGTTAGCGAGGCTGTCATCTGCTCCGCTCCCGGGGCTCCGAGCCATGTTTTGCTTAGCGATACCCGCGCGGAACATCTCCCCGGCTGCAATATTTCCGTGCGACGTGAAGCCTTCGAGGAAATCGGTGGTTTCGATCCGGTTTTCAAAACCGCTGGCGACGATGTCGATTTCTGCTGGCGCCTGCGTGATGCGGGATTTCAGTTAGGGTTTGTTCCGGGTGCCTTTGTGTGGCACTGGCGGAGACCATCGATACAGGCCTTCCTCAGACAACAGAAAGGTTACGGCATTGCAGAAAGACTTTTGATCAAAAAACACCCTGAGCGTTTTTCAGCTACTGGTGAGGCACGCTGGGACGGTTTTATTTATGGAGGAGGGCCAGTTCGCGCGGAGCGGGATTCTATTATTTATCATGGGAGTATGGGACAAGCCGGCTATCAATCCATCGTGAACCGAATGCTCCCGCTCCGGCCGATTGCACCCAAGTTCAGGTCACCGCGTTCTGAAGCACTTTTGAAATTGGTGAATTTCCTCCAACCTCTCCTGCGCCGCTGGTCGCGGAACCGTCAGTTGAGATTCATCCTACCGCATCGCCACGACAGGAATTCGCCGGAGGTGTTCCACGAATTCCATATCGCGATCAATAAGCGCCACTTCAGCCGTGATTCTATTTTGGAAGATCTGCTGCGGAGTGGCTGGAATGCCGCCGGCCCAACGGAAACATGGGATCTGAAAAAAGATGGAGACAAATTGCTCCTGGCTACAGAGATTCTTGATCACGAACATATCAATCTCCTCTTCCGGATCGCTGGCAACCACACCAATCTCGAATCACAGCTCCGGGAGCAGATTTCCGGAAACTAAATTTCTCCACCGTGTCATTACTTACCAAAGATTACGATTTTCACCTTCCAGAGGAGCTCATAGCTTCTCGCCCGCTTGCGCATCGTGCGGCGTCACGGATGCTTGTTGTCCATCGGGAAACCGGTCTCATCGAGCACCGGATGTTCACCGATTTTGAAAGCTTTCTGAGAAAAGACGATCTATTGGTGCTGAACAATACAAGAGTTATACCGGCACGACTCTTCTCGGATGACAGCCGCGTGGAGTTGCTCTGTCTTGAGCAACTTTCACCGACTCTCTGGCGCTGCCTCACCAAACCGGGGAAAAGGATGAAACGTGGCAAGACAGTGATCGTCGGCGGGATTACTGGGACCGTAGTGGATGTCTTGGAAAATGGCGATCGCTTGATCGAGTGGGAAGAAATTCTAGACCTACATGAGCATGGTCACCTTGCCCTTCCTCACTACATGGGCCGGGATGACGAAGAGTTTGATAAAGAGCGCTACCAAACCGTCTTCGCAAAAGAGGAAGGAGCCATCGCCGCCCCAACAGCCGGCTTGCACTTCACCTCGGAAATGCTCGAGCGGATCAAACACGATTTTCTGACGTTGCACGTGGGCGTCGGAACCTTCCGCCCGGTTTCCGTGGAGAATATCGGAGAGCATGAGATGCATTCCGAGAAATATTCTGTCTCCAGAAGCTCAGCTAAAAATATCAACAGGGCTGGGCGCGTCATCGCCGTTGGCACCACGGTCACCCGGGTTCTGGAATCCCTGGCGGGAGAAACATCAAGAATCGCTTTGGAAAGCGATCAATCTGGGGCGACCAATATCTTTTTACATCCCCCATATCGGTTTCGCGCGGTCGATGCCCTACTGACGAATTTTCATTTGCCACAATCTACTTTGATCATGTTGGTCAGCGCCTTTGCCGGAAGAGAGCTCGTGCTGGAAGCTTACCGTCAAGCTGTGGCTGAAAAGTATCGTTTCTATTCCTATGGCGATTGTATGCTTCTCATTTGAGCATTTCATCCGCACCTCACATGCACTTTCCTCCCTTAAAAAGATTACTTTATGAAAATTATTTCCTGGAATGTTAATGGCATCCGCGCCGCACTGAAAAAAGGAATGGCTGAGTTCGTTGCCGAAGAAAATCCGGATATTCTTTGTCTTCAGGAAACCAAAGCCCGCGAAGAACAGGTGGAGCTTCCCCTTGAGTTCGGAGCCTATAAGGCATTTTGGAATTCGGCGGAAAAACCCGGTTATTCAGGCACGGCGATCTTTAGCAAGGAAGCGCCGATCGACTGCATCTATGGCTTGGGCATTGAAGAGCACGACAGAGAAGGCCGCGTCATCACACTCGAATACGAGGACTTTTTCCTCGTGAATGTATACACAGTAAACGCCCAGGACGGCCTCAGACGGCTGCCCTATCGCCTGCAGTGGGACACAGTTTTCAGGCTTCATCTGAATGAGCTGGCGCAGAAAAAGCCGGTTATTTTCTGCGGGGATTTGAATGTGGCCCACAATGAAATTGATCTCGCCCGCCCGGAGGCGAATCGTAAAAGCGCTGGCTTCTCGGATGAGGAGCGGGCCAGCTTCAGCGAATTACTTGGCAGCGGCTTCATCGATACCTTTCGCCATATTTACCCGGACAAGACCGAAGCCTACTCGTGGTGGTCCTACCGGGGTGGAGCACGCCAGCGGAATGTTGGATGGAGAATCGATTATTTCGGCATTTCACCGACTCTCCAGGATCGGCTGGTAGATGCCGCGATCCTGCCCCATGTGCTTGGCTCGGACCACTGTCCCGTCAGCATCACTTTACGCTAAGCCCTTTGACGATCGTTTCGACATTGTGCTTCATCATTTTCTCATAGCTTGGCATACCGCGCCCGTCTGCCACCAGTTCACCACCCAGACGTATTCCAGTATCTTTGGTCAGGCTTAGTAACATTTTTGGATTCGATTCCTTTTCAGGAAAAATTGCCACGACCCGATCCGCCTTTAGAGTAGCAATCAGTTCCGCCAGTTTCACCGCATCTGGCATTTGCTCGCGGTTTAGCCCCTGGACGGAATAGGATTTAAAATCATACGCAACGCAAAAATACTGAAACGCATCATGAGCGGTTGCCAGCTTCCGCTGATCTCTCGGAATACGTATCAGCTCCCTTCTTACCCACTTCTCCAAGGCATCGAGATTTTTGCGGTAGGCTGCGGCGTTCTCCTCATAGACTGATTTATTTTCCGGTCTGGCTTCGGCAAGCTCTTTGCTCACAATGGTTACAGCCCGCCGAAACAAATCCACCGAGTGCCACCAATGGGGATCCACTTCATGCGCGTGATGATGCTCATGCTCATCGTGCTCCTCGGCATGATCGCAGCTACCTTCCAGTGCTGGAAGCGTGCTGCCGACCTCAACGATTTTGGATTTCCCATCCAAAATCGCTTCCAACTTCGGCAAATAATTTTCTAGTCCCATCCCGGATGCAAAGAAGATCTCAGCCCCTTCCGCATCTGCCAAATCTCCTGCCTGGGGCTCGAAACTATGCGGATCTCCGTTGGAGCCAATCAGATCAATAACTTCCACCTTCTCGCCTCCCACCTGCCTCAGCAAATCTCCGATCAACGGATGTAACGATACCACTCTAAGCTCTGCTCCGAGCACCGTGGAATAGATCGCAATCAAGAAACAAATGGAGAGTGCAATTTTCATGGGGCGAATATGGACAGCCCGGCCAGCTAACGCAAGTATTTTGCACTAACTAAATCCTATCCGGAACGGGTTGGAGCGCATTTCACTTTCTACTGTGGATGCAGGACCGTGCCCAGGCAACATAACGCATCCCGGCTGCGCTTGTGCCAGAACCTGACGCAGCGTTTCCAAAGCCAACTCGTAAGTCCGTTTTGAGCCACATCTTCCAATGGAACCGGCAAAAATCGCATCTCCCGAAATCAATAACTGCTTCTTCAATCCACTGAGAAAATAGCCTACGGCTGGTTCACAATGCCCCGACAAATTCACGGATTCGACCTTGATGTCCCCGAACTCGAACACTTCGCCGGCCAGAGCTTCCTTTTCCGAAATGATTCTAACCCCACGATCCCGGAGCGCTTTCACCCCGCCTGTATGATCGGGATGCGCATGGGTGATGAAAACCGCGGATGGGATTCTATCTCCCAATGTGTCTACAATATCATTCTCTCCCAAGCCAGTATCGAAAAGCAACCGGACTCCGTCTTTTTCAATTTCCCACGCGTTAACGGTCCATTGCCGGAAAGGCAGCTCCAATCTCCTAATTCCAGCAATATCCGATTGTTCCGGCACGTATTTTGCCAGATTGATTACCGCAACGGCATCGAGTTCCAAATACGGAGCAATTTGATACACACACGACTCTTCCAAATCACCGTGCAATAGCCCTTCTATTTCACACGGGGATATTCCAGCCTTTCGGGCAAGCTCCGTTGGATCCAGCTCCAGACCAGCCATTGCCTTGGCGATAACATCGGAAAACTCGTCTTCAAGATCCATTTCAGCCGCCTTGTTCGTCTCTCTGCCTTTTCTTTCTCAACCGATGTCCCAAGAGTAATATCAAACTCACAAAAAACAGGAATACAGTCGCGGCTACCCCGAGAAAGGTTAAAACCTTCCGGCTTCCGGCATCGACTTGTTCATTGGTGATCGTGTCTTCAGGTATTTTGCCGGATACCTTTTCGAACCGGACATAGCCATCTCCGAGACTAACGTTTGTCAGTTTGGCCATCGTAGTTCCTAGCCCTTCACTGCCGATGTATTTCTCAGCGATCCGATAGGGTGACATCTGCTCCAGAAACTCACGCGGCACCGTCGCTTTTTCGGTCTCGATATTCTTCACGAGAAGAACCACTTCATTGTTCAACAGCCCCGGCGTGGCGACTAAAGTTCCATTCAAGTAGCGTGGATCGGATGTCATCAGCCCGCCTTCCCCGTCTTTAGCCAGACGTGGCTTTCCATTGAGCTGAAAGGAAATCAAAAATCGAATATCCTCCGGCGTGATCTCTTCCACATGAAACATGCCCCGCAGATCCTTGAACGAATCGTAAGCGGCGATGGCAAGGTTCATCTCCTCC
The DNA here is from genome assembly GCF_042683045.1 of Luteolibacter algae. Taxonomy (NCBI): domain Bacteria; kingdom Pseudomonadati; phylum Verrucomicrobiota; class Verrucomicrobiia; order Verrucomicrobiales; family Verrucomicrobiaceae; genus Luteolibacter; species Luteolibacter algae. The sequence continues at coordinate 251,181 of NZ_JBHUIT010000017.1, read as the reverse complement.
ACATTTAGATCAAGAACCGCGGATTTATCATCATTCACATCCAGGCGGAAGCGCTCGATTTTTTCCGCGAGCCTGTTCAACTCCGCCTCCCGGTCTTCCACAACAACCACTTCAATCGCATTGGGTCTTTCCTCGGTAAACTTCGCAATCTCACCGAATTGCCGGAACAGAATCACGACTGAAAAACCGATAAGAAATAACATCACCAACAAAGCGGTAATGAGAATCGCGCAACCGGCGAATGGTGATTTCTGGCTCACCTCCTGAGACTCTTTATTTTCCATCTTCGTCGTTTTTCGGTTTCGGCTTTGTTTCATCATCCATCATCCGGATATGCTCTTCTTCACTCATTTCATCAAGCGCATCTCCAGTGATCGCATCGTCAGGATGAGCCCAATCTTCCGCAGCTTCCATATCGTGATGGTCATGATGATAATCATCGTGCCAGCCATCATCTCCATGCTCCACGAAATCTTCGTGAAGTCCGGAATGAGGCTCCACCGGATAGTCATGATGTTCATCGTCCTGCGATCTCGCTTCATTGGTAATGAGCCATTCCTGCCGCCGCTTCTTTAGCTCCTCCTCTTCACGGGCCTCTTCTTCGCGAGCTTTCTTACGGTCAAACCACGCCAGCCAAATACAAATTTCATAAAGCAACAGCATCGGCAGTGCCATGAGGTTGAGCGTCATGATATCTGGAGTCGGCGTGATAACAGCGGCAGCCACATAGATCGCCACAATCGCATAGGTCCGGGTCTTTGACATCGTCTCGTAACTGAGAAGCCCTAGCTTGACGAGCACCATCACGACAACCGGAAGCTCGAATGAGAGCCCGAACAGCAAAGTAAACTGCGTCGCGAACGTAATGTATTCTCCGATACGCCAGTCATTGGAAACGCCCAAATCACCGCTCCATTCGTAGAAAAAGAGCAAGGCTCTGGGGAGAACGAAGAAATATGAAAACAGAACCCCCACCAAAAAGAGGCCGAACCCGATCAACATTGCAGGCCAAAGCACCTTTTTCTCCTCTTCATGAAGCCCTGGAAGGACGAACTGAAGCAGGAACATGAGAAGCAATGGGAACGCGAGAACGATACCCGCGAAGAATGCCAGTTTCATGGAAAGCATGAAAGTTTCGGTCGGCTTGAGTGCCGACATCATCCGAATATTTGACCCGGAATTCGGCGTCACATCGGGACCGGAATCCAACAACGCCAAGAGCTGGTTTGTCATTTTTTCGCCCATCTCCAGGTTCTTGATGAAGTCTTCCCGAGTTTCTTCCGGAAGAGCCATCGTCGCCCTCAGGAGACTGACGCTCCGCGCATGGAATTCCATATCCGGCTCTCCCAGTGCTTTGAAAAATTTCGCACGCTGGACTTCATCCAAGGCTGCCGCGGTTTGCTCCAGATCTTTCGCCTCATTCCAGTCTTCAACGGTCGGCACCACGATGTTCTCGAACTTGCTTTCGCTCGGCATCGTTTCCTGCTGTTTCACCAGAAGGACTTTCTCCGCCGGAGCCCGTAGGATATTCATCAGCTGCTTCTGGAAGGCAAAGCAGACAATCATCGAAATCACTAATGTGATCACTACCCTAGTAATCATCACCCTCAAGTCCTCGAGATGCTCCAAAAAGGGCTTCTCGTGATCCGGATGGGCTTTTTCCCTTAGCTCAAAGACTTTCTTTAAAAGATACATGTGGTGCGCGGAGGATTGAAATGCCGTAACCGGCTATCCGCAAGGGAAGACTGACGACCATTCGAGGGTAATATACAAATATCGTTAAACAGGTTGCTTTGATTCGTTCCTTCCATAAACCTAGCCATCCAATTGGGCCGCATCACAGGCGGTCAAATTATACCAACAAGACAATACTTACATCATGAAAGCAAGAATCCTATCAACAGCCATCGCCCTCCCTCTCGTAATCGCTCTCGCATCCTGCGATACCAGCGAATCTGTCAAAGAAGAGATGTCCACCGGTGCGGACAAAGTCGCCGAGGGCGTTAAGGAGATGGCAGATTCAGCAGCGGAAGCTACCAAAGAAGCGGCGTCCGATGCCAAGGAAGCTACCAAAGAAGCAGCGGAAGCAACCGGCGAGGCAATGGAGAAAGCCAAAGACGCAACCATCGATGCAGGCAAAGAAATGAAGGAAAACATCACCGGGGCAGCTAATGATGCGAAAAATGCCACCGAAGATGCTGCTACCGACGCCCAGAAAAGCGGTGAAAAGGCGATGGAAGATGCGAAAGAAAAAGCAGCCAAAGCCACTGAAGATGCTGCAAATGCAGTTCAGAATGCGGCTGACGAAGTAAAAGCAGAAGCTCAGGATGCCGAATAAGGGCAACTGATAGCTTCAGCTACTTTTCCAAGCTCCGGTTCCAATTGAATGGGACCGGAGTTTTTTTATTCCTGTAAGTCGTTGAGCTTTTGCAGATAGGCCATACTAAAAATTCCCGTCCCGTGTCCATCGCCCCAGAACAATTGTAACCCGTAACCTCCCACCTTTTCGAAACGCTTCAGTTCAAAAGCACCTGGTCCGTGCTCGACCACAGGGCGCAGAACCCGACCCATCGCATCAGGCTCGCCCTGGCATTGTGCACAGGGACAGGCTCTTCGCAGCATGGGTAAGGAAAAATACATCTCGCTGCCATCCTCGTAACTCAGAGCAAGTTCATCACCGATTTTACAAACATTTTCCAATTGCTTCATGGCGTTTATCCTAATTCTCCGGAAATTTTATAATCCCGCATTCCAAAAATAGCGGATCCGACACGCACATGCGTTGCGCCTTCTTCGATTGCGATCTCGAAATCTCCGCTCATCCCCATGCTAAGATCAGGCAGACCGATCGAATGTTTTGCCACGATTTCATCTCTCAATTCCCTCAGTTTGCGGAACCAAACCCGTGATTGCCCAGCTTCCTCCACAGCCGGAGGGATGGTCATCAAACCCACGATTTTCAAGTGTTTAAGGAATCGTAGTTCTTCAATCGATCGATCCAAGTCCTCTGGAGCGAAGCCTCCTTTGGTAACCTCTCCTGCGATATTCACCTGGAGAAACGCCTTCGGAGCCACTCCTAGATCTCCGGCTACTCCATCGGTATATTTCGCCAATTTGAGTGAATCCACGGCATGGATACTCCCGAAGAGAGGGAGTATTTTTCTGACCTTGTTACTCTGAACTCTACCTATGAAATGCCAGTCCAAGCCTTCGGGGAGCAATCCGATCTTTGGTGCAGCTTCCTGAAGCCGACTTTCGCCGAAACATTTTTGTCCGGCTTTGAAAGCCTGGAGAACCGCATCAGCTGGAAACGTCTTGGAAACAGCAATCAGCTTTACGGAATCAGGATGCCGACCAGCCGCGATGGCGGCGCGTCGGATCCGCTCCTGGATTTCATCAAGTTGCTCAGAAATGCAGCTCATTATCGGACACCACCGTCACTTTTCAGTAATCCCGCCATCTTGGCATTATCGGTGAGATCCACCAGATCACGAATCACATTGAGAGCCTCGCGCTTCTCAGGGTTCAGCCCGGAAGGCCATTTCGGAGTATCGTCCAGACTTGCGGTCTCATCCACAGCACGGCGCATATAGTCGCCATTCTCTTTGGATGGATCATATGACTGGAGGTCTGCTCCCTTTTCCAGATCATCGAGAGTGATGCGATAGAAGGTGAACAACTTCGCGTCTTCCTCGGCAATTTGTTTGAAACGCTCGCGACGCTCCGCATTGCGTTGTTTCTTTTGCACGTCGGACTCGGCCAATTCGCTTTCTCTCATCGCTTTGTTCAGCGAGACCTTGTTTTCTTTCAGGCGCTCTTTGGCCTTTAGAATATCCTCAATGACATATTTGAAATCCTGGGATGCATTTACACGCTCCTCGCTGAGCTCCTTCAACCGGGGAATAAAGAGCGCCTGCGCGTCCTGAGGACGGAAATCAGAGGCCGGGCGGATACGATCGTGCGGAAGTGCATTGTCCAGATAAGCTTCACCTACATCCAATGCATCCGTGATACTCGGGAGAACTATACTGGGGACCACACCATCCATCTGGGTGGAAGAACCGGAAGGACGGTAAAACTTCTGGATCGTCACTTTCAGAAAACCTGCTTTGTCGCGCACTGCGAACAGTGGCAACATCCGCCCAATATCCATCGGCTGCTGGACGGTCCCTTTCCCGAAAGTGGAGGAATCTCCAACAATCACCGCGCGGTTGTAATCCTGAAGGGCACCGGCAAGAATTTCGCTTGCTGACGCAGAGCTCTTGTCTGTCATCACGACCATAGGCCCGGTATAAATCGGCTTGGTATGGTCAGAATCCTTCACCTGAACCTGTCCCAAGGTATTCTTCACCTGGACTACTGGCCCTGGCTGGACGAAGAAGCCTGTCATCCGACGGACTTCTTCCAGAGATCCACCGCCATTATTGCGAAGATCGAAAATCAAGCCGTCCATTTTTTCTTCCATCAACCGGATGAGGATGCGCTCCACATCCACCGAGCATCGCGTAAGACCTTCGTCGAAATCGGCATAGAAGGACGGCAACGTAATAACGCCGATCCTTCTCGTTTCGCCGTCATCATTTTTCATCTCAATGAGTTCGCCACTAGCCTGCTCGTCTTTGAGTTCCACTTTGTCACGCTCGATCACGATGATCTTTGTTTCCCCGGGGGCACCGCCTGCCGGTTCCACTTTCAAGGCAACGGAAGTTCCTTCCTTGCCCCTGATCAAATCGACGACCTTGTCGATTTTCATGAACATGATATCTGTGGTATCGTCAGAAGATTCGGTGTTTAGTGAGTTTACCGCTACGACCCGGTCGTTGAGTTTAAGGCTACCCTCTTTGTCCGCAGGACCGCCTACTACAATGCCTTTGATGATGGTTGCCCCATCTTCCTCGGCCTGGAGAAGCGCACCGATACCGACAAGCTCGTTTTTCATCCCGTCTTTGAAACGATTCATTTCACGGAAACTCATGTAGTCGGTATGCGGATCGTAGGAACGCGCCACGGCGCTCAAGAAGAAGTTTGCCACATCCTCGTCGTCCACATCTTCCACACTTGAAAGCAGTCGTTTGTAGCGCAGCGACACCTTCTCACGCGGGTCGAGATCGTCCGCACCGGGATCCGGTTTTCCCTGTTCCTCTGCCATGCGTGTAAGCATTTCCCGGCGCAAGGTCTCGGCCAATACAGCCTCCTTGATCTGGCGGGCCCAGACCAATTTTGCCTCAGCTTCATTTCTCGGCCAGTTGGCGTCTTTCCGAGACATCATGACGGTCTCGTCAGTGGTGAAATCGAAATCGGCAGCCAGCATTTCCTCAGCTTGCTTCACCCTTTCCTCTACCCGGACTCTGAAAACGTCGTAGATTTCCGTTGCGACATCGATACTTTTTCCCTGCAGAAGCAGAGTGTGCAGCCTGTCCCCATATTTGGCACTGAATCCATCGACATCCTGCTGGGTGAAATACAGTTTCTGAAAATCGAGATCCTTCAAATAGTCATCGAAAAATTTTCTGCTCAGATCTGCATTGTAAGGCAGCCGGGCAAAATGACTATTCTGTAACATGATCGCCATCTGGCGTCCCACTTCATTGAAATCTGCCTGTTGGGCACACGCCGGGTTAGAAAATGCGATGAGACTGATGGCGAGAGTCGCTTTGCGTAGCCAAGGGTTAATCATGATAGTATAGCGTCAGTAGGGATAAATTCTTTCCAAAAAAGATGGCATGGATGCATGGTATGTCGATTCAGAAAACCCTGATACCGTGTTCCTCCGGTCCTCACGGCAGTTTTTCACCATTTGTCGGTTCCCGCCGGGATATGGCCGGAATTGGCCAAAGAACACTTCAAATATACCTCTCCTGCGGGCGGCACCGTATCTTGACCGAATGTTTCGCCATAGCTGTAGGCGCCTGCTCCGGGGCATTGGGGAGGTTCCGCAACCAATCTACCCTCTCCGATGAATCTCATTTGAAGCCCGGGAATTCGTTCACCAGGCTTGAAGCCATTCTTCGCGGCAAAGTCCCGAAGCCCTTTCTGAACGTTCTGGATATTTTGTATGCACTGGGTCGTATCGGCACTCCTCTTCCATGCCTTCGCTCCCATGAAGATGACGGAAATCACTGAAAGCATCACGAAGATGACTACAATGACCTCTGGAAAAGACATGCCTGTTCCCCCATGGGCCATGCGGTTGCTTTTGGAAGATGAACCGAGCAGGAATTCGATTTTCATGAGGATGCGGGGGGAAAAACCAATAAGCTATAGAATTTTGAGCCCAATATCTCAAGGAAATTAAATTTTCAAGATCTCCAGATATCTCATCCTGGTTAATCTGGCTTTCCGGAGACCTCCTTTTGGAAAAGCTCAAACAATACCCGGAGCTCGTCTATTTTTTCCTGCGGAGCGAAATTCTCAAGCTGCCTGAAGGAAGCATTATTCAAAAAGTTCCGGGTCCGGCTATCGTCCGCCAACAAATCAATCTCAGGTAAAATTCTCGGGCCCGAAGGAGTAATAACTACCGGGATGAACGCATGGCTAACCTTATCATCGGAAATCTTCTTCAATGAAGCCGCCACCCAGGAATTCGAACGGTAGATATTCTCTATCGAGAATTGAGCTTCCGATGAGCTATCCAATTCGTAGCTGAGGTTTCTCAATGTCTTCATGGGTATTGCGTCGATTTCGCCCAACCAGGCGGAGCAGGCCAGCGCAGCCATCAAATCGACCTCGTCGAGTGCCGCAACCCATCGTTCCACAATCGCCCTTACCTGCGAGTCATTGGCCAGGTTGTCGAAGTCCAGAGTGTCGAGACGCTGGCTGGGTTTGAGTAGGATTTCCCGCCACTTGATACGCCACTGCTCTTCATGGCTCCGCATCCATTTCGAGAGGAGCTCCCGGGATCTTTTCTCATCTTTGCCAACAGGTCCCGTAGCCCAAACCCATCCCTCTGCGGTTTTCTTGAAATACAGGGTTTTTCTCTCAAACTGATCCGCCTGTTTTATTGAGAACCATTGATAGACAGCTATCGCCAGATTGCCTTCCTGTTGAAATCCAAGCTCTACCGGAACCCGCAGTGTCCCCGGTTGATTCAGCGACCACCAAATTTCCGCAGCTTCCGCAGCAGCGTAACGCGCATCCTTGGGTGCTCCGCTGAAATCAACGCTCCGGAGAACCTGCTCCAAGCCTCCGCCTTTCAATCCTGAAATAACTGCCCGGCACGCCTCCTGCGCAGATGAGGATGCCAGAAGACCACTTCGCTCTCTTAGCTTACTGGTAAAACGATCCAGTAAATCCACATCCAACTGATCATCATAAATCAATTCTTCCTCATCGTTATTCAACAATGATCGGGGCAGCTCCATGACCCACTGCCCTGCAGCATTTTTAGAAAAATCAAAATGCAGGAGGACTATTTTTCCCATGGTTCCCCGCGCTCCGGCTTTTGCAGGGTCCAGACAAGCAACTGAAACCAGCCCACTTTCACCTCCGCGACGTGCATGGACTATCACTCGGACGACTTCTTCCGAAACCAATAAGCGCCACGGACTGTCCCGGGATACGTCGCTATTCGCCACTACTTCCGTAGCCTGCAGTCTCGCTGCCCAATCTTCCGGCAAAGGATCCGATAAACCTCCCAGATAACCGAGAATCGCCCCTTGGTCTCCCTTCAAACACGCATCGAGAAATTTCTCGGTGAGCTGCTCAAGGTCGTCGTTTTCCAGATCGTTTCCCCGTATGCTCTTTTCAATTTGTTTCCTTGTCCGCTGGGAAAAATCGGCAAGTAACTTTTCCAGGCTCGCCACCCGCTCTTTCATCATCCAGGATTCAAGGCTTTCAAGCCTCCGCCTCAGAGATACCGTGTAGGCGGGAACCGCGTTTTCGTAGGATGCCAGCACTGGCGCAGGAAGCCATCGCTCTCCCGATTTGATGAGAGCTACTGGAAAAACCTGCAAGTGGGAGGAATCGAAGCCTCCAGTTTTCCGCACGATCGCCGCCGCGAAATCGGCGTCTTCCCTGATCTCACCCACTTCCAGTGAGCCCTTTGCCAGGTCTTTGCGAAGCTGCTCAAGTCTCTTTCCAATGGATTTTAGTTTCGTTTGCGAAGTGTGTGCCTGAAGCGCGGTATCGGTGCCCGGGGACAGATCGACCTCTCCGGATTTAACCTTTTCCAGAAACTCCAGGGCAGCAGTCCCAGGATCGTTTGCAAGAGCCGGGAAGATTAATGCGATGTAGACCAGCCAGAAAATGCTTTTCACCGGACAAAATATGCATGCACTACTAGCTTTATGGAAGCGCTCATTGCCGCGGCATCGGGAAATCATCCATCACCAAAGCGACGAGTAATTTTCCGTTTCTCGACAAACTCGCCGTATTTCCGGTTCCTGTTACCAAGCCCCGCGTGAGGAAACTTTGATTGATATCGGAAGGGCGCAGATGGCTGACCACCGGACCGGATACCGGCCGGATACTGGGCGTGAACGATATCACGTGACCGGTGGCGGCAAAACCGATCTCCCACGAGACGGCACCAGGCACCTCGCTGCGTTTCATCCATGGGTAACGCTGCAAGAACTCCGGCTCAGCATCTCCTGCCGGCACAGTCACCTTGAACTGCATTGGGCGGCTTAACACAAAATCGCTGAATCGAATATTCGGATTCTCCTGATGAGCCAGGAAAAACGCGGCAACGTCCACTCCGGCGATATTCATTCCATTGTAGTTACCGTGATAATTACGGCTCCCGAAATTTTGCTGATGCCAGCCCTCGTAATGCGTGCTCATCACAAAACCGAGCTCCAGATGAACATGAGCCCGTGTCCGGTCCAAGCCGACACCTGTGTAGCCCATCCGTCCAAGCACCGAGCCGGATTTCACGGGATCGCCCGGTTGCACCGTGGTCTCCGCCAAGTGGGCGTATAATGAGTAAACTTTGGATTGCTCCCATTCGTGCTCCACCACGACATACTTTCCGTAATTGCTTCGTCCCGCCACAGTGCTGGTATGAACAACAATTCCCTCGGAGATGCTCATTACGAGATCGAGCGGGTTACCCGCTTTATCGCGTTTGATCGGGGCAATATCCACACCTTCGTGGAAACGGGTCATGACCACCTTATCATCGACCCTGACAGGAGAACGGACGAAACCAAATGAACCACCTTCCCAGGGTTTGGAAATTTCCCCTTCGAAGTTCCTGTCTACATACATGTAAAATCGTTCCGGCTCACCCGTAAACAAGTGGTGATTTTCCGTCGGAAGCCTGAGATCACTCTGGGCAAATCCTGCAACGCACAGGCAGATTGAATGAAATAATACTAAAATCTTTGTCATAAAATTTAACCCCGCTTCTTCTTCTCACCGATTCTTGGGATAGTCTTATCGATCTCGCGGATTTCCTCCAACGTCAGGCCCTTCCAGATAACCACCGCGCCATCATTGATTGGCTCATCCACCAAAACGCCATCGACAATTCGTCCGAAAGCCTGACATACAAACCATTTGCCCTGGCTAATTGAGGTCACTGCCGCCAAACGCCTCGCGGCACTATTCTTCAACTGGAAAATAACCCCGTAAGAAGCCTGGTCCTCCGCCGGGAAAGGGGTGAAGGCAACCAGATCCTTCGATGAAACCTCAGGGATGCGCCGGAAGAAACGCTGCCTACCCATCACCTCGTATGGAAAAATCATCTTCGGGTTATCAGTGGCCTCCGTCTCGATATGGAACGAGATATTCGCGTTTTTCTTCTCTCCGCCAGCCAAAGCAAAGGTAGCGGTAAAGAACACCGCAAGCAGCACCATCCATTTTGTCCCGAATTTCATACCCGGATCAAACCACACAATATTTTCCAAGAAAGCAAAATCCCCGGCAATCTACAGATCAATCCACGTCCAAAACCGCAAGGATTTCTCCAATTCTATGCTCCTTCTCCAATGGATGACGGAGTTCTTTATCCGTCTTCAAGGTATAGATATTGCGGCGGCCATTTCTTTCCCTCGTCAGATAGCCGGCTTCTTCCAGATCTGAAACGATTCTTTGAACCGCTCTTTCTGTGATTCCCACCGCGAGTGCCACCTCTCTTAGCGGTTGATCCGCATTTTTCGAAAGGCAGATCAGAACATGTCCGTGGTTGCTAAAAAATGTCCATTGATGCGGTGTTGCCATTGCCAAAGCTGAAAGCGGTCCGCACAAAGATCAATCGCGAAGTTTTGGCCAAAAGCCGTGAAAAACATGTCTTCTACGAGACATCCTGCCGGCACCGCTTCCACGGTTGCGGTTCGCAAAAAAAACGCCCGGTCTTTCCTTGCATTGGGAAAAACCGGGAGCTCGTGAGTTCGGATGAGATTACTTGGTTTTCTTCTTAGCTGCTTTTTTTGTAGGCTTTTTGGGTGCTTTTTTTGCCGGAGCTTTCGCTGCTTTTTTCGCTACAGCTTTCTTCGTAACTGCCTTTTTAACGGTCTTCTTAACCGCCTTTTTAGCAGCTTTCTTAGCCACGGTCTTTTTCACCGCTTTTTTGGCTACTGCCTTTTTAGCAGTTGCCTTCTTCGCGGTTTTCTTGGTTGGCGTGGTCGCAGTCTTCTTAGCGGCAGTTTTTTTTGCGGCTTTCTTAACAGTTTTTTTTGCAGCCATGGTTTTATGTCGTTTGAGTTCGCTTTCGATTTCTGATTTCTCTTCCGGCGTTAGAGAGCCGGTGGAGATTAATGCGAGAACAGCCTCACCGAGGCGCCCTCCGAAAGCGTTTGTGACAAATTCCCCGACCGCTTGCCGGATGATGATTTCTTTCGCGTGGGCAGGCTCATAAGTATGGGCGCGGCCGGAACGAATACGCTTTACGAGATTTTTTTTCTCAAGGCTCTGCATTACCGAAAGCACCGTCGTATACGCACGCTGCTTACCGTCTGGCAGAGATTGATGCACTGTGTTTACCGTAGATGGTCCTTGGTGCCATAATACGGACAGAGCCTGAAGTTCTAGATTTGATGGATGTGACGGCTTAGCCATAATATAAATATCTCCGGTATTTCATACGAGATCACTAGTATTAGAGCTTCCCGTCAAGCGGAAACACAAAAATAATCAAGCAAAAGTTAAGAATACTTTTGCCCAGAAGCGCCCAATGGGCGGATTTCACCGGATAACCGGTGCGGATTATTGTTCCTCACGCATCTCGGGGCGCTCGACGCGGGGATCGAGCCGCTCCAATGAACGCCAGAATTCGTCATCGGTAGGATGTCCATTGAACAACACTTTTCCTTCCGCAGAGATCAGCACTACGGCAGGCACGCTCTGGACGCGCAGTTTGTTGCTGATCGGTGATTTCTTAGTATCGACAATCCAGACGCCGGGGACCCTTTTCTCGGTGCCCTTGAGCATTTTCAAAGCGTCTAGCGTTACCTTCTCGGAAGTCTCGGGCAATACGGAGGCAACACTGATCCCGCGCGAAAGCAAATGATCCGCGGTGATGAAAAAATCTGGAAGTGTTGCCTCGCATTCGCGGCTCCACGGCGACCAGAAATGCAGCAGTAGCCCCTTGTTATCTCCGAGTACGTTACCGAGCGTAACCTGCTTCCCGGAAAGTATATCGGTGTAATTTTTTCCGAAATCAACTCTCACGGCACGCATGGCATCCATCAGCCGCATACGATCAATGTGAGGTGCAAAGGCCGCCCCCTGACGGGGACTCAGCCAAAAGGCTTCCGTGATATGTTGCTTGAAGGCATCTTTATCGCCCTTCTGCATCGAGGCGATTGCCTGCACGTATTCCGTCACCGCCAGCCAATCATCGACACTTCCGAAGATCTCGGAATCAGCGAGTTTGAAATTATCCTTTTGCTTTAGGAACTGAGGAAGCAGCGCAGCGATTTCCTTATCTTCGGCACGGTCGACGTGAAACAGAAATCTGGCCTCGAGGATTACCTGTTCCGGAGTGCCAAGCTCCCGTGCCGAGACAATTGCTTTCTCCAAGGCTTCCAGGGATTCACGCTCGGAAAGCAGCTGCTCTACCGCATCCTCGCGTGGTGACAATGGAGATTCCGGCGGTGGCTCCAGTTGTGCGAAGAGCAATGGAAAGCCCAGGGAAATCCCGGCGAGAACCTTGAGAAATGCCATTCGGTTAACTTGCTGGAATTTGCAATTTGGCACCAAGCACCGCGGTATCGCGGGTGAGTCCGTTGGCGCGTTTGATCGCATCGATCGTCACACCATATTTCCGGCTGATGCTCCAAAGGGAATCCCCGCGAACCACTGTGTGGACTTTTGGCTGGGCTGCGGGAGCGGAATAACTTGGGGAAGGGCTGGACTGACTCGGTGCCGGCGTGGTGTCCTCGTAGACAGCAGGCGCATCGTAGGCGGGATTCACATCACTTTGATAGGGAGAGCCGGATGCATCTCCGTAATCGGGGGCAGCATAAGGGTTGGAGACATCATAATCTTCGCCACCGCCATTGTTTGCACAGGATGCGAGGAAAGCAGAGGCAGCTGCCATTGGAAGGAGTAAAGTGAATTTCATAAAATATGAGAAATGGGTTGGTTGGATGACTTCAGTCAGTGGATAGATAACGATTACCAGTGGGAGGATTATTCAAGATGAATCATTTTTCCCATCGAAAAAAGTTTTCTACCACAAGTTCTGTATGGGCAGCAAGTTCTTCAAGAGTTTCACCCCGGCACTCTGCGACTACCTTCGCCACATGCATTGCCAGCGCCGGTTCGTTGCGTTTGCCACGCAGCGGCTCGGGAGCGAGATAAGGCGAATCCGTTTCCAGCATGAAGCTTCCAACCGGACATTTCCCCAGCGTCGTTCTCAAATCGTGGGATTTTTTGAAAGTGGAAACTCCGCCGAAAGACAACACGCCCCCTTCATCAATCACCTTTTGCGCCAGCTCCCACCCGGAGATGAAGCAATGAAATACCGCGCGGACTCGATCCGAGTAATCGCGATAAATCGCAAGCGCGTCATCGAATGACTGGCTCCCTTCCTTATCCCTTGTGTGGATCACCACATTCAATCCGGATTGACTCGCAAGCTCGAAATGGAGCCTAAGGAATTCCTGCTGCCTTTTCCGGAATTCCATTTCTTCCCAACCGTCCGGCGCCGGATGAAAGTAATCGAGGCCCGTCTCTCCAATCGCACACACGCGCTGATCTCCCACGTAGGGCGCGAGGCGGTCGGTCGCGTCATCTGGCGCATTGTGCACATCACAAGGATGGATCCCGAGCGCGACCCGGACCCGCCTATCCTTCGCTATTTCCAAATTTCTTTCCACATCCTCAAGCGAGGTAGCGAGAGAAACCATTCTGTGGATCCCTATCTCATCCGCACGTTGGATGATTGCTGGAATTTCGTCTTCCTCATAGCGATGGGAGGCCAGGTGACAGTGTGAATCGGTGAACATAATCATTTTCTGCAAGCAGCCAATAGTGCCGCCACTTTTTCAAAATCTTTGATGCCGGGTGAGATTTCCGCACCGGATGCCACATCAAGGGCAGCCGGTGCCACCTGCCGAACCGCTTCCGCGGCATTTTCAGCCGTAATTCCTCCGGCGAGGATTAAGACCTTTTCCGGGAAGTCCATTTGAAAACGCTTTGCCAAACGCCAATCAAAGGTAACCCCGGTCCCGCCAAAAACTTGCGGTGCATGAGCATCGAGCAGGATGGCATCGGAATCGTGCCGTCCGGCAAGAGATAAATCGCTCTCATCCTTCACACCCACGGCTTTTATGACTGGAATTCCCGCTTTCACAAAGTTCGCAGTAATTTCAGGTGCTTCATCGCCATGAAGCTGGACGACATCAATCAGGCCCTCACCAAACAGCCGATATGGAAGATCGCCCCTTTCGTTGACGAAGACCCCCACACGGAGGATTTTTTCAGCGAGGTCCAGAGACCAAACTGCTTTTTCAGGGTCCAGGTAGCGTTTTGATTTCGGCCAAAAATTAAAACCAACGGCATCCACCCCCATGTCCACCAATCTCAAGGCGTCAGCTTCCCGCGTCACACCACAAACTTTCAAAGACGTTCTGCCAGGATCAAAAAAACTCATATTAACTTTCCCCCCCACAAGCTCTCCACAGCATGCCTTGCATTGCAAGCCGGTAACCATGGCTAAAATGCCGAACTCGCTTTCACACTCCATTCCCGAGCGGCAAATAACAGCCAATTCTCGACAAAGGGCGGCTATGGGAGAGACTCCCGGCATGCGCACAAAACTCCCTTCCGCATCACTTTTCACCAAGCACCGCGAGAACCTTACCACGATGCTTGAGCCAGCCAGTCTTGCTATCATTCATTCGAATGATGTCTATCCGAGCAATGCCGATGCGACATTGCCCTTCAAGCAAAGCAACGATCTCTTCTACCTAACCGGAATCGCCCAGGAGGAAACTGTATTACTCGTATTTCCCGAGGCCCATGACCCCGCCGATAGGGAAATTCTCTTCGTCCGTGAGACCAATGAGTTCATAGCCGTCTGGGAAGGCGCTAAACTGACAAAAGAACAAGCCACCGGGCGGACCGGAATTAGCCGTGTGGAATGGGTATCGAACTTCGATAATATTTTCAATCGGCTCGCCCCTCAGGCGGAAAATATCTATCTTACGACCAATGAACATCCTCGCGCGGACGTCACCGTCGAGTCTCGAAACGCGCGTTTTATCAAAGAATGCCAGGGGCGCTTTCCTCTCCATAATTACAAGCGCCTCGCCCCCCTGCTGCACAAGCTGCGCGTAATCAAAAGCGCGGAAGAGATCGAGTTTACCAAAGAAGCATGCCGTATCACGGAAGCCGGTTTCCGGAGAGTTCTGCCATTTGTAAAACCGGGCCTTGGAGAATGGGAAGTCGAAGCGGAATTCATTCATGAATTCATCAAATCCGGATCTCGCGGCTTCGCTTACACACCGATCATTGCGGGAGGAAAAAATGCGTGCGTGCTTCACTACATCACAAACGACCAAAAACTCGTGGCAGGTGATTTGCTCCTGATGGATGTCGCCGCAGAATATGGTGGCTGGAATGCGGACATGACACGGACCATCCCTGTCTCCGGAAAATTTTCGCCACGCCAACGCGAAGTCTATGAGGCGGTTCTACGTATCATGAAATTTGCAAATTCCATACTTCGGCCGGGAATTTTCATTGCAGATTTCCAGGCAAGCATCCTTTCCGAAATGGAGAAAGAGCTTATCGCACTAGGCTTGTTTACTGAAGAACAAGCAGCGGCTCAACCCGCGACCAAACCTCTCGTAAGGAAATATTTCATGCATGGCACCTCCCATCATCTGGGCTTGGACGTTCACGACGTCTCACCATCCCACGGACCCGTCGCCGCCGGCATGGTTTTTACAATTGAGCCAGGCATCTATATCCCCGGGGAAAACATCGGTATCCGTTTGGAAAACAACTACCTTATTGGAGAGACAGAAAACACGGATCTGATGGCAAGCATACCTCTTGATCCGGATGAGATTGAAGCGTTGATGTCCTGAGGCTCCCGCTTCATTTCTTCTCAACCGGCATGGATAAGACTTCCGTGCTGTTGATCTCTTTCCCGCCGCCCCGGACCGCACATCCGGCGGCGGTGTAAAGCATCCCGTCTACCATGGCCAATCCAGTGCCATGGCGGCCGGTGACCAACGATGGCCAGCTTTCCCATTTTCCCGAAGCAGGATCCAGAGCTTCCACTTCATCATGTGCTTTCTCACGCATGCTTTCTCCTCCGGCAATCACTGCGCGATCGGCCAGGGAAATCGTCATCGTCCCCGCGCGCGGTGTGGGGATAGGGTCGATTGCGGTGCTCCAAGTCTGGGCCTTAATATCAAAAATATCTGCTTCCGGGATTACCAGATCAAAGACTTGTTTCGTTTCCTGAGAGGTGGTTCTCCCGCCTGCGGCGATGATTTTCCCGTCAACGAGAGCCGCGCCAAAGTGATCTCTCGGGCGCGGAGCATCCGGCAGTATTTTCCATTCTTTTCTGACCGGATCGTAACTATCCAGCCACGAGACATATCCGCCGATATGACCGTTGCGTATACCGCAAACCAAATAAATTTTCCCTTCGTGTAATACGACTCCGTTGCTCCCGCGCCGTCTGCCTTCCGGTATCTCAGGCCCTACCGACCATTCATTTTCCCGGGGATCGAAAATGTAAATATTCGCCACCGGTTTCTCTCCCGGATAGGGACCAGTCAGGGCCCCGACGATCCAGATTTTACCATCGTAACTTATCGCCTGGAAATGGTGTAACTCGATCGGAGATTTCGCCATCGATCTCCACGTTTTGGTTTTTGGATCAAATTCATCCACGGGATTGATCCGTCTCCCGCCCAGAAGGTAACACTTCCCTTCGTGGGATAGGAAGGTAGCCTCATGCCGTGCTGTGGGATGCGTGGAAAGAGCCAGCTCCCGCCATTCCTCCGTTGTTTCCCTGGCATGGGAGATAGCTGACTTGCAGGCAAAAACAGTGATAAGAAAAAAAGTAATTCGTTTCATTTGATTGAGAGATTTTCAGCAAGTCTTACGAGAGCATCTTCAGAGCCCACGTTCCCGGGAAAGACCACATAGAGCAGCCCTGGAAAAAGCGAATCCTCCCCGATCTCCCAGACCGGCACACCGGGTAATATTTGCCCGACAACGATTGCCCGTTTCACCCGTAGGGCCTTAGTGGCAAGATCGCTGGAGGTGATGCCTCCTTTCGCAACCAAATAGCGGGGGCGCACGTTTAGTCCTCCGACAAGTTCCACCAGTGCGCTGGAGACCTTTCCGGCAATCTCCAAAGACGATTCACCATCCAGACCGTCTATTCTTTTCCTACTTGTGAAAAGGACAGCATCGCGCCCCGCTCCAAGGGTGGCAGCCATTCTGGCACCCGCAGCATCGATCTCCGCAGCGCGCTTATCTTCGTTCAGCAGGGAAGCAACATTGAGCTCGATTGGCTCCATGATTTCCCCGGAGATCAGCCTTTCAAGCTGCACCGTGCTTTTTGGCACATGGGAGCCAACAACGATCAAACCACCTATTCCGGACGACGGACCCAACTTCGCCGGATCTAGTAGTTCGCCGGTAGCTTGTCCCAAATAGGCAGCGACAAACTCCGCCGCTGTGCGAAACAAGAAGCGCCGTCCCGCCTTTTCCGCGAGTTTCAGCCCTGCGGCAAAAGCCTGTAGATCGGACGGCAAGGTAGCATTCACAATACAATGGCATCCTTCCGGCAACTCCACCACAGCATCCCGCACAAATCCGACTCCGGATCGGAGCACTTCGAGCGAAAGGGAAAAAACCTCCGATGTGGCAATCCGGCCGTGCGATTTTTCCACAATATAGTCTTTGAGATTGGACGAGCTAAAACCAAATGTCGGATCTTTTGCAAATGGTGTCTCCCCAACCGGGATGAGTCTTTCGCCTTCCCGGACATAATGGACATCCTCTTGCGTGATTCTTCCACCGGCTTCAAAAAACGGGATAAGAAAAGTCGCATCAAATGGCCCCAGCTCCGCAGAGAGAACATCTGTCTCCAGCGGAAAATGACCGCGCAACGTGGAATCTCCCCGGGAAACCAAGGTGAATTTTCGTCCTGCCGCCGCCACGGAAAGATTTCTTGCGATGGTTTGATTGAGATCGATCGCAGCCTTTTCCGTCAGTGCACGACTGTTTGTCAGAATAAAAAATGCTTCACCATCCCGATCAATTTCTGACTTGAGAGCATCCACCGTCCACTCGGTAAGAACGGGCAAACCGCGCGTTGTTTGCGTGCCCGTGGGATCGTCATCTAATATAATGAGCATGGTTTCTTGAGAGAAAAATTCATTTCGCAGCTTCACGCACCAGTGTATTCCATCAGCACGTTACCCGTGTGTTTCTTTTCGAGGAAAACCGCTCTTTTGCCTCCGGTTCCCTGATGGGATTTCGCTGCTGTCGGCAGTGGTGAAGCGGTCATCACGGTATCAATATCTTCGACTCGGAAGCAAAGGTGATGCAAGCCCGCCCCTCCGTTATCGGCCAGCCAGGCATACAATGGATGCCCCTCCAGCAAAGGCTCAACAAGCTGCAGGTGAGTATTGCCCAGATCCAAATGCGTCAGCCGCACCGAGCCCTCATTTACCACCTCGGAACAAACCACTGGAAAGCCCATTCTATCCCGCCAAAGCTGCAAGGCTTCCTCGGTAGAAGCCACGGCAATAGCCAAATGGTCCAGCCCACGATAGCCGGGAATCGAAGACGTTTCCTGTAGCTGTTCCAGTAGATTCTTCGCTTCCTCGAGCAGCCGCGAGGTCGAGTCCGTGGGTAGAACTTCCGTTTGTTCAGCATACTTCAGCCAGCCCATCGCTTCACGTAGATCCTGGCAGCATTGCTCCCGGCATCCGGAAAATTCCTTATCCCCGGAATGATCAAAATGCATCATTTGGGATGTGCCGCACTGGAGCAATGCTTCGGCTACACGATCCCCGATCCTCCCCTCCGGGATCGTGTTGATCACCTTACCGAGATCGACGTAAAATCTCCACAGTCCTTCTGAAATCATCTTCCTGTCCATAACGCCCAATTAAATTTTCTTCCGGGTTTCAGCATTTTGATAAACTTCTTCCTGCACCTGCATCGTCTTCAAATACTCATTCCCGCTCGTTTCAAAATCGTTCCCATCCAGCAATCTGTCGATAAAATGACGCTGGCACGCATACACGCAGTCTCCTGCGAAGCCGTGTGCGGAAGGCTGGTAGCTGATCACATTCGCCTCTTCACCCAACCGCTGTAAAATGAGACGGCCATCCAGCCCGAGCCGGATGCTTCCTTCGGTCCCTTCAAGCAACATCTCTCCAAAGGTATAGCGCGCATTCACTCCGTGAGGAGGCTCATTGTAGCGGTTCGCGTCCCATTGGGAGATACAGCCATTCTCATGCTCTAGGATCATTAACCCACAATCCTCGCCCTTGATAACGGGATTCAATCGACGCAACCAGGCCGACGCCCCCGTTACTTCACCAGCCAAATAACGGAAGGTATCGATGAAATGCACGCCGGTCTCGTAAATCAGAAGTTTCGGGTAATCTCTGAAATACGGCTGTCGTGGTATGTAGGCTTGATCCCCCCACCCATCGCCCATCCTCGAACGCATGTAAATCGAGTGAAGCCTTCCTATGGAACCTGCTTCCAGCTGACATTTTATCTCGCGATACCATGGCTGAAACCGAAAATTTTCATGGACCATAAAGCGAACGTTTTCGGTGGAACTGACGATCTCTTTGGCAATATCCAAGGTCGTCCCAAGTGGTTTCTGACAGATGATATCGATCCCCAGCCCGGCCGCGAATCTACAAATCTCCAGATGAGTCGGCGGTGGCGTGATGATATCCACAAAATCCGGTTGTTCCTGCTCCAGCATCTCCCGCCAATCTGTATAACTACGTTGAATCCCGTATTGATCTTTGATCGACTGGGAGCGTTCGGCATCACGATTGGAAAATGCCACGATCTCTACTTCCGGAATCCGCTGCCATGCCTCGTATTGAAAATGGCTGAAGTAGCCCGCGCCGATGCACACTCCTTTGAGAACTTTCATAAATGATAGAAATTAATTTTTTGATAAAATCGGGAGGCTACGGACGAAAGCTCCTGGCATCGAACCCCTCGTCCGGCCGGATCATAAACCAAAAGATGACAGCAGCCGCGTTCAACGATGCGGCGATGAAGAAAAAGGGCGTCGTGCTGCCGAACCATGCCAATAAATACGGGAACGCCAGACTCGTAGCGAAAGAGCCCAGATTTCCGGCCATATTCATGGTTCCGGAAACCGCGCCGGAGGATTTCCCCCCGATATCCACACAGCAGGACCAAGAGGAGGCCAGCGTCATATCGGCACCAAACACTGCGATGGTCAGGCAAATAACTGCGGGAAATGCCGTGGCCATCTGAAGACTCAGTAGCAAGCCGGCTGTCGCTAGAACAAATCCAACGATCGCTGGAATCCTCCGCGATATGGTTACTCCCTTACTCTGATATAACCGATCGACCAACCATCCGGAAAACCAATTGCCAGCGGCACCGCCCAATAGCGGCAATGCGGCCAACAATGCCGTGTCGGCGGCTGCCAAGCCGTAGGTGTCTTTCACGTATTTGAACAGCCACGAAAGACAAAAAAAGAACGTGAAATTGCTGCAAAAATATTGAGCCATCAAAAGAATCACATTCCGGTCGGATACTAACTGACCGAAACCGACTTCCGGAGCATCGGCGGATCTGTTGATTTTCTGGCGATGCTCGATTATGTAATCCCGCTCTTTTCCGCTGATATTCTTTGCCTCCTCCGGAGTATCGCGGAAAAGCAGAAACCAAACGATGGCAAATATCACACCGATTCCCCCGAGAATGTGGAAAGATCCTTTCCAGCCTGCCGCCTCAATCAACCAGACCATCAGAGGTAATGCGGCAGCACCGCCAAGCCGGGAGGCGGAAAAATTGATTCCAGTGACAAGCCCACGCTCTTTTACGGGAAACCAATTCAATGTCGCACGAGCCATGCCCGGAAAAGCTCCCGCTTCACTGGCTCCGAAAAGGAAACGAATCACCATCATCGAAATAAAGTTGAACCCCGAAGCTGTAACCGCAGTGAGCACGGACCATAAGCCGATAACCCCTGTGAGTAATTTCCGTGGTCCATGCCGATCCGCGAGGATACCGGATGGAGTCTGGCCAAGCGCATAACCCAAAGTGAAAATGGACAGTATCCAGCCAAATTGGGTGTCGGTAAGGTTCAGATCGCGCTTGATCGCATCGCCCGCAACCTGGATGCAGGTCCGATCAATATAAAGTAGGAGCGAGATCAAAAACGTCCCGGTGAGAAGTAAAAGACGGACTGGCATGATGGGTTTTATCGGGTTTTTGGAGAAATTGATTGATCAGGATTCCGGCCAGGCCACAGCCCGGCACGGGCAGCCATCGCCACCGGAAATTCGTAATGGAAACGCCCCGAAATCGCATCTTTCACCGGGAATTTTTTCCAAATTCGTCAGTCCTTCCACAATGGTTACTTTGGCGGATAGCAAGATCTCGTGAATCAAGGTAAGTTCCGGGAGATTGTTGACGTCTGCCACGGACGGAGGCTCCACACCAAGGATTTTCACTTCGCGTTCCACACACCAGCGGGCCAGTTCTTCGGAAATACGCGGCAAGCCATCCCGATAAATTTCTGTCTCTTCCAGGAAAGCACTCCACCCAGTATGAAACAGTAGCGAATCACCATTGCGGAACTTTTCCGCGATCCCACCCAGATGCGCCACCGTCAGCAATGTGCCTGGAGAGAGACCCGGGAGGCGGACCACCCATGCGGGCCCGATACAGCGATCAAGCGGTAACAAATCGATCGTCTCCTCCCCTGCCCCAAAATGGGTCTGCGCGTCCATATGGGTCCCGGCATGGGAATAAATATGCAATGTGCGGGCATTCCATCCATCCTTCTCGATCGACCGTGCTTCCTCATAGCTGACTCCGCGCATTCCGGCGGTCAAAGGCATGGTGAGATCAATCGGGGTGGGAATCATTTTGATAGATCGTTGCGCTAAAGTTCAGCAATCACGGCAGCAGTCATCTCAGCTGTGCCGAGCTTTCCATTCATATCGGGTGTTCTTTTCGAGGGGTCAGCAAGCACTCTCGAGACCGCAGACTCGATGCGATCCGCAGGATCCGCATGTCCCAGCCAGTCCAGCATCATCGCGGCGGACAAAATGGTCGCTACCGGATTAGCGATGTCTTTCCCCGCGATATCCGGTGCGGTTCCGTGGGATGGCTGGAAAATCCCACAGTCATTTCCCACATCTCCCGAAGGTGCCATCCCCATTCCTCCAACAATCCCTGCGGCAAGATCGCTGAGAATATCGCCGAACATGTTTTCAGTCACAATTACATCATAAGCATCCGGTTTACGGACCATGAAAAGTGCCATGGCATCCACATAGACATGCTCTCTGGTGACATCCGGAAACTCTTCGCCCACTTCATCAAAAATTCTGCGGAAAAAGACCATCGAAGGTAAAACGTTCGCTTTGTCGACCAGCGTGCATTTTTTTCTACGCTTTCTCGCCAACTCGAATGCTTTCCGACAAACACGCTCCGCTCCCCTGCGGGTGATTCTCATCACATCGCGGGATTCATCTCCGCCGGAATCAGCTTGGTTCAAGCGTGCCGAAAAGAGCCCCTCGGTGCTCTCCCGGACGAGAACAAAATCAATGGGACGTTCCGACCCATAGCCTTTCAAAGGAGAATCATCCGGATGATAAAGCTTGATCGGGCGGAGCCCCGCGTAGAGATCCAGGCGCTCGCGGAGATCAATCTGGGGAGTCATTTCCTTACCGTCCGGCCAGCGCACATCCGGAAGCCCCATGGCTCCGAGCAAAACGGCATCCGCCGCCCGGCAAGCCTCGAACGCTTCCTCGGGTAGAGGACTGCCAGAGCGGAGATACTCTGCGGCCCCGACGGCCTGCTCGTGGAACTCGAAGCTGAGCTCCGGAGTCTTTGATTCGAGAGCTTTGAGAACCTCGACAGTGGCGTAGGTGACATCTGGGCCGATGCCATCACCGGGAAGGAGTGCGATACGAAGACTCATAAAATGGATGAAATTCTATTTGGAACGGTTTTTTGAAGTAGGGAGCGCTCAAAGTCACAACCCGGCTTTCCGAGGTTTTCTCTGGAAACGAAAAAAGAAATGACGTTTACGATGTTCTGAGAACTACGTGATTCACCTCATTGTAGGAAGTGAAATTTTGAAGAGCTCAAATCCGGTAAATGCCCACCAGAAGATTACGCCACATAAGCTGCCGCTTCCCTGCCTGCCCGTGTGCCTGTCGCAAACGCCGCCTGTAACAGATACCCGCCCGTTGGCGCATCCCAATCGATCATTTCACCGCAGAGGAAGACTCCTGGAATTCCGACAAGCATCAGTTTCTCATCCAGCTCATCCCAGCGGACTCCTCCCGCGGAGGAAATCGCCTCTGCGATTGGGCGTGGGCAGTTGAGAGGAATTTCGCAATGCTTCGTCTCCATCGCCAGTTCCACACCATTTCGATAAGACTTGCGGGAAAGTATCGCAGCGGCGGGTTCGCTCAGTTTCCAGAGTTTGGAAGCTCTCCTAAACAGATTTCCCTTTCCATAATCCAACTTTGCAACCAGCTGCTCGACGGAAAAAGTCGGTTTGAAATCGATATTTATTGCCGGACGGGACATCGCCCGAAGCTGCTGCCCCAGAGCGTAGATCGTCCCTCCCTCCAGGCCATAACGGGTTACCAGCAACTCACCTGAAAGACTTTTTCCTCCAGCGGAGACACAGATATTCTTAATCGGCAAGCCCTCTGCCGCAGTGAGAATTTCCGGGGTCCAGTCACATTCCCAGCCACAATTCGATGCCGCCAGATCGGTGCAACCAATATTCATTTTGCTGAAACTCTCAACCCAGGCTCCGTCCGATCCTGTCTTGGGCCATGAGGCACCTCCCATTGCAAAAACAATCGCCTTGGCCTGGACGCTTGGTTGATCCTGGAAGTTCAAGATCATTCCTCTTTCGAGAGAACACCACAGATGGCGCGGACGGATATCAACACCGAGCTCTTTCAACCTGCCCAACCAAGCACGTAGCAGTGGCGCGCCTTTCAACGATCTTGGATAAATCCTACCACTGCTCGCTTGAAACGTCTCTTGTCCGAGCGAATGTGCCCATTCACGCAGAGCTTGGGGATCAAAGTCCCGGAGCAATTCCTCCCATAATGCACCACCGCAATAGCGAGTTGTGAATTGATCGAAGTTTTCCCCGTGAGTGAGATTCAATCCCCCCTTCCCAGCGACAAGAAATTTTCTTCCAACCGACGGCTTCCCATCAAAAACCACTACCTTACGCCCCGCACTTGCCGCTACTTCCGCAGCTCTCAAACCCGCCGGACCACCGCCAATAATGGCCACTTCGATCTGCTCCATAATGATGAAAAGATGTCAGACGAGTTTCAAGCGAGCGAGATCCTGGGCGTCGATAAGCCCCACCGGTTTTCCCTCGGCATTGACCACGACAATATCATCGATACGCTTCTCGCCGACTTGTTTCACAGCTTCCACCGCAAGCGAGTCCTCCGTGAGGGAAATTGGATTTCTTGTCATCAGATCGCAGATTGCCGCCCCACCGATGGCCGGGTCTTTCTCATAGCCACGGGCGAAATCTCCATGGGTAAAGATCCCCGCCAGCTTCCCGCTTTCGTCCAGAATCAGGCAAGCTCCGGATCGGGTCCGGTTCATCTGACCCACAGCGTCCAGAACGCGGGCACTGAGCGGCACGGTCGGCATTTTTTCCTCACGGCGCATTACATCGCCCACCTTCAACAGCAGCGCCCGGCCCAACGAGCCACCCGGGTGATATCGTGCAAAATCACTCTCGGTAAATCCCCGCGCCTCCAGCAATACCATCGCCACCGCGTCTCCCATTACGAGCATGGCGGTAGATGAAGAAGTCGGCGCCAAATTCAATGGGCAGGCCTCACGCATGACGGAGGTATCAAGCGTGATATCCGCCGCACGGGATAAAGAAGAATTTCGTTTCCCACAAAGCGCGATTACCTTCACGTCAAAGCTGCGCAGAAACGGCAATAGTTCCAGTAATTCCTGGGTCTCCCCGGAATAGGACAATGCAAGAATCACATCCCCATCGCTCAGCAGTCCAAGATCCCCATGGAGTGCGTTCTGCGAGTTCAGGACTACGGCGGTAGCTCCGGTGGAATTAAGGGTAGCAGCAATTTTGTGCCCGACATTGCCGGACTTTCCCACTCCGACAATCACCACCTTTCCACGATTCTCCATTGAGGTCTGGATTAGCTGAACAGCCTCCGCAAAGCTGACATCCACGCGATCGGCCATATCCCGCAGGCTATCGGCTTCCATCGCGATAACAGCCCGTGCTTTTGCTACAAAATCCATGACGGCCAGTTCAACCTGTGTGGGCAATCATTTCAACTCGTAATAGCGAACGGAAAATGGCTCCAAATTTCCCACATGCAGGCCGCACTCTATCAACCGATCAATTGATTCAGACAAAGCCGGAGCTCCCTCAAGCATCTCGGTAAAAGAGATCTCTTTCAGGTGCCTTCTACCGATGAATTCCAGCGCGTTCTCAGGGAAATCAATAACCACATCATCCAACCGCGCCGATGGATGAAAATTGGCCATGCAAAGGAAACATTGCCCGGAGGCTGGATCGGTCCGTAAAAAGCTGTAGAGCCAGTGTCCGGAAACCTCTTCCCCAGCTAGGCGGCCGTAACGGTGGTTGCCCTTATTGGCATGGTTCAATCCATAAAATTCCCCATGTTCGAATGCTGGTTCTTTGAGAATTTCCAGCAATCTGCCATACCATGCGCGCAGAGATTTTTGCCTGTCCGACAGACGGCCCCCGTCATATTTTCCCCCGTTAACCCATTTCTGGAATTCTGGCATCGAGGTATAGTCAAAAATCGAAGTGCGCCCATCGTCACCGCAAAAACCTTCCGCACCGATTGCCGGCTCACCGATTTCCTGGCCGTGATAGAGCATTAGATTCGCGCGACTTATGCCAAACATCACCCCCGTGGCAGGTCTTCCAGCATCCATTCCCGCCCCTCCCCACTGCTTTGGATTGGCAATCCGGACTTCATCGTGATTTTCCAGATAACGCACGCAGCGGTGGAAGCGCTCGCCGCACATGGTTAATGGATCAATGTCATTCGCCCATTTGCCGTTTTCATAAATTCCCTGAAGAATCTTATAGGTCGGATGCTCGTAGGCACCATCAAATCCGGATTCCACCAGTTCCTGGAGGACATCGCCATCGGTAAGTTTATCCGGATCATTGTCATAGGCCTCCGCCATGAAAAAGACATCTTCATCGCGCGAGCGGGCACGCTTTACCAGCCACTGCCAAAATTCCATTGGCACGATGTGAGCCATGTCCACCCGGAAACCATCGACTCCCATTCTCTGCCAATGCTCGAGAATTCCATCCATCGTCGCCCAAGTGCGGGGAACCTCCGAGAGATCTGCATCCGGATCGGGCAAGTGTTGCGTTGCCCGGCCAGTGGTAAAGTCGTGCCCGTAATTTAATTTCACCGTTTCATACCAATCATTGATCGATGGCTGCCATGTGATTGCATTATTTCCGGTAACTCTCCCAAATTCCGTTTCCTGCTCAAACAGTCCGCTACAGCCACTCATCTCCCTCGTGGGCAGCCGCAGGGGAGGTCCCCCGCCCGGACTATTCTCATCCAAATAATAGAAATGATTGTCCCGATCAAAAAAGACATTCCGATTATCGCCCTGTCCGAATGAGAGCTTCGGATAAACATCCGACCGATAACTACGCGCCACATGGTTTGGCACGAAATCGATGAGAACCTTGAAACCATGGTTATGACAGCGATCCAAAAGCTGTTGGAATTCCTTCAAACGGCACTCGGGATCCTCCGCATAGTCCGGACAAACATCGAAATAATCCTTGATCGCGTAGGGACTCCCCGCTTTGCCCTTCAGAATATCCGGGGGATCCGCCGGAATTCCCGGATAGCTGGTTCCACACGCCTGTTCTATCACGCCGGTCAGCCAGATATGGGTAAAACCCATTTTGGAAATAGATTCGAGCGCGTTGTCATCGATATCTTTGAACTTTCCACAACCATTTTCCTCAATATTGCCGCTTGGGATTCGATGGGGATTTTTATTGCCGAAAGTTCGCACCATCAGCTGATAAATCAGTGCTCTTTTCTTCTCGCCTCTCATTTTTCCACTCTGTCACGGATTTCGCATCCCGCCACCATCATTTCCTCTCCTCGCGAATCACAGATAGGGCATCGTATAGCGCGAACAACATCAACCCCAGCGCCAGAATCGCGCAAATTCCCCACCAGATCAGAAAACGCACTACTGAAGCATCCAACCAGGAATCGATCACCCACAAGCCGGAAACCATCCACGCAAGAGTCAGTATCAACCACCGTGCCAGCCACTTCCGACGCATGCTGCGATCATGCAGAATTGCCTTTGCCAGATTTTTACTGCTTTCCCAATCCGATTGCTTCCCGCTCATTGCCGTATGTCACAGAATCTTTGCCGCTCTCCAAGCTGAAATAAATTTCGATGACTAGTGATCCCCATACGAAAGTCGCGAATCAAATAGGAATTTCCGAGGCTTGGAAATCTTTAGAGAGGACATCTTTTCCACATTCGGATTCAGCAATAATGCGTATTCCTCACGAATGATCGAACTGGGTAGGCGAATTGCCAGATTGAACCGACCCGATAGCCAATCCCCACCAAATTTTCGGGCGGAAGGAGATGATGGCTGAAGCGACCAACCTCTTGGCAGATCGTCCGGATCCACATTATCGATCAGTTTCTCCGGCACTTCCACCTCGATGATCGACCAGTCCAATAAGAGAGATTGCGGCGAGGCGTGAACGACAATCTCCAGTGCGGCCAGAGCACGGGACTCGGCCAAATAAACCGCAGGCATCCCCGGAGGATTCCATCGGCCGCCATACAGCCGCGCGCCTTCCCCGCTCATTGCCGTTCCAACCCATTGGCTCTGGCAAATTCTATAAAACAAGGGCATTTAAGAGAAAACTCCGTGTTCGATACGTCCAAGCAATGCCTCTACTTCGCGTGCACCGATCTCGGTATCGGCGTAATCAAGCGGACATTCTCCGTGAAAAGCGAAAGCAGGCTCTCTGAGCCAACGCCCTGCGGCTTCATTTCCACCCAAGACATTGACAGCGCGTGCGAATAGCCGCGCATATCTAACCAAACGGTCCGATTCCGCACGGTCCAAATGCCCGCTTTTCTTCCGACGATGAAGTGTGGCGCGGGACATACCGAGGAGAGCGGCAAGACGCTCTTCCGTGAGCTCAAGCATCTGCCTAAGCGTCTGAAATTCATCGAAATCCAAGCCATCTCTTACACGGCTCACTAGATACACCGCCTCCGGCTCATTGAATATTCCACAACCGGATTCTGCGTTTTGCGGATGCCCAATTCCCTTTTTCAGGGCATCGTCATGCTCAGCTTTGTATTTCATATGGAACATATTATCACAACATTTGAAACATCAAAGATCTTTTCAAAAAATAAGCCATCCGGGAGGCGTTCCGGATGGCTTGGAAGAGGGTAAACTTACCAACGATTCCTTAGTAGCGGTAATGATCCGCCTTGTAAGGGCCTTCTACGGTAATTCCAATGTAATCGGCTTGTTCCTTAGTCAATTTGGTGAGTTTTGCGCCAATTTTCTCAAGGTGCAGACGTGCAACCTCTTCATCGAGATGCTTTGGCAACACTTTGACCTCACCGGCCTTGTAGCTATCCTTATTCTGCCAGAGATCAATCTGTGCCAGGGTTTGGTTCGTAAAGCTATTGGACATCACGAATGAAGGATGTCCGGTTCCACAGCCCAGGTTTACCAATCGGCCTTCGGCGAGCATATAGATGCTGTTTCCGGCCGGGAAGGTGTATTTGTCCACCTGTGGCTTGATGTTGAGGCGGGTCACACCAGGAGCTTTGTTGAGCTTATCCATCTGAATCTCATTGTCGAAATGCCCGATGTTACAAACGATCGCTTGATCCTTCATCTTTTCCATGTGCTCCAGACGGATGATGTCTTTGTTACCAGTCGTCGTGACATAGATATCACCCCATCCAAGCGTATCCTCAATCGGAAGAACCCGGAAACCCTCCATTGCGGCCTGGAGAGCACAGATCGGGTCGATCTCGGTGACAACCACCTGGGCACCCGCGCCACGGAGGGCTTGGGCACAGCCTTTTCCAACATCTCCATATCCGCAGACTACGCCGACCTTTCCGGATATCATCACATCTGTCGCCCGTTTGATGCCGTCGAGAAGTGACTCGCGGCAGCCATAGAGGTTATCAAATTTTGATTTGGTAACGGAGTCGTTCACATTGATCGCAGGAACCAGCAAGGTGCCTGCTTTTGCCATCTGGTAGAGGCGGTGGACGCCAGTGGTGGTTTCCTCTGAAACGCCTTTCCAGTCCTTCACGATCGTATGGAAGATACCCGGTTGCTTGACCTTGATGTCTTTGAGCAAATCCTTGATGACCTGCTCTTCTTCGCTTTCGCCCGGGCTGTCGATCCAATTGGAGCCATTCTCCATTTCATACCCTTTATGGATAAGTAGTGTGGCATCGCCACCATCGTCCACGATGAGCTGGGGACCGAGACCGTCCTTGTTGACAAGCGCCTGCCAAGTGCACCACCAATATTCCTCGAGGGTCTCACCCTTCCAGGCAAAAACGGGAATCTCACGGGCCGCGATTGCTGCCGCAGCGTGATCCTGGGTGGAGAAGATATTGCAGGAAACCCACCGGATATCCGCGCCAAGATCGGCGAGCGTCTCAATGAGAACCGCTGTTTGAATGGTCATGTGCAGAGAGCCCATAATGCGCACGCCTTCGAGCGGCTTGCTCTTGCCGTATTTTTCGCGCGTGGCCATCAGGCCTGGCATCTCGTGCTCCGCGATGTCGATTTCCTTGCGTCCGAATTCTGCGAGGCCGATGTCTCTTATTTTGTAGTCGGTAAAGCTCATGATATTTTTTGTTAGGTATGGTAGATAAAAATCAGCTGATCGCTTTCTTCAGTGCTTCAGCTTTGTCGGTTTTTTCCCACGTGATATCGGAGTCTTCCTTGCCGAAGTGTCCGTAGTTTGTGGTTTTGGAGTAGATCGGTCGCAGTAAGTCCAGTTGCTGGATGATATCCGCAGGATTGAACGAAAACACCTTGAGAACAGCTCCAAGGATTTTCGAGTCTTCGACCGTGCCTGTGCCGAAAGTATCGACATGAACGCTGACAGGCTCGGGGTGGCCGATTGCGTAGGCAAACTGCACTTCGCACTTTTCCGCGAGACCTGCGGCGACAACATTTTTTGCTACCCAACGGCCCATGTATGCCGCCGAGCGATCCACCTTCGAAGGGTCCTTTCCGGAAAAAGCACCGCCTCCGTGGCGTCCGCTTCCGCCATAGGTATCGACAATGATTTTACGTCCCGTAAGGCCACTATCACCTTGTGGCCCGCCGATGACAAATTTTCCGGTAGGGTTGATCAAAAACTCAGTCTGGGAAGTGAGCATCTCTTGCGGCAGGACCTGCTTGATCACTTGTTCAATGCAGAAAGTTTCAATTTCAGCATGGGTGACACCTTCCGTATGCTGGGTGGAGATCACAACGTTTATGATCCGGGTAGGCCGCCCGTCCACATACTCGACGGAGACCTGGGTTTTCGCATCCGGGCGCAACCACGGTGCCAGTTTTCCCTCTTTGCGAATTCGCGTTAACTCCCGGCCCAGACGATGCGCAAACATGATCGGAGCAGGCATCAGCTCCGGCGTTTCGTTGCATGCGTATCCAAACATGATCCCCTGGTCACCCGCACCTTGCTTATCGGTCTTTTTGCCCTCTGCGGCTTCCGCATCGACTCCCTGTGCGATGTCGGGACTCTGGATCGTAAGGTAATTATTGATGAAAATTGAGTCTGCATGGAAGACATCATCATTGTTCGTATAGCCGATCCCGCGCACGGCATCCCGAATAATTTTGCCAATATTCAGAACCTCGTCGATTGGCTTGGTGGTGCCGGTCTTCTTATCTTGTAACTTCGGAATCGTGATCTCGCCTCCGATTACAACAACATTGCTTTTGACGAACGTTTCGCAAGCTACGCGGCTGGATGGATCGACTGCAAGACATGCGTCGAGGATGGCATCGGAGATTGTATCCGAGACCTTGTCCGGATGGCCCTCACCAACCGATTCTGAGGAAAATATGAATGTGCTCATGTGTTTTGAATTTTTCGTATCGTCAAATCGTGATTTGTTGATGTAACATTCCACACATGCAGTCAATCATCAAATCCCTGAAACTCATTTCGGATCCCACCCGCCTGAGGATCCTGATGCTGCTGAGTCAGGATGCGTTGTCTGTAGCTGAATTGCAGGAAATTCTCGGAATGGGTCAAAGCCGCATTTCCACCCAGCTTTCTCAGCTAAAGACCGCGGGCTTGGTCAATGACGAGCGGAGCGGGAAAAACAATGTCTACTCGGGCTCTTTACCGGAAAGACTTGCCGGTATCGCGTCCCAGGCTGCCGAGGAAATTCCAGAAGTCAGCGCGGATCGCATTGCGCTCAACCATATTCTCCAAAAGCGGAAGGATTATGCCCGGGCCTACTTCGATGAATTGGCCGGGCGGTTTGGTAAGGATTATGTGCCGGGTCGTTCGTGGAAAGCACTGGCAGAGGCATTGATAAAATCAATGAACTACCGTCATGTGGCGGATCTCGGCGCTGGCGAGGGCACACTCTCACAATTACTCGCCCAGCGTGCGGAAAAGGTAATCGCTATCGATCTCTCGCCAAAAATGGTCGAGTATGCCCAGAAAATTGCCATCGCCAACGGTCTGCATAATCTCGAATTTCGGTTGGGTGACATTGAGGAACCTCCCATTCAGGAGAAGAGTATGGATCTGGCAATACTCAGCCAAGCCCTCCACCATGCGGAAAATCCGCAGCGCGCTCTGGATTCCGCATATCGCATACTACGCCCCGGAGGCAGATTGATTGTCCTGGATCTACTGCTGCACAATTTTTCCGAGGCCAGAGAGCTCTATGCGGACCGATGGCTTGGATTTTCCGAAAGCCACCTGGCTGTGATGCTGGAAAAGTCTGGCTTCTCGCAGATCGAAACGCTCATTGCCGACAAGGAGGAAGAGCATCCCAGATTTCAGACCCTT
Organism: Luteolibacter algae; assembly: GCF_042683045.1. Classification (NCBI taxonomy): domain Bacteria; kingdom Pseudomonadati; phylum Verrucomicrobiota; class Verrucomicrobiia; order Verrucomicrobiales; family Verrucomicrobiaceae; genus Luteolibacter; species Luteolibacter algae. The sequence continues at coordinate 219,409 of NZ_JBHUIT010000017.1, read as the reverse complement.
CTCGCAATTGGCACTTGTTGAGAACAAACGACCATCGTTCCTACTCCCCGGTCCCATCAAAAGATCGTGGGAATCCAAAGAGTTCTCCTTTGCCATTTTTCCAAGCTTACCTAAACTCCTCCCCAACATGACTCGCCGCGCCCTCGCTCTGGTATTTTCCATTATCACGTTACTCGTCGTTCCCGGGCTTGCTCAGAACGGCTCGTCCAAACTTTACAGGTCGGTTCTACGCATCGAAGTCGCTACCCAAACGCCGGATTATGAAACTCCTTGGAATAGCGGCCGCTTCGGCGGAGGAATAGGCACCGGCTTTCTCATCGGCAAGAACCAGATTTTGACCAATGCCCACGTGGTTTCAAACCAACAGCGGATTCTCATTACCGTTCACGGCAGTCCGGAAAAATATCCTGCCAAGGTCGAATATATCGCCCATGATTGTGATTTGGCACTGCTTTCACTTGAAGATTTCAGCGATTTCGAGGATTTCCCTGTTTTCCCGATTGGAGAAATCCCGCTGCTGGAATCTCAAGTCACTGTAATTGGGTATCCGGTGGGCGGGGACAGACTATCTGTGACAAAGGGCATCGTCTCCCGTATCGATTTCCAGCCATACTCCCACAGCCGCGCGGATTCCCACCTCGTTGTCCAAATTGATGCGGCGATCAATCCGGGAAATTCCGGTGGTCCGGTCCTGCAGGATGGAAAAGTGGTAGGAGTCGCTTTCCAAGGCCTTCGCCAAGCAGACAATACCGGTTATATCATCCCCACGCCTGTTGTGAAACGCTTCATCAAAGACATCTCCGATGGCTCTTACGATCACTACGCGGAACTGGGAATCAATGAGTTTCCATTGCATAATCCGGCGATGCGTAAGGCCTTGGGGTTGGAGGACAACGGCCAAGGAGTTCTAATTACAAATGTTGTCCCTACAACATCGGCGGACGGAGTGCTTCAGCCGGGCGATGTCCTGATTTCGCTTGATGGGAATCCCGTTGATAGCGATGGCCAGGTTCTCGTCGATGGCGAGAAAGTGAATCTCAACGAAATTGTCGAGCGCAAGTATGCCGGAGACAAAGTCGCCATCCGGTTCTTGAGAAACGGGTCGTGGAATGATGTGGAAGTTACCCTGAAGCCCCTCCCCGCCTCCCGTATGTATGCGGTTCAATACGAGAAAAAGCCCCGCTACGTTGTTTTTGCGGGCCTGGTATTTCAACCGCTGGATACCAATCTTTTCGCCACATCCAAGTTCAAGGATGTGACGGTCCGCAGGCTATTTACCGACTATGTTTCAAAAGGGATCTTTCAGGAGAAAAAGGACATCGTCATACTCACCCAGATCGAACCAGATCCCGTCACCTCCCAAATCGATAACTTCACGGGTCTGGCGGTAGAAAAAATCAATGGTATCCCAGTTACGGATCTCCAGCAGGCACACGAACTACTTTATACTGAGAATCCACCAGAGTTTCATATTATCGAGCTCTATGGCGCCAATCGTCCCGTGATTATCCCTTCAGCGAAAGTGGATGAAGCCAATCAGCGTGTGCAAAGAAACTACGGTATTTCCAGTCTTTCCAATCTGGAAGACTAAGATCTATCTTATCAATTCGGGATCAGAATTCACATGCCTCGCGTTGCTCTAGCACTTGGCTCCAATCTTGGAAACCGCCATGCCAATATCGCGGCCGCCATTGAAGAGCTGCGGAAAGTCTCGTCTGCCGGTGAACCATTCTTGGAAGCGTCTCTCCACGATACACCCCCGCAGAACTGTCCTCCCAATTCGCCACGATTTCTGAACACAGTTATCGAACTCCACTATCCGGGAAACGATCCGCTTGAATTACTGGATATCACCCAGACAATCGAGATCAAGCTCGGGCGGCAGCCAAATCCGGTTCGGAACGCTCCCCGGGTGATTGATATCGATTTGCTTACCTTTGGAAGTATCAAGCTGAATCATCCGCGTTTGATCCTGCCCCATCCTAGAATCAAGGAGCGACCGTTCGTCACGATTCCTCTCTCGGAGATTAGCGCCCGGGCGGCCGCTCAGATCTCGTGAGAATAGTTTACGAAAAGGAAGTTGCAGGTCGGGCCCAGCCCCTCATCTTCTGAGATGCAAAAAACTTTTCTAATCGTCGGGGGAAATTCGGGAATCGGCCTTGAGACGGTAAAGCTGCTGAAAAGCACAGGCCATCACGTGATCGCCGCATCACGCTCCACAAATCAGCTCGAATTACTTGGCATCCCGATTCAGCCATTTGATGCGGAACATTCAGGTTCATTGGAACTGCCCGAGCGTCTGGATGGTTTGGTCTACTTTCCTGGCACGATTACGCTGAAGCCTTTCCATCGGCTCACTGACAAAGATTTTCTGTCTGATTTCCAGATAAATTGCTTGGGAGCTATCTGTGCGATACGCCAAGCTCTGCCGTCTCTGAAACAGTCGGCGAGCGCTTCCATCGTCACATTCTCCAGCGTGGCTGCGGCTCAAGGAATGCCATTCCACGCTTCAATTGCGACCGCAAAATCCGCGGTTGAAGGACTCACAAAGTCTTTGGCCGCAGAGCTCGCTCCGAAAATCCGGGTCAATGCCATTGCACCTTCACTTACCGACACCCCACTGGCGTCCGGACTGTTGGGAACAGAAGAAAAGCTTAGCTCCGCGTCAAAACGGCATCCCCTTCAAAGAATTGGAACCCCACATGATATAGCCACTCTTGTAGCTTTTCTACTGTCTGACGAGGCTGCCTTTATCTCCGGACAAATACTCCGGCCGGATGGAGGCCTATCCTCAATCAAGACATTCTAAAGTCACGTCCGGCGATCATTGAGATCTCAGCCGCGATTTCCGCGAAAGCATCAGCTTTTACCACTGGCACGGCGTCTGAAAGCGTTGGCCCCTCCTCCGCAGGAATTTCCACCCAAGAGCGGCAACCGCCGAACTTTTTCTCGTAGTGAAGCTCAAGAGGCTCTCCGAGAGCGTATACCCGCACCAGCGCTAGATGAATACTTCCAGTGCTCATCCCCTTGCCTTCCCAATCGAATCGTTCTTTCAGGGTCTGTTCCGTGTAAATATGGTAGGGGAAAAGATCCTCGACCTGGTTCCAATCCGTAAGCGTCACCGCATATTCCGCCTTCGCGAAATGAGTGATCTCAAAGACATCCCCCACCTGCCATTCCCGCTCGGGAGTAAATTCGCCTTCACGCACTTGATCCAGTTGCGCGTGAAATTTTGTAGGAAAGAGAAAGAACCGGTCGTGCGCAAAGGCGAAACCTTCGCGACCTTCGTGAATTCCACCCTTGCGTAGAAGGATCGTCTGACGCCCGGTGGATAGAGCATCACAAACTACCCGCCATTCTTTAAATGCAATAGACATGGCCTAAGATGGTCCAGACAGGCTCAGCGAATCAAGGGCTACCGCTTGGATCATCGAAAATGCTTAACCAAGATCTTCCGCAGTCACCGAGCGTTGTTCACGATTTCCTAAAATCACCGCCTGGTTTACAACGCTGTCTGGCGTTTCATCGAACCGGAAGCTATGACAGTTCGGGCAAATCGCCGTCGATCTACCGACAATGGAATCACAACCTTCGCAAACTTTGTAGTTTTGCGGAGCAGCAGCAATTTTTGCGGCCGTTTCTGCACGATTTGGAGTGGGATTCTGCATAATGTTACACAAAAAAAGCGGCACCGGCGTGCCGGTCCGCTTAATTTATAAAAATTTCGCTAAACTTGAACCGACTAAATATGACCGGTTCGTTTGAAACTAGGCAATCGCTGCGATTGCTTTTGCGGTTTTGCTCTTAAGGTTAGCCGCCTTGTTTGGATGGATAAGGTTACGCTTGGCTGCCTTATCAACAACGGAAGCGAACTCGGAGCTAGCCTTAGCGGCATCCTCTTTATTGCCAGCTTCGATTGCTGCTAGAGTCTTCTTACGGAGAGTTTTCATCCGGCTTTTCTCAGCGCGGTTACGCTCGGTGCGGGTTGCTGTCTGGCGGTTGCGCTTAATTGCGGATTTGGTGTTGGCCATGATTTTAAAGAAATATTGAAATAAGAAGTTGTTTGTGCCGTGGCAGGGGGCGGGAAATTAGTAGCTATCCTACTGGATTGTCAAGCTGATGTGCAAAAATCTTGCTCTTTTATCCGTTACCTAGCGGAACGCCGTGTAATTTCGTTGCTTCGTGGTGCTTTTGAGTGATCCGCGGATCACATACACCTCCGCTCCAGTGCCCACCCGGTTGTAGAGATCCACCACATCGGTGGTTCCCATTCGGATGCAGCCATATGAGGCCGGAGTTCCCAAGCGATTCACTTCGGGAGTTCCGTGAATATAAATAAATCTCCGGAATGCATTCTTATTGTTGGATTCCGTGCCAGTCAGCCACAAGATCCGGCTCACAATCGGATCCCTGCCCGGAGCATTTGGTTTTAACACCTCCCCCGTTGGCTGGCGGCTTTTGAAAACGGCACCGGCAGGCTCTCCACCTCCGATTTTTTTAGCCACTTTCATACGACCCAGAGGAGTGCGGTTGGAATTGGGGATATCACCGACTCCGAATTTGGAAGTGGAAACCGGATAAGATTTTACAGGCTTCCCATCCCGGACAAGAAGAAGTTTCTGATCGCGCACACTGACGATCATTTTGTTCCGCTCATCCATGCGGGACGAGCCACAGCTGGCAAATGTCAGCGGGAGAATTAAACCGATTAAAGGGAGAAGTAGGCGTGTAATACCTCTTTTCATTATTATTGGGAATCTGATGAGTTCGCGGCTGGCGTTTTGGTGAGATCAGGACGGGACAAGGTAGGCAGCATTCGTGCCATAGACGAGATAGAGGTATAGTAAAAACCTACAGGGAATGGAAGCAAAAGAATTGCCGAAGACCAACGCCCTTGCATCGCGGCCTCAACCACCACGAAGAGGAAAAAGCAGCCAAATAGAAATTCTACAAACGGAGTAAGAGTTTTGATCGCCTTATAGCTACTCTTCTTCCAGTCCGAGTTCTTTTGCTCGATCCCATATTTGGGAGTGCGGATGAAAGCCGTCTGATGATTAAACAGTGCTTCTAGAACAGCCTTGGCATTGGTGATCGACATTCCGATTCCCAAGGCCAGTAGAAGCGGCAGATATGGAATTTCCTTCCACCAGGTATTCGGGCGGAGCGCCTTCTGAGAGGTCAGGTAAAAGAGAATCACAGATACGGAAGCAAAGAAGAAAATCGGTATATTGATGATGTAATAGGTAAGTTTTCCGAAATCAGGTTGTGCGTGCTGGTTTGGATAAATCAGGAAACAAAGACAGATCAGGAGCAGGTATGCGAAGTTTGAGGTCAAATGGGCAGTTGCTTCCATTTTCACGAAAAGCGGCACCTTGCTCTTCCAGATTGCAGGAAGCACCTTTTTACAGACTTGGATAGAACCTTTGGTCCAACGGTGTTGTTGGCTCTTGAAGCCGTCCATATCGACTGGAAGCTCAGCGGGAGTCTCAACGTCATTGAGGAAAATGAAGCGCCAGCCTTTGAGCTGTGCACGATAGCTCAAATCCATGTCTTCCGTAAGCGTGTCATGCTCCCAGCCACCTGCATCCGCGATGCAGGATTTCCGCCAAATACCGGCGGTGCCATTGAAGGTGAAGAAGCGGCCGGAACGGTTCCGGGCTGTCTGCTCAAGCTCGAGATGTCCATCAAGGAACATTGCCTGGATACGGGTGAGAACATTAAATGTCCTGTTCAAGTGCCCCCAGCGGGTTTGGATCATTCCGATTTTGTCATCGGAAAAATAATGAATGGTTTTCTTTAGAACGTCGGAGTTAGGCACGAAATCTGCATCCAGGATGAAAAGATACTCACCTTTTGCAAACTGTGTTCCATTTTCAAGTGCGCCCGCTTTATAACCTGTCCGGTCTGTGCGATGGATGTGTTCCGCATCAAAGCCCTGTTCCACTAATCTGGCAATACCTTCACGGCAAATTTGCACAGTATCATCAGTAGAATCATCCAGGAGCTGAATCTGAAGCTTATCTTGCGGATAATCGATTTTTGCCACCGAGTCCAGAAGACGATCCACCACGTGCATCTCGTTGAATACAGGCAGCTGAATGGTAACCAGAGGCAGTTCCTCGAAATTCTGCAGGGGAACAGGCTTTTTGCTGACATGCTTCAAGTATAGGAAAATGATGGTCAGACGGTGTGAACCGTAGCCCGCAAGTCCGATCAGGACAGTGATGTAGGCGACATACCAGAGAGGAGAAGTGATATCCATATTGCTTGAGAGGTAAGGAAAAGCTAAGTTTAGAAAGTGATCTTAGTAGAAAAGAGGTCAGAAGCAGCTCTCCAGCGAGAGCGGGAATTTTTAATCGGTGTGAGCAACTCACAAACCTGGAGACCAATCATCTGATCGATCCGGGCGGACATCATCAAACCAAGATCGGCTTGTCAAGCAACTAAGCAGTCCTCTCTGGATACTTTACCGAGCTTTTACAAAAAGATCACTTAGCGTCGATCCGCCTGGCAAGCATCCAAAAAAGCAAAGCCCAGGCGCCGCCAAGAATCCACCCCCCGGCAACATCGGTCGGCCAATGAACGCCGAGATATACGCGACTAATTCCCACGAGGAAGGTCAGCAACATGGTGATACAAACGATAAAAATCCGGACCCGCTTTTTTGGCTGGGTCCTGGCAATGAGAATCCCAAGCGTCAAATACACCACGGCGGACATCATTGAATGACCACTAGGAAAGCTAGGATTGGAAACCCATGCCCCGTGCTCGACCAAGGACGGACGCGGGCGGTTGTAGCCATGCTTTATAATAGCCGTGATCACACTTCCGGTAAGCACAGATGCCAGCCCGAACCATGCCAGTTTCCTCTTCCCCGAAAAGACGGTTAACCCGAAGGCCGTGAGGGTGACGATTGAAAGAATGGTTACCCCGCCCATCGCAGTCAAATCCCGGGCCATCTCCTCCACTTTCGGGGAACCTATCGGATCCGATGTGTCTCCCGGCGTGCGCATACTCAATAGAATGTATTCGTCTATCCGGTCGGTTTCCTTTTCCCGGATCTCGCTGGCTATTTCCAAAAATCCGCCAATGGCGCACAAGACGATAATTGCCAACAATAATCCAAGAGGATTCTTTTTGAGATATTCCACCCAGGCCATTGGGTTTTTCACTAAATTCCACTTCATAAAATTGTGACGGCAAGTTTATCACATATCAGGGCTCTGTCGGCTCATTTGGATAGATTTGCATAGAAAATCGCTTATCGCTCGCCACAAAGTTTCACCTTTGCTTCTGTCTTCTCTGGCATGGCTGTTGAATCCTACGAAAACTATTCCCCCGAGATCCATCCTACTGCGTTTCTCGCAAAAAGCGCGGACATCATCGGCCGTGTAAAAATCGAAGAGCAGGCGAGCATCTGGTATAATTCCACTCTCCGGGGGGATATCAATGAAATCTCTGTTGGCGCCCAGTCAAACATTCAGGATAATGTCGTGGTGCATCTTTCGGATGATTATGGGTGCCACATCGGTCGGCTCGTTACGGTAGGTCATTCAGCCATCCTGCATGCATGCACCATCGAAGACGAAGTTCTCATCGGAATGGGCGCGATCGTCCTCGACGGAGCCGTCATTGGCTCGAGATCCATCGTCGGTGCCGGCTCACTCGTCACTGGTGGAACGATCATCCCCCCGGGGTCTCTGGTTTTCGGCTCACCTGCAAAGGTTGTTCGCCAGCTTTCGGAGGAGGAGCAGGAAAATGTCCGGAGTTGGGCAGTGAAATATGTGAAACAATCCCGCAAATTCATTGCCCGCGAAGCTTGAAACCCGAGCCCGCCCACCAAAATCATTAAGCCGCCAACACAAGTTTTTATCTATGCCTGATCCTGTCCGAGTAGAAATCATTGCCCTCCTCCCCACCCAGGCTGGCTGCGCCGTATTCCTCGGTAACGGCGACAAGGTGATGCTGTTTTACATAGATCCAGCGATAGGGATGGCGATCAACACCGTAATGAGCGGCCAGCAGATGCCCAGACCTCTCACCCACGATCTCTATATGCTGACCCTGCAGGCTTTCGGCTCAAAAGTTACCAGGGTTCTCATTAATGCCGTCGATGGCGATGTCTATTATGCAAGGCTGTTCCTGACTGCGGAAAATGAAATCATGGAACGCAAATTTATTGAAATTGATGCCCGACCTTCGGATTGCCTAGCCATTGCCACCCGAGCAGAAGCACCGATTTTCGTAGCCAAGGATGTCTGGGACGCGGCGGAGGACCGAAGCCAAATACTCGAGGAAATGCAGAACGAGCAAGATCCCGATGATGATCTCAAGCTGGAGGAGTAATTTTCATAAAATCCCCTCTTGCGGTGTATCCCTAAGGTTCTAGCTTAATACTATTATGGCTAGCACCGCCTCCCCTAAATTGCCGGATTACCTCTCTCCTGAGATCCTTCTCAATCCTGAAAAACGCGAATTTCCCAAGTTTGATGTGGTTCGCCTCCTTCACACCGTTTTCGAGCCTACCAAAAACTGCAAGGTCTGTATCCTGCTCGATTTCGATGAACCTGCCGGACATATCAAGGACTTTGCATTTTTAAACGAGGAAGGCTTTCCCATCCAGAAAAACGCATACAATTATTTTTATCTACCGCTTCAGAACGGAGCGATGGAAAAGCTCGGGATGACCGGTGGCGAGGTATTCGCGTATCGTTACACCCGTGGCTCCAATCTTGATCTTGCGGATGAGGTCTGGGACACCTCCGGGAATCTACTTTCCCTGGATAAAGACATTTATCCTCATTATGATTTGATTCTTTGCATCTCAACCTGGTCCGCCACGGCCCCACTCACCGCCAAGAGCAAGGAACATGGTTTTCGTGGAGCCACATTGCATGGGCTCAATGATGTGATCCTGAATTCCGGATTATCCGTCGATTACCGGGAGGTATCGCGCGATGCGGAGAAGATCCGGTTGGCTCTTACAAATGCTGATCGCATCGAAATCGATTTCGAGCTGGAAGATGGTCGCGTCCTCACCGCCACTCTCGGCCTGGATAAGCAAGACGCCCAGAAATCCCATGGTCTGTGCCTGGGCGAAAAGCCGGATATCGCGAATCTCCCGGCGGGCGAGGTCTATTTCGTGCCTACCGATGCCAATGGGCAATTTCCGATGAAATATGAAGATGGAACTCTAGGCGTTCTGGATGTGAAGGACCGCTGTATCTACCGTTCCACGCTTATAGAAGGGAACCAGCAAACCATTGACGACCATAATGCCCGCCTGGCGGACGATCCCATGACTGGCACCCTGGGAGAGCTAGGTTTCGGAACCCAGGTTCTCCCTGTTTCATACGCGGATATTCAGGACGAAAAAGTCCTCGGCACCTGTCATTTGGCTACCGGACGTGACGATCATCTTGGCGGAGATATTCTGCCCGACATGTTCAAAAAACATGAAAATGCCACACATGATGATATTCTTTTCGCACCCCATAAAACGCCAAATTTCAATCTCAGCCAAGTTCGCATGATCCGCGGGGATCAACACGAAGTGCTAATCAATGACTTCCGGCCATCCCAATATCTGATGGATGCGCTGGCCAAATGATTTTCAGGTAAAAATATCTGGAATTTTCTCTCATCAACCCTCACACGGAGTCCGAACCTCCCCCATCAAACCCTGACTAATAATTACTACTACCTATGCGTGAAACCTTAATCGTTATCGGCCTCTTTGTATTGGCCATGGCGTTGAGATCCTCCCGCAAGAACATCATCCGGAAACTGGGTGCCTTCGCCTTCCTTTTTGCCACATTCTTTTTTTTCTTCTACCTCAGTGACAGCGTTATTGTCGGATTGATGGGAGCTTGCCTGTGGTTTTTTCTGCCTTGGATCGAGCTCCTCACCCACGTTCGGCGTCTGCGGATGCCGCTCAACAATCGTCTCCGGCATCGTGAGCTGCCCAATCCCTCATTCTTCCCCAACGCTATCGAAGCAGCCACTGGCATGGAGGAAGCAGGCTTCGAGCATGTTTCGGACTGCGGCTGGGAATGGTCTGGTATGCAACAACATTTCCGCCTTTTCTGGAACCCCGAGGAACGGGCGATTGCTTCCGTATGTCTGTGTGAGCAGGATAAAGTAGCCTTTGCCTTTGTCTCAGTCACTTCCACGGATGCCGCAGGCAATATCTGGAGAACAACCAATTTCCCCTTCGCTCCCACCCTCCGCTGCTCGCCTGGACTAAAATGGAACCATGTTCCCTGCGAAAAATCCTGCTTTCACCAAATACTCAAGGATCATCAGGCGTTCTTGGTCCGGATGAAAATCGGCACAGACGATCTGCTTATTCCCGATCCGGAGGCGATGGAAGAGGACATCGAGAACGAAATGCGCAAGCAGGTGGATCACAATCTACGCTCGGGCATTATTCATCTTACCGATGACGGACATTTCCGGTATTCAAAACGCGGGCTGTTTTTTCTCTGGGGCCAGTTTATCAAAGATATGATCAGGCTTTGCTGATCTTAATTTTTGCGGCAAAACGCCTGCCGATGATCCCATACTTGGGCGCAAACAGAAGCGAGAGCGCGAACAGAAGCGCCTGCACCAAAACAATGCAGCCACCTGTCGAGGCAGCGAAATGATAGCTTAGAAAAATTCCGGAGATCGTCGCCAAAACCGCGGAAACTGTTGAAATCAGGAGCATTTTATCAAAACGATCGGTCCACAAGTGAGCCACACAGCCAGGGGTGACAAGCATTGCCACAACCAGGATTATCCCCACGGACTGCAGAGAGACCACGATTGCAAGCGAAAGCAGGCATAATAACAGATAATTGAGGAATTTATCGGGCAATGCCATGACACGTGCCTGCCCCGGATCAAAACAGATCAATAACAGATCCCTACGCAGAAGAAGGGTGATCAGCAAAACTCCGAGCCCCAGTCCGATCGTTTGGACCACCTGCGATTTCGGGATTCCTAGAATATTGCCAATCAAGATATGATCGAGGTGCAAATCGGAGGGAGTTCTACTGAAAAGCACCAAGCCGAAGGCGAACAGTCCGGTGAAAACCACCCCCATTGCGGTATCCTCTTTGATCCTACTGTTTCGTTTCACGAATCCTGTGCTAAGCGCACAGAAAAGCCCTGCACCAAAAGCGCCGAGCAGAAGAGGAATGCCGGCTATATATGCGAGGACGATCCCCGGAAGCACGGCGTGTGAGATGGCATCTCCCATCAATGACCAGCCTTTCAGCACCAGAAAACAAGAAAGCACCGCACACATCGCCGCGACCACGCAGCCCACCAGCAGCGCGTTCTGCATGAAAGCATATCGAAAAGGTTCTAAGAGTTCTGTCATTTCGACGGACCGGCTGAAGTTTCCTTGGACAACATTTTTTTCCGAGTGGCCAGGCGCACGGCGACAACGCCCTGCTTCGGTGCAAAAAAGAAAGCGCACAAAAAGACGAAGGTTTGTAGCGAAACAATGCATCCGCCAGTGGCACCGTTCAGATAATAGCTTGCGTAAGCACCTACGAGGGAAGTCACAACTCCCAGCCCGGACGACAGCCAAAGCATCGTCCCGAAGCGATTGGTTAATAGATAGGCGGTCGCTCCCGGGGTGACGAGCATCGCAATCACAAGAATCGCACCAACTGCTTGCAGCGCGGCCACCGCCGTGGCAGCCAGGAGACCCAATAAGGTAATGTGCAGCATTCTTGCATTGAGGCCCAACGTCCGGGCTTGATTGGGATCAAAGCAGAACAGCATGAGATCGCGCCATTTCATCCCCAGAACAAGCAACGTTACCAAACTGATCCCCACTACTTGCAGAATATCAAAGCCCGCGATACCCAGAATATTTCCATACAGGATAACCTTGAGATCCACCCTTGCCGGGAAGAGAGAGATCAGCACCAGCCCTAGTGCGAAATAGGCGGTGAAGACGATGCCTATTGTTGCGTCCTCACGGATACGGCTCTGGCTTTTGATGAAAACCATCGTTCCCGCCGCGAGCAAACCTGCGATGAAAGCCCCCAGAACGAATGGAATCCCGGCGATGTAGGCGAGAGCCACCCCGGGCACAACAGCATGGGAAAGTGCATCTCCCATCAGCGACCAACCTTTTAAAGTCACGAAAGAGGAGAGAAAGCCGCACACCCCGCCCACAAGAGCACTTACGAGAACCGCCCGCAGCATATACTCGTATTGAAACGGGATGATGAGATGTTCGATCAGCTCATTCATGTTCTTCGGAGCGTTTGCGGAGCAACTCCTCATGCTGCCCACGGTCCATATATTCCAGATGCCCGTCTTTGCCGAAGACCAAAGGCCGCTCATCATCGCTCATCACACGGACCATGCGTCCATCATGATCCTGAATGGTCGACTGCTCGAACTGAAATTCCCGTAAAGCACCTCCGAACGCGAGCGCGAGATTCTGAGCGGTGAATACGTCCTCGGTTTTTCCATAGTCCAGGACCGTCCTGTTGATCAGAACCACCTGATCGCAGAATTCCGGCACACTCCCAAGATTGTGAGTGGAAACAAAAATGATGCATCCTGACTCGCGTAACTCGCGGAGAAGGGTCGTGATCGATTGCTCGGTTTTCACATCCACTCCCGTAAATGGCTCATCGAGAAGAATCACTCTTCCGCCCTGCGCCAGTGCCCTGGCAAGAAAGACCCGCTTCTTTTGCCCGCCGCTGAGTTCCCCGATTTGCCGATCCCGGAAATCCCACATGGAGACCCGCTTCAGACTCTCCTCAACTTTCCGTTTATCCACGGCCCGTGGTATTCTCAGAAAATTCATCGCCCCATACCGCCCCATCATCACCACATCCCAAACACTTACCGGAAACTGCCAGTCCACATCTTCCGACTGCGGAACATAAGCGACAAGGTGCTGTTTTAGAACTTCACCGACCGGTAATTGGTTGATCCTTACCGTTCCGGCAGTCGGCTTCACAAAACCCATGATACTCTTGAAGAGCGTCGATTTACCACTGCCGTTGACTCCAACAAGCGCACAAATTGTCCCGCTATCCAAATGGAAAGAAGCATTGTGAAGCGCCTGATGCCCATTGGGATAGATGACTGAAACATTCTCCACCGTCAGGCTGGGCCCTACCTCTTGTGTTGCGATTTCTTTCATGGCTTTTCCAAAAATCCTTTTACAATTGTATCAGCATTTTTCTCGAGAAGTTTCAGGAAAGTTGGGGCTGGCCCGTCCTTTTCGGTCAGCGAGTCCACATACAATACGCCCCCGTAACGGGCCCCGGTCTCGCGGGCGACCTGTTTCGCCGGCTTGTCGCTCACAGTGCTCTCAGAGAAAATCACGGGGATATTGTTGCTTCTGACACCGTCGATCACTTTCCGAACCTGTTGCGGAATCCCTTGGGCATCCGCGTTGATCGGCCAGAGGTAAAGCTGTTTCAGCGAGTAGTTCTCACATAGATAGGAAAATGCTCCCTCACTGGATACCAGCCATCTTTGTTCCTCGGGAATCTGCGCCAAACGCTGCCTAACCGGCTCGTCGAGCGCCTTGATCTTTGCCGCGTAGGCGGTGGCATTCCTCGTGTAAACCTCCTCGTTTTCCGGATCAATTTCCACCAGCGCCTTTCGGATATTTTCCACATAAATCACTGCATTGGCAGGTGACATCCAGGCATGCGGATTCGGCTTCCCGGTATAAGGTCCCTCACTGATCCCGATCGGCTTGATCCCCTCCGTCAGCACCACACCGGGGACATCCTCCAAGTTGCTAAAAAATTTCTCAAACCAGAGCTCAAGATTCAATCCATTCCACAAAACCAAATCCGCCTTCTGTGCTTTGACGATATCCTTCGGGGTGGGTTCGTAACCATGGATTTCCGCTCCCGGTTTTGTGATCGATTCCACGATTGCCGCATCTCCGGCTACTTCCCGCGCCATATCCGCGATGATTGTGAAACTTGTCACCACAACCTTTTTCCCATGGTCATCGGTCTTCGCTCTTTCATTACAGCCCGTAACAAAGAGAGCCGCGAAAACGAGCAAGCTCGTCCCTGAACAGATCCGCCCGATACCTTTCGTGAATTTTCGTTTCATTGTGATACGCATCATTGTCATTCCTATTTTGTTCGTTTCCAATAAAATTATTAGTCGAGGCTAAATTCTTGGTCAAAATTTTACACTCACTCCTGCAAAAGGAGTGAAATCCGTGGAATCGCTCGTGAGCCCGATTCTTACACCTCCGTCGAGCTGGACGGTCTCGCTAACAGCATGTGTCAGGCCAGTGTTGAAATACGCCTCGGTGTTCACCGCTCCGCCTTCATTGGCAATTCCCACTAACTCCAGGAACATCCCCATGGTTTCGTTCAATTCGCATGCGGCTGTCGCTGACGAAAGAAAAGAAAAATGGTGTCCGCTTTCTAGCTCGTTGCCGACCAAATCGAGCTCTACCTGCACACCGTAGCTCCACCTACCAGCAGTGGAAATACCCAGAGGCAAGATCACTCCGCCTTCAAATTTCTCCGTAGTGATGCCATCGGCTCCTGTCGGCAACTGGATGAATGGCATGATCGCGAAAGCCGTGCGCCCGCTGTCATTTCCCCAGAGATTCTGTTTAAAGCGCAGTTGGATATCTCCGAAGCCATTCGCCCCATCAACAACATGCTCATACAAGGGAAGAACCAGCTGGAGATCGGAATTCCCGGTAATTCCATATTTGAAATTCAGCTCACTGAGCGCGAAGGAATCTTCCTCACCATCCATCGAGTATGAAAGAACCTCCAACTCGAACTGGAAATGCCCCTTATCCACCGTATAAGGACTTTCAGTAGCATCAGGCCGATCCGTGCTCAGTGGCCGGAGAGGGGTTTCATCTTTTGGAAATCCTACTGCTACTCCGGTCGTCATCAGCACCGTTGACATAATCTTTGATATTCTCATCGCGAAAAATTAGCCAAGGAAATCAAACTTAGTCTAGGCTAATTTTAGAAAAATAATTTTTCTACTCTCCACATTCACGAGGGGGGTTAGGTTCTTACAATCGGGACCTTTCGCCTTCCTGCCACTTGCCAGATCGCGATAAGAACCACCAATGCCCCGATCATTTCATGGGTTTCAAACCGCTCACCGAAGAAAAGATAAGCTCCGATTGCGGTAAAAACCGGCAAGGTCATCTGCAAGGATGCACCTTGGGCGATGGAAAGCCGTTGATAGGCGCTCGTCATAATCAACTGTGCGAAGGTCACAACCACTGCCCCCAACGCAAGAAATCCCCAGCCGGTCACCGGCAGTGCGGGAACCTTGGCGGCGAACGGCAACCCGATGAGAAGCGAGCAAACTGCCTGCGCTCCGTAGATCGTTGCGGGGTGTTCCTCGTGCCTGAGCTTGCGGATAATGACGACCACCCAGCCAGCTGCCAACGCACCGGCGAGTCCCAGAAGATCATATCCACCCGGCGCCAGATTCATCTTTTCGTCGCTAAGAAAGATCACCAGACCAGCAAGTGCTAAAACAAGCCACCAGCGCGTCACAACCCGCACCTTTTCTTTCAGCCAGAAAGCGGCAATCACCGTGCCGAACATCGGATAGGTCAAATTTATCACGATCGCCCGCCCGGCTCCGAGCTCAGTAATCGTAATATAGAAAGCAATGATCCCGAAGCCCCCGACCAAGCCGCGCAAGACAACCAATCGATTCACAAACATTCTCCCCGCTGAAAATCCGCGGCCCCGGCTGAAGAATACAATCAGAATGACCAAGCCTACCGCTCCACGAAACAACGTCGCCAGCCAGCCATCTGCACCGGGAGCCGCCATAGATGCAGCGCGGATGAAAAGCGTGTTCGCGGCAAACAAAACCGCTGAGGAAAGCATCCAGCCCACTCCCTTGAGATCCACCTCTTCATCCTCATCCGACATCATTTTCTCTGTCCGGCGGAAAAACCGGAGGTGCTTTTCGCCCACCGTTGGCCGAAATGCAAGATCGGCCACGCACCCAATTCCGGTCCACCGCCATCAAGACACTGCGGTATCCATCCTTGACCGCGACTCAAAGCCCACTTAAACCCAGCGCCTCATGGGATTTGACACACTAGGCCTTTCCGCACCCGTTCTCGAAGCAATCGCAGAATCCGGCTACGACACACCAACACCGATCCAGGCACAAGCCATCCCGATTATTCTGGAGGGCAAGGACGTCATTGGCGCATCTCAGACAGGCACCGGCAAGACTGCGGCCTTCGCGCTACCTTCGCTTTCCAAGATAGAAAAAATCGGAAAACCCCAGATCCTGGTGCTTGAGCCTACACGGGAGCTTGCCCATCAGGTTGCCGAGCAATTCGAAAAATACGGCAAACATACCGGCATGAAAGTCGCCCTTCTCTACGGCGGCGTAGGCTTGGGAAAACAGATCGAGCAGCTGGAAAGCGGCGTGGACATCGTGGTCGCCACCCCCGGCCGCCTTATTGATTGCTTCTACCGTGCCGCGATGCGTTTCGGCGAAATCAAAATTCTCATCCTGGATGAAGTCGACCGTATGCTAGATATGGGCTTCCTCCCACAAGTGCGCAAAATCGTCAATCTCTGCCCATGGGAAGGACGCCAGACCTTGTTCTTTTCCGCCACTATGCCGCCGGCCATCCAGACCTTCGCGCAATGGTGCTTGGTGGATCCCATCTCGATTGAGATCGCCCGGCGTGCGGTTGCATCCACCGTTTCCCATGCCTTTTATCCGGTCTCCATTGATCAGCGCGATGAGCTCCTTCTCGCCCTGCTGAAAGAGACTGACTACCACTCCGTTATGATTTTCACCCGCACCCGCCGTGAAGCGGATGAAGTAACGAATATGATCAAATCCACCGGACAGAAAAAGGTCGCGGCAATGCACTCGGACATCAATCAGACGGACCGTATGAAAGCTCTGGCCGGTTTCAAAAGTGGAGAATTCGAGATTCTTGTCGCCACCGATGTTGCCGCCCGCGGTATCGATGTTTCGGGGGTTTCCCACGTGATCAATTACCGGGTCCCGGAAAATGCGGAAGACTACGTCCACCGGATCGGTCGCACAGGGCGTGCGGAAGCTGAGGGCGATGCCTTTACCATTCTTACCGCGGATGAGCTCGATTTTGCGAAATCCGTCGAAATCTTTGTGAATCAGGAAATCGCCCGCCGCAAATTGCCGGACTTTCCTTACATTTATACCGCTCTGCTCGATGACGAGCCTTCAAAACCGATCCGGCGTAAGAAAATCGGTGGAGGACGGAAAAAGCGGAGATAACTGAACCACCGGCTCTTTTGCATCGAAGGGCTCTCCTCGGAGCCCTTTTTTCGTGTCTCATCCTCGGTTTTCCCAGTAGTCACCCTCGGCTCATTCTCCCGGGCGCATCCGGTAGCTTTCGACGGCCTTGATCCATATCGGATGCAAATCTTCCATCGCCCCCAGCCACACGGCCCGATGCATCATCAACATCGCCGGCATCGTATATAGCAACTGGGAGAGGTCTGACTTCGAGAGCGCACCGGGACCGTTTTTCAAACAACGGTTTGCCAGAGACTCATCTACTCCGCCCATATCGGAGTTCTCAAGTAGCGAGATGTGGACACTGTTCACATATGGATCCACCACTGCGGCGATCACCCCTTCCCGATGCGGCATTTGGGCATTCAGCGCAACATGCACGGATGCCTCCGCTTGAATCGCCAGGTTCAAAATCTCCGGTGGTGAAGTTTCTTCAGGCGTAGCGAGTATGTTCTTTCTCGCAAGCGCACGCCCGTATTTGGAGCGGCTCGTCCACACAGAGACCGGGATACAAAGAATGAGCCCAAGTAAAATCGGAGACATCCAAAGGGTGAATACCCATCCGATCTGTAATGCCAGCACTGTCCACGCGATGCCCAGCAAGGTGGGTGCCAGATGAAAACGCAGCGCATCCGCCCATGCGGTGCCATCCGTCTCCCTGCTCTGATTCCCCCAACCTACGGCATGTCCCGTAATAATACTCAGGACCATCAACGTGTGGGCAAGCATCATGCAAGGTGCCAGCAGCATCGAAACAATCGTCTCCATCATCCCTCCGACCAGGAGAGGAAAAAAGCCCCCGAAAGCCCGTCTCAGCCGGGGCACAAGCATCGCGCCGGCCAGAGCCAGAATTTTCGGAAGGAACAGCAACGTGAAGACAAAACCGATTAGAATCATCCCCTGCCACTGCCCGGCAATCCCGAAAGTCCTTTCAGCGAAACTGTCAAAAGGCAGCGGAGTCAGATCGCTCACATGGAAGTCCCACGCAACCCATGTCCCGAAAATCAGAAACAGAAACCACAATGGGCTGCCGAGATAGGCCATGATCCCCATGAACAGATGGATCCGCACTGTTAGCGGAAGTTTCCGGGCAAATATCAGCCAGAAGTGTTGCAGATTCCCCTGACACCAACGCCGATCCCGCTTTAGATGATCCACCAATGTAGGGGGCGCTTCCTCGTAGGTGCCTTCGATATCCCACGCCAGCCAAACCTCCCAACCCTCGGAGACCATCAGCGCAGCCTCCACGAAATCATGGCTCAGGATTCTCCCGCCGAATGGCTCTCTACCCGGTAATGCCGGCAGCTCACAAAACTCAGAGAAAGGCTTCACGCGGATCATCGCGTTATGCCCCCAATAGCTTCCGCCGCCAAGTTGCCAAAAATTCAGCCCGCGGATAAAAAGCGGACCATAAAGCCTCATGGCAAATTGCTGGAGCCGGGTAAAAACCGAAACGCCGCGAATCAATTTTGGAGGTGTCTGAAGAATACCAAGCCGGGGATAGGCTTCCATCACCTTGGCCATCTTCACAATATCGGAGCCATCCATCAGGCTATCCGCATCCAGAACAAGCATCCCCTCATAGCCCCCGCCCCAGGTGCGGACGAAATCCCCGATATTACCAGCCTTCCGGTTCTCATTTACCTTACGCCGTCTATAGTAGATCTTGCCGAAACCCTTCAGTCTCCTGCAAAGATTGGTCCAGGCGACTTCCTCCAGCACCCATAGATCCAGATCCCGCGTATCGCTGAGGAGAAAGAAATCGAATTTGTCGAGCTGTCCCGTCGTTTCAATCGAGCGATAGATCGCCTCTATTCTAGCGCAAAATTTCGCACTGTCTTCATTGTAAACAGGCATGACCACCGCATAACGCTTTTCGAGATGATCCGGTGCTCCTTCTGCCAACCTGGAAATCCTAACCGAGCGCTTCCGCCCGGTAATGATATCTAGTGCGCCAAAGAGCGCATGAAAAGAACCCAGCACGAGAAGCCCGTTGAGTATCGCGAAAATGATCAATAGCAAAACGTGAGCCCGGTGGAATCCCGAGCGAAAGAAAAGATCGGCCATCCATAGCACCGCCGCGAGGTTCACGAGCAGCACGCCGGTGAAAAAGACAAATCGTCTCAGTTTTGCCCGACCTTTTCCGTAGAAAGGCTTACCGCTGAAGCGCGGATCAATAGGTTGTGTATCCATCACTCGTAGAAAATAAACCACACCGTGGCGATAATTAGGATGGCGACAATCAACGCGACCATCTTCCGCATGATCGGCCGCCGATCCATCGTCTCCCACCACTGGGCCGCGCCATTTCCGATTGCATTGAGTTCCAGAGGCTTGGGCAGCATGGTAAGCTCGGCAAATTGCGGACCAGCAGCCAAGTAGGACGATCTCATTGCCTCGACAAATTCCTCCGGCCAAGGAGCCGGGGTGAGAAAAACGCCCTGCCACTTGTCCGGCATTCCCGCGAGCAATAGACCCAACCGTCCCCGCGCTGCCAGCCTGCGGTTTTCCAATGGCTCGGAGATTACCTCCTGGGTCCACTCACCTATTGCATAAAGAGTTTCCTCCATCGCCAGCTCGCGTGCGGTTTTATCCGGCTCCGAAGCTCTTCTCGCGGAAGCTCGCCAAAGAATCCCCCGCACAAGTTCGGAGGACAGGAGGCGGTTCCGTATCCGCAAGGCGATTAGATACGATTCCACCGCCGCGTAGGCAGCCTCCCACTCCGCCATTTCCGCCTCGCTAAGAGGCCGGAGCGCATTCAAGGCTTGATCCGATAAACCCATGTCTCTGTGAGAAAATTCTCCCCCTTTTTGAGTGCCGCACGCAATTCCACCGGTTTGATATCCGAGAGCTTCGCACCCTCTTCCGCAGGCTTCAGCTGAAAGGCTAATCTGACCTTGTTACCCGGCATACTTTGGACCGTGATACCTTGAATTACAATTTCGGCAGCCGTTTCACCATCGGCCTCCACAAAAGCCTCAGGGAGTTTACCATCCTTCTCCAACAGGTTTTCACCGAAAAATTCCACCACCACCGTGCGCTGCTCCGGCTGCCAATCATGCACCCCTGTGCGGGTGGCAACGACATGGCCGCCAGCCCCTGCAGGATCTCCGTTCATTGTCCAATGTTGCTTGTAGTGAAACTCCACCCGTTCTCCTGCTTTTGGTGTAACAGCAGGCTGCCACATCGCTACGGTGTTATCGGCAAGTTCGTTGTGAGTGGGAATCTCCATCAGCATTACACTCCCCGGTCCCCAATCGGATGTCGGCTCGATCCAGAGTGAAGGGCGGGACTCATAGGCAGCCTCGCCATCCTCGTAGGCCTCGAAGCGGCGATCACGTTGCAACAGCCCGAAACCCTTGCACTTTTCCATCTGGAAAAAGCTGAATTCCAGTTGTCCGCTATCGTTGCTGACAGGCCGCCACAATCTTTCCCCACTACCTTTGTAAATAGCCAATCCATCAGAATCATGAACTTCCGGCCGGAAATCATCAAAACGCCTGCGCGAATTCTCGCCGAACCAATACATGCTCGACATCGGGGCAATACCCAGCCGCTTGACTTCCTTACGGGTAAACAAAACCGCTTTTACGTCCACCACGGTATCATCGCCGGGATAAATCGTGAAACTATATGCCCCGGTATAAGACGGCCCATCAAGCAGAGCAAACATCTGTGAAAATTTAGAGTCAGGCTCCGGTTTCCTCAGCCAAAACTCGCGGAACACCGGGAATTCTTCCTGCACTCCTTCCGCTCCCGTATCGACGGCGATGCCGCGGGCAGAAATTCCGTAACGTTGATTTTTACCAAGTGCGCGCCAGTAGCTGGCACCCTGAAACGCGGCGAGCTCGTCGAAACGCTCGGGATCGTTCAATCTCGCCAGTAGCTTGAGACCCGCGAAACCATTCTCAGGAGACAGCTCGCCACGCTCCCCGATCAAGTTGCCATATTTGAAAAAGGCTTCTGTGAGCCTCACTTTCTGCCGGTGTGTATCGGTGAATTCGCTAATCATCACAGGCTCGCGAAACAGGTAGCCTGGATGGAAAAACATCGCGCGAAACGGAATATCTGTTCCAGCCCACAAGGCCCGTTCGGGATCGAAGCGAATATCACGATATTGATCGTAACTAAGCTTCTTCATCCAACCTGGCAGAGCCTCTTTATCCGGCGCCTCATAGGGTTTCGCAGCAAGCTCTTTGGCGTAATTCTCAATCTCGCCGAACTTCACTTCCTCGCGCTCCCAGTCCTGCCCCAGAGCAAGCCCGGTTCCCAACCCAACAGCAATTAACAGAATCAAGTTCTTGGACACAGCCGTAGTCATATTTGAAAAAAATTTTAAAAGTCAACTATCCCGACAAAGATTTTATCTCAAAAAAAATCATCTCAACTTCCGCCGCCACGCGGCTAATGCAGCCCCGATCTTTTCAGCCGTTTGCGTGGCTGTGGAAATCTCGCCATTCTCATTTACCGCAAGCTCCGCAGCGTATCCGCATACCCACGCTCCGAGGGATGCGGCATCAAAACCAGTTATCCCGCCAGCCAGGAACGCCCCTGTGACACCTGCCAGCAAATCGCCCTGCCCACCATTCGACATTCCAGGAGTGCCAGTGGAATTCACCCGCATGGTCGATCCATTTTGAGCAACAATCGTCCGCCCTCCCTTTAGCAATAAAATTGCTTCGTTTTCAGCAGTGAACTTGTGCGCGGCTTCTTCCCGCGACAAACCTTCGAGCTCCGGTGCCAAACGTTTGAATTCTCCCGGGTGCGGCGTGAGCACATGCCGGGCATCCAGCTTGACATTTTTGCGCGAAAGCAAATTCAACCCATCCGCATCAATCAGTAGAGGAACCGGGGTCTCACGGACGAGTGTGAGAATTCCATCCTCATATTCGGAAGTCATCTCCCCCAACCCCGGGCCGAGCACGATGGCATCCATTTTTTCCAAAAGTAACAAGCGGGGATCATCGCACGATTTTAACATCACTTCCAGTGGGAGCCGGCTGCGAAGGGCCGCACACGCGGCTTCCCGGGCATAGATGGTGACTAACCCGCCGCCTCCGCGGATCGCTCCCAAGGCAGTTATCAGTGCTGCTCCGGAAAACTCGGCCGACCCAGCAACGATGGCGACCCGCCCGGCTTTGCCCTTATGGAAATCAAACTCCCGCGGGTGCTTCCCGAAATGCATTATCTGTGGACAAATTATATCGAGATCGCATTCTTCATCCGCCGAGAGCCCTTCCACTTCCACCAGTGCAAGCGCTCCGACTGCATTGACCGCGGTGGAAGCCAGCAATCCGCGCTTGGCGCATCCAATCATAAACGTCATGTCCGCCGTGACAGAATCAGCATGGACTTCTCCACTGTCAGGATCGACACCAGAGGGTAAATCCACCGAAACCACGACTACGCCACAGCGCTCGCGAAGCGTCCGCATCTCGCGGGCCATTTCCACCAGAGGCTCTTTCAAAGCACCTCTGGCACCAATACCGAGCAGCCCATCGATCAAAACAATCCCTGAGCCCAGCTGAATTTTCAAAGGCTTTTCTAAAGGAACATCCAATCCAAGCCCCTCCCGTTGGCTCTGCATGAGGGTGGCCCATTGATCCTGCGGATATGCAGCTCTAACCCCGATCTGCCATCCAAATTCTTCCGCTAACACACGAAGAGCGATCAACGCATCTCCGGCATTATGCCCCTTTCCTATATATGCGATCGCACAAGATATATGTGGAAACCGATTCGCAATTGCATGACCCAGAGCTTCGCCGGCCATTGTCATTAATTCTGCTTCTGAAAGTCCGCGGGCCATCGCAGCCGATTCGATTTTCCGCATTTGTGATACCGTCACCGCAGCCATATTGGCGACAATAACTCATCATTCGAAATTGGCATCTTGTTTTTATCTATTCCACTCAGGCAATGTTTCACTGAGTATACTGTCAATTCTCCGCAGCTCGGATCCACTGATCCAATCAAAATCCGGATCATCGTTCGCCACTATTTTTTTCATTTTTCCCAATACCAGCGCTTTCACTGCCAGAGGTAGACCCCGGAAGGCATCAGAATAAACCATATAGGAACAACGGTTTTTGAATATGCGCCCGTATAAGCGGAATTCCGCAAGAGTCTCTCCATCGGATGTTTTGGGAAAACGGGAAACAAATGCTCTCTGAAATGCCGGATCGCCCTCCGCCCCATCCTCCAGGTCCGCTTCGTTCTTGAAAAACATACACTCGACAATCTTCTCCGCCCAGCTTTCAGCGACTCTTCCCGCAGGGCCTTCGTTGGGATCCGCGGTAGGGTCAAGCGACTGGGAGAAGTAATGCGTCCTCCGGTAGTTCATGGACGCGGCATTCAGCAGAGTATGCATCCTACACTGATGCTCCAATACCATGAGCGCAACGATGTCACTGGTTGGCCGAGGATACTTCGACACATCAATCACAGATCGGAGATCATCTAGCTCCTGCATCTCGGGCTTGGTGCTCCCCTCGGAGGTATAAACCCGGTTTCCCAAATGGGGTAAGCTGCTATTCCCGGTTACATACCATCCGCCCCAACGCTCTTCAATGGGAGACTCGTGGGTTGTATCTTCAGTTCCCAGATGCAATAGAGGGTGCCCATCGGAATCAGGGAATACCGAGCGTATCAGCATACCCGGCACCCCTTCCGTTCTCCCTGTTCCATGACAGGAAAGGCAATTGCTTGTATCCCGCTCAATAACCAGGCCCTTGGTATTACTACGGACCAAGTAATACACCGGCCCCAGCACCGCATCCTCCACGATGACTTCTATATCGCCGCCTGGAACATATCCCACGTAAGCATTTTCCGAGAAATACAGACTCCGGGGATTCCTTGGATGAATCAGGCCGTTCTGCAAGCTGGTTTTGGAAAATACCAGAACCTGGGATTCCACCGGAATTTCCAACTCCTCTAAAAGCAGCTTCAGTAATTCCAAGGTGCTGCTTTGCTGGAGCAAAGAATCCGGAAGGTTGGCTGAAAGCCGGGCCAATCGGTCGCTTGGCGCCGTATCGGAATAATTGATCGGAGGTAAGTCCCAGAAATCCACCTGCCCCTGCACGGACCCAGCACAACTCACCGCCATAACTGATGATACCAAGGCTGACTTAAAATATCGCATATCGATATAATACGCGCATTTCGCCACCAGCTAACACTCCAATCTTCTCATTACCTGCGCACCAATTGATCAAAAAGAGTTTTTCGATCGTGCAAATCGCACTGAAAAATCAGCAGGTGAAGCGAATTGCAATTTCTGACAATGATCCATCGGATCGGCCAGAGAGGAAAACCGAGACAGCACATGAGATTTGGAGAGATCGGTGCTTTGGCACTCCATGTGCAAATGAGAAATTGGTAACTCTCCGGAACAACCTCCGGGGAACTTCAATAAAAACATAACCAAAGAAAGAACCAAAACCATGTTAAGCTGGGCCCTTATTTTCCTCATTCTCGCCATTGTCGCGGGCGTTCTTGGCTTCGGTGGAATCGCAGGAGCTGCTTCCGGGATTGCACAAATTCTATTCTTTGTATTCCTCGTTTTATTGGTAGTTTCTGCAATTGCACGTGCAGTTCGCGGCAAAACTCCATAAGTCTAATTCAACTTCAAAAATTTATTATTATGAACCACTCATTATCTCACGATCACAAAGCAAAAGATTTATTATCCCGTATCGGGCACGACATCTCGCAGCTCAAAGGCGATGTATCAAGCCTCCTACACCATACCGGAAAACATACCATCTCCGATAGCGCCAGAGATTTGGCCGATCAAGCGCGGGACCGACTTCATGCGGGGGGAGCCTATGCAGCTTCCCAATTGAGATATGTCCGCCAACATCCCGGCCAGTCCTCGGCAGGTCTGCTGGGAGGTTTACTCTTACTGGGAGCAGTAGGTGCTGGCATCTACTACCTTTGCAAGAGTGATTGCAGCGTTGGCTGCCGCACCCGCAAAGACCATTCGGACGATGACGAAAATGTTTCCAACACCAACCAATTGCCTCCATACATTTCATGAAAAATCTATCATTACTCCTCGCCCTGGTTATCCCGTTTCTATTTTCAAATTGCAAACAAGCGGATGCAGACGGGGATGTCACATTCGCGAAGCAAACCTTTGAATCCCTGGCAAGAGGCAATACTTCGGTCGCGGATGATATTGACTGGGAAACTTTTACCTCGCTTGGGGTTCCTGTGGGTCAACGATACGTTACCTTCAAGAATGATGCTGAAAGAGCAGACTTCACGAATAGTTTCATTACACAGTTTTCATCGTCTTTCCGGGAAAGCGGAGGAAGTGCCGATAATTTCACCAATTGGAAAGTCGATTCCCATGATGAGACACATACCAAAGTCACTGCAGATTCTTCCGGTGGTATTTTAAAACTCACGGTCTCGGAACGAGATGGAAAAGAGCGGCTATCGGCTATCGAGGTTATAAAACAAACCATCTGTCCTTCACCAACTTTCCGTTGCAACGAGCCTCATGAATATTCGTGAGGCTCGTTTATTTGCGATGTTTACGGCGAAGGAAAAGCATTCAGGATCGCGATTGAAGTTTGTAATTTGAATGCCGGAGTTTAGCCTCATTGCCGTGGTCGAAAAAAGTGACTTGAGAGCCGTCCTCCAATACATCCCCCAATTCAGGGGGAAGATTTTTTGTGTATTGATCGAAGCAGGTTTGCTGCCGGAACCAGCGGTCGCGGAGACCCTTTTGGACCTGGCTGTTCTGGAAGATCTTGGAGTCAAATTGGTGCTAGGCGTGCTTGGAGGAGATCTCAAAGATCTCTACGATTGGACCTTGGAATGTGAAATTATGGCCGCGCGGGTGACCAGGCCGATAGGCGACGACCTGGCGGCGAAGGAAGTCAGAGAGATTTTACAACGCGGGCAATCTGCGATCATTGATGCATCCGGATTCGGCCCGCTCGATCGCGAAGTCGTGGATTTCGCGAAGCTGATCGGCGTGACCAAAGTTATCGCACTGTTGGAAGAAAGTATCCTGGTAAATGGTCAGCCCGCCCACGCTATCCGTGCTGCGGACGTCCCCGAAACACTTGCGAATGAGGACGTCCAGGGCAAAGAACTACTCCTGTCTGCTGCAGAGGCCTGCCATCGTGGAGTGCCACGGGTCCACGTCCTGAATGGTAGACAGCAGGGAGTCCTCGTAGATGAGCTATTTTCCAACGAAGGCGTTGGAACGATGGTCCACGCCGATAGTTATAGAATCATCCGCGAGCTTCGGGAAGATGACATTCCGGAACTGCTGGGAATGATCGGCCGCGTGGTGCGTCGCACCAAACTTGTCGCGCGAACCTACGAGGACATCTATGAAAAAATCTCCGATTATCACGTGATGACGATAGATGATAACGTGGTGGGTTGCGTGGCTTTGCACGAATACATTGGAGAGAACTGCGCAGAGGTGGCGTGCTTGTATGTCAAGCAGGCCCATGAAGGCCGGGGCTATGGCTACGAGCTCGTCGAACACGCCGAACATCTGGCTCTGGCAAAGCAAATTCCGCGGGTATTCGCTCTAACCAATCGCGCTGCGGAATTCTTCAAACGAGCTGGCTACCAGCAAATGGATCTCGATGCACTGCCGGAAAAACGCCGTGCACAGTTCATCGCTTCCGGCCGTGACTCCCTTGTGTTTGGAAAAACATTCTAGATACGCCAATATCGCTTGAGAGGCGCGGAATCCGTTCTAGCTTGCGGGATGATTTTCAGAATCTTCACAGTTTTTGTTCTCGGGCTTTTCGGAACCGCAATTCCCATCCATGCCGAGGAGAGTAAACCGTTGGGAATCAGGCTGGAACACTACGAGTATCCGTTTCCCGTTGAGTTTTTCAACTTCACCGCGCAAAAGCAATCGCTCGAGATGGCATATATGGATGTCAGGCCGGCGAAGGCGAACGGGGAGGTCGTCCTTCTTCTCCACGGAAAGAATTTCTGCGGAGCCTATTGGGAGCGGACGGCGAAAGATCTGGCGGAGCGCGGCTATCGGGTGATTATTCCAGATCAAATCGGCTTCGGGAAATCCTCCAAACCTGAAAACTACCACTACACATTTCATTCTCTTGCGAGTCATACCAAGCAACTCCTCGATGAGCTCGGTGCGGAAAAGCCCCACGTGTTGGGGCATTCGATGGGCGGTATGATCGCTACCCGTTACGCGCTGATGTTTCCTTCGGAAACGCGCTCCCTGATTTTGGAAAATCCGATAGGCCTGGAAGATTGGAAAACAATGGTGCCCTATCCCGGTATCGATCAATGGTATGAGAAGGAGCTCCAGACGGATGCTGACTCAATCCGTAAGTATCAGCAGGAAAGCTACTACGATGGCCAATGGAAGCCCGAATACGACCCATGGGTGGAAATTCTCGCAGGCATCGCGAGCAGCGAAGACTATCCCCGCGTAGCTTGGAATCAGGCTCTCACCTATGACATGATTTTCACCCAACCGGTTGTCTATGAGTTTCCCCTGGTGAAAGTGCCAACTCTACTAATCATCGGGCAACGTGACCGCACAGCTTTAGGAAAGGCATCTGTTCCGGAGGAAATATCCGCAAAGATGGGTCTTTACCCGGAGCTGGGGAAAAAGGCTGCAGAGGCAATTCCGAATTCGACGCTCGTAGAGCTTGAGGGAATCGGGCATCTCCCCCATATCGAATCCTACGGAAAATTCATCACCCCTCTGGTGGACTTTCTGGACAGATAATAGCGCTGCCTTGTCGGCCGAGTCCTCATCCTTTTCCCTTGCGCCAAAATTTCTCTGCTACGAGACTGATAGGATATGAAACTCAAATTCTGTGGCGCCGCTGGCACCACCACCGGCTCGCAGCACCTTTTGGAGATCAATGGAAAACGCATCCTCCTGGACTGCGGCTTATACCAGGGCAGCCGCAAAGATGCCTATGAGATCAACTGCTGTTTTCCACACTACGATCCCGCTGGAGTTGATATCGTAATTCTTTCACACGCACATATCGATCACAGTGGTAACCTTCCCAACCTAGCGAAAAAAGGCTTCACCGGGACGATCTATTCAACCCACGCGACCCGTGATCTCTGCCAGATCATGCTAAGGGATTCTGCACGTATCCAGGAGAGCGATATTCGCTGGGTCAACAAGCACCGGGTGCGAAAGGGACTGGAAAAAGTCGAACCGCTCTACAACGAACAGGATGCGGAACGTTGTCTCCGCCAATTCGTGACGATGAGCTACGACAGGCCAATTCCAATTGCCGATGGGGTGGAACTAACTTTTGTCGATGCAGGGCATATCCTCGGATCCGCACAGATCGTATTGGATATAAAAGATCAAGCTGATGGAATGAAGAAACGCTTCCTCTTTTCCGGCGATGTCGGCCGTGGTGATAGCGAGGTTCTGCGCGATCCCGTTGCTGTGGATAATGTCGATTTCGTCCTTATGGAGAGCACTTATGGCGGCCGCGAGCACGAAGCTCCTCCCGGGTTCGACAAACATTTTGCCGAGGTCATCAAAGAAGCCGCGAAACGAGGGGGAAAAATTCTTATTCCCGCCTTCGCGGTAGAGCGCACCCAGAAGCTGCTTTATGTGCTCAACGAGCTATTTCTCGCAAACGAGCTGCCACATATCCCCGTTTTTGTAGACAGCCCCCTGGCGGTCAGTGCCACGGAAATCTACCGCTTACATCCGGATTCATTTAACGAAGAAGTTTATGAAGCGCTGTTTGAAAAGCAAAATCCCTTCGGGTTTGAAGACCTTACCCTGATCAGATCCGTCAAAGGTTCCAAGTCCCTGAACGAGCTTGAGGGAGTTTCGATTATTATTTCCGCTTCCGGGATGTGCGAAGCAGGGCGTATTCTTCATCACCTTCGGAACAATATCGAAGACTCCAGAAATACGATTCTATTTGTTGGCTACTGTGCCGAAAGGACCTTGGGTCGGAGGATCCGCGATGGGGCGAAAGATGTCAATATCCTCGGTGATACCTTTCACGTGAAGGCACACATTGAGATTGTGGATTCGTTCTCGGGCCATGCGGACCATTCGGAATTGGTGGATTACTTCAATAGAATCCGCGGTAACAAGACCCAGACATGGCTGATACACGGGGAACCGGACAGCGCCAGCGCATTGCAGAGCGCTTTATCGGAAACCAAGCACAACGTCTCAGTCGGGAAGCTTGGCTCCGAAGTTACTTTCTAAACGCTTCGCTTAAAGTCCCATAGCCTGCCGCACCTCGCTGACCAGCTTGTCTGCGGCCCCACCATCTATCCACCGGGCAATCTTCACCACCCGGTCATTCACGATCAACTCCAGGCGTTTCATATCCTTCCCGTTGGATTTGCCGCTTACCGAGCTACGGATGTCTGTTACCTCTCTGCGTGGAAACGATTGATCCTCCAGAATTTTTCCACGCTGGTATCTGCGGATGGAAATATCTGTTGGGTTACCTTCGATCCGGCGGTCCACACCATGACCTTTGATTGCTGCCACCAATGCCGACAAACCAATCAGAAGGAAAACCGACGAAACCAAGGTCCAGATAGCCGCAAATCCATCACTGAACAGCGCGGGCAAATACGCCAGAAGATTCTCAATACCCAAATCGGGGTTCCATTCAGGCCACGCTGATTGAGAAATCCCAAAAATCCCGATACACATAAACAGCCCGCCAATCAGCGACATCACCAGACCCGCTAACCAAGAACCCTTTTTCGCGCCGGGTATGGAATACGAAAAAACCGATTTCACCGCGCCGCCTTCGTGGCCTCCAGATCTTGTCCCGGGTGTTTTCCGTGACGCGAAAACCTCTCTTCGAAGCTCTGAGATCAACCAGACTTGTTCCGCCTTGTCCAAGCCCCCGCCAAATTTCATTTTTGCACGGTCGGCTTTGATCTCAATCCCAAACACCGGTTGTTTGTTTTGCCTGTAAAACTCCCTTCTTTCAATGGTCCTGATTTCAGAACAATTGAGCGCTCTCTCATTGCTACGGCCAAACATCTCTCTTCGCAGTGCAAGCACTCCACCACTGACGACAATCGTGTGGGACAAAAATTTCAATTTGAGAGCCTCATAAAGCATCCTCAGACCAATCGTCCAAAAGATACCAAAAAAGATGATTGCCATCCACCATGGCATGGCATCCCTCACCTCATTGCCACTGATCATACTCGTGATCGTGATCACGCTGGCAAAGCCAGTGATCGAGCACCAAAAGATTCCCAATAGCAGCACGGCTAGAAACTTTCCGGCAGGCGGAATATGCCAGACCGATCCACCCCAGCCATCACCTGACTTTTGAATAGTGCTGTTCTCCGGCAGTGAAACCACCTCCCCGATACAGTCATTTTCTTCCGACCTTGAGGCCCATTCCGATAGCGAAGCTTTGATTCCACAAGCTTCACATTCCAGCACCCGATCCCACTCGACAGGGAAATCTGCGGTTTGTTCCCCGCACTCCGGACAGCTCAACGCCCCCTCAAGCAGGCGCTTTCTCACAGCACCCTTCTCAAGCATATCCATCGCGTTCTCGAACATCTTCCAAGAAACGCAGGATTTCCCGGAAAAATCAATTGCTTGCTGAATCATAAGGAATCCCCACTCCCTGGCTGGAAAGTCAACTTCCGGACAGACCTGATAGTTTGCTATCCTTGCCGATCGTAGAGTTGATAGCTACCGTTGACAGTTCCCAAACGTCTCTCTCTCATCCATGCGCCTCGCCGTTCTAAATATTGTCGGACTCTCGAAATCTCTTATCGGCGAAAACTGCCCCGGCATCCGGAGCTTCGCGGAAAAGCACGGAGTCCAGAGTTACACTCCGGCATTTCCAGCCCTGACTACCACTGGCCAATCATCAATCATTACCGGCTCAAAACCGGAACAACACGGAATCGTGGCCAACGGATGGTATGATCGGGAAAATGCGGAGGTTCGTTTTTGGAAACAGTCGAACCACATCGTGCAGGGAGAGAAAATTTGGGACACTCTCCGCGGTCAACTTAGGGAGACAATGCCGGAATTTACCTGCGCGAAGCTCTTTTGGTGGTATAACATGTATTCCTCTGCGGATTATACCATCACTCCCCGCCCTCTTTATCCTGCGGATGGCTCGAAGTTTTTCGATATCCACACCCAGCCCATGATGATGCGGGATGAGTTGAAAGCTAATTTGGGACCATTTCCTTTTCCCGCATTTTGGGGTCCTGCCGCGGGTATCGCCTCATCCGAATGGATCGCCTCTTCCGCAAAATGGGTGGAGGAGAAACACCAGCCGACGCTATCTCTCACTTACCTACCCCACCTCGATTATTGCCTCCAAAAGGATGGGCCGGACTCACCCCTTGTAGCTGATCAAGTGCGCGCAATCGATCACGTGGTGACTGATCTGATCGACTACTATGAGTCACGTGGGATTCGTGTAATGTTACTGTCCGAGTATGGCATTTCGGCAGTCCATCAGCCGATACACCTCAATCGCCTTTTCCGCCAAAAAGGATGGCTCTCGATCAAAAACGAACTTGGCAGAGAGACCTTGGACTGCGGGGGATGCAAAGCCTTTGCCATCGCCGATCATCAGATCGCTCACATTTACATCAACGACAAAGCCATCACGCGGGAAGTGCGTGACTTATTGGAAAAGACCGTCGGCATAGATGAAATCCGTCTACAGAATCATCCACGCTCGGGTGATTTTATAGCTATCGCCAAGCCTGATGCCTGGTTCACTTATTACTATTGGATCGATGATCAGGTTGCCCCTGATTTTGCCCGCACGATCGATATCCATCGGAAGCCCGGCTACGATCCTTGCGAGCTTTTCGTCGATCCCGAGATAAAATTTCCAAAAGCAAAGATCGCGAAATTTCTGGTTAAAAAGAAGTTGGGAATCCGTGGTCTCCTGGATGTCATTCCGCTTGATGCGACTTTAGTGAAAGGCTCTCACGGACGAGACATCGTCCCCGATGAGGAAAAGCCTGTTTTCATTGGCTCTTCGGAAAAAGTAGAACACGCGGAAGATATCCATTCCGCGATACTTAAGCATTTCAGCCCGTAGTCCCTACCCATCGGATTGACCAAACGAAAAGCCCCGGAAGAAATCGCACGGGGCGAGTCCTTTCGGGGCAAATCTCAAAAAGATTTGGGGCAAAAACCTACAGATTAGTCCAGGCTCCGTTGTTTTGTGAAGATTTCACAGCCGCCTCAATGAACGCCATACCCTCCACCCCATCTTTGACCGTCGGGAAATCGTAAGCTTCGTTTCCTTTGAAATTCCCGGCAATGGAGTCGGAAATCGCCTCACTAGCAGCGAGATAGATATTCGCGAAAGCTTCGATAAATGCTTCCGGGTGACCAAATGGCAAACGTGTGTATTTGGCGGCGGCCTCACCATTATACGAGTTACCCCGACGCCAGATCTCCCTCGGCTTTTCGGCATACTTCACGATCAATTCATTCGGATGCTCTTGATGCCACTCGATCGAGGCCTTGGTCCCATAGATACGGATATTAAGTCCGTTCTCTTCGCCGGTGGAAATCTGCGAAGCGAACAAAACTCCCCGTGCCCCACCTTCATAGCGGCACAACATTGAGCCATCATCATCAAGCTCACGACCTGGGATGAAGGTGTTTAAATCCGCAGCCACCGATTCCAGTTTCAATCCGGAAATGTATTGGGCGAGGTTTTCAGCATGTGTTCCAATATCACCGATGCAGTTGGAAATTCCAGAGATACTCGGATCCATCCGCCAATTGGAAATTTTGCCATCTCCTGCCGCAGCCTCCTCATAGGAGACGATTCCGTAACCCTGTGGATACTCGGCAACGATTTTCAGAATTTTACCCAGTTTGCCTTGTTTTACCAAAGCACGGGCTTCTTTGACCATCGGATAGCCCGTATAATTATGAGTCAAAGCAAACACCAGGCCGGATTTTTCAACCACATTCTGAAGGTCTTCCCCTTGGGCTTTGGAAAGGGCGAGAGGCTTTTCGCAAACGACGTGGATCCCGTTCTCCAGGAACTTTTTCGCCACTTTGTAATGAAGGTCGTTACGCGCAACGATACTTACGAAATCAATGCGATCCCCCAGTGGACGTGCAGCCTCTTTTTCGGCCATTTCATCGAAATTTGCATAAACACGGTCGGGAGATAGAAAAAGATCTTCACCCGAGAGTTTCGATTTCTCCGGATCAGAGGAAAAACAGCCGGCAACCAGCTCGATCTTTCCATCCAAGTTCGCCGCCATCCTGTGCACGGCACCGATAAATGCACCGCGTCCGCCGCCTACCATTCCCATCCGGAGTTTTCTATTCATGTGTTATTTCTTTAAAATTTTTGCGCCTGCGCTCAGGCAATGCACATGCATTGAAGCAAACAGCCAGTGACCTGCAACCTCTTTTGGAACCTACACCTGGAGAAGCATTCCGGGACGCCCCTTGAACCATCCGCTGGAAAATCAAGACTCACGTGCCTGCATCTCCGCTTCTTCCTCATGGGAATGAATCTGGAGAGTCACCTGCACTCCTTCTTTATCCGCTGCGGCTTTCAGCACACTACGGATAGCAGACGCGGTAAATCCGTTCCGGCCGATCAACATCGCAACATCCTCACGGGCCAAAACTAATTTAAAACGAAGCCGTTTAGGCCCAAGCTCCGCGACTTTGAGCTGTGCCTTTGCAGGCTCATCTATCAGCTTCACCGCCACAAACTGTAAAAAATTTCTTAATCTGTCTGTCACCGCTTGCATGGCGTCACATTCTCCCAAGACGCGGTCCACCGCAAGCACCAAGGAGATTGTATTTACGTTCTCTCCATGCGCATCGTATGTAGTCATTGCAGAAATCCGCCAAAAATTCATACTCGCCAGACGTCGCACGAATTCTCAAAAGTTCCCGCACGTAGCAACCACCGGCACGTCCCGACATTTAGATCTTTAACTTACGTGAAAACCTATCTTCTCAGCCATCCATCAGGAATTACCGCAACCGTCTCCGATTTTGGAGCAACTTTGAGAACCCTCTCGACCGCCGACCAGCATGGCAGATTTGAGAATATACTCGTGGGCTTTGAAAACCCCGAGGATTGGGCGGATAACGAGTTCTTTTTCGGGGTAACCGTCGGCCGCTTCGCTAATCGCATCGCCAACGGGACCTTCACCTTGAATGGCGTAACCCACAAACTGGAAACAAATGATAGCCCGAATCATCTTCACGGGGGCATCAACGGCTTCGACAAAGCCTTGTGGGAAACAGAATTTGTGTCCGACGAATGTGTCCGCTTCGCCTATCTTTCCCCCGATGGAGAAGAAGGCTTCCCGGGAAATTTGAAGGTCACGGTGGAATATTCACTTGGGGAGGATTTCCTCAAATGGAAAGCGACTGCGACTACCGATAAAGCCACGCCGGTGAGCCTTACAAATCATGCATATTTCAATCTTACCGGCACTCCCTCCGAGTCCGTCCTCGATCACGTGCTAAATGTAAAGGCCTCAAAATATCTACCTCTCAACGAAAATTGCGTGCCTTCCGGCGATATTGCCGAAGTCGCCGGCACAGCTTTCGATTTCACAAATCCGCAAACAATCGGGCACAATCTTGCAAAATCCGCCTGTAGCTTTGACCACAATTTCGTCTTGGACGGCGCCCAGGAATCTCGTGTGGCTGCGATAGCCACAGATCCCAAGTCGGGCAGAGTGCTGGAACTTTCCACAAATCATCCCGGCCTTCAGTTTTACCTGGATTCTCCATTTGGAAATCCAACCAGCGCGTTTTGTCTGGAGCCGCAGCATTTTCCGGATTCTCCGAACATTTCACACTTTCCTTCACCCATTCTTCAGCCGGGCGATACCTACCATCACGAAATCACGCTTCGCTTCCCGAAGGCTGAAGCCTAGGCATCCTAAAAAAAGAAAGCCGCAGCCTTTCCTCTGACCCTGCAACGTATCATCAGGGGCAGTGGAAAACCTGCGGATTAAATGGAAGTCTGGGATTATCAGACTAGCGGCCTCTTCCCCGGCCCCTATCGCCACCCCACATGCTTTGACCACTGATCAACCGTTGTTTCATCTCGGGGGATATTGAGCTATTGCTGTTGATAAAGTCAGTCGCCGCCGCCTTGTCCGTTTGCATCCAGCGGGCCGCAACGACACTTGTCGCACGGCTCTGATCACGCTCATCAGTGATGAGTGAAGCCACCTCGATAAGATCCGCCGGATTGGCTGTGCTGTTGCTGAATATGTAGGACTGCGCGGCACTATCTTTCAGATCCGGGGAGCTTTGGGACTTCACAAAGGCAAGTGCCGCAGTGCTATCGGATGCTGTCCAGATAGGCATCACCTCCCGCATCGTATCTCTGACGGCTTGCTCGTTATCAATGCTTTTCAACCAATCCATCGAGCCCTGAACATCCTGACGTGCGTAATTTTTTGCAACCGTAGGTATAGCGTTTCTTTGAGCATCCTTATCGCTCAATTTTCCAATTTCCTGAGCTGCCAGTTCTGGGCTCGATTGTGCCAGGCCTTCAATGGCTGAGGCCAAGGCCAGGCCGCGCTGATCCTCTGGCAATGAATTTGCCCAAGCCAGAGCTTCAGAAAAATTCTGAGTGCCCCATTGCTTTGCGATAGCCTCGTAGGCATCGCCCCGGGATTTCTCATCCATGGCTCCTGCCATCTCCGCCGCTTTTTTGGGATCGGTCTTCGCGACCTCGGAAACGACCGAGGTCATTGCCTCCCCGCTCTTCGTCCCTAGGGCAGCAGCCCACTCCATGGCCGCCTTAGGATCTTGTTTTGCCCACTCGCTGGCAATGATCGAGCCGGGATCCTGTCCACCTCTACCTCCACCCATCATGTTCATCATCGCAAACTGGCCGGGATTATCCGTATAATATTTCGCGGCATTCACAGGGTCTGTGCTGGCCCACCCTTGCAAGACCGTTGGCCGCGCAAATGCTCCGGCCATACCCATTGTATCGGTGAAAGCCATCGCGGCTGTAGGATCGACTTCCGCCCATTTTCCAAACAGTAAGACCGAGGCCAAAATGCGTTCGTTGAACGGCATATTATCAAGTTTTTCCGCTTCCAGCGAAAATTCATCCGGGCTGAGATTCGCGTAATAATCGAGAAGCGCCTGGACTCTATTGCTCTGGCCGGGCTTTCGATAGATTTCTTCAACACTACGGACTTTGCTATCCCTGCCACTGCTGGAGCTTCGCTCTGATGACGCGCGGTCCATTGAAGAGCGGGTCCTCATTTCCAATCCGTCGACTACCGACTCAGCAGAGGAAGCACCGCCCTTTTTACCTACGCCGAAACCAATTCCCAATCCGATTGCGAGAGCTACACCTGGAATCAAATAGTTTGTTTTCATAAAAACTACATAACCCATCCGTTCACGTTTAGTTGCGCTAAATCTGAACAAAAAAAAGCAGCATCTTTCGATGCTGCCTCTCTGAAGACTGAAAAACTGTTATGATTAACGTTTCGAGAACTGGAAACGAGCACGTGCGCCCGGTTGACCTGGTTTCTTACGTTCTTTCATACGTGGGTCACGTGTGAGGAAGCCGGCTGGCTTGATAAGCTTGCGGTTCTCGGGATCAAACTGAGTAAGAGAACGGGAGATCGCGTGACGAATCGCAATCGCTTGAGCATGCTTGCCACCGCCCTTAACGATGACTTTTACGTCGAACTTATTGACCATGTTCACAACTTGGAACGGTGCAATCACCGAATTCTGAAGGTCGATAGTTGGAAGATAATCCTCGAAGGAAAGACCGTTGATGGTCATTTCTCCGGAACCTTCGGTTACCCAAACACGGGCAACAGCGGTTTTGCGGCGTCCTGTGGAGCTTTGTGTGGCAGTAGCTGGCATAATAATGAGAGAATTTTAATGGGATTAGCGAACCTCGTAAACCGTAGGAGCTTGGGCTTCATGTGGATGTGTCTCGCCGGCGTAAACCTTGAGCTTACCAAATTGAGCACGGCCAAGACGTGTTTTCGGGATCATACCCCAAACAGCGCGTTCCACGAGAAGCACTGGACGGCGCTCGCGAAGCTTCTGCGGAGTTTCAACCTTCTTGCCGCCGACGTAACCGGTGAAGCGAGTGTAGATCTTGTCAGTTTCCTTGTTACCACTAAGGACGCATTGATCCGCATTGATCACTACGACGAAATCGCCGGTATCAACGTGAGTGGTGAACGTAGGCTTTTGTTTGCCACGGAGCAAACGTGCGGCTTCCACGGCAACTTGGCCGAGGACTTTGCCTTTGGCGTCGATCACATACCATTTGCGGTCAACTTCTTGTGGCTTGGCGGAAAATGTCTTCATTTCAATATAATAGGGAAGCCTTACAGGATAAGTATGACGATGCACCTACCCGAAGGGGCGCGAAACCTAGGCAGCTGACTGATGGCTGTCAACCGGGAAATACCACGTTTTCCCAAGATTTTTTCCGATCGTTTGCCCTCTGGCCCCAGCATGCCCATTTTCGATGTTATAGGAAAGCTTTCAATATCGTGTAAATTTCTCTCGCCCAAGGCCTTTCCCCTGCGCAATCTGCGCGCGCTATGCTCAAAGCAGGAATCGTAGGCTTACCAAACGTCGGAAAATCAACTCTTTTTAATGCAGTCACCCGCACCCGCAAGGCGGAGGCTGCGAACTATCCATTTTGCACCATAGATCCGAATGTGGGAATGGTCATGGTTCCCGATGATCGTCTTGCGGTCCTTTCTAAAATCTCCGGTTCCAACAAGCTGGTCCCAACTGCCATCGAGTTTGTCGATATTGCCGGCCTGGTTGAAGGCGCATCGGAAGGAGCCGGCCTGGGAAATAAGTTCCTCGCCAACATCCGCGAAACAGATGCCATCGTGCAAGTCGTCCGGTGTTTTGAAAATGACGATATCATTCATGAGCTCGGTTCTGTAAACCCGATCCGGGACATCGAGATCATCAATGCCGAGCTAATCCTTGCGGACATGGCCGCCCTTGAAAAACGTCGCAGCTCGCGGGAGAAGAAAGCGAAAAGTGGCGACAAGGAGTCCAAAAAGGAGGTTGAACTCATTGATATTATCATGCCGCATCTGGATGCCGGCAAGCCAGCCCTCACCCTGGATTTCTCCTCGGAAGATGCGGAGATCGTAAAGGGATTCTTTCTACTCTCTTCCAAACGCACCATCTACGCCTGCAACGTGTCCGAGGACGAGCTGGCCGGAGCAACGGAAAATCCGGACTCGCATCCACAAGTGGCACTGGTCAGAAAATTCGCGGCCGAGCACTCCGGCGCTGAGGCCGTTGTCATCTCCGCTCGCATAGAAGAGGAGCTTTCCGATCTTTCTCCTGAAGAGTCTGCGGAGTTTCTTGCCGATATGGGAGTCAAAGATTCCGGAGTCTCCGGCCTGATCCGTGGCGTTTACCATTTGCTCGGCCTTCGCACCTATCTCACCACAGGAGTTCAGGAAACTCGTGCTTGGACCATTACCGCAGGAGACAAAGCTCCCGCCGCCGCAGGAGTCATCCACACGGATTTCGAACGGGGATTCATTGCCGCGGAAGTCGTTCACTACGATGACTTGGTCGCGGCCGGAACTAAATCCGCAGCGAAGGAAGCCGGGAAGGTCCGGATCGAAGGCAAGGAATACGTTGTGAAAGATGGTGACGTGATCGAATTCCGCTTCAACGTCTGATCCCCCTCCCTTTCGGGACGATTCTTCATTCTTAACAAAAAAGCCGGTCAGATGATTGACCGGCTTTTTATTTTGCTCATTTGGAAAATCACGATCACTCGGCGGGAGGAACCTCAGCCGGCACCGTATCGACTGCCTGCCCGGGCTTTGAAGCAGCCTTATCCGCTTCGATTTTCTCCATTATAGCCTGATATAGAGAATCCGCCGTATTGGGATCCTTTCGATAGCGAACCTCCATTCCGGCATAAAATGCCGCCGCCGCGAGAATAAGAAAAACCAAGATTGATCCGAAGCCACCTCCCGAGCTTTGCTTGACAGGAGTATATGCCGGGCGCCGGCGGGGCTCAGCTCTTTGCCTTGGCGCCGCTGCTGGCGGCAATGGTGTCTCAATCGCAGGCTCCTTGGTAACAGGTGTTTGATCGATCGGCCTTTCACGTGCGAGAACTTCCAGTTCTTCCTCAGTAAGCGAAAAATCAAAGGATACGTCACCGAGCTTCACACTCATGCCCGAGCGCAGGGATACGATCTGCTGCCGAGATTCGTTGTATTTGATACCATTGGTCGAGCCCACATCCGCCAACTCATAGCCTCCCTCGACTCGATGCATCTCGGCATGCCTGCTGGATACGGATCCGGAATCCACCACGATATCATTATCACTTCCTCGCCCTATACTTACCACCATGCGGTCCAGTTGGAATCTGTAAGGCTGTGGATTTTGTTCCGGGACGGTGATGATGACTCGTGGCATGGTAGGTAAACGGTTTCGTTTCCTAGATTCTAACTCGAAAACGAAAAATCATGCATCTGAAAAATCGTTCCAATTTCAGAATTCTTTACCATTGCAAGCCGCCAATCATTCTGCTTGTTTGATTGCGTTATGGCAAATGCGACAAACGTCCTCTCCACCGGTATCGAAATCATTGGTTCAATCCGCTTCTCCAACGACATGATCATCGATGGTAAAATCGAGGGCGAAATCATGTCGGACAAAGGCAAGGTCACCATCGGCGAAAATGCCCAAGTCAAAGGCGATGTCACCGCAGGCGATGTAAAGGTTTACGGGAATGTCGAAGGCAAGATCACATCCCAGCGCTGTGAGCTAAAAGATAAGTCCAAAATCAATGGTGACATCAAGTCGAAGGTTTTCTCCATGGAAGAAGGTGCCCAGCTCTGTGGTAGAACCGAGATCGGTGGCTGATCCGGGAAATCCTCCGATGCGGAATGGCCTAATAAACTTTCCCGAAGGCGAACCGAAATTGGTTCGCCTTTTTTTTATGCAGCAGGCTGCGCGTCAAAACGGATCATCCTCCGTCCACTCATTCCCCACACTCCATGTTTCCACCAGATCCTGTGGAAAATCATCCAGAAAGCGGGAAGGCCGGCAGAGAACATCTCCGGTGTAGCTTTTGGGATTCATCATCGGGTAACTCAGATAGAGCTCATCCTTTGCCCGGGTCAACGCGACATAAAAGAGTCTACGCTCTTCTTCAAATGCCGCCTCGTCATCGGAATCAAGAATTCGTCCGTTGGGAAATTGACCATCGACTAGCCAGACAATGAACACTACCTTCCATTCTAGGCCTTTGGCCTGATGGATGGATGAGAGCGTGACCTTATCGTCATCGCGCTCGGATTTATCCCCTGTTGGATCACCGTCCGTGGTGCTCATCAATGAAAGCTGTGCCAAAAACTCCAGGACATCTTCAAAAGAGCTCCCGTATTGGATCAACTGCTCGATATCACCTCTGCGTGCTTCGTAATTATCGAAACTTTCCTTCAGGTAATCGTCATATACCCCCTCCAAAACACTGAATAGCATTTCAGCAGGGGTGGCGAACCTTCCTCCGGGAGTAAGCTCATCGAGAGTGTAGCAAAGCTGCTCCCAATGTTTCGCGGCCTTTTTGGGGACCGGATATTTGAGGAATATATCCGACCACTTCTTGGGAAGCTCGTCCTGCCCGGCCTCCGGCGCGAGCAACCATCTTTGCCAGAGTTTTTCGGAAGTTCCGGGACCACAGCCGGGAAACATCTGAACTATGCGTTTGAAACTGACTTCGTCTCTGCGATTTGTCACAAAGCGTAGAAACGCAGCCACATCTTTGATATGTGCTTGCTCGAAGAATCTTAGCCCGCTGGTGATCCCGAAAGGGATTCCGCGGCGTGTGAGCTCCATCTGCACTTCCAGGCTCTGGAAATGTGCCCGATACAGAACCGCCATTTCAGAGAGCTCGATTCCTTCGTCCCGCAGCTCCAGCATACGCTGGGCAACGAAGCTTGCCTGGGTGGCGGGATCCTCCAAAGGCACAAGAGCTGGCTTTGCTCCCACTTCGGAACGCGACGATCTGAGATTCTTCTCAAAACGCATTTTGTTCATGGAAATTGCAGCGTTGGAAAGCTCCAGAATCTCCGGCACACTGCGATAATTTGTTTCAATCGTATGCACGGTGGAATCCACATATCGCTGCTGGAAATTTAGAATATGATCCACCTCAGCTCCCCGCCATGAATAGATTGATTGAGAGTCATCCCCCACCGCCATGAGGCTATTGGATTCTCCGGAGAGCAGATCGATCAAATCGCTCTGCACAGAATTTGTATCCTGATACTCATCGACAAGGATATGGCGGAAGCGTTTCTGATAGATAGCCAGGACATCTGGATGATTGCGGAAAAGGTCTACCGTCAAGCTGAGCATATCATCGAAATCCAATGAGTTTGTTGCCCGCTTTTTCGCTATGTATTTACTGCGGACTGTCTCCAGGATCTCTTTCCACTCTCCAAAATACGGATAGCGCACCCGGATCAGCTCTTCCAAAGAAACATTCGTGTTCGCCATTAGGCTAAACATGGAGATCAATACGTCCGGTTTTGGAAATCTGCGTTGCTTCGTATCGATATCGCAAGTGGCGAGCACTCCGCTCATAAGCGATTTCTGGTCATCGCGGTCCAGAATTGAGAAGGATTTTGTGAATCCAATCTCCTCCGCATGCCTGCGTAAAATACGATTGCAGATGGAGTGGAACGTCCCGGCCCATAGATCGGAGACATCTCCGGGGACAAGCGATCTCACCCGCTCCACCATTTCCTTTGCGGCCTTATTGGTGAATGTCAGCAGTAGTATATTTCTTGCCCGTTCTCCCTCATCCAAGAGCCACGAAACCCGGTAAGTCAATGTGCGCGTTTTACCCGAGCCCGCTCCTGCAATCACCAGTGATTTACCTGGTGGCGAGGTCACCGCC
This sequence comes from Luteolibacter algae, assembly GCF_042683045.1. NCBI lineage: Bacteria > Pseudomonadati > Verrucomicrobiota > Verrucomicrobiia > Verrucomicrobiales > Verrucomicrobiaceae > Luteolibacter > Luteolibacter algae. The sequence continues at coordinate 177,188 of NZ_JBHUIT010000017.1, read as the reverse complement.
TTGAACTGCTCTGTATTTAATACCTTTGCGTAGTCGATTCCGGATGCGGATACGGGTCTTTTCCGCTGTAGTTTATATTCACGCGCCATAGGTATCTGTTCCTGCCCTCAATTTTATCGAAACGTTAGAGATGACGTATCACTCCGCGTTTGCTTTCATCTCGGCTTCATCGAGCGAGTCTCCGGCATCCACGTTGCGTGTGAAAACCTGGAACCTGTAGAGCTCTTTCGCAACTACCGGCATGAGAAAATAAACGCCGATCAAGTTCGGGATACTCATCGCGAACAGCGATGCATCCGAGAAATCAATCGCACTGGACATAGAGGCAGCTGCGCCGGCTACGATCACACCGCAGAAGATCAGCTTGTAGGTAAGACCTACGAAATAGTTTTTCCCAAACAAATACTCCCATGCCTGCAAACCGTAGTAACTCCAGGTGATCAATGTGGAAAAAGCGAACAGCAGCACGCAGATGAAGAGCACATACTTGAAGCCGCCGTGCACAGTCTCGAACGCGGCAGAGGTCAGCCCAATGCCGAATGACGTGCTGTTGTTGGATGGGTTGCCGATTTCAAATGAATTCCCATTGATCAAAAAGTTTCCTGTATCGCTGTTGAAATGCATGGTCGTGACCAGGACCAACGAAGTCATCGTGCAGACCACGACGGTATCGATAAAAGGCTCCAGCAGAGCCACGATTCCTTCACTGGCGGGCATTCTGGATTTGGCTGCGGAGTGCGCTATCGGCGCGGAGCCAATACCGGCTTCGTTCGAGAAAGTCGCCCGTCTCATTCCCCAGATGAATGCGGCGAGAAAGCCACCTGTGACAGCGGCACGCGGCTTGAAGGCTTCCGCAAAGATTTCCTGGATTGCCACTGGGATGTGGGCTGCATTGACAATCAATACAACCAAGGCGCTTACGACGTAAACCACACACATCAGTGGGACGAGCTTCGAGGTAACACGTGCGATACTATTGATCCCGCCGATGATGACCAAGCCTGTGACAACCGCGATGATGAGCCCGAATATCCATTGTTTATCAGCAAAATAGCTACTTTCGCCGCCCGTGACATTGAGAAGCTGCGCGGTGGCTTGATTGATCTGGAAAACGTTTCCTCCGCCGAATGATGCAAAGATACAGAAAATAGCAAACAGCATGGCCAGCACTACTCCCACAGGCTTCAGCCCACGTTCGGCAAAGCCCTTCTTCAGATATTGCATTCCGCCCCCGCTGATATTTCCTTTTTTATCAATCTCCCGGTATTTCATTCCCAGCGTGCATTCGGCGAATTTTGTCGCCATCCCGAGAAAGCCACTTAGGAATAACCAGAAGGCAACGCCCGGCCCAGCCATTGAGATTCCAATCGCCACACCTGCGATATTGCCTAGTCCAACTGTCCCGGAAACAGCTGTAGCCAAAGCCTGGAAGTGAGTGATTTTCCCGGGATCGCTTTCATCACTGTATTTTCCCTTCACCGTCCGGAGCGCCAGGGAAAACGCCCGCAAGTTGATAAACTTGAACGCGACGGTCAGGATCATTCCGGCGATTGCCAACCAGAGAACCACCCATAATACATCATAACCTGCTATGGAAACTGAGGAGAAAATCGCACTAACAAACCAGCCTGTGGAGTTTTTGAAAAGATTATCGATTTTCTGATCAATTGTCAGAGAAGCATCTTCTTCCTGGACAACAATTTCCATTTCCTGCCGAACTTCCTCTCCCGGCGCCACGTCCTGACCGAACAACTCACCAAAACCAGTGAAAAAGCAGATAATTATGAGCAGCCATGGGAGAAAATTAGCACGTCGTGTCATCGCAGAGAACACTGGCAATCCGCGTGCCAGCCTGCAAGCCACAAAGCAATCGTGCGAGTTTCTATTACAAACACAAACCTATCGATTTGTGCATGAGTTCCGCAATGTTTAATTCTCGGCCTCAGCTGACTTCCTCTCTAGGTTCTCCCATCATTACAAATCCCATGTTCTTCAGCCGCCTGTCATCTCTGATTTTTTCCGCCTATAGTCTTCTATTCGGCCCGGGGCTGATTGCAAAAGATCTCACCGCCATGACCTGGAATATCGAATGGTTTCCCGGAGGACGTCCGAATGCCTCACCGCCGGAACGTGCGGAACAAATGCGACATGCCCAAGAGATTATCGCGAGCGAGTCTCCCGATATTCTACTTGCCCAGGAACTGACCGATAAGGCTGCCTTTTCTGAGCTCGCCGCCGCGGTGCCGGGTATGCGGATGCATGTGATGAGCCAGTTTCTCGAGCCGAATGGCCGAACTCCTTCACCCCAACAGTGTGGCATCGCATCTTCTCTACAATTGCATTCGGCATGGTTTGAGCAATTCAAGCCCACCGAAGCCATCCCCCATCTGCAACGCGGATTCGCGTTCGCAGCCCTTATCCATCCGGACGGCGGGCTAATTATGCTCTATTCCATCCATCTGAAGAGCAACCGGGGCGGCGACACCATGGAAGGAGCACTCCATATTGCTCAAAACCGCGCGGAAGCCGCCAGGCAGCTAGTCGCACATCAGCGAGAAATGAAGAAAAAGTTTTCCACCCACCAAATCAACGGCTGGATCATCGCGGGTGACTTCAACTCAAATCATGATGGTCAATTCCCGCACTGCACCGCCGTTTCCGATCTGGTGGCCGCGGGCTTCCACAACAGCTGGGAGAACGTGGCCAGAGATAAGCGACTCACGTGGCGAAATGCTCCCGACGACACTCGATTCCAGCCCACCACATTCGATTATATTTTGACATCCGGCTTCCGCAAAACGCCTGCACGAATGATCCCCGATGTGCCGGTTTCTGTTTCAGATCACGCACCTGTGGTCATTACTCTGGAAAAATGATCGTGATCCGTCACCCAAAGCTTTTGCGCAGCCAGCCATCGATTGCCTCGATAATTTGCGGATAGCTCTCTTCATCGAATGAATGTCCCGCATCGGGTATTTTCAGGAATTTTTTCTCACACTTCGCCGCAGCAAATACATCTTCGCTATCTTCAATCGGGACCACATCGTCAGCTGTCCCATGAATCAATAGCCATGGTTGTAAAATCCTCCCGGCCGCCGGCAAAACACTCCCGATATCTTTGAGATCATCCACAAATTTGCTGGATAGCGGGCAATTCTCATCTTCCCACATCACGCCCTTGTCAGGGATGACATCACCAAACTCCCGCTCAACGAATTTAGCCGTATGGGTCATTCCGGCAAGGGACACGAGCGATTGAATACACATTCCCTGTGCAGCGGTGAGCACGCCAACCGCGCCCCCCATACTATGCCCGATATAGGCGATCCTTTTCTCCGGTGGCACAGTTTTCAATACAGCCTTCAAATCATCGATCTCCTTGGTAATTGTGGAGTCCTCGAAGCGCCCCTCTGATCTCCCGTTGCCGGAAAAGGAAACCCGCACACAAGGCCAGCCTTTCAACGCCAAACCATCAGCCAACGCTTTCAGTAGAGGACGATCCTTGTTTCCTGTAACTCCGTGCCCCAGCACGACGAGAACCCCCTGATGAGTCCCTCCGTGGAAAGCAACGTCCAGCTGCTCTCCTGATGAATTGCTGATATGACTGTTCATTAATGTTACCGGTTTATATTTACTTTTTCCCGGCTCTTCCGGGGAATGTCAGCTCGGCAACAGCGGATTTATCCAGCTCTCCAAGCTCTAGATCAATCAATTTCCGGTATTGGGCTTCGGTCGCACGTGACAGCGGCACATCCACGCCCGCACCTTCAGCGATCTTGTTGGCAATTCCGCTATCTTTCGCAGCATGCGAAGAGGAAAAATAACACTCGTGCTCACGGGAAACCATATCGTCACCATCCGTTTCCAAAACCCGCGAATTTGCTCCGGTCTGCGAGAAAACTTCGCGCAACATATCGAGATCCAACCCCAGAGCGGCTCCCAGGCCAAGGCCTTCTGCTAATGCGGCGGTATTGATATTCATCACCATATTCACCAATGCCTTGAACTTTGCCGCATCACCGACAGCGCCGACAAACTTCAGAGATGATGAGATATCTTCCAGCAGCTTCTTGTTTGAGTCGAAAACAGCTTTTTCCCCTCCCACCATCAGATACAGCGTGCCGTCGCGTGCCTGGGTTATTGAAGAGGCCATACTCGCCGCCAACGTATTCGCCCCCGCTTTATCGGCAGCTTCCGCAGCCACTTGCTGGGATTCCGGGCTCACGGTCGCACAATTGATAAACGTTCTCCCCTCCGCCCCGACCAGCAGCGAATCTTCGCCAGTGAAAATTTCGCGCATGGAAGCGTCGTCCGTGACCACCGTGAAAATCACGTCGCTTGCAGCAGTCACCTCGGACAAACGGGCAGCGGCCGATGCGCCAAGTTCATTTGAAAGCTCCTCCGCCAATGGCTGGTGATGATCATACACCGCTGCAATCGTGTAGCCTTGATCGGAAAGACGACGTGCCATATTGGCCCCCATTCTCCCGACTCCTACGAAACCAATTTTCGGTTTATTCATATGGCGCTAGGCTCCACCATCATCTCTGGCCGTTCAATTGAAAAACAACCAGATCATTGCATCCGTCCTTCTAAATTCTAACGCATCATCACATTGATTACATTTTCCAACTTTTCGCTACAAAAAATTTAATACAATAAATACAAATTTTATTCACTTGTAATAATAGACAAACGGATCGTCCGGCTCTCCGCTCCAGCGCGGGCGACAGCCGACGGAAGGAGAACCTTGATATCATCCTAGCAACTGCGAAAATACCTTCCGAAACAGTCGATCGAAACCTCACTCCATGACAACCCAAGAAATCCAACAATATGTCGATACAGCAATTCGCAATAATTTTAGAGACTACATAGCGGAATCCGGAGAGATGATGACGAGTGCCGGAGGAGACGGTCGTTTCCTGGGAAAAGTTGTTGCCACCAGATATTCAGGCCTTCCCAATGGGCTCGACCTCTATCTTGCCATTGGCCGGACGGAAAAGGATGTGCAAATCATTAAACTCGGCGACTCCGAGTGCTTGAAGCCTAGCACATCGGAGCTGGACTTACTAATCCTCAAAGAGCTTGGAATCGGCACTGACAAAACCGATAACATGTAACTTCTTTGCTATACACAAAGACCTGTCAATCAACGTCATTGTCATTCATAAACGCGCGTATTTTGCGGATGATAGAATCGCCTTCTTCTTCCAGAGCGAAGTGACCCGTATCGAGAATATGATAATCTACCTCGTTTAAATCACGTTTGTAAGCTTCGGCGCCAGCCTCAGGGAAAAAGGCATCATTTTTTCCCCAGACGATTAGCGTCTGCGGCTGGTGTTCACGCAAATATTTCTGCCATTTCGGGTAAAGTTTTACGTTATTACGGTAATCATAGAAGAGCCCTAGCTGGATTTCCTTTTGGCCATGACGGGTAATTCTTTGGGTATCAATAATCCAGTTATCCGGATTGATTGATTCAGGATTTTTTGTTCCGTGAACGTATTGCCATTCCATCCCCTCCAAAGAGAACACTTGCTCCGCAATTTTCTCTCCGAGTTCGGGACTATGATTTTCCCAGTAATCAAAAATGGGTCCCCACCCTTCTCTGCCCAAACCTTCTTCGTAGGCATTGCCATTCATAATCACAAATCCGTTCACACGCTCCGGATGGGCGGTTGCGATCCGAAACCCGATCGGTGCTCCGTAATCATGTATCATCAGGGTATATTCGGTAATCCTTTTCTGCTCCAAAAACGTATCTACTACTTCTGCCAGGCGATCAAAGGTATAGGTGAATTCCTCAGCCCCCGGCGCACTGCTCATTCCGAATCCAGGGTAATCTGGCGCGATCAGATGATATTCATCTTTCAAACCATCCAGCACTTTACGATACATCTGCGATGAGGTCGGAAAACCGTGTAAAAGCACAAGAGTGGGTCTGTCTGGATTACCTGCTTCACGATAGAAGATATCTAAACCATCCACCTTCTCCCGGGCATATCGGATCTCTGATTGGGCTGAAGCGGTTATTGTCAGGCTAGCGCTGGTTGTGAGGGCAATCGCATTTTTCATTAGTTCATATTTTATTTTCATAGATTTACTTGATTGGGCACGCAACTTTATAGTCTTAAAATCTTTTCCTGTTCGATTTTCTTCCCCTCCTAATTCTTCAAGGTCCCACGCACTGCGCAAAGATCGCCCACTAATTGATCGAAACGCTCCTCTCCCAATGAGTCGATCATTTTTTGCCGAAGAGTATCCATCGTCTTCTTTATCCGTCGGTATTCGAGTCTTCCCTCATCTGTGACATATACCTCGGAGCTACGCCCCATGCCATTTTTCGCGACCAAATTTTTTCTCACCAGCGCATCGATCAACCGGTTCACCGTCGAGGCATCCAGATCAAGATAATCTCCGTAGTCCTTTTGCTGCATTCCACTGTTCTCTACCATTGCGAAAAGCAAATAGCCGTGAGATGGAGACAAGCCCAATTTAGCGAATTCCAATTTCCATATTTCCGTAATAGATCGCGTCAAAGAAGACAGGTTAAAATACAGGCAGCCATCGAACATGAAGCGATGGTAACCCTACTTGCTTGCGCATACAAGTAGATTTTTTGGCATATTTCCCATCTCTCCCCTCGCCGTGAAGGATCCAGCGCTACTCCCTCTCCTGGTCCCTGTGCCCCAGCGATTTTATCTGCATTGATACAGTTTCCTTTCTCGAGCACTCTCGTGCCTATCTCAACAAACCCTTTAAGATTGTGAAACGTAAGTGACGCCGCATTGGGAAGAAAATATTAATCTCTGCTGTTAGTTGCGTGATCTGCCGATCCATCGACCATTTGAACAGATGACTATATAGCAAACGTCCGATACCGAGCCCCCGCCTATTCTCATCAACTACAATCCGGTCAATATAGATGAAATTTCTCAACCGACTCCCAAACCATCGGTAAATTCCATCCTCATGAGGATTGCCATCACGGATCGCCATTATGAAACCAACGATTTCTCCTTCAATCTCAACGACAGTCGCGTAAGCGCGCATCGACAACAAAGTCAGATATTTCGATGGATCCATCGGGCTGGTAACGCTTGCAGCATTTGCATTCAGACGCAGAATTCCAGCAGAATCGTCAGTTGTCTCTGCGCGGAGCACGGGCATCAGTTGGCACTGTTCATCCCAGAGGTAAAGTTACGAGCTCTCCAGGCGAAGCTCCAAATCTCACCGAGGACTGCTTTCGCAAGGCGATTCAAAGACCCCTCTGAACTGATCCCGTGACGGGAGCCGCGATGAGACTAAACACTGTGAAAGATCTATCTTTTATCTAACGTAGGACCCTCTACTGCTTTGCAAACAATTAACGTTTAGCTATTCGACTAGGCCTTTTTTTTCCATCTACAAACAATGAAACCCGCAAAATTCAAAACAAACCGCACAATAAAGCGGCTTAGAAGTAGTTCCTCTCTCGCCAGGCTTTTAACGGCATTGGTTTCTTTATCAGCAGGAATTGCAAGTCCGCTAGCTCATGGGGAACAAAACGCGGAATGGGAGCCAGCGCCTGCGAGTATTTCCTCAAGATGGGGAGAAGACGTCACCCCTGAAAATGTATGGGAAGAGTATCCCCGCCCACAGTTGGTGAGGGATGGCTGGAAGAATTTGAACGGGCTTTGGAACTATAAAATCGGAGCGATAGAAACGACCGAGCAACCGAAAACGTGGGACGGAAAAATTTTGGTCCCCTTTGCTCTGGAAAGTTCCCTCTCTGGTGTTGGCAAGCGTCTAGATGGAAAGGAGGCGTTATGGTATCAAAAAACTTTTGAGTATGGAGCCGTTTCCGGACGCCTGCTTCTGAACTTCGAAGCTGTCGATCACACTTCAACGATCTGGGTCAACGGACAGGAGATCGGAAAAAACGTCGGCGGTAATCTGCCGTTTAGCCTGGATATCACAGAAGCGGTGAAAAAAGGCTCAAACGAGATCGTCCTCCGGGTCGAAGATTCACAAGCGACCGCGGCAAATACCAATTACGGGGCAAACAGATCCGGAAAGGTGACAAGATCTGGTATACTCCAGTGTCTGGAATCTGGCAAACCGTGTGGCTGGAAGAGGTGCCTACCACACATATACAGTCTCTGAAGATCGATACTCAAATCGACCCGGCAATCGTCAGCGTAAAAGCAAATGTAACTGGACGGACAATTGCCGGCCAGACCATCCGGGTCACAATCAAAAATGGCGATAGGGTTTTAGGAACTGCGCGCGGCCGCCAGATTGCGTTTCTCACAGTTCCGGATGCGGAATATTGGTCACCGCAAAATCCGAAGCTCTATGACCTCGTCGTTGAGCTGTTGGATATCAAGGGAGATCCTATCGACACCGTAAAAAGCTATACAGGCATTCGCGAAGTCGGGGAAAAAATTGGTAAGCATGGAAATCCGGTTTTCACCCTCAATGGAGAGGAAATCTTTCACTGGGGTCCGCTGGATCAAGGCTGGTGGCCGGGTGGTCTACTCACTCCTCCCAGTGACGAGGCAATGCGCTTTGACATCGATTATTTGAAAGCGGCCGGCTTCAATATGATCCGAAAACATATCAAAGTAGAGCCACATCGCTACTACGCCTACTGTGATCAGGTCGGGATGCTTGTCTGGCAGGATCAGGTTTCAGGCGGAAGTTACGATGCTTGGCCTAAGGATTGGGCGAAACTTAACGAAAACAAATCGGTGCCTGACGCGGAATGGCCAAAGTGGGCCCATGATCAATTCATGGCGGAACTCAAAGGCATGGTGGATATTCTTCATAATCACCCATCTATTGTCTGCTGGGTGCCTTTCAACGAACGGTGGGGTCAGCACAATACCGAGAGCGTGGGGCGCTGGATCGTTGATTACGACCCCACCCGACACATCAATATTGCATCAGGAGGCAACTTCTTTCCCATCGGGGACATTGCAGATGCTCACTCCTATCCTGATCCCAAATTCCCGATTGATGATCCTCGTTACGCGAATTATATCAAAGTCGTGGGAGAGTTCGGTGGTCACGGATACCCGGTGGAGGGTCACAAGTGGAAGAAAGATGCCGGAAACTGGGGCTATGGAGGGCTCCCAAAAAATGAGGAAGAATTCAAACAGCGCCTGTGGAAATCCTTCAACCTCCTAAACGAACTTAGAATAAAAGGATTGGCAGGGGCGGTATATACCCAGACCACCGATGTAGAGACCGAGATCAACGGATTGATCACCTACGATCGTAAGGTCATCAAGGTTCCAGCTACAGAAATGGCCGCCGAGAGTGCCAAACTTTTAGGCAAGTAAATTATTACACAATCACGATTCGGTGCCGGTTACCTTCAGGTATCGAATCGATGAAATTGGAGAATTTCCCGGATTCAGTTTTTCGAACTGTGGGAGATCCCATCTTCGCATTGGCAAAGGTCGAGCGGTTTCGGCAGATCGGTCTATCTATCTTACGATTTAAAGATAAAATAAACCGCTCCAGCGAGACACAGACCGGCATAGGCATAATTCCAGGATATCGGCTCTTTCATGTATAGAATCCCAAAAGGGACAAATACTGAAAGACTGATCACTTCCTGAATGATTTTTAGCTGCGGCAAAGTGAGTGCCCCGTATCCAATACGATTTGCTGGAACTTGCAGCGCGTATTCGAAGAAGGCTATCCCCCAGCTCAAAACGATCGCGACAATCAATGGTTTTGACGCACTGTTCCTAAGGTGCGCATACCATGCGAACGTCATAAAAACGTTTGAGAGAACCAACAGGAGGATAGTCTTAGCTACAGACATTCTTGGCACCGGATTTACCGATACAACTAAACGCTCCGCACAAACTTTCCAGCGATTATCGCAGAGGGGATCAGTCCTTCTTTGGGGTGGCAATCAATGCTAGCTATTTAGCTTTGCTAAACTTTTGGGAATAAATATCCCGTCTTTCCGGATCAGCTTCCCATCGAAATAAATTTCGCCACCACCGTAATCCTTGCGCTGTATGTTGACCATGTCCCAATGGATTTGAGATTGGTTGCCGTTATCCGCTATTTCGTAGGCTTGTCCCGGAGTGAAGTGGAACGAGCCGGCAATTTTCTCGTCGAAGAGAATGTCCCGCATGGGCTCTCGGATGATCGGATGGAATCCGAGGGCAAATTCGCCGATGTAACGGGCTCCTGGATCGGTATCGAGAATACGGTTCAATTCTTTCGTTTTTGCACCGGCCTCCGCTTTTACGATTCTTCCCTCTTTGAACTCCAGGCGAATCGCGTCGAAAGCGATACCTTGATAAATAGTTGGCGCGTTATGCGTGACATATCCTTCGACAGAGCTCTTTACTGGAGCGGTAAAAACCTCTCCGTCCGGAATATTATAATTACCTCCGCAAATGATAGCCGGAATGTCCTTAATCGAAAATCTGAGATCGGTCCCCGGACCGGTGATATGCACTTCGTCGGTTTTTTCCATCAACCGTTTGAGTGCATTCATCGCCGGTATGAGAGCTTTGTAATCCAACAGGCATACATCGAAATAAAAATCCTCAAACGCCTCCGTGCTCATGCTCGCCTGTTGTGCCATTGACGCGGTAGGCCAGCGGAGCACACACCACTTGGTCTTCTTTACCCTGTGATCTATCACCGGACGGAGAAATTTCATCGCCGTCTGCATCGCATCCTGCGGGACATCCGATGTCTCGGAAATATTGTGACTGCCACGCAGGGCAATATAGGCGTCCATATCTTGCATCTCCGTAAGAAGATGGCTAGCCATGGTTTCATATTGCTCCGCGTTCGCACCTTTTAGCATTTCCCTGGAAATACGGGATTGGTGGATGCGGACAAAAGGTATCGCTTTTTTCCGTCTGACTTCCCTTATGAGCGCAAGGCCCATGGAGTCTGGCACATCATAGAGATCCAACAGGATCTTTTCGCCTTTTTTAAGATTTGTGGAGTAACCTACCAACTGCTTGGCAAGGGCATCGATTCGCGGGTCATGCATGCCTGTATTTAGATGCGGATGGAAAATCTTTAAACAGCAAACTTTCGTCCGTCCGCTTTCATTGATGGAAGGCCGGGCTTATCTGTCTCGAAAAGCAAAAAGCCCGAGGCACTCGATGTGCCCCGGACTATCTGAGTCATATGGTTGTGAACCTTCCGGCTCTTACGTATAGGAAGATTCCACACGCTGAGCTACATCGCGGTAGCCGTAATCCACCTCGTAAATTTGTTTGAAGCTATCGAGAGCAGCCGCCTTATCCTCCATTTCTGTGTGGATAAGCCCTTTCTCATACAGAACTTCTTTTTTGATACCATCCATCGTGTGCAGGTCCGCCAATGCGTCCGAAAGTTGCTTGATGGCGATATCATACATATTCTTCGCACGGAAGGTGCGGCCGAGAAGAAGTAGCACCTTGGTGCGGATGTGAGGATTCCGAGTGGCTTGCTGAAGATGTGGGATGGCAGCGGTGTAATCTCCAACCAGATAATAAGCATTACCCAATTCGTAACGAAGTTGGGGATCGGTCGGGTTTTGATCGACACGTCTTTTGGCTTCCTCAACCTGATCATTGAGACGGATTTTGCGGCGCTCTCCAAGCTGCTCCTTCAGCTCGGCATTATCAGGATCCGCGGCAAGCGCATTTTCCAGCGCAACAAGCTCGGCTTCCAAAGCACGGTCTCGCATCGCGGAAGATTTGGTCTCCAGCGCTACGTCACCATTACTAAGCGAGTGGGCCCAATGGAAGAAAGTGTGTGCGTTTGCCCAGTCCTCGAGTTGTTCATAAATACCCGCAAGTTCTTTGGACGCAGCGAGATTATTCGGATCGGCATTGTATTTCTCGATGGCCTTGTCACGGCGGGCTTCAAGTTGCTCGCGGGTCAATCCGGTGCGGCCGGCTTTTTCGAGTTCTTCGTTCTGCTCGGAATCTCTCATGAGATCCTTCATGCTGGTATTTTCGTCCCAGCGCTGTTTCTGCATCGAGGCACGGGCAGAAGCATCCTTGGCCCCTTTGACCGCCACGGAGTCATTCGGGACCTGCTTGATGATATCATTATAGACTTCAGCAGCTTCCGTCGACATCTCACGTGAGAGGTAGAATTCCGCGAGTTTGTGGAGAAGTTTTACATTTTCCGGATTGTGCTTACGGATCGTTTCCAAAGCAAAGGCCGCAGTGCCGAACAGCTCCAGCTTGCAGGCACAATCGAAGAGCACTTCGTTCGCACTATCGCTGAGAGGATCTTTCTCGAGCTCTTTTTCAATCAACGGAAGAGCTGCAGCGGGATCCTTCTTCGCCTGATTGGCAAGTTTCATATTTCCTCCGGAAAGGCCAAAAAGTCCTTTTTTCTTACCCCCCGCACCATGCAGCTGAATTGCGCATTTACGGAGGATTTCTCTTCCTTCGAGGAAGCCCGGAGCATCTTTGAGGATCGCTTGCAGCAAGCTAATCGCATATTCAAAGTTATTCATCTGGACGGCGCTGAGGGCTTTTAGCCAAAGCGGCCGGATGTTTGCCGGAAGGTCTTTTTCAGTGATTTCTGCCATGGTAGGATTGGTTTTTTAAACGTTGGATTTTTTGATACTTAATTGATCTATGGAGAAATTGGCCGCTTAAGGCGCACTTGGCAAGCATCTGCTTAATCAAACATCAGCGACCCCGCACCTGGAGGCAGCCAACCCGGAGTTTACGCCAGAGCTGTGGATCCCTGCGGTTTTTAAGATTGAAATCCAGCCAAAGACATGTTATCTAATCTCTGCGGGCAATCACCTTTTGCTCTGCGAACCTCATTATGCCTCCTAGAAATTCAAATCGCCGCCGTCCACGTGGACGTAATCGCAACAGAAATTTTGGTCCCAAGAAAAACGCCGATCCCAATGATGAGGAAAAGGCAGTAGAAGTCGAGGGAGAGATTTCCTCGGTTCTCGCGGGAACCATGTTCCGTGTAAAACTGGCAAGCGGGCACGAGGTTCTCGCTCATATTTCAGGAAAAATGCGGAAGCGCTTTATTCGTCTTGTAGTGGGTGACCGTGTAAAAATGGAAATGTCTCCCTACGATCTGACGAAGGCACGTATCGTCTTCCGTCTGGGCTGAGAGATCAATCCTCGTCCAATTTTAAAGCTGATTCGTTCAGTTCGAGTTTAGAAAAAAGCCAGCTGGTTCTCCCACGCCGGCTTTTTTTGTAGCTGATTTGCCAGGATCATTCTCAGCATTTCCATACCCGACCTTTCATTTTTTCACGCCTTATACAGCACTCTTATCGCGCCTCCATCCCCGCCAGGCAAAGACCAGAAACGCAGCGGAAAATAGATACATGAACAAGGAAAGGAACTGCCCCTGGGTTAACATCCCTTCAATTACCCAAGCCGCATCCGGCTCCCTGAATTGCTCTGCGAATATGCGGAATGATGCGTAGAGCCCGAAGAATAACCCGGTGAGAAGTCCATTGGGAGCCTTCGGGAATTTGATTCTAATCACCCATAGAATCGAAAAAAGCAGAGCTCCTTCAAGAAGCCCCTCATAAAGCTGGGAAGGATGACGTGGATCGAGAAAGGGTTCGATCGCCTTGTTCACCAGATCGGAATTACGATTCGATTCCAGAAGACTCTGGAAAAATGCAAACTGTTGATCCTGCGGCGCGACGGTTTGAGAAATATCGGAAAGTCTCGCTGCAAAACCAGGATCCGCGCTGGCAGCAGCAGCGAGAGCGTCATTGAAGCGCTCAGATTCGGGGGCATTACCATCAAAGAACGCGGTTGGAAACTTGACCGCCCATGCTACGTGATTTGCGACACGGCCATACAATTCACCGTTGATAAAATTTGCGAGCCGACCGCACATCAAGCCTATGGGTGCGACAACGCAAAGACCATCTCCCAAGCCGGTCCAGCTGACTTTGTGCTTTCTCGCATAGAAAAACGTAAAAATAACCAGACCCAGGATGCCTCCGTGACTGGCCATTCCCCCTTCCCACACCCGCAGAATGACCAAAGGATCGCTGAGTACGCTATTCCAACCATCACGGGGAATCTGATAGAAAAGAATATAGCCTAGTCTTCCACCAAGAAAGACCCCGAGTAGTGCGGCTGCCGCGATAAAGTCCGCGGTCTTCTCCGGCGGGAGCACCCAGAGCTTTCTCTCTGCCAGATGTTTGAGCAAAAGATAGCCCCCAAGGAAACCTGCGAGATAGGCTAGTCCATACCAACGCAAGGCGATACCTTCTGAAAGCTGGAAAATAATAGGATTGAACTGATGAACGTAAGTGGCGAACACGGCGGGAGCTTGCACGTGGAAACCGAAACGTCCAACTCTCAAAATGGCGGCATGCTATCATTTATGGAAAATGGGTCCCGACGCTTTTCCGGAACGTGGAAAAGCGGATCCAGCCTATCCAGATATTCGGAAATCCTGTCACGCCGGAAGTTCGGTTGTGACTTGAGACGGGCTTTGAGATTCAGGTAATCATTGAAAACACCGCTCGTTTCCCTCGCCCGCGTGATCTCAAACCAATCCAGAAAGTCCCTCGCCAGATCGGCTTTGGCAATCATCGTTTGGCGGGTCTCGGCCAGCATATTCAGCGAGCTGGTTAGACTTTTTGTTTCTCCTTTCACAAAATCAGTCAGCAGCGATTGATACTCCAGCAATAACATCCGATAGGAAGGAAAGCACCGGTAGCTCAATCGCAAGAGATCATCCTGTGCCAATCTCACAGCATCAATTCGCTGCCCCTCCTCCAGTGCGGCTATATGAGTCCAATCGGTAAGAGGCACTTCCTGCATGGCTCCCTCGTCATCCCGATAGCGCAAGCGTAGAGCCTCATTCAGAGCACGTTCGGTCTGAGCGACTGTCATGGCTTCTGTCAGCGGGGCGGTTCCTTTGTTCGCAAGCTGCAGAGCCCACCATTTGGCCAGGCTGGTTTCGGAGAGATTTAGCTCCGGGAAATGGATCCGAAGCAGGGACGGCATTTCCCCTTGGAAAGAGGGCACGGCTTTGAGAAATTCACGGATTCCCGTTTTTCCATCAGGTTGCTCCAGAAGAGCCATCACCAAAGCGCCGGAAGAAACCCTGAATGCGGCACGCGATGCAGCATCAATCGAAGAATACTCCGATTCGCCCAAGCCGAACAAATCATCGATTTTGAAAAGTCCCCCATGCTGGAACAGTGCATCGTAGAGTTTTCGATCGGTTTGCTTGAGACGCCACGCATTTGCCTCCAGAAGCCCTTCAACCAGCCAAGGCGGGACCGATAATGGGACCTCCGCATTGACCGATTCCACATCGCTCACGCCGCGAGCATAAATCAGCGAAGACATTACCGAGCGCTTATAGGGCTCCCGCTGTAATCCACGACTGAGATTCACCATAATGCGCATCTCGTAGCCTTTTCCACTATACCAGATATCCTGCACGGTAGAACGCATCGGCACGGGATCGCCTACCTCACCAATGAGTTTTATGACGACTGGCACCTTCCATTCGTCTTTTTCCTCAAGAAGACGTAAAAATTCCTCTTTTGTCTCCTCGGCGAGGTTTGCGGCTGTGCCTCTGTCCGCAGAATTACCGCCAGAAATCTTGAATTGCCCGGTATGACTTATAACCGTGCCGTCGCCGTCAAATTTCGGCAGCAAATCCTCTACCGACACCGCCCGTGGAGCCGGTTGATCGTCAAGATCCTCCTGCGCACTCAACGAAAGAGTGCCGAGCAATAGAAGAAGAACCGGAATTTGCTTCACTAGGGTCATTTTACCACGAGTGCAATCATCCGCCATCTTGAAATATATCAATTTCCAGCCTGAATTCTTCCGGCAACGGATAACATGGAAACCTAAAACGAGTTTCCTCCCACCTCCACCGTCGGACGGCGAGGATCAAGAACCAACCGTTTGTCCTGAATCTCTATATGAGCCATGCGGTTGAAACCCAATTCAATTTCGTCCTCAAAAATCGAGGCGATTTTCTTGAAATCAGACATTACCAAAATCAAGAAGCCCTGAGGCACCGGGAGTTTCCCGAACCGTCCACCCATCGTAGGCTTCGGGACGAGTTCATGAAACCCTCCGCCATGAAGATGAATCTGGGTGCTGATACCCTTTTGGGATTCCGATTGCTCAATCTGCACAAACATGGAGGTCGTGAATGGATAGCCGTGGATTTCCCGTTCAATCACAACCTCGGCAACGCCTGTTTTCAATCGGATGCAGACATTTTTAATAGATACCCATGGAGCAAGCTCTCCCCCCTGGCTAGCGATCAGCTCTCTACTCAGCCATTGATTGATTTCAGACTCCGAAAGCGTAACCGAATAGCTGCCCTCAATGGATTTCTGCAAAACGGTTTTGATATCACGAGGTGGGCTGGCAGCAGTCGTCGTTGTTTGGCCCAACCCACCTACCTCGGATAAATCCTGAGGCTGCGAGATAAAATACAGCGCAACTCCGAGGCCCACGACAACAAGGAAGACCACAAAGCTCATGAGCCTGCCAATGCATCCACCTTTGCTTTTTTTCTTATCGTCGCTTGCCATGGGGCACGGGTTTTATGCGCTTTGAATGGAGTTTGAAAGAATCGAATCCAAAGAAATTCACTTCTTGGATTCGCCTGAGGGCTTGTTGGTGGGAGAGTCAGATTTCGTCGCCACACTATCACTCTTCACCGTGGCAGCTTCGGCCTTAGGAGCTGTCCCATCAGCTTTCGCGGCATTTTTATAAGACGAGGAACGATAATCTGTCTGATAAAATCCAGAGCCTTTGAAAATGATACCACCGCCGGTTCCCAGCAGGCGCTTCACTTTCCCATCGCATTCCGGCTGCGGACAATCTGTCAGCTTGTCGTCTTTCATACTTTGGAAAACCTCAAATTGTTTTCCACATTCCAGGCATTCGTAATCGTAGTTTGGCATTTTCGTATTTGAAATTTCGGCGTTCAGATAAGCCGTTAAGAAACAATAGTGAAGCCTTTCAAATCTGGCAATGGGTCAATTTCTTCCTCGGTCACACTTTTAATATGATGGGAAACAGCCGACTCTTTGCTCAGGGTCATGATAAAATCTGCAACTTCTGCCCTCTCCCCGGACACGATCAGTTCCACAGTGCCATCTGCAAGATTTCTTACAGTTCCCAACACATCAAAGCCGCGGGCGAGATCTTTCGTCGTATACCGGAAGCCGACTCCCTGGACCTTGCCCTCGAAAATAACACGCTTTGTTTGCATGGGATGAGCTTGGAAATATCCAAGGGATTTTCAAAGATAGTTTTTGGGACGGTGTCGTTATCAAAAAATTACAGCAGAAGACATCAAGTCCCCTGCTGTAATGGAATGCTATCACTCTTGCCGTGCTTTATGCCAAGCCGCTGACAGGTTTTGGAAGTGGTTTTTCTTTCTTACGGAGTGCTTTGCGCATTTTCGTAAGAGCGGAATTTTGCAACTGACGGATACGTTCACGCGTCACTCCAAACTCGCGGCCAACTTCTTCCAGCGTGAGAGGTTTTTTACCATTGAGACCGAAGCGCTCATCGATGATCCGCCGCTCGCGGTCGTCCAGAACGGAGAGCAAACCATCAATCTCACCATGTAGGTTCTTGTCAGCAAGCATGTCCAACGGATTCTCGGCGCGGTCATCGCTGATGATTTCACCATACTCGGTGGATTCGCCATCGTTGATCGGTGCGTCCAAAGAAGTCGGGCGCTGCGATGCCTGTTTAAGCATCGCGAGCTTGCGCCGAGGAAGACCTACCTCATCAGCGAGTTCTTCATCCGTAGGCTCACGTCCAAGCGCTTCTGCCAGCATCGATGAAATCCTCCGCATTTTGGCAATTTTATCGACCATATGAACCGGAAGACGAATTGTTTTGGATTGATTGGCCAAGGCGCGTTTGATGGATTGTTTAATCCACCAAGCTGCATAAGTGGAAAGTTTGCCACCTTTTTCCGGATCAAACCGCTCCACAGCCTTCATCAGTCCAATATTTCCTTCGGAGATAAGATCGGTCACCGGCAATCCATAGTTTGAGTAATCCTGGGCGATTTTAACAACCAGGCGGAGGTTGGCGCGGATCATGTGCGCACGTGCTTCGCTATCTCCCTGCTTGATACGCTCGGCGAGCTCGATTTCCTCTGCAATCGTGAGCAATGGTGTCTTGGAAATTTCCCGGAGGTAGAGTTTGAGACTGGAGTCAGATTCGTAGGACATGGTGTTTCTAGGTTAAAGTTGATCTACTAAATTAGCGTCACCACCGGATTGATTATTCCTTTTTTCGTTGAACTCGCAGTTTGCCACTACGAGAGTTTCCTTATTTGGCTGATGACACCAAATACCGAGCAAGGAATATGCCGCGAACACCAGGCACAAAAAAACCCTTGCAGAACAAGGGTTTCGAATAATTCCGCATCTTTTACATGCGCTATTCCGGCACGGCTGACCGTGCAAAAATGGCACAACATTGCAAAATGCCTGCTACAAAATCGTCATTAAATCATAAGACAGGATTTTGAGAAAATCAAATTACTCCTTGTTCGCGGAGTTCATTCTCGACCTCATCGTGTGAAGGCGTTCCGATCCCGATATCACGGATCTTCTGGATTTTTCGACGGACACCAAACTTGCTTCGCGGCCCGGTGATCAGACTGGTGACACCATCAATCGCAAATGGAAGGAGGGCCGCGACGCCCAAGATGCCGAGAGAAATTCCCACCCCTCGGCGGGCATTTCCATGCATCAAATCTCCCACAAGAAGTCCTGCGGAAGCTCCAAGAATTACCGGTGCTGCGAGGGCGCTGCCCTCTACCCAAACTGGGGTCGTTTCTACATGCTCATCTGCCATGCAGCAAAGGTAGACACTCCGCGGGCGCTCGACAACATCAGAAAGCATTCAAGTAAAAGTTACAATATTGTCTCTTTCCCATTTACTCATAATGGTTAGTCTCGCGCCGCTATGCCTTCTCCTGAAAATACTTATGCCTTAATTCTTGCCGGTGGCTCCGGCACCCGTTTTTGGCCTCTCAGCCGTAACGATAAGCCAAAACAGCTTCTCGATCTCTTCGGCAACGGAACTCTTCTCGAACAAACCATCGACCGTCTCGAAGGAATGGTTCCCATGGAAAATATCCTCATACTTACAAATGCGCTCCAGGTTGATGCTGTGCGGAAAATTGCCAGCAAGCTCCCGGCCGAAAATGTTTATGCGGAGCCTGCAAAGCGCGATACAGCTCCAGCCGTCGCATTGGGTATAGGTCTTATCGCCGCGCGGAATCCGGATGCGGTGATGATGGTCCTTCCAGCCGATCAGCTCATCAAGGATCGCAACGCATATCAAGCTGTCATGACCGATGCTCTGAACGTAGCGGAAAAATCCGATGGTCTTGTCACCATCGGAATCCGCCCGACCTGGCCCTGCCCTTCCTATGGTTATATCGAGCGCGGCGATCGTGCTTCCATCCCAGGCCTCACTTGTGAGCACCCACCCTTTGAAGTCTCGCGTTTCCGCGAAAAACCGAATCCAGAGCTAGCCGAGCAGTTTCTCAATGCCGGCGGGTTTTCCTGGAACGCGGGAATGTTTGTTTGGTCTCTGCCGACAGTCATCAAACAACTTGCCTCCCACTCTCCCGAGCTTGCGCGTTTTGTTTCCGAGCTCCGCGCAAGCAGTGATCTTGACGCTACTGTCTCCGCCCAATTCCCGAAACTGACCCCGATCTCCATCGACTACGCGCTGATGGAAACGGCGGATCGCGTGCTCAATATCGAGGCGACTTTCGATTGGGACGATGTAGGATCATGGGTTTCCATCGCAAAGTATCTTTCGGACAGCGGCTCCAACAACCGCACCAACCAGCCGATTTCGCAGATCGACTCGGAAAATAACATCGTTTTCAATGCGACTGATGGAACTCATATCGCCCTTCTCGGAGTAGATGATTTGATAGTGGTTAAAACCGGAGACTCCATTCTAATCGCAAACCGCCATCAGGCGGATGCCATTAAAAAACTCTCTGATCTGCTGCCACAGCACCTGCTGTAACAGCTCATCAATCATAATATATCAGCGAGTCGCTGACTTGCGCCATTTGTATCCAGCGTTCATGATGCTGGTATGCGATGCCTGCTGTTTGCGTTTTTTCTCGTTTTCCAATTCAGTCGGCTTTTCGCCCAGGAACAAAATTCTCCGGGCGAAAAGCCAGTGACTGAGCAGAAGCTCGATTCGCTGAAAACGATTGCGGATCCTCTGGCAGTCTCGCTCAAAGAGCTCGAGAAACTGCAGACCGAACTGAAGCAAGCGCAGACTGAAGATGCCAAAGAAGAGATCCAGACACGCTTGGATGCCGAGCGTGAGCGCGTCCGCCAGCTCCGCGACAACTTCCGCAATATACTGGGTGGTTCTGAAGCTGCCGAGTATGAAGGCGAGCCGGAAGCCGGTGCCACAATTCAAGAACAGATCAGTGATCTTGTTCAGCCGGTCCTTAGCGAATTAAGGGAAGCTACGTCCCAGCCCCGCGAGCTGGATGCATTGAAAAAGTCCCTTGTCACGTGGCAGGAAAGACAGAGGAAGACAAATACGGTTCTGGCACGGATCGATAAGCTCATTGAAAAAACCACCGATCCGGCAATTAGCTCAGAGCTTTCATCGGCCCGCAGATTATGGGCAAGCCGGCAGGCTGAAGCTACCAGCCAGATCGCGGTTATCACCGTCCGTATTGACGAGCGCAACCAGGAGAGACGGTCATTATGGGAAACACTCTCCAGCGGTTTCAGTAGATTTTTCAAGAGCAAGGGGATGAACCTCCTGATGGCTTTTCTAGCAGCAGGCATCGGCTTCGTTCTCACTCGGAAAATTTACGCATGGCTACGTCATGTCAGTCCCGTCCACAAAAAGGACAAACATAATTTCACCACTAGAATATCGGATGTTCTGGCGATGGGTATAGCCATCTTGGTCGCGATTGCCGGGATTGTCATCGTATTCTATGCACGCGGAGACTGGCTTTTGCTGACCTTGGTCGTCATTTTTCTCGTCGGAGTGGTGTGGACTGGAAAAAACGCCATCCCTCCCTATCTGGAGCAGATTCGGATGATTTTGAATTTGGGATCCGTCCGGGAAGGCGAACGCGTGATCTATGACGGACTTCCCTGGAAGGTATCCTCCCTGGGCTTTTTCACGACGTTTACCAATCCTAACCTCCAGGGTGGACTCCTCCGCATACCAATCAAAGATGTCATGGGCATGATCTCCAGGCCTATCGAGCCAAAGGAAAGTTGGTTTCCCACCTCTGTCGATGATTGGGTTCTGCTTTCGGACAACACTTACGGAAAGATGATCACGCAAACCGCGGAGCAAGTCGTCGTCCTACGCCTTGGAGGTAGCTACAAGACCTATCCCACATCGGAATTTCTAGCAGCAATCCCTGAGAACCTTTCCCACGGCTTTCGCCTTTCGGTCGGCTTCGGCATTGATTATATACACCAGAAGGAGTCCACCGGCAGTATTCTTGAAACGCTCAATGGCTATCTGAACTCCGCATTGCTCAAAGAACTTGGCCGCGACGCCATCCGCTCCGTGAAAGTCGAGTTTGCCTCGGCCGCAGCCTCCTCGCTCGATTATGAAATCATCGCAGACTTCGATGGCTCGTGCGCCCATCGATACAACTATTTACGGAGAAGGCTCCAGAGTATCTGTGTTGATGCCTGCAACGAAAATGGATGGGTCATTCCGTTCACTCAAATCACCGTCCATCAGGCGGAGGCACAATAAGCGAGCTGCAATGTTCTCAATGGGTGGAGAGAGCACACCCGCAATGCTTGCAAAAATTCGCGCCCGGATCATGTCCGGTCCAACCACATTGCTTGCACTTCCGATGATCCATTCGGAGCATTTCCCGCTCTCTACCAATCTCGGCGGTAACGATTCCAGCAGGAACCGCGATGATTGAGAACCCGCTGAGCATAATGAGAGAGGAAAGAACCTTTCCCGCAACGGTCATCGGTGCGACATCGCCATAACCCACCGTTGTCACTGTCACGATCGCCCAGTAGATCGCCTGGGGAATTGAGCTGAAGCCCGGATTATAGGCCCCTTCGATCAAATACATCAAGGTTCCCTCTATCGAGACGAGCGTTAGGATGAAAAAGAGAAAGACCGAGATCTTCGGACTACTGGCTCTCAAAGCGTTCAGCAAAACATTCGCCTGGCCAAAATGGTGCGCCATTTTGAGAATCCTGAACATTCTCAGCAACCGGAGAATGCGGATGATCATGAAATATTGGCTCGCCGGGAGAAAAATTGCCACATAGGTCGGCAATATGGACAATAAATCCACGATTCCGAAAAAGCTCAGAGCATAGTTGCGCTTCTTACGCACTACACACATCCGGATAATGTATTCCACCGTGAAGATCAGTGTGAAAATCCATTCCAGAACCGAAAATAGCACCTGGTGCCGGATTTTCAGCGCTTCCACGCTATCCAGCATGACAACCAGCACACTGGAGCCAATCAGCACCAGAAGGACGATATCAAACCATTGCCCGGCCTTGGTATCGGAAAGGAAAATGATACGCCAGATTCGCTCTCGGAGCTTCGGCTCAATCGCCTGCCCCTCACGATTCGTTCCACTAGGTTTATCCTCCATATCTCGGTGGACAACTTAGCGGGAAAGCTCTTTGTAGGTCGAGTTTCGAATAACCACCCAGAGCAGATGCATCAGATCCATCTGAGAAAGCACACTTCCTCTTCTCTCAACAGAAATCCGCGGATTCAGAAGTCTGACAAATTCAGATTTCTCAAACAATCATCCCGATCACTTTGACGACCGTATAGATAAAGACCACAATGAGGGCGAGAAGGAAGATTTTGATCGAAACCTCGATAGAAGAACGTGTCATGACGGAGTCGGAGTAACTCTTCCCTTCCCTCTAGCCAAGAAAAATCAATCAACATCAATATGCACAGCACACGACTAATTTTCAAACAACATGGCAATCCGGCAGACGTATTGGAGCTGGAAGAGTTTACAGTCCCTCCACTTGAAGAGGGCGAGGTATTGCTTTCCATCAATGCCGCACCGGTAAACCCGGCCGATCTGAACTATATTGAAGGGACCTATGGTATAAAGCCCTCACTGCCGGCAACGGCGGGCATCGAATGCTTCGCTACAATCCTGGAAAGCCGCTCACCGGACTTCAAGCCGGGTGAAAGCGTGATTCCGCTGGGGAAGATTGGAGGCTGGGCCAGCCATGCGGTCACCACTGCGGACAATCTTGTCCGCCTGCCAGCAGGCTTGGATCCGCTGCAAGCCGCTATACTAAAGGTCAACCCGGCAACGGCTTGGTTGCTTCTCAACCATTTCACCACGCTCAATCCGGGTGATTGGGTCACCTTTAACGCCGCCAACTCGGGGGTCGGCCAGTGTGTGATCCAACTGGCAGCCAGCATGGGGATCAAAACTTTGTGTTTTCTGAGAAATGAAGCCCTCATCAGCGAGCTTGCGGAACTCGGCGCAACAGCGGTTTTTCCCGATACCCATGAGGGCTACACCTCGGCCCGCGAGCTACTGGGCAAAAAACGCACCAAGCTGGCATTCAACGCGGTGGGCGGCGATAGCGCATTGCGCTTGATCAAATTACTCGCCGAGGGCGGAACCCATATTACTTACGGAGCGATGGGAAGGAAGCCTCTCACAGTCCCCAATGGCCCACTGATTTTTAATGATATTATTCTCCGCGGCCTGTGGGTTACCAAATGGATGGATAAAGCTAAAAAGTCAGAGCTTCAGCAGGTCTATGCGGATCTTGCGAAACGCCTGGCAGAGGGCTCGCTCAAGCAAAACGTGGATTTCTGCTACACTCTGGACGATTTTCCACAGGCATTGGAGCGCTTGGATTCGGCAGAACGAAAAGGCAAAATTCTTTTCTCAAATCTATGAGTTATCAACTCACCAGCACTTAATTTCAAGCTTTGCAAGAACATTAATATAGGTTAAATACCTTTCCAATGAATTGCAGCACTTCAAAAAACGGCTTCACGCTACTGGAAATGACCGTTGTCATTATGGTGCTGCTTACCCTCATAGGGGTTGGCCTCTCGGTATCCAACCAATACGGAAGATGGAAGCTAGGACGCACTGCTTCGGAAGAACTCCGCACGGTTTACGCCGCGCAAAGAATGTATTTGGCAGATCACCCCACGGCTGCTGTCAACGGGATCCGAGCCGCTGATATCATCCCCTACCTGGCCAATCGTGCAGTGGAGATACCCACCGTAACTTCCCTCGACGGTGAAATTCTGACCATTAACGTCAACACCTCTCCTCCAACCATAAATGATGGAGAAGATGGCGTATACGATCCTTCTGGCGATTTCTCGGATTCATTATGGGACGTAGGCGAATGAAATTTGCGAGCTTTACCATTGTTCTGTTTCTCAGCGCGCTGTTCTCGACAGCTGCGGAGTTCCGTCATGTCGGTGACTATCTGCTGAAATCCCACTTTAAAATTACCGGGGCGGTCACGACTCCAATCCCGATGAAATCGATTGCCTTTCACGTCTATACCGACGGGGTCACGATCAGAATTGTCCCGGAAGGTGAAGAAGACGCCCATACTAGTTTCGAAATTTACCGTTCGGATGGTATCGGCCGCCAGCGCCCGGGATCCGGTGCCCTGGAGGTCATTCCCGGCATCCAGGCCTCAACCTGTTCCGGCAACACGCTTCGGCACTTGCGCCTCAGCAAGGAGTCCATGACTCTAACTACTTTTCCAGGCGTGTCAGATCAGACGATCGTGAGCTATGCCGTGGCTGCCGAACGTATTCCCCCTGATCCAGTAGAACAACCATGAGACCCATCCCCAAAGAAGAAGGTAGCAAGGACATCAGCCGTCCCATACCTTCGATCCCCCTGAATACTCCTGGATCCTACTCCACCTCCAATCGGCGCGTGGCATCATGCCCGGTCCAGAAGGTCTATCCGTGGCTGCTTTTTGCCAGCACGGCTGTCGCTGCCACGTTTTGCTTAGCCTACATCACCAAGCCAGTCATTGTTACGGAAAATCCCAATGGCTCCCCGGAGCAGGAGATTTCCTCCACAGCCTCATCCGATCTGCCTCCCGGCACGATTCCTCATAACAAGATCACTCCAGACCGCAGGAGCCTGCCCGGAGAAAGCCCGAAAACAGGCCAGGCGCTGCCACCAGCATTAACTACCGATTACGAAGAAACGAATCTTCGTATCCAGCACGTGCTCGACGCAGAAAGCCCGGGCGGCGACGTCAGCCGCATCGTTATTGACGTGCCGGTGTTATATCAAAGCCGCAACCTTCTCTGGACTCAGCGAGAAGTCTCAAAGGCCCGCGAACTACTGGAAAAACTGACCATTCATCAGGAGAAAACCCGCGATCTGCGCGATGAAGGAAAGGCTCTTTTATCTGCCTGGAATCAACTGATGGAAGCCTCCATCCCCGGCAGAGCTTTGAGAGCCGACAGCCCCACCTTACCGGCGAATCAACGCAACATCTACGATTCCTCACAGAACTCTTCTGATACGAAGGAAACAATCAAACTCCAGATATCCGAAGAATGAGCAAGCACCCGTTTCATATCCTGACCCTTCTTTGCACCTTTAGTCTTTTCGTTCAGGCGCAGAATCTGGAGCCAGCCAAAGATGACGGGCCGGGGCCGGATGAGGTCCAGAAAGCCATTGAGGAATTCAACCGTCTCAAAATGGAGGGACGAAAAAAGGCCAACGAGGTGACAGTGGTTCTGGATCCGCCAGAGCCTCCCGCGCCCCGCGCTATCGAGGTAATCGAAGAAGATCTGGAAAAGCCGGAAGCCAAGAAACCTGTCTTGGTCAGTGGGAAGCCGCCTCAGAGCGATCCGGCTGAGGAGATGGAACGTAAGACGATCCAAGAAAACCCGGCAACGGACACTCTTCCAACGGAGTCCGCAGAGCAGAACCAAGAGGCAACTCCTACGGATGAGCCGGGTCTTGAAGTCCGGGTAGAATCAATCCGCAAAGGCTCCGGTATCATTGATCCCAAACAGGTTGCACTCAAAGCAAGCTTCCCGGCAAAACCCCTCGGCGATGCACCGCAGGGGTGGTTGATAGAGAAAGACACCGATGTGCCCAGTTTTATCCGAGAAGTCGAGCTTCAGCCCGGCACCACAATATCGCTCAAAATACAACCCCATGTGCTAACACCCCAACAGGACGGCTTAAACATTTTTTCAGTAACCGAGCCGGGTTACAATGCCGCACAAGGATACGGTCAGGAGCAAACCGTCGGAGCGATACTCGGAAAATCGATCATTCAGCTGGACGAAGACTCGAAACAGCTTGGAAATGCCCTTTCCGAACTTCATCGTCTGCTCGCGTCTCTCCCGCAAGCTGAAGCCCCCATCGAGGAAATTGTAAAACCATGAACCCAACTCCACCACTCCTTTGCGGAACGCTGCTTGCGGCCATGATGGCTGCAGGTGTGAGTCACTATTGGTCAGTGCAAAATTTTGTCACCGATTATCCGAATATCACCGGCATCCAAATGGCGTCTGTTGAAACTGCTTCCGCAAAGCCGCAATCTGAGAGCAATCCGAAGTTGGATCGTAAAAATGAAATCCAGCCCGTTGTAAAATCAGAACCTGAAGAAACGATGCCTGTAGCTGCGGCAGAATCCCCACCACAGGAATTTTATGCGGCATTGGTCAATGAACTCAAAAAATTGCGCGATGAAAACAGGGACTTGAAAGACCTCATGGGGGAGACGAACCGGGATGTGATGAAACTGCAATTTCAAGTCGATACCTATTCCGAGTCCTTTCGTCCGCTACCTACGTCAGAAGACCGCAGCGACACCACGTTCGAGTTTTCCAACGAGCTTCCTGGAGTTTTGCCGCCACGTGCAAATCCTGTTTATCAGCTGGATGAGTAGTCAAAGTGTGCGATGTTTTCTCCCATTCCTGTCGTCGTAGCTCACAAACCAGCCGCCTCACAGAATGGGTCACACTCTATCATGCGCGTCTTATTCCTCATCTATTGCAGTGTCGTCACGTCGTATTCCGCACCTGCGTGGACGACGCAACTTACGGGGGAAACGGCGGGATCCCATCCAATGATCGAGCCCTCGGTTCTCGATTTCAGCCTCAGCTGGAAGGGAATGGTAAAAGCAGGGAAACTTCGTTTGGAGTTTTCTCCGCAGGGTGTGTCCAAGCCGGGATCACTCGTCGTTAAGTCCACCGCCTCCAGTCTTGGTCCTGCAGCCACACTTTTTCCTTATACTCACAGCTATTGGTCGGAGATCCAACCTGGCTCCCTACGCTCAAAGTATTTCCACTCCATCGAAACTGATGACGATGAATCAGTTGTTACCATCAATCGCTATTCTTCCGGGACAGTTGTTACCTCCGAGGCAACGAAGACTCTCGGCACCGGATCGACCACTAAGCATGATTACCGGTTTCCCTTCGGACCAGCGAGAGACATGTTCTCCGCCATCCTTCATATACGTAGCCAGACGCTAAATACCGGGGATAATTACGGCCTCCTTCTTCTACCGTTCAAGAGCCCCTATCTATTAACGGTAACGGTTGAAGGGCGGGAAAAACACCTGGGGAAGGAATCGATCCGATTGAGCTTTTCAATGCGTAAAATTGATCGTGATCGTCACACCTTGGTTCCCTACAAAAAACTCAAGAAACCGGTAACATTGTGGCTTAGCGATGATGATGACCGGATACCCCTTGAGGTCCGCGCATCAGTCTATATCGGTGATGTGAGAGCTATTTTAACTCATTTTAAGAAAACGACATGATTCCAAAAGTCATCCCCACCCCTGCGGTCATGATGGAGACCGGGCACTCATTTGCTTCGAATGCAAAATCAGGAGATGTGTTCGCTCTGGTCGGAACGCTGGGCACCGGGAAAACCCACTGGTCAAAAGGATTTATCAGCCAGATTGATCCGGAAGCCACAGTCACGAGCCCTACATTCAGTATCGTCAATGAATATCATGGCGGGAGACTATCAGTGTATCATTTCGATCTTTATCGACTCAAAAGTGACGAGGAGCTCTTGGCACTCGGTTGGGATGAATATCTTGACCAGAACGGTGTTATTATTTGTGAGTGGGCTGACCTTTTCCCATCTCTTTTACCAGATAATGCTATCTGGCTGGAGATCACTCATCAACCGGATGGATCACGGAAAATCAGTAAAATAGAAAGGCCGGTGGAGCCCACCGACCTTTGAAAAACATTAATTCAAACTAGAAAGTTTTAATAGCCTGCGGCACTCGCAGCAGTTTTGGCCGCGGCCTGCACACTTCTGACCGTGGCCATTGGAATTCCACAGGAACTAAATGCTCCACTGACAAGTAATACGAGGCCGATCTTAACTAGGTTTTTCATCGAAGCGAGTCTCTCAAAGAGCATTGCTTCGTCAAGAAAACGTTTTCAACTGCTGCAAGTATCCAAAGTTTCCTACCTCAAAAAAAAGGCCACCCGGTATTCCCAGGCAGCCTTCTTTTATATCGAGGAAATTCTTCTCCTTTTATCCAAAGATCGAGGTGATCGGCATTCCTTTATCCGCCAGTTTAAACGGCCGCTTGGTAGGCGACATCATAACCAGATCGTAGGGGAGTCCGAGAGCGTAGGCGATCGTGGCATTGAAATCCTGGACACTAACCTTATTCTCTTTGACCTTCGCGCCAGAAGTATCGGTCAGGCCGTATTTCATTCCTCCTTTGACGCCGCCGCCGGCAAGAACACAGCTGAACGCGCTGGGATGGTGATCCCGTCCGTCATTATGGTTGGTATCAATCTTCGGAGTGCGTCCAAATTCCGTTGCAACGACAACGAGTGTATCCTGCAGTTTTCCCCGCTTCTCCAGATCGATTAGAAGAGCCGCGTAGGCTTGGTCGAATTCTTTGCAGCGTCCTTCGACCGCTGTGAAGTTGTCATAATGGGTATCCCAGCCGCCCAGCTGAACCTCCACAAAACGGACATCGTGTTCCACCAGGCGACGGGCAAGAAGACATCCTTGGGCAAAGGTTCCACTGCCGTATAGATCTCGTGTTTCCTGATCTTCCTCACCGATATTGAAAGCCGCCAGGTCCTTTGAATTCATCAAGGAAATTGCTTCACGGTAGAGCTCTTCATAGGCTTTTACATCGGTGTTCGGATAGCGGCTGTGAAATTGTTGGTTCAACTTATCTGCAAGCGTAAGGCGCCTGGAAAAGTCCTCCTTACTCACATCGTGGGCACGCGAGGAGTCTTGCAACCCTTCATCCGGCCGACCGATTGGTGCCGCAGAGAATTTCGCACCGAAGAAACCACCTCCAGTGGACTCGGGGGCGGAGTTTACTGCTACGAAGCCAGGCAATTCCGGATGCATCCGGCCGCCGAGCTTAACGACCCACGAGCCCAGTGCCGGATGCTTGATGGTTCCGCGGGGTGAATAGCTGGTGTGCATCATGTAGACACCCTGCTCGTGCGCTCCCTGTGTGGAGTTCATCGAGTTGATGATACACATCTTATCCGTCACCTGAGCTGTCTTCGGCAAAAATTCACTAATCTCGACTCCGTCAACCTTACTTTGAATTGTCTTGGTAGGCCCCATGACATCCTTCTTCTTCGGCTTCGGATCAAAGGTATCGAGATGGCTCATTCCGCCATTCATGAATAGGTAGATAACATGCTTCGCCTTGGCTCCCTTTGCTGCACCTTCCGCAGCAGCACTGGCGATTGTGGGTCCCAGCATGGGAAATAAGTGCACGCCCAGATATGCTCTTGCGGCATTCAACATGAATTGACGGCGGGTGGGCTCGTCGGCTTTGTTTAAAAATTGTTTCATGGTTTTTTAATGATTGAGTTGGGTTTGAAGCGGCCGAGGCAGGTTTTATTGTAGAAAAAGGAATTCAGAGGACATGACGAGGGCCGATACGATATTTCTAAAGCCTTCCTCACCTTGATTTTTGACCTCATCAAGCATCCAGCCCATTTCCTCTTCAGAAGGCGGCCGGTTTAAAATAGCCACATACAACCTGCGGATCTTCTCCATATCGGAACTTGCTCCCTCCAGGCTCTTGTAAATATGCGCATCGCTGTTCCCCACGAGCTTTTTCTGAACATAGCCGTTCATCAAGGAAAGAACCTGCCCGACGTTTGGCTCCTTGGTTGCGCCTTCCACGACTAGACGATCAGAAGCGCCGAATAGGTAGAGGAAGTGCTCCCGGGGAGCCGGAGATGGAAGCTCGGATGCCCTAACGGGATCATATTTTCCATATTTTGTGACAGCGGCCATTCCGGACATCATATCAGACCCTTTCCCCCGATTTGATTTCGAGTAGCCCGAGTCATTGAGCTTTTTCATGAAATTATTGAAATATTTTCTGACCTCCGCCTCTGATTGCAAGGCGAGCACTTCATCCGTTAATTGAACCATGTCCATTTCGCCTTCGAGAACGGGGCTGTAACGCACGTGGATCCGGTTATCAACCGAACGGCGTGGCTTCTGGTCAGGATCACCATCGGACAGTGTAATCAACGAATCCCAGATCTGTTCCGCAGACAAGCGCTCGATCTTACGACCGTGGAAATCATCACCACCCGCCACGACAGAGGGGTTCGGATTCGTCGCGAACTGGAAGGTTTTTGTAAGCAACAGCACATGCTGGAAGGCTTTGAGATCATAATCCAACTCGTGCATCAATTTGGCAATATCTGTGACAAGCTCAGGATAAACTGTGTCCGAAGCTTCGATGTATTCGTCCACAGGCTCATAAATTCCCTTGCCCATCACGCGCTTCCACATGCGGTTGGCAATGACGCTCGAAAATTGCGGTCCGGTGCGGTTGACAATCCAATCCGCGAGCTGTTCGCGGCCGTTGTTTTCTTGTTTCCGCTCGGACATTCTTACGGTTTTGCCAAAAGGCGTTTCCGCACCTATCAACTCGCCTGGATCGCCATCACGGTATTGATAATCATCCGGTAATTTGATCTTTCCTTCTCCCCCGCCCCGCAGGGACATCCCATAGATCCTATCCAAAAACAAGCGACCCACATCAAATTCCACACTCCCCCCGGTGTTGTTTGCACGGATCTCATCCCACAATTTTTTGAAATAGCGTTCGTTAATGGTGTCCTGACCATTGGTAAATGCTGCGAGATGATAGAAATCACGCCGTTCGGTTTCGCCGAATGGATCATCATGACACTGTGCACACTCCATATGCGCACCGGTGAAAATCCGCATGGAATTGGACAAATTATCCAGCGGCATTCCTTTATCGATTGTATAATAGCCGACGGCCGCCGATTTCGGATCCCATCCATTCCCCGAGCTGGTCAATAGTTCTGTAACAAAATCATCCCACGGCATATTCTCATCCATCGCGGAGCGGATCCATTCCCGGTATGGTTCTGTATTGGCCTGCCCCCCAGTGCGCTCGTCGCGGAGACGAAGCAGATCGAACGCCCAGTTCGTCATGTGGCTTGAGTAACCTTTTGAATTCATCAGGTAATTCACCAGGTCCGCCCGCTTGTTCTCATCCTCAATCTCCAGAAACGCCAGCGCCTCTTCCGCGGTTGGAATCCGTCCAATCGCCACCAGGAATGCCCTACGAAGGAATGTCGCATCATCCGTAACGTCCGGGACAGGTAGCTTCTTCTTCCGGTAGAAAGACGCGATATGAAAATCGATTTTCAGCGCCGCCTTCTCCAAAAACTCCGGATTGTCCTGAGGCCTGGGTTTAGCCGCTTGTCCGTGTAAAGGCACGGCAAGTGCTAGCGAGAGAATAATACAGTGTAACGATTTCATAAATTTTGGATTTGTAGGAAGATACGACTCCATAATTTGCAGTCAATCATTCAATCCTGGCAGGAACATGCCCACATAAGCCGTAAAGAGCTCACAAGTTATTCACAATTCCACTCAATCCGCTGTTTTCCAGGTCTTTCCGGATCGTCAAAAGCTTCACATTCCCAATTGTGAATAACTTGGGAAGAATTCTGAACAGCTCTTGGCAAGTCACACTAACACTTGATTATCAGTCAGTTACAATAAACCCAAATTTCAGTAAAACGCATACTTATTCACAATTATCCACATCCATTTTGATCCAGTCGAAAAAAAACTAGCCCCGGATGAGCTTAAAAAACTCAATACGGAGCTAGGTGAATTGCAGTGAATAACCAGCTTTTCCCAAGTTATTCACAACGGTATATTTACCTATTGTCGATCGGGATCAAGCCATCGCTTTCTCCATCAGACTGTTCATGCGCTGAATGGTATCCCTGGCATCATCCAGCAGGCCGGCCGAAATAAGCGCGTTATCCAGAAGCTGCGCTGCAACTAGTTTT
The DNA here is from genome assembly GCF_042683045.1 of Luteolibacter algae. Classification (NCBI taxonomy): domain Bacteria; kingdom Pseudomonadati; phylum Verrucomicrobiota; class Verrucomicrobiia; order Verrucomicrobiales; family Verrucomicrobiaceae; genus Luteolibacter; species Luteolibacter algae. The sequence goes on along the minus strand of NZ_JBHUIT010000017.1, from coordinate 144,837 downwards.
GCCGTTTCAGGGGAGCTCGATTTACTCTGTGCAAGCTTTTTGATCAGCGGGTGACGTGGATTGATCTCAAGCTCGACTTTTACCTCATCTTTGAAATTTTCATCCATGGCCTTCATCATTTGACGGATCTGCGGGCTCATTCCGTCCTCTGGAACCAGGGCGATGATCGGACTTTCCACGAGGCGCTTACCTCCGGAAACCTTGGATACTTTTTCGCCCAGCTCGGAAGCAAGGAATTCGCAAAGACCTGTGACTTCCTCCTCGGAAAGCGCATCACCATCCTTCTCCATATCATCCAGTTCAACACCGGCATGGCGGATGGAGGCGAGCTTCTTGCCGTCAAATTCACCGAGGGCATCGACCACATATTCGTCCACGGCGTCGGTGAAATAGATGACTTCCAGCCCCCGTGCCTTGAAGGCCTCAACATAAGGGCCACTTTCGATCTGATCCCGATTCTGACCGACGAGGAAATAAATCTTTTCCTGACCATCCTTCATGCGCCCGACATAATCCACCAAGCTGCAGACCTCTCCGGCATCAGTCATGGAGGTTTCAAAACGAAGCAGTTTTGCAAGCGCGTCCTTGTTCGCGAAGTCAGTTGCAATTCCTTCTTTGAAGAAGCGCTCGAATTTTTTGTAGAAATCCCTATATTTCGCGGGGTCCGCACTTGCCTCCTTCTCAAACATTTTGATGATACGTTTGCTAAGAACGTTGTTGAGCTTTTTGACAAGCGCGCTGTCCTGCATTGTCTCACGGGAGATATTCAATGGAAGGTCCGCACTGTCGACAACGCCTTTTACAAAACGGAGCCACTCGGGAAGGAGACCTTTTGGCTCCGGATCGATCAGGACTTTTTTACAATAGAGCGAAACGCCACCATCGACTTTTCCAAAGCCCATCTTCTCCGGATTTTCGCCGGGAACAAAAATCAGGGAATTAATTGAAATGGGTGCGTCCGCACTAAAGTGCATGCGGTAAACTGGCTCATCGAAGGACTTGCAGGCAAATTGGTAAAAGGCTTTATACTGCTCTTCGGAGACTTCGGATTTGTTTTTCAGCCAGAGAGCCTCAACCTCGTTGATGCGCTTTCCATCCAACAAGATCGGAAAACCTACAAAATTGCTATAGCGCTCAATGAGGCTCTTGACGCGGAACTCTTCGGCAAAATCCACGCTGCTTTCGTTCAGGTGCAGAACGATTTTCACACCGCGCGGTAATTCGCCGACTTCTTCGATCTCATAGCCGGTTTTTCCATCGCTCTCCCAGCGGAGGTTTTCTCCATTTTCTTTCCACGAGCGGCTGTAAACCTCCACTTTGTCCGCAACCATGAATGCTGAATAGAAGCCTACTCCAAATTGGCCGATTAGTCCTGCCGGGCTGCCGCCGGATTCCTTCATCTGCTGTAAAAATGCCTTTGTGCCGGAATGCGCGATCGTCCCCAGATTTTCCACCAACTCTTCACGAGTCATCCCTACCCCACGATCCGTCAGGGTGATCGTTTTCGCCTCCTTATCCATTTCCAGGGTGATCTGGAGCTCGTCTCCGGCGTCCTTGAAGTTCTTCTCCGTCCCTTCGAGATGACGGACTTTTTCCATCGAATCCGAAGCATTCGAGATCAGCTCCCGGAGGAAAATGTCTTTGTCGGTATAAAGTGAGTGCACCACCAGTTCGAGCAACTGCTGGATTTCTGCTTGGAACACATGCTTCTCTGTCGTTGTTTCGCTCATGGTATAATAGGAATAGATTGGTAAAAGTTTTCTACAAAAACTCAGTCGGCAGCGAGATAGCCTTTCCGCCACCCTCTTGTCAAAAAAAACAGAGCTTGGTCGTCATCGCCCGCCGGGTGGCTATCGGAAACTGGCAGATATTTCCGTCATCAACGGGATATCCGCTTCAGCCCAATCGAGGGTTTTCAACTCGTCGCAAGTGCACCACTTCAGTTCCTCATGTTCCAAAGCGAAAGGACTCGCATTATCTGAAATACGACACCAATACCCGCGTAGCCGGATGGAGACCTGCCCATCGGTCCACTCCACGGCTGACCGCAGGGCGGTTCCTACCTCCACATCGATTTGCAATTCTTCCCTGAGTTCACGAATCAGAGCATCTTCTCCGGTCTCGCCGGGCTCAACCTTGCCTCCGGGAAATTCCCAGAGGCCGCCCAGATGCCGATCGAGCCCTCGGCGACAGGCGAGGATTCTCCCATCGCGCGCTTCAACAATACCGCACACCACTTCGATCATTCGCAATGCTTCGTTTCCTTCTTCTCAAAGTCCGGGAAATGCTTTTTTTCGCACTCATCGCAGATACTATGGCTGAACTTCGCTTCGCTATGAACCTGGATATAGGTTTCGAGCTGATGCCAATGTCCTTCATCGTCACGGATATCCTTGCAATACGAGCAAGTTGGCAGAATTCCACGCAGGATTTTCACTTCGTCCAGAGCGTTTCTCAAAGAGCCGATCAATCCTTCCTTGTCCTTCTCCAGCTGCTTCCGCCGCTCGATTTCCTGCTGGGCTAGACTCAGCTCCATGCGCACCTCTGTCACTTCTCTCAAAATTGCCAGAAGAGGGCGGTTCTCTATCTCCATCCCGCATTTTTGATTCTGCCAGCGGATGTAAATGTATAAGAATGGAAACGCGAAAACACAAATCACCAAGCGACTCACAAAAGTCCCCGACATGGTCTCGAGGTATCCCGGCGTCCCGGCGAATGCTCCGGATGAAAATAATAAAACATCAAGCCAAAGCACACCCAACAGGGTAAAAAAGGAGCGGGCCATTAATCTAACCTTGAAGCGGGGCTTCCCCAGAAATTCCCAGGCAATCGCTAGAAAAACCAAATCCGCGAATGCCGCGAATATTGAGGCGGAATATATCCGCAGACTCTGGGGTGGAAAATAATTCACTGTCGCGTCACCCGCCAAACGTATCTGCAGATGCAAAATAAATGTAACGATGGGGACCATAATTGACACTCCGACAATCGTGGAAATGGCGATCCTTGTAGCGCGCGGACCATCGAACACATAAACGACAAAAACTCCCAGCAACAGAGCCGTGTAAAAGACCGTCGACCCCACCCATAGGGATAATCCTCCCAATTCCACCCGGACACCGGCATCAGTCGTCCAAACCATTACCGCGGTCAAGCTCCCGATTAACGCGTAGAAGTGAGCTAACCCAAGCCGACTTCTCAACGAATGCGAGAGCAATACGAGGAAATAAACCGCTACGGCCTCGGCAATGAGAATTAGTAACTCTTTATTCATACAATTAGGGGGGAGCGCTCAGCCTTTCCATGATCTTAGCCGATGACATGAATTGCTATAGTCATTCTCTATATCCGCAGGCAAGCCCAAGGCCTTGCTTGACGGTAAATTGCAAAATTTGCAGTAAAATCCCTTCGCTCTTCGGTTTCGCGAGGAGAGTAGGCTCGAAACAATGCGTTAGGTGATAGAAGTCCCCAACCTGGGGGGCTTCCGGTTTTAATCACCTGATCCGAAAAACACTTTCCTGGCAACCAACAAGCTGCTCTCAAGATCGCGGGCAATCGATCTCACAAGAGATCAATGTTATTCTGCTTCCCGCTTTGCTGCGGCTTCAGCCTCAAGCTCGGCTTCGAAGTCGGCTTCCATTTTTGCCTGAAGCTCTTCCTCTGTCATATTGGAGGTGTCCTCCAATGCCGCTTGCTCGGCTGCACGTTGGGCCTCGAGTTTCTCGAATTTCGCTTCTTCGCGCGCTAAACGTTTGTTGAGCTTTTTCTGCTCACGTTCTCGTCTTTTGAGATCTTTGCTGGGTGTGAAAGCCATTGGTAAATTTCCGGTGATTTGTTCAGCAGAATTTACTGCCGGTTCTGGGCCAATCTCAGCCGCTGCACGTCCCCATAGTTCCCATCTGCCTTTTGGTGCAATAAAATTCAAGAATATGCGCATCAGCCAATTCTTGGGAGATACGAAAAAACGGCCTCCGCCTGGAAAGCGGAGACCGTTTGTCATTTTAAGACAGAAACCATCGGTGAGGTCTACGCCTTCACATAAACTTCCGCACCTGCTTCGGCGAATTCCTTGGATTTCTCCTCCATACCTTTTTCCAGAGCTTCCTGCTCGGAAATGCCTTGGTTCGCAGCATACTGCCGGACGTCTTCCGAGATCTTCATCGAGCAGAAGTGAGGTCCGCACATGGAGCAGAAGTGAGCGGTCTTTGCGCCTTCCTGCGGAAGAGTCTCGTCGTGGAATTCGCGAGCTGTTTCCGGATCAAGCCCGAGATTGAACTGATCTTCCCAGCGGAACTCAAAGCGTGCCTTCGAAAGCGCGTTATCACGGTATTGAGCACCCGGATGACCTTTTGCCAAATCCGCTGCATGTGCCGCAAGCTTGTAAGTGATTACGCCGTCTTTCACATCTTTCTTGTTCGGTAATCCAAGGTGTTCTTTCGGAGTTACGTAGCAAAGCATCGCGCAGCCATACCAGCCGATCATCGCAGCACCAATTCCTGAGGTGATATGGTCGTAACCCGGAGCAATATCGGTAGTCAGAGGCCCGAGCGTATAAAACGGAGCCTCGTGGCACCACTCGAGCTGCTTGGCCATGTTTTCCTCAATCATGTGCATGGGCACATGGCCAGGGCCTTCATTCATGACCTGGCAACCCTTCGCCCAGGCACGGGTAGTGAGTTCACCCTGCACCTGAAGCTCGCCAAACTGGGCTTGATCGTTCGCATCCGCTACCGAGCCGGGGCGAAGCCCGTCACCAATCGAGAAGCTCACATCGTAGGCGGCGCAGATATCACAAATTTCATCCCAATGAGTGTATAGGAAATTCTCTTTATGATGCGAGAGACACCACTTTGCCATGATGGACCCGCCACGGGAAACGATCCCCGTCATGCGGCTGGCGGTCATCGGCACAAAGCGGAGGAGAACGCCCGCGTGAATCGTAAAATAGTCCACTCCCTGCTCCGCTTGCTCGATGAGTGTGTCACGGTATAGCTCCCAGGTGAGATCCTCAGCTTTGCCGTTCACTTTCTCAAGCGCCTGATAGATCGGCACCGTGCCGATTGGGACCGGGCTGTTACGGAGGATCCATTCGCGTGTCGCGTGGATATTCTTACCTGTGGAAAGATCCATCACAGTATCCGCACCCCATTTCGTCGCCCACCGCATTTTTTCCACTTCCTCTTCAATGGAGGAAGCAACCGCCGAGTTGCCGATGTTTGCGTTGATTTTAACGAGGAAATTCCGTCCGATGATCATTGGCTCACACTCCGGGTGATTGATATTCAGCGGGATAATCGCCCGCCCCGCAGCGACTTCGCTGCGCACGAACTCCGGAGTAATTTCCGCGGGGATACGCTGCGGAAACCGCTTGAAAATGCCAGGAGTGTAGGGGCTATCCGGAGACTGGTGGGAACCTGCGTGCTGCTTCTCAAGATCATTGCGGAGAATATCATCCTTCATGTCCGCGATTTGTGCGCGACGCATATTCTCACGGATTGCGATGAACTCCATTTCCGGAGTGATGATGCCGTTATCCGCATACCATTTCTGGGTGACCGGCTTGCCGGTTGAGCGCAGTGGTTTACGGCGCTCCGCAGTCAGTCCGGGAAATTCGATGAAACGGTTAGCGCGTTCCGATTTCGAGGCAAACTCCGCGTGCTTCTCTGTGAGATAGCCATTATCCTGCGGCTGGACCTCTCGCCCGTCGTATGCTTCGACATCCCCGCGTTTCAGAATCCACTCCCGGCGCAGAGCCGGTAGACCTTCCTCGGAAGAACCTTGAAACTCCGGATCACCCCAGGGTCCGGAACAATCATAAACCCGCACAGGCTCGTTTTGTTCAATACGTCCGTTGAAGGATTTGGTATCGTTCAGCGCGATCTCGCGCATTGGCACGCGGACTTCCGGATGCATTTCTCCCTGCACATATACTCGGGTTGAGGCCGGGAGGGGCGCACGGGACTCATCGTGACTGGTGTTTTCGCTGCCTGTGGTTTCGTCTGGGCTGATCATGATCGTTTTCTGTGTTCGTTTTAGAAAGTTTTGAGGAAAATTCCGCGAAACCAAACACCGATGGAAACAAGAAAGGACCTAGCCTCCCCGACTCCCTCCGGCGGCATGATCCGCTTCAGGTTCGAAGGGTTTTTTCCGCGCGCCGGAAAATCTCGGCCTTTCGTTCGAATGGCTCCCCTGTCGTCATTGGATAGTCATCCGCAGACCGGAAAGTGTCAAGAACCCAGACCACGCTTGGGATTCCATGCGCGGCGCTAGCACTCAGTCCCGGCTCTTCATCCATTTCTCATGCCCCCATAGCCCCCAAACCACTCCGGCCAGCCCAAAGGTGAGAAAAAGAGGCGGCAGGGCGATTGTCAGAGAAGTCCCGATCGGCCCGATGGCATGCAGGAAATCGTCCGAGCCGAAAAAAGGATAGAGTAGAATGAAAACCCGTGCCGCCAATAATGCCACAGCACCATAAGCCATCATCGATCCACCCCAGGATCTTTCGCTTTTCGTCAGCTTCAGTGCGGCCAGAGCCAGAACTCCGAGTCCGATAATCCCCAGGGCATCGAAGACCAGCCCGTTTGTGACGATTGCTTCAAGCAACGGATTCATGAGTTCTTGCGAGTTTGGATTTCTCGGTAGCTGGGACCTGTTGCGCGACAGGCACGACAAACAGTCCAGAGTGAATTCCCACGCCTAGCCCGAAGACAAGCCAACCACAGTTCATGACCAGAATCTTTACCACATGCCACGCCAGCGCCGCTGCAGGATCCTGCATGGTCGCCCGGGAGTGAAACCGTTCGATAAGCCCCGCGTCATACATCGGCAGCAACATCGCATAACCTAGCCCGAGTAAAAATGCCCCGCCCACGATGAGTCGTGCCGACCAGCCCCTGAGGTCCTTCGCCATCCGCCAGGCGACAATCATCAGGAAAACCCCCATCACAATCATGAACACCGGGCGTGCGCCATCGATGGAAGCTATGGGAAAACTCATGGAAACAGTCATAACAATACAACATCAAACACTACCTAACTCCCTAAGCAAGAACTATCAACGACACTTTGGTTAGCTATAAATGACCACTTATATAACGCTAATAATGAATACCTCTCCCCGCTTGATACTTAAGCTTAACAAGAAGTCAGGAGTCTACAGCTTCTCTCACGATATGCTTGCCGGGCTCGCTTACATCAATTACTGCAAACGCGACATGAGCGAAGCCACCCCACAACCCCAGTCCACCGAAGCCGAATTGATCGCAGTCCGCCGCGAAAAACTCGCTAAGCTCCGCGAGCTTGGGGTGGATCCATTTGGAGCTCGTTTTGAAACTACGGTAACACCAGCGGATCTCCGCGCAGACTTTACCGAGGGTAGGCAGGTTACCACCGCAGGACGCATTATTGCGCTTCGCGACATGGGTAAATCGGTTTTTTTCAGCATCGGTGACGCCCACGGCTCAATCCAGGGTTACCTTAGCATCAAAGGTCTTGATGAAACTCAAGCCGCCATTTGGAAATGCATTGATCGCGGCGACTGGATCGGCGTGTCTGGTGAAACTTTCCTTACCCGCACCGGGGAACCGACGATCAAGGTAGACAGCTTCACCGTGCTCTCCAAATCCCTCCGCCCTATGCCGGACAAGTTCCATGGCTTGACGGACCGTGAGACAAAATACCGTAAGCGGCACCTCGATCTCATCGGAAATCCGGAGAGCGCGTCACTCTTCATCACACGCTCCCGCATGCTTGCGGAAATCCGTAGCTTCCTCCACGAGCGCGGCTTTCTCGAAGTGGAAACTCCCATGCTCCAGTCTGTAGCCGGTGGAGCAGCGGCCCGTCCTTTCGAGACTCATCACAACGCGCTCGGCATGCCGCTGACCCTGCGCATCGCCCCAGAGCTATTTCTCAAAAGACTGTTGGTCGGCGGCTTCACCAAGGTGTTCGAGCTCAACCGGAACTTCCGCAACGAAGGTATCTCCCGCCGTCATAATCCCGAGTTCACTATGCTGGAGGCCTATTGGGCTTTCAGCGATTTCGAGGAAATGGCAAATCTGGTGGAGGAAATGACCTGTCATCTCGCACAGAAATTCTGCGGTGGCTTGCAGATCGAGCACAAGAACGAGGAGGGTGAAGTCATACGCACCATCAATCTCGAACGTCCGTGGAAACGGGCCAATTACCACGATCTGATCAAAGGAGCCGCCGGTGAGGATTTCTTTGAGATCACTCCGGAGCAACGGCGCACAAAATGCGAAGAGCTTGGCATCCAGCTTTCCGAAAACATGGAGGATTACGAGGTCATCCAGCAAGTATTCGAGAAGAAAGTCGAAGAGCACACCTTCGATCCCTGCTTTGTCACCCGCGTCGCTAGCGAGCTCATCCCGCTTGCCAAAGTCACTCCCGGCGGGAAAACCGTGGAGGTCTATGAGCTCATCATCAATGGCCAGGAAATCTCTCCGGGTTACTCGGAGCTCAATGATCCCGATGTGCAGAAGCAACGTCTCGAACACCAGGCCGGCGGCGAGGAAGAACAAAAAGTCGACTATGATTTCATCGAGACTCTGGAGCATGGCATGCCACCGGCAGGTGGCATCGGCATCGGCATCGATCGCCTTGTCATGATGCTCACCGGTGCTCCTACTATTCGAGACGTAGTTCTCTTCCCTCTTCTTAAAAAGAAAGACTAGATAACATTTCTTGAAAAAGGGACTTCTTCCATCCGGAGAGGTCCCTCTTTTTTATGAATCGATACCAGCCATTGCCAGACCGGCCAAGCGGCCACCTGTCCAGGCTGCCTGGAAGTTGAAACCTCCGGTGATTCCATCAATATCGAGGCATTCTCCGGCAAAATGAAGGTTTGGAACCAGTTTGCTTTCCATCCGTTTGAAATTGATTTCCTTCAGGTTCACTCCGCCACAGGTCACGAACTCGTCCTTGTTCGAGGTCTTTCCTTTGATATCATAGCAGCCATCGATGCATTCCCTGATCAGTGCGGTCTCTTGCTCCTTTGCCAGCTGCGCCCATTGCATTTCCTCGCCAATGCCCGCTGCCGCAACGAGACGCTCCCACAGCCTGCGGGGAATCCCCTCGAAAACGCTCTTTTTCACAGCTGTTTTTCCCGATCGTTTGCGGAGACTGCCGAAAGTCTCACGCAACTGCCCTTCGGAAGCATCATTGAGCCAGTTGATGGAAATTTTGAAATGATATCCGCTTTCCTGTAAGTTCCGCGCTTCCCAGGCGGAGAGCCGGAGAATGCCCGGCCCACTGAAGCCACGATGAGTGATCAATACGGGCCCCACCTGCGCCTGTCCTTTTGGCAATACATGCACACGTGCCTTCTGCACCGAGAGCCCGGAAAGCCCTTCCGTGCGGGGGTCGGATACATTAAACGCAAACAATGATGGAGCCAGAGGTTCAATTCTATGGCCAATTGCCTCGATCGCGCGAGTCAAAGAGGAAGCCTTCAATGAACCGGTGGCAATACATACCGAATCCGCATTACTACAGCTCCCGTCGCTCAATGAAAGTAGGAATCTACCTGAAACATCGTGATCGAGCGATTCCAATCCCACACCAAGACGTAGCTCTACACCGGCATCGCGCGCAGCGGTATGAAAACAATCGATAATCGTCTGGGAGCTATCAGTTACCGGAAACATCCGTCCATCCGGTTCGCTTTTAAGCATCACTCCGCGCCGGGAAAACCAGTCCGCCGTATCCTGCGGCTGCCACCGATGGAATGCTCCGCGCAATTCACGCGCTCCACGAGGGTAATTGGCGATCAGCTTTGCTGGCTCGAAGCAATTGTGGGTAACGTTACAGCGCCCGCCACCGGAGATTTTGACCTTCGAGAGCGTCCGCTGGGTGCGCTCGTAAATCGTGACTTGCGCCGATGGGTCCGCCTCTGCGGCAGTGATCGCGGCAAAGAACCCAGCGGCTCCGCCTCCAATGATTGCGATATGTTTTTGCTCCGCCCCGTTGATCATGATCCATTCTCTGAGCGCATTGTTAGCCACTGGCTATGAAAAAATGAATCCCGGTTCCGCCTCGTATCCCCAACAAAAAGAGCGCCAGCCAACCGCCAGCGCTCTTTTGCCAAATAGAATCGGTCCTATCCGCGGAAACACCTATTTTTTCTTTTTACCGGAAGTCGGAAAATTCCATTCCGGATTCGGAGACGTGGTGTGGGATTGTTTGATGAATTTGTTAAATTCCTCCACCATCTCTGGATGTTCGGCAGCGACGTTGTTTTTTTCACCCGGATCTTTGGCGATATTGTAGAGTTCCAGCGGTGAATCAGGATCCACCGATACATCATAACGCACCCCTTTCCAATCTCCCTTGCGAATAGCAACCATTCCTTTTTTCGCGTGGAATTCCCAATAGAGGAAATCGTGTTGTTTCTGCCCGTCTTCTCCCAACAGGGTCGGCACAATCGATACCCCATCCGTCTCAACGGTTAACGGCTCATTTGCGAGCTCGGCGAAGGTGGGTAACATATCCCAAAATGCTGAGATCTGATCCGATTCACTACCTGCCGCAATTTTTCCAGGCCAGCTCGCGACCATAGGCACGTGAATTCCGCCTTCGTAGAGATCGCGTTTGAACCCCCGTCTACCACTGCTGGAGTCAAAATATACCGGATCTGCCCCGCCTTCTTCGTGAGCACCGTTGTCCGATGTGAAAATCACCAATGTATCTTCTGCGATACCCAGTTCTTTCAGCTCCGCTACCAGCTCACCAACATAGTCATCAAGGACATTGACCATCGCGGCAAACGCGGCATGTCCTTCCGGCTGCCCTTTGTAATAATCCTCCTTGTACTCGAACTCCGGAAGAAACTTCCCGCGATATTTTTCCATATACTCCTCTGGAGCGATCATGTCCGCATGTGGTTGGACCAACGCATAGTAGCAGAAAAATGGCTTATCCTTATTCTCACGAATGAAATCCAGAGTCTGCTTATGGATGAATTCCGGGGCATAATCTTTGGAGAAAGAGCCAACATTCCCCCATAGGAATTCACGTTTGTCATCGTTCCACAGCCACGCCGGATAATAGCTGTGAGCCAGATACTGGCAGTTATATCCGTAGAATTTATCAAAACCCATTTTCAGTGGCTCGCTAACACTGCCTGGATATCCGAGCCCCCATTTTCCAAAAATCCCGGTTTTATAACCCGCTTTTTTCAGATGATGCGCCAAGGTATACGTGTCCTCGGGCATCGGTGTCTGGCCTTCCGGCGGGTGCTCCGCGTTCCCCCTGACGGGAGCATTTCCCGTGTGGCGCCCGGTTAGAAAGCTAGCGCGGGATGGAGCGCATACCGCACTACCGGAATAGTGATTCGTAAACCGCATACCTTGCTCTGCCAGAGCATCGATATTTGGTGTCCTGAACTTGTCCTGGCCATTATAGCTTACGTCTCCGTAGCCTAAATCATCGGCAAGAATATAAATAATGTTCGGCTGTCTCGCTTGGGCCGCGCTCGCAGCGACCAGGCAGAATAAAATGGATGCTAATTTTTTCACCATGATTTTTGAGTTTTGAATTGATTGGGTGCGGAGGGCCCTTCCAGCCACCTCCATCGGTCTCTGGGGGATCAATACGGCTTCCAAGCTCTTGTGTAGGACACCGCAATCAGCAAAACAGCTGTTCTGCATGGATGCCGAGTGGGAGAGATCGCCCCTTGGACCGAAGCCTGGCCGGAAAGAAATCCAGCCAAGCTTCCAGCTAAGGAAACATTCTATGGTTCTACATTTTCAAGGCCGTAACCTTCCGCAATGCCACCTTTTTCATCGATTTTTCCGCAAGCCCAGAGAATTCCACGGGTGACCAGATCGAGATAACGCGGATCTCCGACAGTTTCGTTCATGTGTCCGATGGTCGTGCTGAAAACCCGGGTCCCCTGATAATCATTGGTCCATGCCACCACGAATTCGTCATCACCTTGCTGTCCCTTCGCCAGGGCATGGGCTGATTTGAAAACCGTCACATTGTTGTAAAGCTCTTCATCGCCTGTCGTCCAGTCGGCAGCACCATTCGTGATGGGATGTTCCACATCGGTGAACACGATGGAAATTGGCGTCTTCTTGCCATGGCCGGTCGACTGGATGCCTAGATATTCAAACCACTGCGAGGTCGGTGTGCCCAGCTCTGTGACTTTCTTTTTGAAATCACCGATGCGATAGGAATGCATGGAGCAATGAAGGTTTACCCCGGGAATTCCTGCTTTGTGCGGGGCCAGAACCGCTTTCACCACGGCGTCATCCGAGATACCTGCCGCACATTCATCGTGAATCACGACATCATAGCCTTTGGCGTATTCCGGCATGCCATAGATCGGCAAATCGGGAGCTGTGGTATTGTTATCTGTATGGATCTGATCCACGACGATATTTGCCCGCTCTTCGATTCCTTTTTTCAGCAGGTCTTTTTGCACCTTGTAATCATGGCAGCAACCACCGGTGAGTAACAAAGCTCTGAGCGGCTTTGTTTCAGCATGCGCAAGTGGTAGGGAAAAAAGACCAGCCAGGGTAGCTGCCAACAATTTAGTAGAATTTTTCATAATCATTTATAATCAAGCGTAATCATCATAATCGCTTTTCAGAAAAGTCAGCCGCCAATTTCTTTGAGCGAGTTGAGATATTCGATAAGATCCGTGAATTCCTTGATTCCCAATGGAGCGCCGAGACCCGGTGGCATCATGGACTGGGGCAAATGTTTCTCGTCCTTGACTTCAGAACGTTTCACCTGAGTGACCTGCCCTGCAATATCACGGACTTCCACCAGGTCATCTTCTTCCTTGGTCACAAAGCCCATCACAGAGGTGCCATCGTTCAGAGTGAAGATCTCAGTCTGGAAACCCTGGGCGACAACTGCATTGGGGTCCAAAATGGATTCGATGAGGTATTTGCGCTCAAACTTCGCACCCGCGGAGCCAAGGAACGGCCCTTTCTGGACTGCCTTCAAATCAATCGCATGACATGCGATGCAGCCTTGCGAGACGAAGAGACGTTCGCCATTCTTGACATCACCTTTGTTTTCCATCGCGTATTTGGTAACTTCTTCCGGCTTCATTGCGCCCACTTTTTGTTCGTTACCCCCGGTGGAAACACCCGCCGCCTTCGCGCGCTCGGCTGCTTGGATGGTCTTGCTATTGTCGCTGTTGAGCGCGGCATCGATTTGTTGCTCGTAGCCGGAGAGCTTCATATCGGCGATTGCGAGGAAAAGCCCGATTTCCATGGGATTTTTCGCAAGGATTTTTTCCACATGCTCTTTGAAGTTCGCCTTGGCGAGAGGGCTCTTATTGATGGTCAGCATGACTTTCCATGCGATCATACTCTCGGTGTCATTGCCCTTTTTGGCGACTTCATCGATGATTTTCAGTTCCAGACCACGGCGAGTATCGTTCACGAAGTCTGTGAGAGGGCTCTCTGCTTCCTGCCTACCTTCATCCACCCATTTCGCCAGAATTTTGATCTGCGCCGGCACTGATTTTTCCGAAGGCGCCTTTCCGACGGCCTGGTAAGCAAGTAGTCTCTGCTCCCAATCCCGCTCTGAATCCATTGCGGCATCGGACAAGAGATGGATATTTGCTTCGCTTGGCTCCGATTCGGAGAGGGCAAGCATCAAAGGATCCAGCCCCTTGATATCGAGCGATGTTACAGAAATGCGGTTCTTTGCAAGGTGGGAGATAAAGGCATTCCGCTTTTCCTCGGGGACCTTGGAAAAACCATCTTCGATTGCCGCACGAATACGCTCGGTCGCCGCCCATTCAACCGGACGGAAATACGGCCCGCGATCGTCCGGACGTGTGGTCCACCATTCCTTCAGATCCCATTCATCCTCTTTGTAAAATAGACGCGAAAGCGTTTCCAGAGCACCTAGCTGCACCTCTTGGTCAGAGCTGTTGTTCAGTAGGTCGATCAAGCCATCCACTGCGGTGTCGGTGTGCATTTCCTGAAGGGCACGCAATGCGATCCCACGTGTGGAACTCTCTTCCACCGCTGCAAGGCAGGCCTCATCCGCACCGAGTTTCGCCAGCGCCTTGATTGCCACGTGTGGCACGATGCGGCGCTCCGGCTCTCCGATGGTGCCGGGATCCAGGTCCGCGTTTGCCATCGAAGCAATAATCGCTGGAGCTGTCTCTTTGGCACCGAGACGGGCCAAACCGTTGAGAACCTGCACGCGGACCCGTGGATTTTCATCGTTGAGATATTTCACAAAAATTTCCGCAGGCACATTTTCCAGCTCCGACTTGCGGTCCGCCAATGCACGCAGAGCGAACTCACGGATCACACTGTCATCAGCCATAGAGACAAGCTCTTTGCTACTATCGGAACCGAAGACTTGCTTGTAGGTGAAAATCGCGGCGACCCGATTGAAAAGGTGTGCCGAAGAGTCGGTTGCGAGTGCGATCAGCTTACTCCCAAACACGTCTTTCTTACCGCGCAAGATCATTTCACGCTGCGCTTCCAGACGAAGCACTGCACTGTCCGAGCCAATTTGATCCGCCAGGCTAGAATCATCCATCGCCTTCAGATCAGGGAATTTCCTTTCCTTCCAATCCGGTGGCAGGATCTGCTGAACCATCCCTATCTCCAGCTCAGGCTCGTATCTGAACCTTCCGTTTCTCCAGTCCGCCACATACAGCCGGGACGAGCCATCAACATCGATATCGATCGCACGGCTCAACTGATGGAAAACTTCCTGATCGATGCGGAAGGTCGCCTCTTCTTTCTGCATCGGGTGCAGGTAGACGTTACCGGTTGTCCAGTCACAGGTGAAAATCCCGTCAGAAAACTTCTCGGGAAAGCCCGGCTCATTCAGAGAAAGCGCTCCAGTGCCCGAGCCTCCGCCAAAATCGGCAAGTGGCGTGACAATCTCCTCGGCGAAGTTTTGATACAAGCGCGGATAACCGTGATCCCCCATTGGCACGTAATGGTGGAAACGGGTGTTCCAACCTTTTCCGTCATTGGTATTGTCACGCGAGAATAGATCCATTGTGGGAGTGATCGCGATATCACAAATATTACGCACATTGACTGCATAGGGTTCCATTTCCGAGCCATCGGGACGAACGCGGACGACACCGCCTCCCCAAAGGGTAAAGCGGGATCCATCGGCAGCTACCGCATCCGGCATCCCGTAATCCCCAACTGCCACGTAGAGCCATCCGTCAATGCCCATGCGAACTCCGTTTGTTGTATGGTCCGCACCCCGGGAGTGCTCCACTCCCCAACCAAAGCCTTTCACCAAAACTTTATTCTCATCCGCCACTCCGTCTCCGTTGGTATCGCGGTATGAGCTGAGATATGGCGGATGAATAAGGTAAAAGGTATTGCCTACATAATGTCCTCCACGGGGACTAGTGACGTGCGGCACAAAATCCTGGAAATCGTCAGCCTTGCCATCACCATCAGTATCAGTGGCGCGAACGATTTTCCCGTATTCGGGATTTCTGTCCAGTGAGCCGTTTCGGTCCGATGAAATATACACATCACCGTTGGCTGCCGCAGAAACAGCAGTGGGATACTCGGCCTCGGGAGGGGAAGCAAACTCCGTGATCGTCCATCCTTCCGGGATGGCTATCGCCGTGGCACTAAATGCCGCCGTGGCACCGATAAAAACTAATTTCCTGTATCTCATTTTAGTAGGGTTGGACAAAATAGACTCGGCTTCCTTTTGCCGAGGATTCACTCGCGCCGCGTGCAGAGCGAAACCCCATATAAGCGGAGCTGCACCATAATCTTTCAAGTAATTAGCTCTCAGACCGCGCGAAAATGACAATTAATCAGCCAATATACATAATCTGTTCCTCAGACATTCGCAGAGATGCCAAATTAGTAAATATACCCCTGAGTCGGATCATCCCGATCACAGGAAAAAACAGAATTTCAGTCAGTCCCCCAGAAGAATGTCCAGAATATCGCCGGCCTCTTCTAGAACCCTGTCACTCTTATCCAGGTATTTGAGTCCCTTTTTTATGACCTCGTCCGATTTTTCCCCCAGCACGGAATCTGTGAATTTCAGGACCCTCTCCCCGGACTCGGGAAGACGCTCAAACATTCGCATCCCGGCAGCCTCCAGCAATCGTGCTGTGAGATCCTCATCCGGATCATCCAGAGTGCCGGTGACGCGCACCCACGTCCATAAAAGTCCTTCCTCTCCAGCTACAAACACATCCGTTTCCGCACCGGGAATCCGCGACAGAATGCCCGGGACAATCCCGAGCCGGAAGCGCCCTTCGATGTTCTCGCCCTGGATTGTTAAGTCGCCCTCCAGACGCACAAGGCCTTCGCTGGCCAGAACCAGCTCGCTGAGCTGAAGCACACCCTGCCCGTAGCGCCACCTGGTATGCGCATCGCTAAGCTGCAGCACCCGAAACCGCCGGGTATCCGCGTAAGCCGCCAGTGCATCCAGCATCGGCAGCGCCGTCATCGTGCCATTTTCGATATGAAGCAGGCCTTCCACCGCAGGGTAACCCGAGCGATTGTCGATCACATACGTCGATGTGAGTTCTCCACTGAGTCGCTTCTTCCAATCCGCATTGAGAATTTCCTCACAACCGACTCCCCGGACAGCACCCTCGATCGAATATTCATCGGAGATAGTATCCCACTCCCCGTAGGCTTCAATCCGCCCTCTTTCCCAGGCCCTCACCTGAGCCTTCGTCAGATATAGCCTACCATTACCATAGGTGGCCGCGATCCGCTCAATGGCCATGCGCGGCACGTGCTCATTTGGAAAATCAAGGAAACCACCCGCGATCTCCGCCTTGTAGGATTTCTTTTTGACGGCAGGGAAAATCCGCAGGGAACTCCCTCTTGCGGAAAACAGCCCGGCATCGGAGAGAGCATCCACGGAGACTTCGCCGATTGCCAAAGACTCGAGTTCCACTTCCTGCGGCACCCAACCAGGCTGTTTCTTCTTATGTCGCTTGTCCGCCTTCTCGTCAAAATGCGTTTCGCCGGACCTCCTCATATCGAGAGCAAGCTCGACACTCCGAATCTCAGTCGCTTTGATTTCCCATATTCCCTGCGGAATACCGCCAAACCCTACTTCGGTAGCGATCGGCCCAGACCGCAACGAAATAACCGCATCCTCACCGCCGCCCGAATATCCATCCGTGGCAGCCGCCAGACCATCCCACCGAAACGGAAGGAAATCCCCATTCACATTCAACGCCTGGCTCACTTCAGCAGAAAGGAACCTCCTGAATTTTTCACTATGCAGATAAGCCCGAAGTCCCGCGTAACCCGCACCAGCCAGCAAAACCACGAGTATCCCGGATACGATCAAAAACTTGCCGAACCATGGGCCCTTCCCACCTTTTTCCCTCCTTCTCCTGCGTCGGCTCATGGCCCCTAGATTACTATCATCAACCATTACCGCAAGAACTCCGATGAAACCCCGGAATGCAGTTTTTCGCAGATTCATCTATCGACAATTCCATCGGTTCGCTTTCAAATCCCCGCCATGCAAGATTCCAACACATTCTCCGAACGCAAAGACAAGGCACAGATCGAAGAATCCAGCGACTTCGCTCCAAAATTCGATGCCGATGGTTTGATTCCCGCGATGGCCATCGATGCCACAACCAAGGAGCCTTTGATGCTCGCCTACATGAATGCCGAGTCCCTGAAGCTCACGTTGGAAGTGGGCGAAGCCGTCTACTGGTCCCGCTCACGTTCGGAAATCTGGCACAAAGGCAAAACCTCGGGCCACACTCAAAAAATTGTCGAAATCCGCACCGATTGCGATCAGGACGCGATCATTCTCGTGGTTGAGCAAATCGGTGCCGGCGCGTGTCACACCGGCCGTAATTCATGCTTCTATCGGAAAGTGGTTCCAGGCTCACCTGCCGCCCTCGCATTCACCCAGAGCGATCTCTCTTTTGATCCCAATGCCGTTTACAAAAAGTAAGGACTCACGTTCCCACATAAAATTGTGCTTATTTTCAATTTCACTCTTGCATAACGAGCACCCATCCACTAGCCATCTCGCCCCGCGCGTTTGAGAAGACTCTCCGAACGCAAACCAACACACTTTTTCCGCAAGAACCACCACCATGGACATCATCAAAAAAATCGAACAGGAGCAACTCAAGGAAGACGTTGCATCATTCAACGTAGGCGACACAGTCAAAGTCCATTGCCGCGTTGTTGAAGGTGGCAAAGAGCGTATCCAGATCTTCGCAGGTCTTGTAATCGCCCAAGGCGGTTCCGGCATCAACTCCGCATTCACCGTCCGTAAGATCTCTTATGGCGAAGGTGTTGAGCGTGTTTTCCCTCTCCACACACCACGTATCGCAAAAATTGAAGTTACCAACCGCGGCAAAGTTCGTCGTGCAAAACTTCACTACCTTCGCGAGCGTGTGGGCAAGCGCGCGCTTCTTGTAAAGAGCGCAAGCTAATCCCCGCGGATAAGCCATTTTTCAAGAACCCCATCGGTTTCGCGCCGATGGGGTTTTTCTTTGCTTCCTTCACAGACAGCGCACATACATTCTCTCCAAGCAAGCTATGCGCATTCCATTCTTCGCCGCTATTCCCCTCTGTCTTATCACCGCATTCGCCATCTGGTGGACAGGAACAAAGGATATTGATTTTCTGACACCTCCTTCGGAAGCCAAATTAGAGGAAATCCGGCTTGAGGCACAGGCATCGCTCCCTCCGAACAAAATCGTCGACGATGCGATCTCGATAGTCATCCAGCCACCTACCGATAAGGAAGAACCATCAGTCAATGAACCCGCCGATATCCTTGAGCCAGTGGATGTCGGTGACATTTCCTCACCGCCTACGCTCGATACCTATTCGGAGAGAGCTCCGGAGGGAGCCGATAAACTACTGGCGCTGGCTGCGGCGCTTGAGTCACAGGGCGCGTTCCAGCGAGCACTTCTAGCCTATGAGCGGGTTCTCGATCTGTCCCAGGCGAACCCGGAGCAAATTCAATCCGCTCTGCTTTCCATCCGCCGGGTCCGCCCCACGTTGACTCTTTGGAACAACGATCCGGAGCAAAAGCAACCGGTCATCATCCACATCGGAACGGGAGCAAAATTTTCCGATATTCTGCCGGATGTCATGACAGACATCACTAAAAAGCTAAATATCGCCAGCTCCGGTCTTCTGGATTTCTCCTTCAAACTGAATATCGGGAAATCCATTCAGACCACCGATGCCCCCACCCCCGTCGCACTCTGGATCACCGGCGAAGGAAAATCCCCATCCACCGATGTATTGTCCTTCACATCAGACGATCCCGAAACGCTCACCCAAGATCTGATGAAAACCATCTTCAATCTCGTCCGCGGCCACCTTACCAAATCAACATCATACAACCCGGCACCGGAAGCACTTGAAGATCCACTTCCAGCGTTGGAGTCCAATATCACCCGTCTACTTTGGTATGAATTCGGGGCTCATCTGAATACCAAGTAAAAATTTCCTCCGGAAAAACAACAGCGATGGACTCCCTTACCCAAGCAGCCCTTGGCGCA
Source organism: Luteolibacter algae (assembly GCF_042683045.1). Lineage (NCBI taxonomy): Bacteria > Pseudomonadati > Verrucomicrobiota > Verrucomicrobiia > Verrucomicrobiales > Verrucomicrobiaceae > Luteolibacter > Luteolibacter algae. The sequence continues at coordinate 125,336 of NZ_JBHUIT010000017.1, read as the reverse complement.
GCAGTCGGCGAAGCCGTTCTCGGCAAGAGGCTCGGAAACAACGCAATGATCTGGGGCCTGCTCTTTGGCACACTCCCCGATCTTGATGTCATTGCCAGCCCACTGCTTGATACTGCACAAAAGCTGGTATTTCACCGCGGGGCAAGTCACTCGCTTATACTGATGATCCTCGCAAGCTTCCTGCTTGCAAAACCTTTGGCTAAACTCTGGAAACAACAGAAGATCACCCCGGCCCGAGCCGGAGTATTTGTTTTTCTCACCTGGTCCACCCACGTGCTGATCGACTGCTTCACCGTCTACGGGACGTCGGTGCTTTGGCCGTTTTCCGAGACTCGGGTAGCCTTCAATCATCTGTTTATCATCGATCCCCTTTATACAATGCCGCTGGTAATTTCGCTTATCTGGCTGGCATTCTACCGCACCAAAAAACATCTGAAAAAACGCCGGAGAATCTTCCGTTGGGGCATGGGACTCAGCACTGGCTACATCGCATTCAGCATCGCCATGAAATTCCTGGTCTCCGCGGCATTTGATGCCGATCTAGAAAAACGGGAGGTCAGCTATATCCGCAGAATGGAAGCCCCTACCGCGTTCAATACCCTTCTCTGGAGATCCGTTGTTGAGAGGGATGAGGAACTGTGGGTCGGCTATCGATCCGTTTTCCAGCTGCCTTCCACTCCCGTTCGCTGGACGATTTACCCCAGAAACACCGATGCACTTGTGCCCTACGAAAACGAACGAGAGATAAAAACCCTCAAGTGGTTCTCGCAAGGATGGTGGATTGCCCGCCCCCATGCAAAAGGTGTATGGCTTGCGGACATGCGGTTTGGGGAAACGCGGACCCATGGGGCCAAGCCTGGCATGGTCGATTCTCGAATCATGTTTTCGTGGTCTTTCCGTCCGGATGAAGAGCGGGACAGACTTCGCAACACCCGTCCATTGGGTATCGATGGCAAGGATGCCCTCAAACGGATCGCTCTGCGGATCCTGGGAAAAAGCGAGCAATGGGAGGCGAATCCACGTCTGGCCGGCATCCCGGGATCCTTCCCCGAATTTCTCGCCGTGGAAGACTGATCTACCCTTACTCCTGCCATTCCAACTATTCCTCTGCCAAAACCGAGGAAAAGACTTGCCCTTTTTCTTTCGAGCACGTATCTCCGCGCCCCCGCTAAGCCACATCAAAGCAACGAAGTCTGGCAGGAATACCAAGTGGTAGGACTTCAAAATCGCCCGATCTGTTTCAAGACGGGAAACAAATATATATTATGGTCAACGAACTAATCGCAGAAATGGTGGACGCAGGCGTCCATTACGGTCACCAAACGAAAAAGTGGAATCCACGCATGAAGCCTTTCCTCATGAAGGACAAAGGCGGCATCTACATCATCAACCTCGAGAAAACTGTACAACAGCTCGACAAAGCTTCCGCGTTCCTTGCAGACCTCGTTAGCAAAAACAAACAAATCCTTTTCGTTGGCTGCAAACGCCAGGCACAGGATGCCATCCGCGAAGCTGCGGAAGCCACCGGCCAACACTTTGTCAATCACCGCTGGCTCGGCGGCATGCTCACCAATGCGACAACAGTTCGCAAATCCGTTGAGCGTCTCCGCTACCTCGAGAACATCGAGAAACAACCTGAGTTCAAAGCCATGTCGAAAAAAGAACTCGCAGCTCTCGGCCGCGAGCGCGAAAAACTCCTGCGCAACCTTCGCGGTGTGCGTGATCTCGACAAAAAGCCAGACGCCATCGTGATCGTTGATTCCGCCCGCGAGACCATCGCCGTTGCAGAAGCACACCGTCTCAACATTCCTATCGTCGCCATCGTCGATACCAATGCAGACCCAGCAAAAGTCGATTATCCAATCCCTGGTAACGACGATGCAATCCGCTCAATCCGCATCATCCTCCAAAACTTGGTCGATGGCATGGTTGCGGCACGCAAAAACTAATTATTTCTGGGAAAACGGAGTCGATCGGCTCCGTTTTTCCATTCTTTTATAACTGCCAACTAGCAAACTTCCACCTATGATCACCGCATCAATCGTAAAAGAACTTCGCGATAAAACCAATGCCGGCATGATGGACTGCAAAAAAGTCCTCACAGAAACCAACGGCGATATCGAAGCGTCCATCAAACTCCTCCGCGAGCGCGGCATCGCAAAAGCCGGTGCAAAATCCGACCGTGAGGCCAATGAAGGCATCATCACCGCCCGGGTCAACGATTCCGCATCCACCGGCATTCTGCTCGAAGTAAACTGCGAGACCGACTTCGTTTCCAAAAACGAAAACTTCCAGGCATTTGTCGCTGACATCGCGGACAAACTTGCAGCCTCCGATGCAGCAGACCATGAAGCAGCACTTGCTGTCTCCCATGGCCAGAGCAATATCGGTGACTTCGTCAAAGTAAAGGTTGTAGAGCTTGGAGAAAATCTCCAGCTTCGCAAATACGTTCGTTTCGATGCGGCTCCGGGCGGCATCGTGGCATCTTACATCCACCTTGGTGGCAAAGTGGGTGTTCTTCTCGAAGTCGGCACCACCAATAGCGAAACCGCTTCCAAGCCTGAGTTCCAGGAGCTGATCAAGAACCTCACCCTCCACATCGCAGCATCCGCCCCGAAAGGCCTTTCCCGCGAAGACATTCCTTCCGATATCGTGGATGCCGAAAAGGAAATCTTCCGCGTCCGTCTTATTGAACAAGGCAAACCGGAAAATATCATCGAAAACATCCTCAAAGGCCAATTGGCAAAGTTCTTTGCTGAATCCTGCTTCCTTGAGCAAGGCTTCGTGAAGGATCCGGATGTCACCATCTCCCAGCTTCTTGAGCAAAAAGGCAAAGAGCTCGGCGACACCCTTACCGTCACCCGCTTCGTCCGTTTCGGTCTCGGCGAGTAATGAAACCACGGTGTTTCCGGCTTGACTTACCATACCGAGTAGGCCAAACACCGCCCCCAGACAAAAGATTTAGACTTACAACCAACGAAAAATTATCAGCATGCGTGGAGTAAACGTAAAAAAAGGAGAGCCAGTCGATCGCGCTCTCAAACGCCTCAAAACCAAACTTGATTCCGAAGGAATTCTTGAGGAAATGCGCCGCCGTCGTGCATTCGAAACCCCTACCGAGCGCAAGCAACGTAAACTTCGCACCGCTTCCAAGCGCAACAAAGTAAGATGGCGTTTCAGCACAGCTGCCGCACCAGCAGAGACGGTTGATCTCACCAACGATTGATCACATTCTCGGCCGTCTCTTACGGCGGCCAGTCCAGTTCCAAAAAGCGAGGTCCAATCGGCCCTCGCTTTTTTTGTCTCATGATTTCCAGATCCATGTGATTGTAAATATTCCTGCTTCGGCATTGGAAGTTGGGAATCCCCGGCTCATGCTTACTCCATGCCGCAGCGGATCTTTTTAGGTTTCGATTCCCCCTTCCAGCCTCAGCTAGTTGATCACCTTCTCAATCGGTGTGACTCGCTTGCGGAAACCCTGGTCATTGTTCCTACATCCCAAAGCGGGCGGATGCTACGTGAAGCGCTGGCAGAATCTGCCACTGCAATACTCGCTCCAAATGTCACCACTCCGGGTGCTCTATTGCATTTGACGGAGCCTACTATTGCTCCCTCATGGATAGAGAGAATCGCATGGATTGAAGTTCTTGAATCCATATCTCCAGACGAATGGAAAGCATACGCCGCATTATTTCCAAGCCCCCCAACCACCAAGGATTGGGCGGAATCGCTCGCCGGCGAGATCGTATCACTGAGAACTACGCTTCAGGATCATCTTCACAATCTGTTTACCGCCTCGAAATTTCTCGCCGATACACCGGAGGCTGATCGATGGGAAAGCCTTTCCAGATTGGAAAATCTAGCGGAGAAGCGACTTGCCTCCTGGGGTTTTACTTCCCGCTCAACGGCATTGCGCACGGAATTCCATCTTCCCACGCATTTCAGCAAGATCATCCTTGCGGGAATCACCGAGATGCCTCCCTGCCTGACGAAGGCACTGGAAAGCTATGAGGGTGAAGTTCTATCCCTCATTGCAGCACCGTCCGATGAACAAGATCACTTCTCAGAACTTGGTCTCCCCTTATCCAGCTGGGCGGACCGGGACCTCCCCTCCTCGCCGCAGGTCGCTATCCTCGCGGATCCAAACACGCAGGCGGAAGCAGCTTTTCAAGCGGTTGCCAACATTGCTGCCTGCTCCTCTAAAATCGCTCTCGGTAGCGCCGACGATCAGACAGGCACACTTTTAGCCAAGATTTTCACCGAGAATGGCTGGAATGCGTTTCATCCGGCATCAAGCCAACCGCCCCAAGCTCTTGTCCGCTGGTTGCACGCCTGGAAAAACTGGCTGGCGAAACCAGATTCACGAAATCTAGCCACCCTTCTTACACTTCCGGAATGCTCATCAATAATCTGCGGTAAGCGTGCTCAAAAACTTCAGACGCTGAACAAAATCCGCGACAAACATCCGGCGGTGGAGCCTCCAGCTCTTCTAAACTTACTTGCTAAAATGGATCAGCCCGAGTGCGCGGAACTTCACGCCACCGTCTCCGGCTTACTTACCCAACGACAAGCTTTCTTAGGCAATGACTTCCCGAGTGCCCTGGAGACACATCTCAAAGCCTTGGACATCCGCGATGAGAGTTCACGCCATACGCTCTCGTATATCGGAGATTTCCTCCTCCCGGCGTCCCCCATCTTCGCCAAGCTCAACCGCAGCCATGTCTTTTGGCTACAGCTTCTCCTCTCAGAACTCCCCATCAATCCAGCCCAACCTCCCACCGACCGGGTTATCGATGTCCAGGGCTGGTTGGAGCTGCTTTTCGAGCCGGGAGAGCATTTGGTGATCTGTGGGATGAATGAAACCCTCGTTCCCTCCCGTTCCGGCGGCGAGCCGTGGCTTTCGGAAAAAATCCGTCAGACTTTGCAGCTCAACACAGATGCAGACAGACATGCCCGGGACGCCTATTTGCTGCATGCGATGTTGCGGATGCGTGAAACCAGGGGCACGGTCCATCTTTTCTGCTGCAAGAACGGTCTTGGCGGCGAAACCTTCCTGCCGTCGAGGCTCTTGTTGCAAGTTCCGCGTGAGAGGCTCGTCAGCTCGGTAAAAAACCTCTTCCGCGAGATCGAGCCTCCGGAATCCGATCTCATCTGGACCCGCGATTGGAAATGGCAGGCTCCTTCCGCAGCGACGCGGCAGCGGATCAGCATCACCGCTCTGAAGGATTATCTTTCATGTCCTTTCCGTTTTTACCTGAAGCACCTCGTCCGTATGAGCCTGCCGGAACCGGATCGGCGAGAAATGAATGCCCGGGACTTTGGTTCAATGGCTCATAGCGCATTGGAAATCTGGGCCAAGGATCCGGACGCGAGGCAGTTGACGGATGCTGGTAAAATTTCAGCCTATCTCGCAGGCACGATCGACGATATCATCCTACGGGATTTCGGACGGAAACCTCCGCTTGCAATCCGGATCCAAGCGCAATCGATACTCCAACGGCTTAAATGGTTTGCCAACCAGCAGGCGATTTCCTCCGCTGAAGGATGGGAAATCATCCACGTGGAGCGTAAAATCTCCATTCCTTCCGGTGAATTCCTCTTGTCTGGAATTATTGATCGTGTGGATCGCCATCGCAAAACCGGGCAGCTCCGTGTGATCGATTACAAAACAGGCGATGTGAAATCCATCGAGTCCGAACACAGGCAAAAGGTTACCGCCAGGACCAAGCGGCCGGTCCATATCCCTGAGGATGCACCCGCATACCAGAATGGCATTGATTCCAAGGGAAAATCCGTTGATTTCCTTTGGAAAAATTTACAACTGCCACTCTACGCCCTCGCGGAAAGCATCGACAGCGGAGGACAGCTCCCTATTCCTTGCTATGTCCACCTTGGCAAAACCGAGGACAATGTAAAATTCACCACCTGGGACAGTTTTTCCGAGGATGATCTGGAATCGGCCCGTGCCTGTGCGGATTGGATTATCGGATCCATTGCGAATAACCATTTCTGGCCTCCCGCGGACAAGGTCAAATACGATGATTTCGCGCTGCTCTCACAAAACAGACCGTTCATTGAAGCTTTCCGGGAAATCTAAAACAAAAGCCGCTCAAAATTCCCTGAAAGTTCTACAACCTGCCGGTTCCAGCAACAATCGCATACCGCAATCTCCTTGCCAAAGTTCCTTTCCTCCCTACGTTGCCGCGCGAGCAGGAGTCCCCTAATCTCTGATGTCCGCATCCGGCACCCTTTTTCCAAACACATCCGTTTCTCATCCAAGAACACGGATTCTTAAGGCATGCCAGGAAATCCGGGACTCACTGACTCACGGATGGCGGCGCAAATCGCTGGCCACCGGTCCTTCCAAGACCTTTTCCGCAACAGTTGCGGGGGCTTGGCCCAGCACCATTAAGCTGGCGATCGGTAGCCGCAACGATTGCACGCAGTTCAGTTTCTGCAACGCCGGGGAATCAAAACCCGCCGCGCCGGGCCGTCCGTAAAACACAGACCCATGCGATAACATGTCAAACGCACCTGAGAACTCCCGCGAATCGGGAGATAGCCGTCGCCGCCGCTCACGCGGAGGCCAAAACCGCCGTAATAACAACAATAACAATTCCGAGCGCAGAAAGCCCGACGGACGTCAGTCCGGCGGAGGAAAGCGAGAAGGAGGCACCCGCTCCGGCGGAGCCCGCCAGAACACCGGAAAACCACAACGCCGTCCGATGCCAGCTCCAATCAAGCTGAACTGGTGGCAGAAACTGCTCAAGACCCTCGGTCTCTACAAAGAACCGGTGCGTCCGCCGCGCCCGGAGCGCCGGCCGGATGCGAGCCAGCCAAAGAAAAGTAAAGAGCCACGCCGCAGCAAAACGCGCGATGCCCGCAGCCAAGACTCTGGCGAAGGAGCAAAGGGAGACTCGCCCCGCCGTAAAAACGAAGCTGGTGGACGCGGTAAAAAACAAAACAACCGTCCTCGCGGCGGAGACCCGGCAACCGTGGAAAACCGCCGTGTCTATGTTGGCAACCTTTCCTACGATGTCACCGAGAGCGATCTGGAAGAGCTCTTCAAAGGAGTCGGACCCGTGCGCCGCGTGGAAATCGTTTACAATCGTAATACCCATCGCTCCAAAGGCTATGGTTTTATCGAGATGCTAGATATCGATGAAGCGAAACGCACCGTGGAAGTTCTTCACGATCAGTTTTTCATGGGCCGCAAGTTGACCGTTTCCGGGGCGAAATCCCAGGATCACGCGGATGCGGAGAAAGACGAAGAACAGAACCAAACCCAGAACCAGGAAATGCCGCCTCTGGCACCTCTGGAACCTGTGAAAGAAGAAGTCACCTCCCTCCTCGACGAGGCTCCAGCCAAGCAGGAAGTCGAGAAAACTCCGGAAATCACCACAGAAACCGTTAAGGTGGAGGATCACCGTGCGCAGGTCCCTACCGAGGAATTTTCCCCGGAAGCCGATACGCCCGAGTCCATTAAGGATCAGCCGGTGAATTGATCCAACTTACGCCAGCAGGCGCCTTTATAAGAGACTAAGAGACTCTCCAAATATTCCGGAGAGTCTCTTTTTTATGCCCAGGTGGGGATTTCCAGGCGAAACTCCGGAATCCGGACATACACAAGTTCACCGTTCTCCAGCTCGGCAAAAAAAGCTCCGGAGACCCGTGCCGCCTTCCCAACCACGTGATAGCTGTTATAGGAAAAATGCTGTCCCGCCTCAATCAGCGGATACTGTCCCACCACTCCGTCACCCTCGACGACTGTCGTATCCCTCTCATCTTCCACCACCACCCACTTTCTACCCCGGATCGTGACCGGCTGTGGCGAGTTGTTGAAAATAGAAATAAAATATACGAAGGGATGCGGCCTCTCGGGCGGCGCGTCTAGACTGGGCATATAGATGACATCATCGACTTTGACGCGGAGGCCTTCAAATTCCTTGATGTCATTGGGCATAGGAGAAGAATTGAAATGCAAAGCCAAAGAATCAAGAAACAATGTACAAAAGCACATCAAATCAACCCGGGATCCGGCCAATTCTAACGATCGCCGGCTCCGATTGCTCAGCTGGCGCAGGGTTACAGGCAGATCTAAAAACCTTCCAACACTTTCATCTCCATGGACTTACAGCAGTCACATGCATTGTCTCGGAAACCGCAAATATCGTGCGCCGAGTCGATCCGGTCGCGCCGGAAATGATGGAAGATCAAATTTGTCTCATGATGGAGACGTTTCCGCTCGAAGTTGTAAAAACCGGTATGCTTGGCTCTGCGGAGCACGTGAACTGTGTGGCTGACATCTTCAGCAAGCACCGAAACACAAAACTTGTGATTGATCCCGTAATGGTCGCTTCGACAGGCGCCAGCCTTCTGGAAGCGGAGGCCGTTGCGAGTTACCGGGATCGCCTTCTCCCGCTGGCATACCTTATCACTCCAAACTTGCCGGAAGCCGAAACTCTTCTAGGTGAAAAGATTGAATCGCTCACTGCCATGAAACGGGCTGCGGAGAAGCTGGCCGGACAATACAACTGCGCGGTTTTACTAAAAGGCGGCCATCTCAATGAGGAGGAGTGCACCGATATACTCTTTGATGAGGGCAATTTTCATTCATTCACTTCTCCACGGCTCAAGGTAAAAGCGTCCCACGGCACCGGTTGCACACTGGCTGCAGCCGTCGCCTCAGCTCTTGCGTTGGGTCGGACATTGCCAGAGGCATGCTCAATCGCCAAAACCTACCTCAATGCCTGCCTGGCAAGTTCTTACTCGATTTCCGGACCCAACGGCGAAACGATTTATGCATTGAATCAGGGAGTCGTCTAAACGATTTACCTTTTCCCGGATTCCATTCCGGTCGCGCTTGTATCTTGACTCACGATGGTCTGCAGCAGCAGTTTAGATCATGTCTAAACCCAAGCATTTTGTAGGTCTTGATATTGGAGGCTCCACGATCAAGGCAGTCATTATAAACTCCTCGGCGGAGCAAGTCGGACCGATCGTGGAAGTCCGCAGCCATGTCAAAGAGGGATATGAGGCGACATTTTTACAGCTGGAAACAGCTCTGGATGCACTGACAAATCATGCCGGAATTTCGCGCGGAGATATTGGCGGGATCGGCCTGGACGTCCCCGCGCCCTCTTCCGGTGGAGTAATCTGGGGCAAGGCCAATCTAGGCGATGACTGGGTCGGCACAGACATTTGCGGGAAGCTGCACGAACGGCTGGGTATCCCGGTGAATATGACGAATGATTGTAACGCGGCGGCCGTAGGTGAGTATTCAATCCGCGGCAATCATGATGGAGCACTGTTACTCGTGGCTCCCGGGACTGGTTTGGGAGGTGGTTTTGTCCTACCCGGTGGAACGCTTTATGAAGGTGCCAATGGGCTGGCGCTGGAGGTTGGCCACGTTTCCGTGCCATTCATGGAAGAGGATGGGAGCCTGCCAGCCTGCACCTGCGGGCTGAAAGGGTGCCTGGAAGCCTGGGTCTCGCTTGTAGCGTTGCGTCGCCGCCTGGAAATCGAACTGCGCAAACCCGCATGGGAGAGCCACATGCTCAATTGCCCGGACTCCAATATCGAGGAAAAGGCGTTCCAGCTCCGGACCTTGGCCGAGAAAGGCGATGCTCTCGCCTGCCAGCTTTTCAAGCAACAAGGCTACATTCTCGGCTATGGTATTGCAGACGTCGTGCGGACCTTGGATCCGGGGCTCGTGGTCATCGGCGGCGGGCTGGCAGAGGCGAAATTCCGAGATCAATATATGGAATGGATTCGCGAGGGCTTTACCGAGCGCGCCTGGTCTGTTTATCGCCATAGTCCGATTGAGCCTGAAAAAATCACCACACGCTTTGAGTGGGCCGAGGGTGGAGATGCCGCCGCATCAATCGGTATGGCCTATACAGCCAGGAACCTTTTTTCCTAGCCCCAAAGATCTCACGAGCTGTTTTTCCGCCGACTATTCCACTCATTGGAAGTTGCAGTTTTATCAGGGGTTTTTAGTGTTTCGCGCATGTTTCTCATTTCCATTAGCGCACTCCAGCGCAACGCCGCCATTTTGCGCGAGGTCGCGGATGCGGCGGGTTGTAAAATCGTGCTGGCTCTCAAGGGATTCTCCTGCTGGAAAGCATTTCCCTACATTTCCCAAAATCTGGATGGCTGTTGCGCCTCGGGGCTTTGGGAAGCGCTTCTGGCACGAGATTATTTCAAGAAACATATCGTCACCTACTCTCCGGCATACGATGAGGCGGAGATCGATGAACTCCTCGGATTCACCCACCATCTGGATTTCAACTCCGTCTCCCAATGGTTTCGTTTCCGGGACCGGATTTTTGCACATCCACGCTATATTTCCGGTGAAGTGCAATGCGGTCTGCGGATCAATCCGGAACATTCCACAGGAGAAACTCCAATCTACGATCCATGCGTTCCGGGCTCACGATTGGGGATCACAGCAGACCAGCTGGAGGGGATCGATCTGACCGGTCTCTCCGGGCTGCATTTCCATACTCTCTGCGAGCAAAACTCCCCGGATCTCGAAAGCACTCTTGCAGCCGTCGAAGAGAAATTCGGGCATCTTTTGCGCAGTCCGCAGTTTACCTATCTCAATATGGGTGGCGGACATTGGATCACCAAGCCCTTCTATGATCGGGAGCTTCTCATCAGCCTAGTGAAAAAATTCCGTGAGGAATACGATCTTGAGGTCTGGTTGGAACCGGGAGAAGCATGCGCGATCCATACCGGTGTGTTGCGGGCAAAAGTGATGGACGTATTTGAGTCCGCAGGGCACAAGCTGGCTATTCTCGATATTTCCGCGACCGCCCATATGCCGGACGTCATCGAGATGCCTTACCGTCCGGATGTTTTTCTTATCGATCCCGCCGGGGGCTCGCGATCTGAAAAGCCTGCGGTGACGCTCAAAGATGAGAGCTATTATCTGGCTTCCGACCCGAAAGATGAAGCTTCGCCGAGTAGTGATGGATATGTTTACCGGCTGGGCGGTCCCACCTGCCTCGCGGGGGATGTCGTGGGCGATTACGCGTTTCCACGGGCGCTGGTGCCAGGTGATCAGCTTGTTTTCGACGACATGGCTCACTATACCATGGTGAAAACGACGACTTTCAATGGGGTGAAACATCCGCCTATCGCTCTGCTTCACGAGAACGGCAAAATCGAAACCATTCGTCATTTCGAATATTCGGACTTTCGTGACAGGCTCTCCTGAATCCCAAGCAAGCTCACAACCAGGATATGATACGCCATATTGTTTGCAGTTTACTCCTGCTCAGCCCTTTGAAAGCGCAGATCTATGCGGACTTTTCAGTCAGCCAGGGGGGAAATCCTTTGGGCACTTTCCGAGTGGAACTCGAGCATGAAAAAGCACCCAGAACCTGTGCAAATTTTATCGGCCTTGCGACAGGAAAAAGACCTTGGATCGACCAGAACACCGCATCTGTTCAGGTGGGAAAGCCCTATTACGACGGCCTGACATTCCATCGTTTGATTCACTCGTTTGTCATCCAGGGAGGATCACCAAACGGTCTTGGGACCGATGGCCCCGGATATACGATTCTGGATGAATATCATCAGGATCTCCGTCATAGCTCCGCCTACGTTTTGTCGATGGCAAAAGCCGGACAACCCAACACTGGCGGATCCCAATTTTTCATCACGCTAAACAGCGCCCCCGGCCTGAACGATAAACACTCGGTATTCGGTAAAGTCATTTCGAATACGGCACTCATCGACAGATTCAGAAACAGTGCGGATTTCCCCACCGGAGCCAATGATAGGCCGGTCACTCCTCTCACGATGGATAAGGTAACGCTCAGTGGCCCCGATTATGAGAACTTTGATCTAGGTTCCCCCTCCCTGCGTCTTCCGCATGTCAGTAACACAGACATGAAAATCTCACATGATCCGGAGGCAAACACAATGACTGCGACTTTCAACCGCCAGCCTCGAAGTGAATATTTTTTCACCCAATCTCCGGATCTCTCCACGTGGAGCAATCCCCGATACATCTTTGGCTCGGGCCCGGCCTCGGATCACTCCTATGTACTAACGTCCCGCACCGAGCCAGCATATTTCTTGAATTTGGCGACCGTCGATTACGCACAAATTCCGGACGCACCCACGGACCTTCTCAATTCCCCTAAAACGCTCCGTATCAAATTTACCGATGGTAGTAGTCTGGACTTCCAAATGGATGGTCTGGGTGGCGGAACCTGGATAGAGTCACCTTCGCTGAGGACTGGCGCCATCACATCAAGCGCATGGACGGATCAGGCCACTGGAAATGAAATCTACGAGAACAGCTATTCACAAGCGCATCAGTTGCCACTCGGACTACTGAATATGACCATTTCAGACTATTTCGGTGCCGGCCAATCGGGAAATCTTGTCTTTTGGCTTTCCTTTCATACCCCGACATCCGGGTGGACCGAAGAGTTGGGCAACAATCCCGCCAACCGCTTTGCATTCGGGATTCTTTCAAATTAAATTTTCGTTTCATTCTGTCTTGCACCTTGCGCCGGCTATCCTGCGAGCTTAACTTCTGTGCATGAGCAGCACATATCTCGCTTTCATTGGCCCTGTCGGCGGCCCGGAAATGATCATGATTTTCATCGTGATTCTTCTCCTGTTTGGCGCAAAGAAGCTTCCGGAACTGGCCCGCGGAGTAGGCAAAAGCATGGGTGAGTTTAAAAAAGCAAGGGACGAGTTCGAACGTGAAATTACCCGTTCCGCTGATGAAGTGACCCGTGATGAAAAACCTCGTGACGATTCCGGCGCACGGGTCAAACCAGCGGCAAACAAAGAATCTCACGATTCCTGATTTTCCGCCGGGCAACGGTTCCGAACAAATTTTTGATCATCCCCATGAACAGGCTCCCACGCTGGATGTTCATGGGGATTTTCGTTTTTGTGGCGATCGCTCTGGGATTTCTATTACATCACTTTCGCGGAGCACCCACCCCACCCTGGCAGCGTCAATCGGAGGTAGAAACCTCCTCAGAGCCCGGAAAAAGAGCTATACCACCGACCCTCCCAGAAGGCGAAACCGCGGACCCGGCCCCCTTTCGGTTCATCACCTATAATGTGAAAAACTGGTTGGTATCGTCCCAGAGTCCCATTAAATCGGAAAAAGCGAAGAATGCGGTCATTCGCCTACTTCATCAGGCGGAGCCGGATATCATCGGATTATCGGAAATCGGCGATACAAATGATGTCGCCGAAATCCAAAAACGACTGAAAGCTGCCGGCACAGATCTACCCTTCAGTTATTACACAGGCGGAGTCGATCCCGTCCGCCATCTCGCCATACTCACACGGTTTCCCATCGTTCATACAGCATCGCCCGCTTTAAAAATCCATGGAAAGGACTATTCCATGCAACGTGGAATACTTGATGCAACGTTACAGATCGGATCCGGGGAAGTGCGGTTTATCGGGCTCCATCTGAAGTCAAAAAGGACCGTTCCGGATTTGGATCAAGCGTTACTCCGGATCGACGAGGCCAGCCACGTGAGGAAGCATATCGATTCCATTCTATCAGCCAGACCGGATAGCAAACTGGTGGTGTATGGAGATTTGAACGATACCACCCGCAGTCTTAGCACCCGCGCGTTACTCGGCACCTATCGTTCGCCGGGATATTTATCTGCCATTCGGGTGAAAGATAGCCGGGGGGAATCCTGGACACATCATTATGCCAGCGAAGACAGTTATACCCGGATAGATTTTGTCACTGTTTCCAAGGCATTGCGGTCTCGCGTCGACAAATCAAAGTCCGTCATCATAGATGATCCAGGCTGGGAGGATGCCTCGGACCACCGTCCGGTCATGGTCGTTTTCAGGTAAGGGTTCACTCCACTTCTTCCGTCTCGTTCTCTATTGCTTCATCGAAAGGCTCATCTTCCACAGGAAGCGCACGCTGGATGTTTTCCAGTTCGGATTCATCGATCGGAACAGCTTTCAGAACTTCCGTATCATCGATTTCCAGAACCGGAGCCGCTTCTCCTTCCGCTTCGAGTTCGGCCTCCGGAACAACCACCAGTGCCTTCTTGGGAGGGGCAATGATATCCTTTATCTCATCTTCCAAAGGCTCGAAGAAATTCCTGACCATGGGAGCTGCCATACGGCCACCCGAAACCGTCTGCCCGGGTTTTCCTTCATAGAGAACCGCGAAGGCATAGCGCGGATTATCATAAGGCAGGAAACCAGCGAACCATGCAAGCCGCTGATTCAAGCGAGGTGGCCCCCACTGGGCTGTGCCGGTTTTGCCCGCAAGCGTCGTGTAGCTCAATGCTCCACTCTTTCCGGTGCCATAACCTTTTGTAACCACGTCCCGCATCCCTTCCCGGACAATCCGCACCGCGTCTTCATCCAGTCCCAGCCAGTTCCTTCTTTCAGGAACCATCGCTTTCGCAACCCGCCCGCGGGTATCCTGGATTTGCGAGACCAATGACAGCTTTGGCAAGGCTCCTCCATTGCCTATTCCTGCCATCATCTGTGCCACTTGCAATGGCGAGGCTAGCAAGCTCCCTTGGCCGATTGACATGTTCGCAGTATCGCCGTCGAGGATGCGGCGGCCTTCATTCTTCAACATCCAATCATTACTAGGCACCAATCCGGGGGTTTCGCCGATGAGTGGTAGACCGCTTTTTTCGCCCAGACCGAGCTTACGCGAAAGATTCAGAAAAACCGATGGCCCGGTATCAATCCCCACACGGTAGAACCACGTATTGCAGGAACGAGCTAGGGCCCGTTTTACGTTGATCGGTCCCTCGGGAATTTTCGACCAGTTTTTGAAAGTATGATTTCCGATCCGAATGGAAGCAGGCGAATAAACTTCTGAAAACTCAGTCACCACTCCTTGATTTAGCGCCGCCAGAGCAACGACTGGTTTGTATGACGAAGCAGGAGGATAGGCGGATTGGAATGCCCTGCCAAAGAGCGGATTTCCCGGATCATCCTGAAGTGCTTTGAAATCCTTGGTGCTGATACCGGGGATGAAGCGGTTCAAATCGAAGCTCGGCCGCGAAGCCATGACCAACACCTCTCCGGTTACAACATCAATCACCACAAAAGCGCCACGTTCGCAGCCTTTCCGTAGGACTTTCTCTGCCAGCTCCTGCCATTTCAAATTCAATGTGGTTACGACTGTTCCTCCGGGAATTGGCCGTTTTACCTGCTCTTCGAGCAACTTGTTGCCTTGTTCATCAAACAGCAGGCGTTTCATTCCCGGTTCCCCGGTGAGCTGCTTATCATATAGTTTCTCCAATCCTGCCCGGCCCTCGGTTTCTTCCCAAAGAGGTTCGTTGAAATTGATAGGGCCGGTGGGCAGCTTTCCTACACTTCCGGAATATCCCAAAATATGGGCGGCAATACTTTGATGAGGATAAAGCCGGCGATATACCGGATACAAGACCAAGCCGGGAACGAGCTTACCCTCAATTTCTTTTGCCTGCTGCGTGCTCAGTTGGCTACTCACATAAAGGGGTAACCACCGCCTATTGCGGTAATGGTCATAGAGCTCTTCATCAGTCTTCTCATAAGAAATTTCTACCAGCCCCCCCAACTGATTCATCCGCTCACGTGCCCATCTCACCACATAATCGCGATCCACATCCTGAAATTGCTCAAACTTGAGAGCCACCTGGTAGGCTACCTCGTTCTGCACCAAAGGCTCGCCGAAACGATCTACAATCTGGCCGCGGGGCGCGGGGATCTTCAAGGTGATTGTCCGGGCGTCTTTCCGCGTTAAAATTGATCCTTCGCTAGCCGATCTGGGCGCCTCCGATACTTCCTCAAGTATCGGAGCACTAGCTTTCACAGGCCTGACTTCGGCATTTTCCAACTGCTGTGCAAATGACGCAAACGGCCAAAACAGGCTGGCAGCGAGGTATATATACTTCGTGAACACCCTGAACTCTACGATTCATGGCTTCTGATGGCAACATTTCTATCTGCCGCTTTTCGCATAGCCGACCATGACCCCAGAAAGGGCATGAACGCATGATGATTAAGATAAATTAACTATAAAGTCCTAAAAACCCCTTCATAAACCCAATTAATAAGGAAACTCGAATCATCATTCCACACCACTGATTTTACGAGACTTACCCCATGAACACCTCGTCCACCCAAACCAATTCCATATTACGCGATCGCGTAACCTATTAAACTTTTTATTGAGATATAACGAAATAGGACTATAACAAAGACGTGCTTTCGAGCACCCGTTGCCACCCACAGCGGAAAATCTGTTCACCCCCCACCCCCCCAAAACATGAAAACAAACGTGCACAAACGTGCCGTAGGTCGAATCATGCTGATGTTCAGCGTGCTCGCTACTACGGCCATCCCGGTTTTTGCTGAGAATAGTGTCCCCCGCGGCTCTCTCAGCGTGGATCGCGATCTCGTTCGGGTAGGAACCCGCTCGAATCTTGCTTGGAACATCGAATACCCAACCGCGATTACTGACATTGTCGACGTCACGGAAACCGGCACAATCAAGCCGAAGAAAACCCTGAAAATGCGCGTCCGGGTTCTTGGAGTCGCCTTTCAATCCGGCTGGACTTTGCTCCCACTGGACGCCTACTGGTCTAAAAACGGGGGAGCCTGGAAAAACTTCTTTTATGGCACCGGCCCACAGGTGAACTCATCTAGCATCCTCATTGATGAGAAAGTTAAAAAGAACGACACTGTGGATTTTGGCGCACGTGGCTGGGGAGGCGGCAGCTGGCTGCCCTTCAATGATACGAAGAGCCCCACCCAATATGTCACAGTCTTAGGGAAAGGCTCCAAAGCCCCGTCCTACGCTCCCGCTTACGATCAAACTTCGGTCACCAGCTTTTTACGGCCGTATATCGACTCAGGCGGCCGCATCAATATTGGTGACCGTGATCTGATTGTCCTCTGGGAATCTTCCACGGCGAGGCCCGGCACCACCTACTTTGACATGCAGGACCTCGTTGTCCTCGTCTCTTTTGAGTAATTTTCTCCCCACCACCCTTTGTCCCATGAAAACTCCCATCCTTTTGATCGCGCTCAGCTTATCTGCCGCTGCAGATCCCGGCATTCTCGAGCCTATTACAGCCCAGGAACTTGCGGCGAAGCAAAGGAGCTCTACTTCGCTCTCCACACTGACACCAGTCAGCCAGGATGACGCTCCTGTCCCGCGAGCCAATAGCCAATCGATCATTGCCCAATCTGAAATACTCAGCGATGGTCAGTATTGGACTCTCGTTCCAAAGGGTGCGGTGCTTTTCATTCCCGAAAAGCAAACCCAGAATGTAGGTGCCCGTCCTGTCGGAACCCTTCTCCAATGGCGCGATTTCCTCGCAAGAAATCCCGCATGGGTCTCCACTCATGAAACCAGCTTTGATCAGGCCTCCGGCGAAAGTCCCATCCCGGAAGAGAAGATCGAATACTGGAAGAAACAAGATCGTGTGATTGTCGCAGTGCACCAGGGAGGACCGATCTCCGTCGCACGCTGAACATCACCTCTCCCCCCACCTCAAAACAACCAGCCCCATGTCCCCGATTTTAAAATTCGTCGCGCTCGCGCTTGCCGTGGCGACGCCAATTTCCAAGGCAGACGAGTATTACAATTTCATCCGCCAGCAACAACAACGGACAAACGTCGTCTGGGATATGCCTGTCGCACCGGATGGGAGCAGCCCTGCCGCATTGCTTGTCGAAGATGGAGGCGCCCTTTTCCAGCTTTGGACGATTGAGCAGTCGAAGGCAAAAGATTACCTCCTTGATCAGAAACTGGTGGGAGCATACCTGCCAAAGGGGGAAATTACGATCAAAACGCTGGATTCATACAAGGGAATCCCTCGCATCCGCGTAGATCAGCCTTTTACCGTGGACTTCAAAGTCAGCAACTTGATTTTTGGCGCTGATGTTCCAGCAGCTGCTTCCAAGGTCTTGGCAGAGCATCACCTCGCCCCGAACCCGAACGGCAACATCGTTATTACTGCGGCGCAGGCAATCTCCGGCACTCCCTTTTCCACCGGATACATTGAGCAGAACGGCATTCTTAGTAAGACCTATCCTTCCTCCTCTATCGCTGGTATCAAAGCTCGTGGAGAGGAACATTTTGTACTCCATGCGCTGGGGGACGGCCAATTCAGCCAGACTCAAATTGCATCCGCCTTCCTGCAGGTTTGGCCGATGGCGGACGGAACCATCACAGGTGTAAATCCAGGTGATATCGTCCGCGGGACCCCTCCAGAACTCACCGTAAGTGTTCGAGATCTTTATCCAAACAGTGACACCTACCTGCGGATTTATACCACGGGCGAGGAAAACGACACCGTCCACAAAATCATCCCTGGCTCCAGAATAGTTCTCGACCAGGAATTCCCTGCAAGTCGAGTTTTCAAGGTCTCCGATTACGGCGATATGATCGGCAAGGAGGGAACCGTTTACATTGAGCTATTGACTAAAACACCCTTCAACACAATTCGGCTCGCTCATACGCACTTTCCCGTAGAGCGCGGACTCCATGTCAACGCGATGCTGGTCGATAGCCAAACATCAGCTCCATAACATCTTCCCCCAAAGGAAATACGAAACGATCCCGGATCAGCCATCCCCCCACTGGCTCCCCCCCAATTTCCGGGATCGTTTCTCTACCTTTTTCAACAAACAAGTCCCCCCCAAAACAGCATAATTCCCCCAAAGGATATGCGGAAACGGTCCGAGCAACAGGAGTCCCCCCGCTCGAAATATTCGGACCGTTTCCCCTTACATTTCAGGGAGGCAGGAGAACAGGAACGGCCTTGCCGTAATCTCCCCCCAAACCTGTTCGCCTGCCTTCCTGATCTCTTTTCCCTCCCGGGAATGAGGTAATACAGTAGCAGGTAATACCACCTCAGGCGGTAGTCGTTTGATAAGCCTCCAGCGCTCCTGCGGCAAGATCTTCCACCGCAGCCACAGATTCAACCTGGCAAAGTTTTTGTCGCAGTTCCTTTGCGCCGGGAAACCCTTTGCAATATGCCATCAGCCGACCACGCATCCCGATCACTGTCTGCCTTTCGTTTCCGTGACGCCCGCTATCCACAGCTAGACGGCAATGCCGCAACACGAGC
The DNA here is from genome assembly GCF_042683045.1 of Luteolibacter algae. Classification (NCBI taxonomy): domain Bacteria; kingdom Pseudomonadati; phylum Verrucomicrobiota; class Verrucomicrobiia; order Verrucomicrobiales; family Verrucomicrobiaceae; genus Luteolibacter; species Luteolibacter algae. The sequence goes on along the minus strand of NZ_JBHUIT010000017.1, from coordinate 106,236 downwards.
TCCCAACGCTCCTGCATTGGAACCGGCTCCATGCATTTCCCTGTTTCCAAAAAATACTTTGCCTCTCGGAAAACCCAGGGATTCTGCATGGCCGCGCGTCCGATCATCGCTCCGCTGACAGCAGTCTCCCGCTTCCGCTTGGCAAGATCCTCACCCGTGGCGATATCCCCGTTACCAATTACCGGGACTGCCACGGCGCGGGCTACGGCATCTATCGTATCCCAATCCGCCACACCGGCATACCCTTGGGCACGCGTCCGCCCATGGACGGCAATGGCCTGCATTCCACAATCCTCCAATGTTCTGGCTACTTCCACGGCATTTACGCTATCCGCGTCCCAGCCGATCCTGATTTTAGCGGTCACCGGGACATCATCGCCCACAGCCTTCGCCACACCATTGGCCACGCTAGCCAGCAAGGGACAGTCTCTGAGTAACGATGATCCACCATTGCGGGAGACGACTTTGTTCACCGGACAGCCGAAGTTGATATCTATGAAGTCGGGCCGTCGCCCAGCTAGCCCTTTATCGATGATCTTTCTCGCCGCCTCTCCCATCCTTTCGCCATCCGCACCGAAAAGCTGAACACCCACCGGCCTCTGCTCTTCTGAAAATTCCGTATATTTCCTGGTCCGCTCATCAGCCTGCATGATGCCCTCCGCAGAGACAAATTCCGTGACCATCACATCCGCCCCCATCTCCTTGCAAATCTGACGGAAAATCAAATCCGTCACCCCTGCCATCGGAGCCAAATACAAAGGGAAATTCCCGTCTGAAAACCAGTGTAACACGCGGGAACTCTACCATCCAAGTCAATCATAGAAAGTCGCAAAACCAACGACTTCGAAGGGCTCTTCCACCAGTCTTGAAGCGAACCCCCTTACCCATTGTCGCAAATCCATGCTCCGGGAACCGCACAGCGGGCGACAGGATCTTCCACAGCACTTATCGGGATGATCGACGAGCCGCTCCCAAATCTCGCAAGATCCACGCCGCCATCCACAGTCCAACATGGAGATTCATGACAATTTGAAACCGATACACATCGCCAAAAAACGGCAAACTTCCATTTAATACCGCCTTGCAAGGCACCCGTTTCTATTCTACCCAAAGCGCCCCATGACAAACTACCGCGTCCTCGTTTCCGACCCCATTTCCGAAAAAGGTGTAGAAGCTCTCCGCTCCGCCGAAGGAATCACAGTGGATGTCAACACCGGCCTCTCTCCCGAGGAACTCATCAAAATCATCGGCGATTACCACGGCCTTGTCATTCGCTCCCAGACCAAGGTGACGCCTGAAGTTTTCGCAGCTGCCAAGAACCTCAAAGCCATTGGTCGCGCTGGCGTCGGTGTCGATAATATTGATCGCGACGCTGCCACCGATCACGGGGTTGTCGTCATGAACACTCCCAGCGGAAATACCATCTCGACCGCGGAACACGCTTTCGCACTCATGCTCGCCCTGGCTCGCAATATCGGACCGGCCCATACCTCGATGATCTCCGGAAAATGGGATCGCAAGCTCTACGAAGGCGTCGAAATGTTCGGCAAGCGTCTTGCCATCCTCGGCATGGGCCGCATCGGAACAGAATTTGCCAAGCGTGCGCAGGCATTCGGCATGCACGTCGTCGCTTACGATCCTTTCCTTACCGCAGCCCGTGCCCAGTCATTGAAAGTCGAACTGGCGGAAACCGCGGATAAAGCACTCACTGGAGCGGACGTCGTCACCCTGCACATTCCGATGACCCCGGAAACCAACCACATCATGAACAAAGAGCGCATCGCTCTGATGAACCCGGGCGCACTCATCATCAACTGCGCACGCGGCGGACTGGTCGACGAAGCAGCTGCCAAAGCATCCATTGATGCGGGCCACCTTGCGGGAATCGCTCTTGATGTCTACGAAGTCGAGCCCCCTCCGGCGGACTTTCCTCTTTTCTCTGCAAAGAAAACAGTATTCACCCCCCACTTGGGCGCCTCCACTGCGGAAGCCCAGGAAAACGTGGGTATTGAGGTCGCCATCCAGATCAAGGACTTCCTCCAAAGCGGCGAGATCCGCAACGCGGTCAATATGCCGAATCTTGATGCAAAAACCCTCGAGTCCGTTGGACCATATCTCGATCTTGCCGATTCCCTCGGTAAACTCCTCTCAAAAATCGCTCCTGCGCAGTGCGATTCAATCCGGGTCTCCTACCTCGGCGCCGTTTCCGAACTGGATACAGAGCTGGTTACCCGCAAGATTTTGACCGGCTACCTCGCTGCCGCCAGCAACGAAGCCCAGGTCAACCTCATCAATGCTCCCGCTGTTGCGAAAAATCTCGGAATCAGCGTTTCTGAATCCACCGTCGCCCTCGCCACAAATTGCACAGAACTCATCGAAGTCTCTGCAATCAAAGGAAATGAAACAACCACGGTTGCCGGAACGTTCTTCGGAAGCTCCGCCAGGATCGTTCACATTGCCGGCCACTACGTGGAGACCAATCCATCCGGCCGTTTCCTCTTCGTGGAAAACGACGATCGCCCGGGAATCGTGGGCGTGATCGGCTCCTCCCTCGGAGAAGCCGGAGTAAACATCGCAAACATGGCGCTCTCACGTAACAAAGAAAAGAAAACCGCGGTGACTGTCATCGAAGTGGACAACGAGCCGACTCCGGAACTGCTCAAAACTCTCCGCGAAACCCCAGGCATTCTCAAGGTTCTCTCCTTTGAATTGTGATCACAAAAATCGCCAAACTTCTACTTGCCAACTCCCACCCCTTTTTCCTAACTTTTCTCCAAGCATGAAAAAACTCCTAGCCATTGCATCAACCTTTATCGTCCTCTCCGGCTTTGCCGCTGGCGATATCCACGCGCCTCCAGGCTCACAGTATACCTCGACTCGTAAGCTCGGTCGTGCAGTCAGCAACATTCTCTACGGATTCATTGAAATTCCTGAGCAAATTGTTCGCAAAACTGATACCTATGGCCGCAAAGCAGGCTGGTCATACGGTGCTGTGGACGGCACAAACCGCGCATTCCGTCGCCTTGGTTACGGTTTCTATGAGCTCATCACATTCACATGCCCAACTTATCGCGGCACTTTCAAACCGCCCTATGAAAAGTGCGGCCAGGACAACAGGATCGATATGAATGTCCATGACGGCCTCTCAGAGTTCCCACCGGAGCTTGGTTTCGAGACCTACTTCAGCCACTCGCGCTCACAATCTTACTAAGACCTTATCGTCTGAAATCTCAAAAACCCGGCAGTGTAGGCTGCCGGGTTTTTCTTTTTCTCTCTCCTCCCACTATCATTTATAAAAAAACTCGTAGAGCTGGCAAAATTTCGCTTGTCCTCCTGCAACTTTTCAACCAATCTCCGCGCCCGCCCGAATAGGGGCAACTCGTAACACGCCAAATCATGTCAGTTTCTCTCCGTCTCAACCGCAAGGGCACAAAAGATCGTCCATACTACAAAATCGTTGCCGTAGACAGTCGCAAGCGCCGCGACGGTCGTTACATCGAGCAAATTGGCACATACGATCCAATGCTCGAAGGCACCAACTATCAGATCGATCTGGAAAAAGCTGACAAGTGGCTTTCCGTAGGTGCCAAACCTTCCGAGACAGTGAATAGCTTCATCCGTAAGGCACGCACTGCCGAAGCTAAGTAAGCTTCCACACAATAAGTTTCCCCACAACCGCGAGCCTTCACCGGCCGCGGTTGTTTTGTTTTACAGCGGAAGATCATTTGTTGATTCATGACTCCTATTCCACGGCAGGAAACTTTCGAGCAGTTCATGACCCGCTGCTTGCATGATCCCGAGCAAGGATATTACTCACAAAATATCCGTGGCATTGGGTCCAGAGGGGACTTCACCACAGCGCCCCAACTGTCGGAAGCTCCCGCGAAAGCTATTGCAGCTTGGGCGAGGCAGGCTTTTAGAGCGCACAGGACCAATAATCTCATCGAAATCGGCCCCGGTATGGGAACTCTCGCCGGACAGGTTTTGCAGCATCTGCCAATGCACATACGTTTCCGCACCAAACTTCACTTGGTGGACTCCTCACAAACCCTGGCGGTCCGGCAAAAGGCAGGACTAAGGAACAAGGCAAACTATCATCGCACAATTCAAGAGGCTCTTTCCGCCTGCAAGGGTCGCGCCGTGATCTATTCGAACGAACTCGTCGATGCTTTCCCCGTTAAACTCTTCGAGAAAACCAGTGATTCCTGGGCGGAAGTTTGCTTGAATCACTCTTCAGCCACAGGAGTCCCAGAAGAGTATTTGTGCCGCTCCGCGGAGCTCCCGCCATCATCTATATTCGACCAATTGTTCCAAACCAGCCAGCGGGTGGAGATTCATGACTCCTACCGCCTATGGCTGAAATCATGGTTACCCGGATGGCAGACAGGTGAAATGCTCACCATCGATTACGGCAATCTTGCGAAAGATCTCTATTACCGGCGCCCGGGAGGCAGCTTACGGGCATATTTCCACCATCAGATTTTTGAAGGAAATTCGGTTTATCAGCACCCGGGTAAACAGGACATCACCGCTGACGTTAATTTTACCGATTTGATTCAGTGGTCCAAGCCATGGCTCACAAGCGAAATGCCAGTATCCTTGGCAACCTTCATCCGCTGCAATACGGAATATGTCTGCGAACCTATTCTCGGTGCCGCAGACCATTTCATGGTTCTCCGACAAGTCATTCGGGAAAAAATCTAACTTTCTTTCGCCCCGATGAAAGACCGGGCGATTTTTCCCGATGTGGCTGATTGACACCACGTCATGGCTTGACCATCTTCAGAGCCTACCAACAGGTGAAGCACCGCGACACCAAACCCATATTCACCTCTCAAGAATAATTCCCAGTGTTTTCAAACGAAGATTATCTAGCAGAACTCCTTGCCGAAGCAGGCCTAGTTACCGAGGAGCAAGTCCAACAATCACGTGCTTCTCTCAGAGGTAGCGAGACCATTGTCCAATCCCTGATCAATAATACGGAGCTTACCGAAGTTCAGGTTGCCGAGACGCTTGCCGCCAATGCAAGCATCCCATACTATGATATGGACGGCCTGAATATCGAACCTGCGGTTATACAAACTATCTCCGAAGATATTGCCCGCAGATATCGCGCGATTCCGCTCATGGATGACGGCACCTATTTGTCCGTAGCCGTAGCCGATCCGCTAGATTTTGAAGTTCTCGATAGTCTTCCCCACGTTATCGGGCGGGAGCTGAATCTCGTCTGCGCAACCGTTTCAGACATCAATAATTTCCTGAACGAATACTACAGCTCCGACGAGCATTCCACCGTTGCCCCAGTCGATTCTTTCCAGGTTTCCACCGGCGATACAGAAGCAGGCGCGGAAACTGGCGACGCACCAATCATCCGTCTCGTGCAGCAGACTCTTACGGAAGCGTTCCGTCTCCGCGCTTCGGATATCCATATCGAGCCCCTTGAGACTTCCGTGCGCATTCGCTACCGGATGGATGGCAAGCTGGTTCACGTGGATACTCATCCGAAGAAACTGCTTCCAGCGATTATCGCCCGACTCAAGGTTATGAGCGGCAGCATGTCCATCGCTGAGAAACGGCTACCTCAGGACGGTCGTATCCAGCTCAAAATGGGCGACAAGGAGATCGATCTACGGGTTTCATCGGTGCCTTCCAATCATGGTGAATCCATCGTCATGCGTATTCTCGATAAAACAGCCCTCCTCCTTGGTTTACCGGAGCTTGGCTTTTTCTCGGATGACCAGGCGCAGTTTGAGCAATTGCTCGGACTCCCGGATGGAATTATTCTAGTCACTGGTCCTACCGGCTCCGGAAAAACGACGACTCTTTATGCCTGTCTCAATGTAATCAACAAACCGGATAAAAAAATCATCACCGTGGAAGACCCGGTGGAGTATGAGCTTCCCGGCATCAACCAGGTCATGGTCAAGGCCGATATCGGCATGAGCTTCGGCGCGGCACTGCGGGCGATGCTCCGCCAGGCACCCAACATCATCATGATCGGAGAAATCCGGGATGCCGAGACTGCCAACATCGCGATCAACGCATCGCTTACCGGTCACTTGGTTTTCTCCACACTCCACACCAACGATGCCCCTTCAGCGGTCGCACGTCTCGCGGATATCGGAGTGAAACCGTTCCTCATCGCTTCAGCGGTCCGGTCAATTCTCGCCCAGCGCCTGGTGCGGAAACTTTGCCCTGTTTGTAAGGCTCCTGCCGAACTCACTGATAAGGAAATGCGCGCACTTCATCTAGATCCCTCGCGAGTGACCGAAGCCTCTATTTTCGGTCCCGTAGGTTGCGAAAAATGCCGCGGCAACGGCTTCCGCGGCCGGATGGGCATCTTCGAGCTCTTTAATATCGATGACGAAGTCCGCTCAATGGTCAATGCCGAGCTCTCCACCGGTCAGCTCCGCAAACGTGCCCGGGAGCTTGGTATGCGCACACTCCGTGAAGACGGCATCCGGAAAGTTCTTTCAGGCCTCACATCGGGATCTGAAGTAGTCCACGCCACCATGGGCGATGCTGATTGATACACGCCCATTCAACGCACTTTAAAAAATTCCTAAATCCCAATTTCCAGATGGACAACCGCCAACTCCTAGACCTTTTCCAATCCCGTGGCCTGATAGACGCCTCGCTCGCCGAAGAAATTATTTCCGAAGTAGATAACAGTGGTAAGACTGTTCCTGAGCTACTAGCCGATTTCCAAGTCGTCCAAAGTCGAGACGATGTATGGCCTGTGGTAGCCTCCGAACTTGGAGCCACCCTTGTGGATCTAAAAAACTGGGCTCCGCCAGAAGCTCTGCTAAACCTCCTTCCCGCTGGCACAGCACGCCTCCACGGCGCTCTTCCCGTCAACTTCGATGATTTGGGACTCCACGTCGCGCTGGTTGATCCGCTCAACCCCCAGACTGTCGAGGACCTCCGTTTCGCGCTTGGGCGGGAAATCGTTGTCGTGGTAGCTCCCGATTACCTTGTTGAAGCAAAAATTAACGAATGCTATGGCGGCGAAGGCCGCGCAATGGAGGACATTCTCGGCCAACTGGACGCAGGGCTTGAGGATTTCGATTCGGCCAACCCGGAGGCAGAGGCAAACTCCGCCCCGATCGTTCGGTATGTCGACCTCGTGTTGTATCAAGCAATCAAGGAGAAAGCTTCGGACATCCACTTCGAGCCTTTTGAAAAAGATTTCAAGATCCGTTACCGGGTCGATGGAGCACTCTATGAGATGGCTCCGCCACCGGTTCACCTGGCTCTCCCAATTCTCTCCCGCGTAAAGGTGATGGCGAACATGAACATCGCCGAGCGCCGGATTCCACAGGACGGTCGTATCGTAAAACAAATCGGCGAGAAACAGGTCGATATGCGGGTATCCACCCTGCCGACCCACCATGGCGAATCCGTCGTGCTGCGGGTTCTCGATCGCTCCTCGGTCAATCTCTCGCTTGAGAATCTGGGGCTACCTGAAAACATCTATGAGTATATTGGTGAAACGATCGAGAAGCCCAATGGTATTTTCATCGTGACCGGACCAACTGGTGCGGGCAAGACCACAACGCTCTATGCGGGTCTTCGCCGGATCAACACCATTGATGCCAAGCTTCTTACAGCTGAGGACCCGGTAGAATATGACATTGACGGCATTATCCAAATCCCGATCCAGGAAAGTATCGGATTGGATTTCCCACGTGTGCTCCGTGCCTTCCTCCGTCAGGATCCGGATCGGATCATGATCGGGGAAATGCGGGACAAAGATACTGCGACCATCGCGATCCAGGCAGCTCTCACCGGTCACTTGGTTTTATCCACCCTGCATACCAACGATGCTCCCGGAGCCGTGACGCGTCTTATCGACATGGGTTGCGAGCCTTTCCTCGTCGCAGCATCCTTGGAAGGCATTCTAGCCCAGCGGCTTGTCCGGACAATTTGTAAAGACTGCAAAACCCCATACGAGCCAACCGAGAGTATTTTAGCGCAGCTTGGCGTTTCACCTCACGAACTCGGTGACAAACAGTTCTTTACGGGGGCTGGTTGTGAAGTTTGCGGTCAATCCGGATACCGCGGTCGTGCGGGACTTTACGAGCTTCTGAATGTTTCGGAGCCGATCCGTGAGCTTATCACCAATCGGGCTCCAAGTGTGGTGCTTAAACAGAAAGCCATCGAGCTGGGTATGAATACACTGCGCGAAGATGGTCTCCGGAATATCTATCTCGGAAAAACCACCATCGAAGAAGTGCTCAAATATACCTAGGACTGGTAACCACGAACCCTATTTCGCTTTGGGGAATATCGACCGAATTCCATCGATTTCGGTCGATTTTTCCATCGCCAAATCCACGGCGATCATCTTTTCTTTAAACATATCTTCTCAATAAAAAATACCCATGGCCAATTTCAACTATTCTGCCCTCGATGCAAAAGGCGAACAAACTGACGGTGTCCTAACCGCAGCTACAGAAGCCGAAGCAGTTCAAAAACTCCGCGCTCAAGGCCTTTACCCTACGCATATCGCAGAGGAGGGCAAAGGCAAGCCGGCACCTGGTGGCAAAAAGGGAGCGAAAAAAGGTAAGCCCAAAGGCAAGGGCAAGTCGATGAACATCACCATCGGCAAAGCGAAAACCACGGTCAAACCGAAGATTCTCATGGTTTTCACGAGGCAGCTTGCGACCCTGATCGATTCGGGACTTCCTCTGCTCCGCTCGTTGACTGTTCTCGGCAAACAAGAGCCCAACCCGGCTCTGAAGGCGACCATCAGTTCCCTCGCAGATTCCGTTCAAGGCGGTTCAACCTTTTCGGAATCGCTCGCTCAGCATCCTAAAATGTTCAACAAACTATATGTGAACATGGTGAAGGCTGGCGAACTCGGCGGTGTCCTTGAAATCGTCCTCAACCGTCTGGCCGAATATCAGGAAAAAGCCCAGAAACTGAAAAACAAGATTGTTTCGGCAATGGTCTATCCCGCCATCGTTATGTTCATCGCGGTGGCCATCCTTATCTTCCTGATGGTTTTCATCGTGCCGAAATTCAAGGAAATGTTCACTGAAACGGATTCCGATCTCCCATTGATTTCCCAGATCGTCTTCGGATTTTCGGAATTCTGCCTTAGCCGTCCGCTGATTCTCCCCAACGTGGTTTGGATATTCATCGCCTTCGGTGGCTTGTATGCGGGATTCAATGCAATCGGAAGAACCAAAGGAGGACGTGAGTTTATCGATAAGATGAAGCTCCACATGCCTATCTTCGGCGACATCCAGCGTAAATCCGCGGTGTCGCGTTTTGCCCGGACTCTCGGAACTCTGGTAACATCCGGTGTTCCAATTCTCCAAGCTCTCAACATCACCCGGGATACAGCTGGAAATGTCGTGATTTCCCAAGCGATCTCCAAGGTCCACGAGGCGGTTAAAGAAGGTGAATCCATTGTGACTCCACTTTCATCCAGCGGAGTTTTCCCCAGCATGGTTATCTCGATGGTTGATGTGGGTGAAGAGACCGGTCAGCTTCCTGAAATGCTTCTGAAGGTTGCCGATGTCTACGATGACGAAGTTGATAATGCTGTGACGGCGCTAACTTCGATTCTCGAGCCAATTATGATCGTTATTCTAGCTCTTGTAGTTGGTGCGGTCGTCTTCGCGCTCTTCCTGCCACTGATCAAGATGATCTCTACGATGAGTGAACAATAATTCTTAATTTCAAGGGGGGCTCGGTGTGACCGGGCCTCCTTTTTGCTTTTGAAACTTTACAATGTGCTTACACACATCATATTAATTATCAATTCTATCCAAAACAAACCCATGAAGACACAATTCTCAGTCCGGGCACGCGCCGGCTTCACTTTGATCGAGATGCTCGTGACGATCACGATCGTTGTTATCCTGGCTGGCCTATCTCTGGGCGGATTCAAATATGTTTCCGGGAAACAAGCGATGGAGCAGTCCAGAATCCAGCTCTCACTCCTCGAAAAAGCGATCGAGGAATACAAATTGGATAATGGGGAATATCCCCCGGCTCCTACAGCTCCGACCATCGAAAACGGAAATACAAATATTCTCTATAAAGAACTATATCTGGACGGGAAAAAGACGCCGAATACGGATAAAATTTATCTTGCGGAGCTGGATCCAAACAACCGCCAAGGCTGGATCATTGGTAGCGAAGCGAGCGCAAAGATCGTCGATCCCTGGGGAAAAGAATACCAATACAAGGCCCCCGGTAGCCATAATCCAGACTTCGATCTCCATTCATATGGTGCCGATGGGAAAACCGGTGGAAACAAATATAGCCAGGACGATATCAAGAACTGGTAGATCAAACATCCCAGCCTTCCCCTCAAACCACTTAAATTCTCTGGACGTTTGACCTCCGTCCGCTTTCCTTTGCACACACATGTCAGACGAATCCATTTCCGGAAACGAAGAACCGATTTCCGAAGCTTCGCCCGAACCCAAGGTAAGGCGCATCTCAATCAAAAGACCGCGTAAAACGAAAAGCGAGTCTACCTCCGATGATCCTTCATCAGCTGACGGATCCTCCGATTCTTTGCCGAAAGAGGAGGCTAAAAGCCCGAAAAGCAAGACCACTTCCAAATCCACGTCCGCTTCATCACAAAAAGAAGCTGCGCCTGTGGAGACCCAGACTGAACAGACGGATCCGGCTGATGAGGCCACTCCCACGGATGAAGAGGATTCCAAGTCAGCTAGCTCAGAACCGAAGCGAAATCGCCGCCGACGTGGCGGAAAAGGTAAATCCTCTCAAAAGGAGGATAAGCCTTCAGTTGATCATGAAAGTTCCGACAAGGCGGAAATTAGCGAGGAAGTGATCAACCTTTCTCCCGAAAACGATAGCAAGGAGCAGGATGAGCAGCGGGAGGACCGTCGTTCCAAGGGCGGGAATGCCTCTTCAAACCCGAACCAGGCGCAGCATCCCCATCAAAATCAGAACCAAAACCAACAGCGGCCGCAGCAAAAACAGCGCCGTCGTTTGGATCCTGAAAAAGTCGCCCATAAGGCTTGGAAAATTTTCCTGGCGGAAGTTAGCGAGGAAGGCGTGGCATTGATTGCAGACAACGACGCTCGAGAGCTGGCGCGGCGATGCTTCCGACTTTCAGAGCTTTTCCTGGAGGAGGAAGAGCGCCGTAACTAGTTTGGATAAACAAACATAGTTTTCCGACAAATCTTCAGCCAGCAATCTTCGGATTGCTGGCCTTATTTTTTATTGATTGGAAAATATCGCAGGTTTGCCTGCTCAAAAAATTCCTTATATTCGGGATTTTTCTCCAGCATCATTTTTTGCAGGTGCGGCCCTTTGACGGCTAGCTGAAGCTGCGCGCAGACAAAAAACAAAAAAACCATGACGATGATTTTGAGAGCATTCAGTTCTGAAGCCACCACCTTGTGAGCGCCCAGATAGTCCCAAATGGGCTTACCGATACGGCGGGTGGTGAACCAGCTCATCGCTTGGCACAGCAATGAAAGTAGTCCCCATCCGAAACCGATCCCGGTGACCATTACGCGAACGGATCGCCAAACCGAGTTCTTGAGATGAAGCTTTGAACCATCTTCATTGATCACACGAAGTCCCATCAGCCATTTTCCCAAGGTTGTCGCATTGCGCTGCAGCATCCAGGCTTCCAGCGCAAACCAAGGGATATAGAGGGATAGTTGCAACCATGGGTTTAGCAACGCCAGGCCGATGTCCTTGCCTGCCAGATACATCAATAGCCACCAGATTGTCGTATAAAAGGTCAGGTCCAACCACCTGGCCCAAAACCTTCTGATGAGATATTTACGCGGTTTGGGAAGTTCAGTCGCGCTCGGAGAGACCGTTTCGGCAGATTCCGCCCGCTCAAGATATTTGCGAGGTAATTCGGGCGGAGTGGCAACGGATTCCTTCTCCGGAAATTCCTTGCGGAAGAGATCCATCTTCCCGATTTCCGTCCATTCTGCCAGGCCCTCGTGCCATGCGATCGTTTCTGGATCCAGTTCCCGATGGGCTATCCGGGAGCGGATATCATAATCAGGGTAAGGGCCGCGCTTCTTTCCATTTTGTATTAACCAGATCTCCATGACTTAGAGATTTCTCAAGGATTTTGCAGCATCGCTACGCGCAGCGAAGAAAGCGGGAACCATCGCAGCCAACGAGCACAGGACAAATGCTATGACCGCAATCATTGCTTGCTCCGTAGGATCATTGTAGGCGGGGAGAACCCCGAACCCGGTGAGAGCTTCCGAAAAAGGATCGAACCCCATGGTTCGCATCGCCTCTTGAACCAGCCCTCTGAAATGGATGACCAAGCGGCCAAGACCAACTCCCAAGGCGGAGCCAAGCACGCCAAGAATCATTCCCTGATAAAGGAAAACCCTGACAATCTGCCCCGGGGCTGCGCCGAGAGCTTTCATCACCCCTATCTCGCGGCGTTTCTGGATCGTCACGGTAAACATGACTGCCATCATGGAAAATGCAGAGACAAGGACGATGAATGATAGCGCAAAATACATCATGACACGCTGTTGATTGATCAGCGCGAAAAATGCCTGGTATTGATCCCCCCATGTTTCGAGATGGCGCGCCGGACCAAGAACCTTTCTACCAGCGGCAGCCACTTCTTCGGAAGCATACGCATTATCCAATCTCAGAGCGACTCCCTGGACTTGGTCGCCAAGCCCTGCCAAATCCTGAGCCAGAGGCAATGGAACAAATAGTTCCGGAGTCACCGCCATCTGTGAAGCCGAGTAGATGCCGACAACGGTCGCCTCCTTTGGTAGCACCAGGCTCTTCAGGCCTTTGAGTATCTCTCCATCCATTTTCTCGGCATCTGTCTCACCAAGTGCTCGATATGCTTCATTAAGAATGGTCTTGTTCTCGGCTGAAAACCGGAAGACCTCGTCGCCATCCTCACGCTCGCCCGCCTCCATTGCTCTCAGAAGATTTTCCACCAAGTCTCGTTCCGGCTGACGAATATCCTCATCGTAAATCCCTAGCAGTGAATCATACAGCTCCTTGAATGGTTCCACAGAGACCTGCTCTAACCCGTCCTGTTTAACCCACTCGGCGGAAAATAGATCCGTGGCGAGCTTCCACATGTCCGGAAAAGCCTCCCGGACCACGGGTTTTTCAGTGGCTTTATAGGCGTTCATTACCCCTTCAAAATTCCGGGTGGAATAGAGCCTCATCGTGTCTCCGATGCGGAGGTGGAATTGTTCCGCAACAAGCGAAGAAATCACTGCTCGATCGTCAAGCCCCAGATCGGCAGTGGATCCCGGGTAGTTTTTCAGATCCAACATATCGGCGATTCCCTTGATCTGAGAAGGATCGCTGGTATCGATGCCGCGGAAGGATACCGGTCTTTGTAATGATCCTACATCCAATATCACATTATCGGCCACAAACGCTGTGGCAGCCGCGACACCTTGGATCCGGGTCGCTTCCTCCGCTAATTTCCGCCAACTTGGCTCGGTCTGGGTTTCCTCAATGGAATCTTCCTGCGGGAAATTGAGTTCCGCGGATCTCACAAGGATATGAGGAGTGAATCCGAGGAGCCTCCCTTTCACATCTCTCTCAAGTCCTGCGTAGACAGCCATCACGACGATCAACACCAGGACGCCAAGCATCACTCCTATAAGTGAAATGAGCGTAAACGAGGACAAGACGGCACGGCGCGGATTGAGATACCGCTTCGCCAACATGAAACTGAAAGAACGTTTTTTGATATGCGGAATTAGCCCTATCCCAAGCTGATTATCAATCAACTTCTATGAAAAGCAGCCTAGGCTGATTCGGGACCATTTAATACTCACGCTCAAGCATCCACCCGGCAATCTTCCTCAAAGGATCGGCTTCCTCTCCGAAGATATCTAGGGCACCCATTGCTTCCGCGGTAAGGCGTGCGGCTTCTTTTCTCGATTCATCCAATCCCAAAACTGAGGGATAGGTGGATTTTTCCACAATCTGATCCTTGCCTGCGGTTTTTCCTAAGTTCTCCGTAGTCTGCGTGACATCCAGAATGTCGTCGACAATCTGGAAAGCCAAGCCGAGAGCATGGCCGAATTTCGTCAAAGCGGCGAGCTGCCTCGGCTTCGCGTTCGCGCTCATCGCACCTAGACGTAACGATGCCGTCAGGAGAGCTGCGGTTTTTGCTTCGTGAATCCGGACGAGATCATCTTTCGAAAGTTTTTTCCCCTCACCTTCCAAATCGAGAACCTGGCCACCTATAAGCTTGCGGCTACCTCCGGTCAGCGATAGCTCGACGACCATATCTCCCACGCTGTAGCGTTTTCGACTTTTCGCATGGCAAAGCACGATAAAGGCCTCGGTCAGCAATGCGTCCCCACATAGGACCGCCATTCCTTCACCATAGACCTTGTGGCAGGTGGGACGTCCACGCCTCAGGTCGTCGTTATCCATACTTGGCAAATCATCGTGGACCAATGAGTAGGTGTGCATTAGCTCCACTGCACAAGCTGCGGGAAGTGCGTGCTTTCTCTTACCACCGCAGGCCTCGGCAGCGGCCAGACTCAATATCGGACGCAAACGTTTTCCTCCGGCAAAAACGCAATAACGCATCGCCTCGTGAATCGAGCCCGGGCGCTCTTCCTTCAAAGGTAGAAAACCATCCATCGCGGCATCCACCTGGGATACAGCCTTTTTCAAATAATCATCCAAGCTCGATTTCATGTAGTGGGATTGCGAAATCAGAGAATTTCTGCGATCTGGACAGCATTCAGCGCAGCGCCCTTGCGGACCTGATCACCGACCACCCAGATATCCAGGGCATTGTCGAGCACGAGGCTTTTGCGGATCCGGCCAACAAGGCAATCGTCCTTTCCAGTGGTATCCAATGGAACCGGGAAAATCATCTGGGACGGATCGTCCACGACATGCACTCCCGCTTTCCCGTCATATGCCGCTCTGGCTTTATCCAATTCCGGCTCTTGCTCGAACTGGGCGGTTATTGAAACCGAGTGGGAACGATATACGGGAACCCGGACACAGGTGCAGGAAACTTTCAATGTATCGTGACCGAGGATTTTGCGCCCCTCGTTGGCCATCTTCATCTCTTCCTTGGTATATCCGTTGTCGGTGAATGAATCAACCTGTGGAATCACATTGAAGGCAATTTGCCGGGGATAGACCCGCGGCGTGAACTCTTGTCCGGTGGCGATTGCTTTCACTTGCTCCTCTAACTCGATAATACCCTGCGCTCCCGAGCCAGAGACAGCTTGGTAACTAGAAGCAATCACGGATTTCAGAACAAATTTCTCGTGCAATGGTGCAAGTGCCATCAACGAAATGATCGTTGTGCAATTTGGGTTGGCGATAATGCCCTTTGGACGATCTTTTGCCGCCTCCGGGTTGATCTCCGGAACCACAAGAGGGACACCTTCCTCCATCCGGAACGCCGATGAATTATCGATGACTACCGCACCTGCCGCAGCCGCCGAAGGAGCAAATTCCAATGAAATTCCTCCGCCAGCACTGAATAACGCGATATCAATCCCTTCGAATGCATCGTGCGTAAGTTCTTTAACCACGATCTCCTCACCGCGGAACTTCATCTTCTTACCCGCCGAACGAGCAGAGGCCAGCAAAGTCAGCTCGCCCAACTGAAAATTCCGTTGCTCCAGGCAAAGAAGCATTTCAACGCCGACGGCACCCGTCGCCCCGACAATCGCCACATGAGGTAATTTCATTTTTTCTATAATCCGGCCGCGCCGGGCTGCGAAACGTAGATGCTGAATCTCCGGCATGCAATCCCTAAGCCTAGGATTGAGGGGCTAGGTGCTTCACCAAACTTGACATTCCAGCAGTCCTTCCCTTTAGATGAAATCCAGGAAATGGCTAAAAAGAAATTCACCGCCCAGAGACTTGCAAGAGTGGAAAGAGCTACCCGCTTCGTGCAGGGATTGAACCGCATTTTCTGCATTTGTGCGGCAATTGCCTTTGGTCTCCTGATCGCGGCAAATGCTGTGCCTCAGAAAAAGGAGTATGAAAAACTTCAAACGAAGTTGCGCAGCGTCCGTGAGCGGGAAGAAGCCACTCTCGCGATAAAGGAATACAAGCAGGTTCAGCTGCATGCATTGAGGGAAGATACTTCTTATCTGGAGCTGCAGGCCAGAGATCGGCTCAACTACTATCGCGAAGGGGAAAGAATCCTGAGATTTGATCCAAACCGCTAATTTTACGAACTTTACGTAGAAGACCTACAGAGCGCTCCCGTCACTTTCTCAGATTCGGATAGCTCTTCCCGATTGACCCGCCTACTCCCACAGACTTTACTCGAGCCATGCCACGCGCACTCAAAATTCTCATTCTAGCCATCGCTTTGTTCACTCAGGCTGCACAAGCGGAGCACGTCATCGTCTGCGGCGGGCCGGCACTCAGAGCATGGGAGAATTACAGGGTCCCGGATGATCAGCACGATCGCTGGTGGGCCAACTTCGTCCGGGCATCGACTTTACGCATGGCGGAGCTACGCCTCGCCTACGGAAAGGATGCGGCATTGGTATGGCTGGTTTACAAGCCATCATACGAAGCCCGCGGCCGTGAGGATGGCAAGCCTTATACCACATGGATTGCCGAGCAAGCATCCAAACGGAGCGCCACCCTCATTTGGTTCAATTCCACTGGCGATTTCATTTCCAAAATCAACTCAAGACCGCGTGGTTCCGTCGAAACTTTCGACTACTTTGGCCATTCCAATAAGTATGCGTTTCTCTTCGATTATAGTGCGGACATCATGGCAGCCTCTACCGCATGGCTTCACGAACGCGATCTACCTCGTTTGAAATCCTCCATTTTCAGCCGAAATGCTTACTGCAAATCCTGGGGCTGCCACACCGGTTCTTCCATGTCGGGAGTCTGGAAAAAGCATTTGGGAACCTCACTTGAGGGTGCGAAAGGAAAAACCGTTTATACGGAGGTAGGCCATGGGAAGATGCCCATCGGATACGGCGGATGGACCCGGTAAATGCTCCCACCCAACTTCTAAAACCTGCACTCGTCCTTTTTTCGGACCGCTTCCTGCTTATCATTTTTCAATCGTTTTCGTCACCTACGCATCATGAATCTTTCAGAACTCCAGGCCCTACATTCCCTTCCATTTTTCGAGCTCATCCAAAAATCACGCCAAGTGCATGAGGAAAACTGGGACAAGCCAGAGGTCCAGCTCTGCACCCTGCTCTCCATCAAAACGGGTGGTTGCTCGGAAGATTGTTCCTATTGCGCCCAATCCTCAAGATACAAATCCGGTGTTGAGTCCGAGCGACTAATGGCAAAGTGCGATATCATGGAGCGGGCAAAGGTGGCAGCGGAAAGCGGCTCGACCCGTTTCTGTATGGGTGCGGCATGGAGAGGAGTCCGCGGCGGCACACAGCGTTTCGAACAGGTTCTCGATATCATCCAGGATGTTTCCAAGCTTGGTATGGAAGTCTGCGTTACACTCGGAGAGCTAGGTCCCGAAGAGGCTAAACAGCTCAAGCAGGCTGGAGTTACCGCTTACAATCACAATCTCGATACTTCTCCGGAGCACTATCCCAATATCGTCACCTCACATACCTACGAGGATCGCCTTCGCACAATTCAGAATGTGCAGGATGCGGGAATGTCCGTTTGTTGTGGAGGTATTCTCGGCCTGGGTGAAACGATCACTGACAGGCTGCGGATGTTGGAAATCATTTCAAATTTCGATCCCCAGCCGGAAAGTGTGCCTATCAACTCTCTCATGCCGATGCCGGGCACACCGCTGGCGGAGAATCCACAGGTGGACACTTTCGATGTAGTTCGCATGATTGCACTGGCACGCATAGCCATTCCCAAAGCGAAGGTCCGTCTCTCGGCCGGACGCACCAGACTTTCCGATGAAGCACAGGCACTCTGCTTCTTTGCTGGAGCAAACTCCATTTTCTATGGGGACAAGCTGCTTACTGCAAAGAACCCGTCCGTGGAGAAGGACCAAGTGCTATTGTCAAAGCTCGGTCTCTCCCCTCTTGCGCCAAAGCTCTCTGAAGAGGCGGCTTGCCAGGAGCCAGCGGGATGCTGTGCTCCTGTATCAGCGTAATCCTTCCGGCTTGGCCGTCTTGGTATATGCATGGCGTGCCATGCAACACGCAGGGAATTTCCAAGAAAAGCCCTACCAAACCCTTTATTTACGGATGGCACGGTCTTAGCGATGAGACCTTGTGTTATGAAAACACAAGATTTAAGCAATAAGACAATCGCTATTCTTGCCACAGACGGCTTTGAACAGGTGGAACTGGTAAAACCTAAGGAGGCTCTTGAAAAGGCAGGCGCTACCACTCACATCATCTCGTTGAAGAGTGGCAAAATCCAAGGATTCAACCATTTTGAGAAAGGTGATCAATTCGAGGTCGATAAAGCCATTTCTGCTGCCAAGGCTGAAGATTACGATGGATTGGTTCTTCCGGGAGGTGTGCACAACCCCGATGCCCTGAGAGCAGAAAAAGACGCGGTCTCTTTTGTCCGCGACTTTTTTGAACAGCACAAACCTGTTGCCGCCATTTGCCACGGACCATGGACGTTGATCGAAGCAGACGTAGTCAGAGGCAGAACCCTGACCTCATGGCCGAGCCTCCGCACCGACATCGAAAATGCGGGTGGCACTTGGGTGGACGAAGAATGCCACTGTGATCAAGGACTTGTTACCAGCCGGAATCCCGATGATATCCCCGCATTCTGCGCAAAGGCGATCGAGGAATTCGCAGAAGGCAAACACAAGCTCCAGACGGCATAAAGCCCCAATCAATATTCCATTCCCGAGCGCCCAGTTCCAACGACTTCTAGGAACTGGGCATTTTTCAAGCCCGCTGTCCACTCGCAGCACCAAACCTATTTTTCCCATGTCCATTAAAAGCATTAACCCTTCCACAAATGAAGAGCTGAAATCCTATCAACCACTCACGAAGGAAGAAACTCTCAGCGCTGTAGCAAAAGCACACGAAGCCTTT
Source organism: Luteolibacter algae (assembly GCF_042683045.1). NCBI lineage: Bacteria > Pseudomonadati > Verrucomicrobiota > Verrucomicrobiia > Verrucomicrobiales > Verrucomicrobiaceae > Luteolibacter > Luteolibacter algae. The sequence continues at coordinate 87,277 of NZ_JBHUIT010000017.1, read as the reverse complement.
CAAGAATGGCGCAAAACTTCATTCGAAAACCGAAGGAGCTGTATTCTCAACTTTGCCGAAGAATTGCGATCCAACACGGATAAATATGCCAAATTGATTACTCTGGAAATGGGCAAACGAATTTCCGAAAGCCGGGCGGAGATCATATTCTGCGCGGAGATTGCCGAGTTCTATGCAAACGGAGCGGAAGAATTTCTAGCCAACGAATACATGGAAGTCGAAAATGCACATGCCTATATCCAACACTCTCCGATCGGAGCTCTGATGGGCGTGATGCCGTGGAATTTCCCTTTTTATCAGGTCACCCGATTCGCGACCCCCAACATTATGGCTGGCAACACCTGCCTTGTGAAGCATGCTGGAAATGTGCCCCAATGTGCCGAGGAGATCGCCAAGATTTTCAAACAAGCGGGTCTGCCGGAAGGTGTTTATACAAACCTCCTCATTCCATCGGATTTTGTGAATTCAATCATTTCCAATGACTCCATCGCGGGCGTTTCCCTCACCGGGAGCGAACGTGCCGGCGCTGCAGTGGCTGCGGCAGCGGGAAAAAATCTTAAGCGCTCCGTTTTGGAACTAGGTGGGAATGACCCCTTCATCGTCTTGGAGGATGCGGATATGGAAGATGTGGTAGAGAAGGCGATCAAAGGGAGAATGGTAAACACTGGGCAATCCTGCGTGGCGGCAAAGCGTTTTATCGTGATGAAATCCGTCGCAGATGAGTTCCTGGAAGGATTGAAGAGTGGTATGGCGGCGATGAAAATCGGCGATCCCCTCGATGAGTCCACCGATGTAGGCCCACTCTCAACAGAAGACGCAGCGGTGAGACTGCAGGAGCAAGTCACTTCCTCTTTGAACTATGGAGCGAAAGCAATTCTCGGCGGCGACAGGCCTGAACGGAAAGGTGCCTACTTCAATCCCACAATTCTCACAAACGTATCAAAGGATAACCCTACCTTCGATCAGGAGCTATTCGGACCGGTAGCTACGGTATATGTCGTTGAAAGTGAAGAGGAGGCAATTTCCTTGGCCAATAATTCCTCCTATGGTCTGGGAGGATCGGTCTATACCAAGGATATATCCCGGGGCCGAAAAATAGCCGAACAGATAGACACTGGAATGGTCTTCATCAACCAGCCTACCAATTCGCAAGCTGGGCTACCGTTCGGAGGAACCAAAAATTCAGGATACGGCAGGGAGCTCTCAAGATTCGGTATTCTGGAATTCATCAACAAAAAGCTGATTCATAATATCGAAGACTGAAAGAGCACTTCCGGCTCACTTTTTCAGAATTAGCTGAATAAATCCCATTCTCGCCAAGTCCCATGAAAGTGGGCGAAATTTTCAAAAAGCTGCGGAGCGAAAAACCGTAATAATTCTTGAATTACTCCGACCACAGCTTACCAATATTTAACTCCAATCAGACAATGAAAAAACTATCTCTTATTATCGTTTCCGGCATTTCAGCCATCGCTCTTAGTAACTGTGCGGCACCGACAGGTCCTGAGACCCAGCGCGGCGCAGTAACAGGTGGACTTATCGGTGCGGCTGCCGGCGGTATCATCGGCCATCAATCTGGAAATGCTCTCGAAGGTGCTGCTCTTGGCGGTGCGGCTGGTGCCGGTGCCGGCGCCCTCTATGGAAACTCCAAAGACCAAGATAACTACCGCCGTGGCTATTAGGCCTGAATAAGAAGAATTTATCTTCCAAGCCGTAAGGAACTTTCCTTACGGCTTATTTTTTTGGATGAAAGCAACGCTCGGTGCCTCTTAATTACCACATCCCGTTCGGATCCGGATCTTCCCATTAACTGATACAACCATGCGCTTCCTTCTGATCTTTCTCGCTTTCTGTTCATTCGCACTCGGACAGAAAGTTTCTTCCGTAGCCACACTGTTATCCGAGAACGCAGCGATCGCTCCCAACGAGAGCTTCACCCTTGCCTTGAAGTTGGAACATCCGGAGGAGTGGCATAGCTATTATCAAAATTCCGGAGGCGTCGAGCTTCCCCCGACGATCACCTGGAAATTGCCCGAAGGTGCGACGGCCGGTCCCATCCAATGGCCGACTCCCGAGGCCAAGGAGGGCTTTAGCGGGAAAAGTTTCATCTACTCCGGCTCGCCGGTTTTCCTGATCGATATCACACCACCTCCATCTTTACGGCCTGGCGACGATTTCACTCTTACTGCCAGTGCGACATGGCAAATCTGTAAAACCTCCTGCATCAACGAATCGGCGGAATTCACGATAACTCTGCCAGTGAGCGAGAAACCGGAAGCCGATCCGGCACAAACGGAATTTTTCCAAACTGCGCGACGTGCTATTCCCGCGGATCCGGCTCCATCCATCCAATATGCAGCTAAAACCTCCGGGAAAACTAAGGATGCCATCGAACTACGTTTCACAAAGCTCGACCCGGAACCTACGGAGTTCATTCCGAACGAACCATATATCAAGGCCCTATCAGACGGCGGCGAAGTTAGCACCTCCGGTGAGTTTACCATCATCACCCTGCTCAGAAAAAAGATCGATTTCCTCGATAACCCTATTCCTCAGGGAGAAACGGTTTCCGGAATATTGTTCGCCGATAAAGCGTTGGCCATCCCGGAAACCACCATCAATGCGGATGCGCAACCCGCGCCCAACGCACCGGTTGCCATCTCCATCGGAAAATTACTACCCATCCTTGGCGGGATGTTCTTGGGAGGATTGATCTTGAATCTCATGCCCTGCGTTTTCCCGGTTATCGGACTAAAGATCATGGGATTTGTCCAACAAGCCGGGGAAAATCGCCGTTCCATTGCTTTGCATGGATTGACCTTTGCGCTGGGGGTCATGGCATCCTTCGCGGTTATCAGCGGAATATTATTTGCAGTCCGTGCGGCAGCCTTACGTGATGGAGGAGAATCCATCGGCTGGGGATATCAGCTCCAGAACCCATGGGTAGTTCTTGTGCTTACTCTATTGATGTTTGTTCTGGGGCTGAACATGTTCGGGCTTTTCGAAGTCGGCACCGCAGCAACCTCGGTGGGTGGAAATCTGCAGTCAAAATCCGGTCACAGTGGTTCATTCTTCTCCGGTGTATTGGCAACAGTTGTGGCAACGCCCTGCTCGGCACCGTTTCTAGGTGCCGCGATCGGTGCCGCGATTGCTTTGCCTGCTATCCAGTTTTTCTCCGCTTTCGGTGCGATGGCCCTCGGACTAGCGACTCCATATCTCGTCCTTTCGTTTTTCCCATCGCTTGTCGAGATGCTCCCCCGCCCCGGCGCGTGGATGGAATCTTTCAAACAAGGAATGTCCTTCCTACTTTTTGCGACAGCAGGCTACTTGCTTTGGGTCTACTCAGGGCTGATTGGGCAGGAGTATTTGCTTTCACCTTTGCTCGGTCTGAGTTTGATCGCCGCTGCGGCGTGGACCTACGGCCGCTGGAACCTGCCCCATAAGAGCAAGCGCACTCGCGGGATAGCGCTCGCCATAACCGCAGTTTTTTCCATCGCAGGGATCCTCCTGGCACTGCCTCCGAAGCCGAACAAGCTTTGGCAGCCCTGGTCCGAAGCAAGAGCCCAAGAACTTCTATCTGAAGGAACCCCGGTCTACATCGATTTTACCGCCCAGTGGTGCCTTACATGCCAGGTGAACAAAAAGGTCGCTTACACAGAAGAGGTTCTGAAACTCGCTAAACAGAAGAAAATCGTCTTCTTAAAGGGCGACAAAACCCGCCCCGATCCGGCGATTGAGGCGAAGCTCCAAGAGCTCGGCCGCTCTGCGATTCCGGTTAATGTTCTTCTGAGACCCGGCGAAGAGCCAATCGTCACGCCGGAGGTTCTAACGCCCCAGATCCTCAAAGAACTTTTCAATCAAGTTCCCTGAATCCAGCCGAGCGATCTTTCTGTCGCAGAGGAATCGGTTTTCCAGGCCGATTCCTTTCCGATAGCTCCATGCACCAGCAATCCGGCTTCAGCGCTGTCCTTCATCCAGGTCCAGGAAATCGAACATCGTATCGACGGTATCCGGCTCTAGCCCGATTTCTTTCAATCTTTCTTTCAACCGACCGGATGCCGCATCTTTCCAGCCACGTTTCGACATGAAGGCATTCCAAATTTCGATTTCCTCAGCTGTCGGTTTGCGTCCATTTTCAAACGCCCACGTCAGGAGTTCTTCATCTGTCCCTCCCTTGAGCGTCTCCGATACGATTTCCTCGTAGGAAATATGGAGAAAGCTGCAGCAGCGCCCATCAAAACCACCCGTATGTGCGGTCCCTAACATCGACGCCCATTCCTCAGGAAGTTTTCCTTCCGCATTCAGGCGAATCTTATCGAGCATTCTTCCAAAATAGACAATACCACCCACCTGATCATATGGGCTTCGTAATCCGGGGATGATTGTTGGGTAGGGCTTTGGCATGAGGTAAACAATCATTCTGCAGAGAATGGCGCAAGCTCAGTTCCTCCGACAAAATGTCTCATCTGGAGTCCCATGCTTCCAAGGTATTTTCCACTAGAGCAATCTGCGCCTCGGGCACCGGGACCAGTAGCTCCTTATTAACAACCGTCCGCTTGCTACGCACACGATAACGGATCGATAGAATCGCTTTCCCATCTTTTTTTCTCAGCTCCCGGGATAACGTTTGGATCCCGAAACCATCTATAAAAAATACGACTCTGTTGACCATGATTCCATATCTGGAGAGCCAGACGTGTCCGATACTTCCTCTGATGGAGAACCATTGGATTGCAACAACCGCGACGAAAACCCCTGCGAAAAGCCCACTAACTGCGAGGGCTATAGGGAGAACCTCGCCGACTTTCCCCTCGGAATAAGCGAGATAGAACATCGCGGCGAAAATAACGGTCGGTAAGCCAGCACCCATGATCCACGCCCCATACCATAGACGTCTCTTCTCACGGCGGAGATGCGTCTCCCAATCCTTACCCGTGATCTTCCAGTATCCCAATATGTGCTGATGGCTGAAGCGCTTTGCCACCCCTCTCCATCCATATAAAACTCCTACTCCAAAAATCGCTGCCAAGGTAAACACGATCAGTCCCGGAAGAAACAATGCTAGATCGGGCCTAGCGGTTCTGCCCATTCCGGAGAGCGCGATCGCAATGATTGCAGCAATGCCAGCTACCGCCAACCAGCCCGAAAAGCGGGCGTAAGGATTTGGCGGCGGGGGGATCAGGCTTTCCTCGTCCTTCATGTTCCGGGAGGTTAACGGGAATGCGGGATTGTGACAATTATTAGCTTTTCGCCTTCTGCCCGGATGCCAGGCGGTTCGCCATTCTCGGAAAAAGCAGGAAATGAAAAGGTAAGACCATATACCAATATAGACGTCCAAGCAGCCCCTTCGGACGGAATGTGGCAGTCTGTATCAATGATTTTCCGGTAATCTCAAATTCGAGCCATGCTTCTCCCGGGAGCTTCATTTCGGCAAAAAGAATTAGCCGCGCCGGCCCATTATTCCCAGCAGCCTGATCCGCCAGCAAAACCCGCCAGAAATCCAGGGCATCCCCGGGACGGAGCTCGACAGGATGGCTGCGTCCCCGCCTCATTCCAATGCCTCCGGCGAACAGATCCATTATCCCTCTGACCCGCCATGCCCAGTTCATCGATGGCCATCCATTCCTACCGCCGAGTGACCATACCGCTTGGATCACAGCTTCCCGATCAGAAACCAAAGGCATCTCCCGCCTGTCCTTCAGCACCCCGTGTTCCGGAACCTTGATCGAGCGGAAAAATTCCGGGTTCAAGGAGCCGGACGAGAGCGAATTGATCCACGAAGATGGCACACGGTTCTGCGCGATTTTGGCAAATGCTGTCTTAATCGCCTCCCGGTAAGTGAGCAAATCCTGCGGGATCATTGTTGTTACACTATGATCCCTGCAAACCGTCTCGTTACTGAGCGATTCGATCAGAGATTTTGCCAAAACCAGAGTCGTCGGAGTGACCAGATGCAGCCAATGGGATGAGAGACGCGGAGTAAGAAAAGGAACGGGTAGGATAAGGCGCTTCAGCTCCCGCATTTCCGCATATTGATGCAGCAAGGTCCGGTAGGTCAGAACTTCAGGACCTCCTATATCCAATTCCTGCCCAATGGTGTCGGCACACTCCAAACAGCCAGTCAGATAACCGATGACATTTCGGATGGCTATCGGCTGGCACTTCGTCCCCGTCCATTGCGGAGTAACCATTACCGGCAGTTTCTCTACCAAATCCCGGATAATTTCAAAGGAAGCGGAACCCGACCCTACGATGATTGATGCGCGTAAAGTGGTAACGTCCACGTCTCCACTCCTCAAAATCCGGTTCACATTTTCCCGCGATTCCAGATGGCTGGAAAGCTTCTGAGCCGGCACCAAACCGCCTAGATAAATAATTCTCCGGCAGTCGGCCCGGGAGAGCCACTGGACAAAATTTTCCGCGCAAATTTGCTCCCGTTTCTGGAAACCCGTGCCCGCTCCCATGGAATGCAATAGATAATAAGCGGCTCCAATCGAGTCCGGAAGTTCGGGCAGACTACCGGGCACGAGCATATCACCCTCTAATAGCTCAAGCCTTCCGTCCTTCAAGAAATCATCGAACTGTGGTGAGGGAAAACGCCCCTTGTCTCTCACCAGTGCTTTGACCCGATGCCCCTCTTCCAGGAGTGCTGGCAGCAAGCGCAGACCGATGTATCCATTGGCACCAGTGAGTAAAATATTCAAGACAGTATCATAGCCGCACTGGCATATAATGCAAGAAAGGGGGCAATCCGACTGGATCGCCCCCTTAAGACCGCATACTTAATGGATCAAGAGATCATGCGGACGGATTGACATCCACCGCAGCATATTCGCCATCTTTCCGGCGGTAGATGATCGTCAGACAATCACGACGTGCGCTTTTATAAAGGACAAATGGGCGCTCGGTAAGCTCCAGCTCCATGATCGCATCCTCTTTGTACATCGTCTTCACGGCAAATTTGTCAGAATGGACGATGAAAGGCTCCGGATCATGCTCGGACTCCTCCGGGTGATCGAGTGCTTCCTCAGTGAAGTAGCGCTCATCCAGGTAGCGAATGGAATCATTTCTATGCGGACGGCTCTTCTTCAGCAGACGGGTTTTATGCTTACGCATCCGTCTGGCGATTTTTTCAATCGTTTCGTCCAGAGCCACATACATATCACGCCCTTCTGTATGAGCCTCAATGGTAATGTGGTTGGTGCAAAATAAAATTATCTCTGCAATGTGCCTATTTTTCTGAACGTCCAGGATCGCCTTCGCCTCAATGATCTTCGGATAATCAAGATGCAGCCCTTCGATTTTTTTACGGGCATAGTCGCGGAGGGAATCAGTCACTTGTTCATGCCTCACAGTTACAGTGATAGGCAGATTGACGTTAGCAGTTTGCATGGTTCTTATATGGTTTGTGTTAAATCGGACAGTAGCTACAGCTGCTCTATCCATCTACTACACTGTGCCATGCCGGGTAAAAATGCTACGCATAAGTTCAGAAAAATTGGCTTTTTTCGTCACATAAATTTAGACAAAAAACTGCTTCGGCGGATCTCCCAATAACTACCTCATCGGGACTATTTCGCCATCTCTCCAAGTATCCTGCGCTTCACCTCCGCCAGAAAATCCGTATCACTCTCCAAACTGTCGGCAACCGCTCGGATGACTTCCAGGGTCGGCCGGGAAACGTGGTGCTCCATCCCCTCCACATCACGGTAGATCGTTTCCTCATCCAGCCCGAAAAGCCGGAGAAACCTTGTCAATGTTTCATGACGCTCGACGATTGCGCCAGCGATACGGAGTCCATCCTCGGTAAGCACTGTTCCCCGGTATTTCTCGTGTTTCACCAGACCTTCGTTGTCCAGTTTCTGCAGCATATTGGTCACGCTTGCCTGGGAAATCCCCAGATTCGTGGAAATATCCACTGCCCGCGCATACCCTTTTTCTTCGATGAGGTGCAAAATCTGCTCCAGATAATCATCCATGGCTACGGAGCCACTCGTTCGCTTTGAGGTAGATTTTGTCATCTGTCGTCATCCTTCCTTTCGATGACATTCATTTCAAGCACTGATGATGGAGTATATATATCTCTGTTCGAAGCATGGAACTCCGCTTTCAAACGAACTTTCAAATCGCTCAGATCAACCAATCTCCATTTGAGAAACCGCCATCTGCCATCATTTCCATCGTGTTCGATGCCTAGCAGCAGATGGGTCGCATCTTCGGTAATCTTCAGGGTCTCGTTCTTTGGAGCGAAGTAGAATGATCTGAACGTGCTGTCGGCCGAGCCACTTTCCAGCAGCTTTGGATCCAGATAGTAGACTTCGCCAGAGGATTTATCGGTGATTTTCAGGTCCGGATAGCCTGCCCGCTGCAAACTACCTCCACGGGTTTCGGGAATTTCGCAGGAGATTCCATCGATTTCCCCCAAGCGCTTCAACAAGCTATTTTCAAAATACTTCGAGCCCTCGTTGATCCTTCCAAGCTCGTGAACGGGTGAGCCACTGGCGCTCATTTCCGGCAGCAACCCATCCATCACTTTCGAGATAGCCGCGATCACCCGATCGCCGGATTCCCGGGATTTCAGTGGGATCACTTTTCTCCCGGATGCTGCTTCCGCAATGACGGAAAAATCGAACTCACGGTCGGACAGATTTTCGTTCAGAAGCCCGCGCACCAGCTCTGTGTCCGAGCTCCGACGGGCTTTCGCAGCTGACTTCTCGGAAGCTTTCTCCAAAAGCTCCGCCTGGTCTTTCCAGCGCTGGTAGGCTGGGCGTTTTGGCTCTCTGGTAACGATAAACAGGATCGCCACAATCAGCAGAATCCCGCAGATCACCTGCAACAGCCGACTCTTCTTCTCCTCCGCCATCGTGTTGGAAAAAATTGAATAAATCCGTCCTAGCTCATCGCCTTCCGCAGTCGCGACCAAGCCCCGGTATTCGGAACGACCAACGCCCAGAGTGGCAATTCCTGCAGACCGTATCTTTTCACCATCCATTCAAGCAACACCAGGCTCGCAACGGCATCAAAAAGCGCGTCATGCCAGTCTCTGCCTGGAACCAGCTCACGGACCTTGTCCGCCACACCCAGTTCCTCGCAAAGCACCCCAAGTGAATGTTTTCTCTGGTCTGGCATCGCAGCCCGGGAGAGAAGCAAGGTATCTACCCACGGATCAAATGGATTTCCGGGAAAAACCCGCAGGAAGCGCTTCTCAGTTCCCTTCGCGTGCGCAACGGGCACCGCCCCTTCACCCAGGCGTCCATTCACTTCCGGCCATAGCGAAAGCAGGCTCGGCGCCCCCTCCAGCTTACCTTCGTCTATACCATGGATTTTCTTCGCATACCAATCGACCTGTCCCTCTTTCTCCAGATAAGAGACAAAGAAATTATCAAAGCCATCCTTGAGGGACCACGTCCCCATTCCGATCTGCACCGGCCAGTCCTCCTGCCCCCGCTGCGCCCCCGCCCCTTCAAAATCGATCCCCGCAAATACTACCTCACTCACCTTCCTTTGATCCTTCACGGCTCCATCCTCAATTTCCCGGCGGAAATCACAACTCCAATCCTCCTCCGGCGGCTAAACACGCATCCATTTCGTGAAATCCGGGCATTGAAAAACTAGCCAAGCCTCCGCCATCGTTCATCATACGCCCATGTCCGCTCCCACACCCATGATGGCCCAATACCTCGCTATGCGAAAAAGCCTGCCCGCCGACATCATCCTTTTTTACCGGCTCGGGGATTTCTACGAGATGTTTTTCGAAGACGCGAAGACCGCCGCCCCGATCATGAATGTGGCCCTTACCAAACGTGGTGGCACCCCCATGTGCGGGGTCCCCTACCATGCGGCCCAGAACTATATCGCCCGTTTGCTGAAAGGAGGCAAGCGGGTCGCGATCGCGGAACAAACCTCCCAAGCCGTCCCCGGTAAGCTCGTCGAGCGGGAAATCGCACGGATCCTCACCGCCGGATCGATCGATGATCTCACACTACTGGATGATCAACGCCCCAACTATCTGGTCGCCCTTTCGAAAATCGGGAAAAACCACGGTCTGGCGGCAATCGACCATACCACCGGAGAATTCATCATCGCCGAGTTCACGGAGTCCGCACAGCTTCTGGATGAACTGGCTAGAATTTCCCCCTCGGAGCTCCTCATCCCGGACCATCAGATTTCAGACTTTTCCGCCGACCATCCGACGGCACTTCCCTATGATGGTTACACCTTCCAGCCGGAGCACGCCCATGAGCTGGTCAAGAAACACTACAATGTCCACTCCCTTGATGGGTTTGGCTGCGCCGGCCTGATCGCAGCCGCATCTGCCGCAGGCGCCGCGTTGCATTACCTCATCCACCAGCTCCGCCGACCCTGCGAGCACCTGAACCCGCCGCGCTTGCTGGAAAACGACAAACACGTGCTCATTGACCAAGCTTCACAGCGGAATTTGGATCTTATCGAGTCCCGTTCGGGGAAAAGCCACACATTGCTCGCCGTCATGGATCGCACGGCCACACCGATGGGCGGTCGTCTGCTTCGTAGCTGGCTGCTCCATCCTCTTCGTGATCTGGAGACCTTGACCGCCCGGCAGAACACTATCGCTGCTCTGCTTGCAGAGCCTTTTCTGCTCTCGAAAGCGCGCGAATCGCTGAAAAACATCCGCGACATTGAAAGAACCACCTCAAGGCTTTCGCAAAATTCCGGCAACCCGCGGGATCTACAGTCGCTATCCGTTTCACTCCAGCAAATCCCCGCGCTAAAGGAAGACCTTGCATCGGTTCTCACGGATCATTCCCGCTTGCTCACCTCCCTGCACGCACTTCCAGATCTGGCGCATATCCTGGAGATCGCCCTGACTGATGAGCTACCGGCGAATATCAAAGACGGTAATATCATCAGAGACGGCCATTCGCCCGAGCTTGATGAGCTGCGAAGCGCTGCCCGGGGCGGCAAAGACTGGATCGCGCGGCTCCAGGAGGATGAAAGAAAACGCACGGGGATCGATTCCCTGAAGATCAAGTTCAACAACGTCTTCGGCTACTTCATTGAGGTAACCACCGCGCAACTCTCGAAAGTTCCCGACGATTATACCCGGAAACAGACCATGGCGAATGCCGAGCGCTACATTACTCCGGCGCTCAAAGAAATGGAAAACAAGGTCCTCGGCGCGGAAGAACGTTCCAAACAGCTCGAATACGAGCTATTTCTTGAGCTCCGGCAGCACGTCATCACACACCTTGCACAATTGAAGGAAACGGCTGCTTCAATCGCGGAAATCGATACGCTTTGTGCGCTCGCGGAAACCGCCCAGTTGAATCGTCATTCCCGGCCAAAACTCACCGAGGGAACGGAACTTATCATCGAGAACGGCCGCCATCCGGTTCTGGAACAAACGCTCACGGAGACAAAATTCGTCCCGAATGATACCGAGCTACTTCCTGAAAGCTCCCGCCTCCAGATTCTCACGGGTCCGAACATGGCCGGAAAATCCACCTACATCCGGCAATTGGCGCTCATTACACTCATGGCACAGATTGGTGCTTATGTTCCCGCGGATTCCGCCACCATCGGACTCACAGACCGCATTTTTTGTCGTGTCGGAGCTTCCGATGATCTGTCACGCGGCCAATCCACATTCATGGTGGAAATGTCGGAAACCTCTCTCATTCTCAATCATGCCACTGAAAAATCTCTTGTTATTCTCGATGAAATCGGGCGTGGCACAGCTACCTTCGATGGCCTATCCATCGCTTGGGCAGTCGCGGAACACCTCCATGATACCATCAAGTGCCGCACCCTTTTCGCCACCCATTACCACGAGCTGACCGATCTGGCCAATACCCGTGCAGCCGTGGTCAACTGCAACGTTGCAGTGCGGGAATGGAATGAGGAGATCATCTTCCTTCATAAAATCCTTCCCGGCCCTGCGGACAAATCCTACGGCATACAGGTCGCCCGCCTGGCCGGTCTGCCAAAGCCAGTTCTGGCTCGGGCAAAATCCATCCTCAGCCACCTGGAAATGAACTCCGCCAAACCAACCGCAAAGTCCCAGCTCTCGGATCCAAAACCCAAGACCACCAAACTCGAGGACTCCATGCCTGCCGCGAACAGCCCGCAGATGAACCTTTTTGATTTCTAGGCGCGTCGATCCTTGCAGCGAGATGTTTCACCGCTTCTTCGGTATGTCCAAGCTCGGCGGATTTCCAAAAAAATCACGGTATGCCCTGCTGAAATCATTGACTTGGGAGTAGCCGAGACGAAGTGCGATTTCCTTCACCTGATGCTCCCCGCTTCGTAATAACTTCCGGCCGGACTCCATTCTCAACCTGCGGAAATACCCTGCGGGACTATCACCTATCTCTTGCTTGAAAAGACGATAGAGAGAGGCCTGGGAAAGGTTCAAATAATCGCACAACCTGGCAACTGGCTCACGGCTGTCGAGATGCTCCCGTATCCAGGAATCCGCCAAATTCAAACGCCTCATATTTTGGCTCGCCCTTTCATCCTTCTCATGCGAAAGCCGCGACAGCAATGCCTCAAAACTAATCCTGCATCCTAGCAGGTATTTCTCAGTCGCTCCGTCCGGCTCCATTATCTCCAATCGGCATTGCTCATGAATCTGCTGAAAGGCTCTCTGACTTCTGTTGGTTAATCGATATATCAGATATGCACCCGGTTCCGGAGTGGTGGGCTTCAGGCCATCCCACATCCATAGAATGAATTTGCAGTAATTATCTACTTTCCGGGCCCAGCCGAACGAGCAATCAGGACCTATCATCACAAAGGCACCGCGAGCAAGCTCAACGATTTTTCCATCAACGATCATCTCCGGAGTTCCCTCCTCGATTAATAGACAGACCCAGCCTTCATGGCGACATGGAGGAAGGTTTTCCGCATGGAAATTCCGTCGACCCCACGCTAGGTAACGCAAGGGTAATAACTCGCTCGTCTGCCAGAAAGAGCGATCCGGCATGGGTAAAAATAGGTTAGCTCGGTCGTCTGCAGACATAGCATTTCCATTCAACCGATTCCCTATGCGACTTCAAGACGATTGTTCACCGGCCCAATCACTTCTATTCTCCCGAACAATCAATTCCCGCTACTCTCCCAGAAAATCCATCCTGGAGCCCTATTACTTTTTGCTCGAAAGGCCATGACCCGCATCTTCCTTCTGTCCCTAATCCCCTACCTCTCCTTTGCAAACCCGGATCCGGGCGAAGCGGCCTATCAGACCAACTGCATCGCCTGCCACCAGCTGGATTTCACATCAGTGGGCCCATCACTGGTCAATATTGCAAAAGTCTACCCCAAGGAAAAAAAAGCTGAATTCATTCAGTGGGCTATTAAGCCGGGGAAGAAAAATCCGCTCCTTATCGAGATGCCTTCCATGGCCCACATGGGCGAAGAAAATCTCGCGCACATCCATGACTACTTGCTGAAAGTCACAAAGGGAGTGAAGCATAAAAAAGGCAAAGACCAGTTCCAACCAGTCCCCGAGCCAAAGCGCGATCTACCCTATGTTCGCTACGCATTTTTACCGGAAAGCAGTCCGGCCTCCTTCGCGATCATTTATGAAGGAGAAACCAGCGCCTGCTGGGATACCGAGGCCTGCCGCCTGCGTTATTTGTGGAAATCTGGTCAAACCAGACTCGTCACACATCGTGATGTTTACGATCTCCCTGCCCCACCGTTTCACATCGAGACAAGCCCGGTATTCTGGTCGTTTGCCGCTGGGAAAAGGCCGCGCTACCACGGCTTCAATCTGATCCAGCGGCAACCTGAATTCCACTATCAGATCGCCGATGTGGAAATCAGAGAACTCGTCATCTGGAAGCCAGCTTCAAAGACTCTGCTGCGCCGTTTCAAAATCACAAACCCACCCGCCAGCTTCCAGATCCATCTTGCCAAACAAGGTGCGGGAACGTTCTCCACCGATAAAGGAACCCTGGACTCGTCCACGCTCTCCTTGCACGCCGAGCAAGCTCGCGAATTCACAATCACACTCAGCTTCCCATGAAATTTTTCCTCACTCTTCTGCTCGCCCCTCTCATCGCCGGCGCCGATTGGTCGGACTACTATAAGCTCGAGCAGATCGAGCTCCCCAAAACTGTCAGTCCGGAATTCGGCGGCCTCGCCACCATGCCAGACGGCCGAATCGCCGCCTGCTTTCACAGCGGCGAGGTGATGTTTTACCAACCGGAGAAGAAGACGTGGACTCCTTTCGCTGTCGGACTCCACGAACCCCTTGGAATCGTCGGTAACGATGATGGTTCCGTCACCGTGATGCAGTGGTGCGAACTGACCCAACTCTCCGACACGGATGGAGACGGTCTAGCCGACTCCTATCGCTGCATTTCCAATGACTTCGGAGTCTCCGGGAACTACCATGAATTTGCCTACGGCCCCGCCCGCGATGCCGAAGGGAATTACTACGTTTCCCTGAATGTAGCATCGAATTTCCGCGGTATTTTCGATCACTACCGCGGACCGCTGTCGCCCATCGGCATGGATGAAGCTACGCTCAAGACATGGCGTAATCAGAAGGAATGGGAGAAAATCAAAGGTCAGGCTGGCCGCATGTTTTCCCGTGTTCCCTACCGCGGCTGCGTCCTAAAAATCACTCCGGAGGGAAAAAGCGAAGTCTTCGCCTATGGCTTCCGCTCACCCAACGGACTCTGCATCGATCACAACGACCGCCTCTGGATTACTGACAACCAGGGCGATTGGCTAGGCACCTCCAAGCTCTTCCATGTCGAAAAAGACAAATTCTACGGTCACCCGGCTTCCCTCGTATGGAAACCCGGCTGGACTCGGAATCCATTGGAAATCCCCGTCGAGGAACTCGATGCCATGCGCACCCCCGCCGCAGGACTTTTTCCACAGGGCGAACTGGCCAACTCCCCGACACAACCTGTCGTTCCACCAGTCAACTTCGGGCTCTCTGCAGGCGAACTGCTTATCGGGGAAATGAACCAGGCGAACCTCATCCGTTTCCTACCGGATAAAATCGGCGGTGCTCTACAAGGCACCACGATTCCTTTCCTCGCCGGATCCGGAATCAGCAACGGAAACAACCGCTTTACCTTCAGCAAGGACGGCTCACTCTGGGCAGGGAAAATGCACTACCACTGGGCCGGTAATGAGGGACTGCTCCGCATCACACCTACCGGTAAGCCCATGATGATCGCCGATCATGTTCATCTCAAGCCCTACGGCTTCGAGGTTCATTTTTCCCACCCGCTAGGCGACGAAACTCCTCAAGTAACGATCGAAAAACATACCTATAACTACAGCGCCAACTACGGCTCGCCGAAGGTCAATCTCAAGCCTGTGGAAACAGGCGCGCCCATCATAAGTCAGGATCGCCGCTCCATCATTCTACCCGTCACCGATATCGAGGAACGCTACCTCTACACCATCACGCTAAAAAACATTGCGGATACGGAGGGTCGCCCGCTACTGGGCGATATTCTCCGCTACAATGTCGTCAGAAAGTCTGAAATCGACGCCTTCAAACGAGGTGTATCCACTCCCCCTCTCCCCAGTGGCTGGAAAGTCCACGATATGAAACGGCCGCAGCCAAAAGTCGTTTCGCCCGGCAAGAGCATCAGCATGCCTCCAGGAGATGCAATCGTGCTCTTTGATGGCACGGATCTTTCGCAGTGGAGCACGTGGAATGAGAAACTCAAAAAAGCCCAGAAACCCCGCTGGAAAGTCAAAGACGGAGCAATGGAAATCACTCCGACAGGCAGCATCCAATCAAAGCAAGCCTTCGGAGACATACAGCTCCACATTGAGTGGGCCACTCCCTCCCCCACAGCGGATCAGCCAAAATCAAACGGCAATAGCGGCATTTTCCTGATGCAGAGATATGAGCTCCAGGTATTCAACAGCTGGGAAAATGAAATCTACGCAGATGGCATCGCAGGCTCCATCTACGGCCAGAGCCCTCCGCTTGTGAATGCATCGCGTAAACCCGGAGAATGGCAGAGCTATGATATCATCTTCACTGCCCCGCGCTTTGATGGAGAAAAACTCAAGAGCCCGGCCCGCATCACCGTCTTCCACAACGGTGCGCTCATCCAGAATAACACCGAGATCCTCGGTCCAACACAGCACTACAAGCGCTTGCCCTACCTCTCCCATCCCGAGAAACAGCCCATTCTTCTCCAGAACCACGGCGACGCGGTGCGCTACCGCAATATTTGGGTGCGCGAACTGTAATCTCAAACACCCCCCTCATGAACCCGGCAGAAACCTCGCCTGCGGAAAATCTCCTGCAGGACTACAGCCTCATCGGTAAAAACTCGGAACTAGCAGTCGCAAAAGGGCTTGCTGAGGCCGATTGGTATACCTCTCCCATCTCGCGTGAACAGCTCAAGACCCTGCTCACTCGCAAAGATGGACCGGCGATCCGTGACTGTATCATTTACTTCGGCCTCATCGCCGCATTTGGCGCGGCGATTTTCGCCCTTTGGGGCACGTGGTGGGCCGTCTTCCCTGCCATGTGTTATGCACTGCTCTGGGCTTCCGCTTCGGACTCCCGCTGGCACGAGTCCAGTCACGGCACCGCGTTCAAAACCGACTGGCTTAACAACGCGCTTTACGAAGTGGCATCGTTCATGGTCCTGCGGGAATCTATCCCCTGGCGCTGGAGCCACACCCGCCACCATAGCGACACAATCATCGTTGGCCGTGATCCGGAGATCGCCGTGCCACGCCCGCCGGACATCAAAGCGATGCTGCTCAAGTGCATCAATTTCCAAGCATTCCGCAGGTATCTGAAAAACATTTTTCTGCACTCCACAGGTCGCGTGACACCGGAGGAAGCAACCTTCATCCCGTCGGCCGAGTATCCGAAAGTGTTCCTCCGGGCCCGGATCTACGCGGCGATCTATCTGACTATTTTTGCAACGGCGATCTACTTTGGCACCTGGATGCCCTTCGTATTCGTCCTGGGCCCGAACCTCTACGGAGCCTGGCTCATGGCAATCTATGGCTGGACGCAACACGCTGGCCTTGCCGAAAACGTGCTCGATCACCGGTTGAACTGCCGCACGATCCGCATGAACCCGATCAACCGTTTTCTCTACTGGAATATGAACTACCACCTGGAGCACCACATGTTTCCGATGGTGCCATACCACCAACACCCAAAGCTGCACGAACTGGTCAAGGACGACTGCCCAGCGCCCTATCCGAGCCTCCTCAGTGCGTATAAGGAGATTATCCCCGCTGTTTTTAAGCAGATCAAAGACCCCGGATATTTCATCAGGAGAACTCTCCCCGCCACCGCCCGCCCCGTAGGCACCACGGCCTCCACAGCACCTCTTGCCATCGAGGGGAAACTCGGAGCCGATGGCTGGGTCGATGTCTGTGCAGCTGCGGATCTCGATACGAACGATGTCATCCGCTTCGACCACGCGGAAAAAACCTACGCGATCTACCACACGGCCGAGGGAAAATTCCATGCCACCGATGGCATCTGCACACACGGCAACACCCACCTCGCCGGTGGATTGGTAAAAGGCAGCATCGTGGAATGCCCGAAACACAACGGCCGATTCGACATCACCAACGGCGAAGCCGTGCGCCCGCCAGCTTGTGTCGCCCTCGCAACCTATCCTGTGGAAATTCGCGATGGCAGGATAAATCTTTTGCCAGAATCCGCCGACTCCTTCGCCAGAAAAACTCGCCGATTCAAGATCAAGAGCAACAGATACGTCTCCACCTTCATCAAGGAACTCGTCCTTGAGCCGGAAGCACCTGAGGATTTCCCCACCTACCTCCCCGGCCAATATATGCGGCTGGACATCCCGGCCTATGGAGAAATTTCCTTCGCGGATTTCGAAATTCCCGAGCCGTTTAGCAGTGTTTGGAAACAACAGGGACTCTACGAAAACCGTGCAAACAACTCCATCCGCTGCCGTCGGAATTACTCCCTCGCCACCGCGCCGGGACATGAACCCGGCCTCCTCAAGTTCAACGTCAGGATCGCCACTCCGCCACGTGGGCAGGATTGCAATGCGGGCGTTGGCTCCTCATTTGTCCACAATCTCAAAGCTGGTGACACCGTCACGGCGATAGGTCCATTCGGAGACTTTCTGATCAAGGACACCCAGCGGGAAATGATCTACGTCGGCGGCGGGGCGGGCATGGCACCGCTGAGATCACACATCATCCATCTGCTCGAGACACTCGGCACGGATCGCAACATCTCATTCTGGTATGGCGCTCGCTCCGCGTGTGAAATTTTCTACGAAGAAGAATTCCGCGAGATTGAGAAACGCTTCCCGAATTTCACCCTCCACATCGCTCTTTCCGAGCCACAGGAAAGCGATGACTGGAAGGGCCCCACCGGCTTCATCCACGAGCATCTCCGGAAAACCTACCTGGCGCTGCACCCGCGTCCCGAAAGCGCGGAATACTACCTCTGCGGCCCACCCGTAATGCTGCAAGCCACCAAGCACATGCTCACACAAGATTTCTCCGTATGTGCCGCAGATATCGCCTACGACGAATTTTAAAAACTCGAACCATTTCCAATGAATATGCCAAAACGCCCCTTCGGCTCCACAGAACTTTCCTTCAATCCCATCGCATTCGGAGCCATGCGCATCCGCCCGGATTCAAACGGGATTTCCCGGCCGCTTCTACACGCTCTCGAAGCGGGAATGGACTTCATTGATACCGCGCGAAACTACGGCGAAAGTGAAGCAGTCGTCGCCGCCACCCTGCGCGAATGGAAGGGCGAAAAGCCGTTCATCGCGACCAAAGTAAAGCCGAAAGACATCAGCAACTGGCGTTTCCCTGTCCCCATCCACGAGCAGTTCACGCCGGAAAGCATCCGTAAATCGGTCGAAACCAGCCTCCGCACACTGGGGCGCGAGCACTTGGATCTGATCCAGCTTCACCAGTGGTATTACCTTTGGTCTCACAATACCGAGTGGCTGGAAACCCTCCATCAACTGCGCGACGAAGGGAAAATCCGCTACATCGGCGTCAGTGCGCAAGATCATGAGCACGATGCGGTTCTACCCCTGGTGGAAAAGCAGTTGGTCGATTCCGTGCAGATCATTCTCAACACCTTCGAGTCCCGCCCGTTTGTCAGCACCATTCCGCTCTGTCATGAAAAAGGCGTGGCCGTCATCGCGCGCTGCGTATTCGATCACTCCGGCGTTCTCGCCACGGGTGGCAGCCGCGAAGTATTGAAAAACGATGTCAAACTTTCAAACGCCTCTCCCGAGCTGGTCACCGAGTATCTAAATCGTATTGCAGCTCTCCGCGCCGATCTCTGCAACGAGGCAATGGATCTCAACGAGCTTTCGATACGTTTCGCGCTCAGCCACCCAGGAGTCTCCTCACTCGCGCTTTCCCTCAGCTCCGCAGCCCGTATCGACACCGCGCTCGAAGCGGCCTCGCGCGGCCCGCTTCCCGAGGAAGCTTTCGAGCGCATCCGCCGCAACCACGTCTGGGTAAAAAATTTTTACTATCTCAGCAAAGCGACCGTAGACGGGAACACCGAAAGATCTGCCTAGACCATGCTCACCAAAACCCTCGCCAGCCTCGTATTCGACGACGGATTCGAAAAAAGCTGCTTGAAGATCGCGCGCATCTTCGAGGAACGAAACCTGCACACTACCTTCGCCGTGCTTGCGAATCCATGCGGCTTCCTCGATGAGTTTCCGAAAGGAAATTTCACCCTCTGGAACGAACTCCAGAAACGCGGCCACAGCATCCATCCGCACGGCTACGATCACAGCGATCTCACGAAAATTACTTTCGCAGAAGCTTGCTCGAAAATCGACGCGTGCCTCGCCTATTTCGAGCAACATCTCAGTGGATTCAATCCCAAGGAAGTGACCTATCACCTCACCTACAATCGCTCAACGCCGGAGATCGATGCTTACCTGTTAGATAATGTCAGGGCCATCCGCACTTGTGGAAGCCACGGGCTGCCGGGAGACGGCTTGCTTTACTCGGGCCAGCTCTCACGGCGCTCGCTGACTTGTTCATGGCATGGGCCTGATTTCTGTGACGAGCATCTTCTAGAAAAACTCGTAGCTGCCGCAGCCTCGGAAGCTCCCGGCTTTTTATACATGCTCCACGGCCTTGAGGACGAAGGCTGGGGGCCGATAAGCGAAGCCTCTCTCGCCCGGGCATTGGATTTCATCATCGAGTCTCCTTTCCTCGAATCCGCCACCGTCGATCAACTCACCCGGAACTCCGCATGAAATCCCCCATCCGCACCGTCATCATCGGCTACGGACGTAGCGGGCGCTATCTCCACGCCTCCGGTCTCCGGGGAAATGCCAATGCGTTTCAGATTGTCGCCATCTCCAGCAAATCAGAAGCGAGCCTTCGACAGGCCAGCGAGGACTTCCATTGCCCGACATTTTCCAACTATCAGGAAATGCTGCGTGAAATCCGCCCGGAGCTTGTCATCATCGTCACACGAAACGATCAGCACCACGCCATGGCCTGCGATGCGCTCACCGCCGGTTGCCACATTCTTGTCACCAAACCTCTCGGCATCAATCAACACGAAGTCGCCGATATTTACCGCGCTGCGGATGCTGTGGGGAGAAAAGTTTTCCCGTTTCTGCCCGCGCGCTGGGGCACGGATTTCCGTAGGATTCAGGAAATTATCCACTCCGGGGAAATTGGAAAAGTCTTCTCAATACGCCGTGCGGTCTATGGATTCGCGACGCGCAGTGATTGGCAGACCCGCACGGAATGCGGCGGCGGCATCATCCTGAACTGGGGCGCGCACCTCGTGGAGCCGCCCATCCTGCTTGCTGGTGGCGAGCCACGCCACCTCTTCGGCTCCTGCGCCCGCGTCCTCAATCCTGGCAACGCGGAAGATATTTTCCATTGCGTCATCACCATGGAAAACGGGATCCGCATTCACTCGGAGTGGTCGTTCGCGCCCCGTGGTTTGGCAAACTGGTTTGTGCAAGGCACGGGCGGATGCATCATTGGAAACAGCACCACGCTGGACGTCATCACCGGCCAACCGTCACACCCGGACGACCCGACAAAAGTCAAAGACATGGAGGGCTCGCCATCCACCTGCCGCACCGAAACGGTCGGCGAAGACCTCTTTGGGGATCCCGTCGCGATTTATCAAGACGTCGCCGCCGATCTTTCGGGCGAAACTCCATATTCCGTTTCCCGCAGAGAGTCCATCCGGCTCCTCGCTCTGCTCGATGGGATCAAGACATCCCACCAATATCAAAAACTCATCACATTCCCATGACCTTTCTAACCGGATTTGCAGACGAAGCCGCCGAAGACATCCACGGCCAGATCAAAGCCATAAAGACCCTCGGCTGGTCGCACATCGAGCTCCGTAGCGTGAACGGAAAAAACATCACCGACATTTCTGAAAAAGAGTTCGAAACAGTCGCGGAAGCCCTTGAGGAAAACCAGATACGGGCCAACGCCTTGGGCTCCACCATCGCGAACTGGGGGAAGTCCATACTTGATCCCATTGATCGTGATCTGGAGGAGATCGAGCGCGCCATCCCACGCATGAAAGCTCTCGGCTGCAAACACATCCGCATCATGAGCTACGCGGTTCTTCCCGGCCGCGATGCCAGAGATCAGATGCTGGAGGAACGCGTGGAAAGACTGCGCCGCATCGCCGGCCGTTTCGCCGAGGAAGATCTGCAGGTGCTTCATGAAAACTGCGCGAACTACGGCGGCATGGGCTGGCAGTTCACCATGCAGCTCATCGAAAAAGTCCCTAGACTAAAACTCATCTTCGATACCGCTAACCCAGCGACCACTGCGGATCGCTCCAAACCCGCGCCACATCCACGCCAATCTTCCTGGGAATTTTACCAAAATGTCCGTGAGTTCATCGAGCACGTCCACATCAAGGACGGGCGCTACCTCGGCGAGAACCCCGACTCAGTCTTCGAAGATGCCGACTACGTCTGGCCGGGCGATGGCGATGGAGATGTGGTGAAAATCCTCACCGATCTCCACAAAAACGGATACGCCGCCGGACTCAGCATCGAGCCTCACCTCTCCGTGGTTTTCCACGATTCCAGCCAGTCCGCCACAGCAGAAGCCCGCTTCGCCAGCTTCATCGAATACGGGAAACGCCTGGAAAAAATCCTGTCCGGCATCGCTGCTGATTCAATCTAGCAAACTTAAAACCAAAAAATTCATGTCCAATTTACAAAACCAAGAACGCATGTCCCGCTATCACTGGATCGTGGTCATCCTCGCATCGCTGGGCTGGCTCTTCGACTGCATGGATCAGCGCTTGTTCGTCCTTGCGCGGGAGGCGGCAGTGAAAGACCTCCTCGGCGGCACTGTCGACCCGGCGCTGGTGAAAACCTACATCGGCTACGCCACCACTTCCATGATTCTAGGGTGGGCGACAGGAGGCATCATCATCGGCATGTATAGCGATCGCTACGGCCGAGTGCGCGCACTCACCATCACTCTACTGCTCTATTCGATTTTCACCGGCCTTTCCGGCCTGGCTCACGGCTGGGTGGATTTCGTGCTCTATCGTTTCATCGCCGGCATCGGTATTGGCGGCATGTTCGGCTCCGCGACGACTTTGGTTGCGGAATCCATTCCCGGAAGATTTCGTGCTCCAGCACTTGGTGCTCTCCAGACTCTCGCTGCCATCGGCAACGTCATGGGCTCGATGATCTCGCTGGTCATTCCACCCAGTTCCGCCCACGGCCTCTTCGGCTTCGAGGGCTGGCGGTCTCTATTTTTCATTGGCATCATTCCGGCACTCATCGTCGTCCCGATGATGCGACTACTTCGCGAACCCGAGGTGTGGCTCAGTCTCAGAGAAAATCGTGCCAGGGGCATCGCCGGCACGGAAGCTGGCTCTGTCACAGAAATGTTTCGTCATCCGAAATGGCGGAAACACGCGCTCGTCGGGCTTGGGCTCGGCGTGGCAGGCATGATAGGCCTGTGGGGCATAGGATTTTTCTCCCCGGAATTGATCTCGGAAGCACTCAAAGGGGAGTCGCAGTCGAAAATCGATTCCGTCCGTTCCTGGGGCACCGCTTTGCAAGATATCGGCTCGTTCCTGGGAATGGCGAGTTTCACTTTTGTTGCCACCTTCCTCAGCAGGCGGCTCGCCTTTCTCTGCTCATTTATCCTCTGTTTCATCACAACAGTTTTCGTTTTCAGCAATCTGAACTCCGCTGGGGACGCGATGTGGATGCTGCCCCTCATGGGCTTTGCTCAACTCTCGCTATTCGCTGGTTATTCCATCTATTTTCCGGAGTTGTTCCCAACGCGTCTGCGCGGAACCGGAGTCGGCTTCTGTTACAATACGGTCCGCTATCTCGCTGCACCTGCACCTCTCTTGCTTGGTTACCTCAGCGTCCATCTTTCCTTCCGCTCAGCGGCATGCATTATGGCAGGCATCTACATTCTCGGAGCGATCGCACTCATCTGGGCACCAGAGACAAAAGGAAAAGACCTACCTGAAGAAGAACCCGCGTAGTCCTATTCCCCTACGTTTCAGCGAATTATTCAACTATCCGCTACCATCTGGGTGAGCTGTTGTGGGTTTCTCCGGAGAGATATTGCCGAGGCGTCTACCTTCGCAACCGCAACTCCGCACGGAGATGTTCGTTTTCTTCCATCAGCCTGACGATTGTAATGATCGCGGCCCAGTTCATTCTATGATGCTGGCGTAGGAGCTCGATGTGACGCAGCCGCATTACCGAGTCTTCATCGAAAAACCACTCGTCATTTTCCTGCTTTGCCGGAGCGACGACTCCCTTGCGGCAGTAAAAAATGATCTTACGGCGGGATGAGCCTGTCATACGCACCACCACTTCCAACGGATGAATCTCGTGCGGATCTGGTTCTATCATTTTCATTATCAATTCTCCCTGGGGTTGAATGTTGAAATCTCGCGGAGTTTTTCCCAATGCCCTCGCTCGTCGGGTGACACCTCCTGAGGCGTCTCTATGGAAATCTCCACATACAGATCACCGGGGTTATTCTTTCTGGGCGAGCCGTAGCCTTTCATACGCAGCTGATCTTCCGAGCCGGTCCCGGCAGGTATTTTCAGCTGAACGGACTTACCGCCTGGCAACGTAATCGAAATCTGGCAGCCCAGCACCGCCTCCCACGGAGCCAAAGCAAGATCCCGGTAAAGATCATGACCTTTAACCCGGAAATCCGGATGGGCGGCCATTCGGACCCTAAGATACAAGTCGCCATCCTCCCCACCTCCACTACCGGCTGCGCCATGGCCGGGAACCCTCAGTCTCTGACCTTCTCCGATTCCAGCTGGGATACGAACCTGGATCTCCTCGCTACTCTCCGCTCCGGTTCGCGGATCGATCTTCCGCATCGAAATGGTGCGTGTCGATCCACTGAATGCCTCCTCCAGGGTCACCATCAAATCACCCTCGATATCCTGACCGCGGCGTGATCCCGCCTGCCCGGAAAAGCTTCCGTAACCGGTGGAGCGCCGGTTTCCGCCGGAGAAATATTGCTCGAAGAAATCACTAAAGCCCGTGCCGCCAAACTCAAATTCCACTTCCTGTCCGCCGGGCCCCGCCCAATAATTCCCGCCACCACCCGGCGGTGGAGCCGCGCCTCCCTGTTGGTTCCAATTCGCCCCTAATGCATCATATTTCCTTCGCTTTTCAGAATCGCCCAGCACCTCATAGGCTTCATTGATCTCCTTGAACTTCGCTTCGGCGGAGGACTTATCTTCCGCTACGTCCGGGTGATATTTTCTCGCCATCCTGCGAAACGCCTTTTTCACCTCTGCCTGGGTCGCTTCACGCCCGATTCCCAGCAATTCGTAGTAGTCTCTGAATTCAACTGCCATAAAGATTCACGGAATTTCTGATCCATTTGCATCATGCCATCACATATCCCTTTTGTCTAACCGCCAAGTTGACTAATTCGCCCAATTCCCATGGATATCGCCGCTGATTCTTCGCGGTTGAGAATTTTAGGGAATGAGTACATGGTTCACCCCATGCCGAAACGCCGTGACCCGGACGAGCCGAAGATTTTCTTCCTCCCAAACCTAATGACCGCCTGCAATCTTGCCTGCGGATTCTTCGCAGTCCTGATGATTTTCTACGGGCAAATCGAGGTTCAGCGTGCATCTGGTGAAGGAGTGCTGGAGCCAAAAGCCTATTATGAGATTTCCCGTAAGTTCTACGAGTATGCGATTTTGCTGATCTTTGGCTCATGCCTCTTTGATTTGCTTGACGGACGGTTGGCACGCCTCGGGGGGCAGGAATCGCCCTTCGGGCAGGAATTCGACTCTCTGGCGGATATCATTTCCTTCGGGATGGCTCCGGCCATGCTTCTTTCGCGTGCGGTGCTTTTCCCCCTCGGAAACTTCGGCTGGGGCATCGCACTGATCTACCTCGTCTGCGGGGCGATGCGTCTTGCGCGCTTCAATTGCCTCGCGTTTCTTCCGAAAAAGAAAGGCTCCAGCAACGATTTCCGCGGTATCCCGATTCCTATGGCCGCCGGTTTTATCGCCTCACTTACGTTTCTCATCATAGACTTGTATAAAAACGATCATGAAGTCGGCCCCTGGAAGTTCGTCCTTGCCGGTGCGATGCTGGGCCTTTCCTGGCTGATGATCAGTGATGTTCGGTATCCTTCGTTCAAAACCGTCGATTGGAAGACCCGCGGCACCCTCACCGCCATCCTGCTGGCGGTTGTCCTGGTCTTCATCACCGTGCAGTTCCGTTATGTGATGCCGGTCGTGCTCTTCAGCGCCTATCTCCTATACGGTTTTGTCAGGCCCTGGATCTCGCAGAGCTGGAGAAAAGAGATCGAGGTCTATTCGGATGGCGATGAAAGCCCGGGCGACGAGACACTGGAGACGGAACCATCCCAAAAAAGCTGATCGAACATGGCTCCACAGAAAAAATTCCGTATCGTCCCTCTTCTCCTCGTCCTGCTCCCGCTCTGGCTCATCGGCTCCGGAGCATTCGCTTTGGTAAAGTATTTCAGCCAGGAGAAAGCCGAGCTAGAGGAAACCGGAAAGCGCTTTTCCCGCAGCGTATCCACGGAAGACCTAGCGGATGACCTGAAGAAGATCATCACGTTGGTCGGAGAACGGAATACGACCAAACCGGCCAAGCTCGCGGCTACGGCATCAATGATCCAAGGCCTCCTGGGTCCTGCGAACACCGGCTACAAGATCGGTCATATCGATAGTCCCAGCGATTTTCCGATCATCCATGTTTCCGTGCCCGCCAAAAAAAGCGGCAACCCACCCGTTTGGGTCCTCAGCTCCTATGATTCTCCGGTAGGCTCCCGCGGGGCGGAAAAAAACGCAACCGGTCTCACCGCGGCACTGGCAGCCGCCCGGGCACTTGCCGATGAAAAACCCGCGCACGATATCCACTTCGTATTTTTACCCCACTCGAATGAAGCCGACTCCCCGGTCATTGAGACCGCTGCGGCTGTCCGTGAATTCATTGCCAGAGCGCCCTCGCCCCAAGCATTGCTCTGCATTGAAGCCATGGGCGATAGCGAGAGCTTGATTCTAACCTCCCGCGATACAGAAGCCATTCCGACCACTGAGTTCGCGGGGCTCGGGAAAGTTCTTGGCGCTGAGGTGATCTGTCTAGGCGATGATTTCGATCTGGCATCGACCCTTTTCGAAATGAATCTTCCAGCGATTAGGATCGCCACCCGGCCCACGCTTCTCCCGGATGAAAATGACGAGCAACTGCCGTTTGCGCCCACCCTCGCGGCCTCCACCGGCAGATTAATCGAGCTCATTCGCAGACTTTCGAACTAGTCGGACCCACCTAAATCCGGCTATTTCAGAGTATCCGCCTATTGCAAAGCAAAGCTTTGTGCCAAACTTGCCCTTGACCCAATCCACATCCTGCCCGACCGATTTCTCCTAACGCAACGCTAATGACCTCCCCAAGCGACCTCGACACTACTTTCACCTCTCACGCACCCGGCTACTGGCCGGAATCCGCCATGGAAAAATGGTCGGATCATAAATGGCAGCTCCGCAACCGCATCGATTCCCTTGCCGATCTGGAAGCACGAATCAATTTATCCGATGAAGAGCGTGCCGGGGTGCTTCTCGCAGGGACCAAGCTGGCAATGGCCATCACTCCGCATTTCTTCAATCTGATTGATAAAGACGATCCCAACTGCCCGATCCGCCGCCAGGTGATCCCGCGCATCGAGGAGGGCTGGACAGCCCCCGAAGAACTTGCCGATCCCTGTGGTGAGGACTCACACATGCCTGTTCCAGGCCTCGTCCACCGCTATCCTGACCGGGTGTTGTTTCTCGTCACAGACCGCTGCGCCTCATACTGCCGCTATTGCACCCGCTCACGGGTGGTGTCTGGAGTCGGCGAGCAGCAACTAGAAACCCAGTGGGAAGCTGCTTTCAAATACCTTGAGGAACATACGGAAGTGCGCGATGTCCTACTCTCGGGCGGTGATCCACTGCTATTTTCCGATGCCAAGCTGGATAAAATTCTGACCCGCCTGCGTGCGATTCCCCACATCCAGTTCCTGCGTATCGGATCCCGGATCCCGATTTTTCTTCCCCAACGCATCACTCCGGAGCTTTGCGCAATGCTGAAAAAGCATCACCCGCTCTTCATTTCCATCCATAGCAATCACCCCAAGGAGCTCACGAGCGAAGTGCAGGATGGGCTAGTCCGCCTCGCCGAAGCCGGTATCCCGATGGGCAACCAGTCCGTGCTACTCCGTGGGGTAAATGACTCACCTGAAGTTCAGAAAGCATTGGTCCATAAGCTATTGATGTGCCGCGTGCGCCCTTACTATCTATATCAGTGCGATCTCATCACCGGCTCTTCCCACCTCCGCACTTCGGTTGCGGAAGGCGTAAACATCATCGAAAATCTCCGCGGGCATACCACTGGCTACGCGATCCCTCAATTTGTGATCGATGGACCGGGCGGTGGCGGAAAGATCCCGATCAATCCGAACTATGTGGTCGATTCCTCAGAAGGAAAAGTCACACTTCGAAACTATGAGGGTGGCATTTTCGACTATCCGGATCCTACCCGTATCCCGGAAGGAGAAATGAAGGCTCTTCAGGAAAAGGCTATCTGCAAGACCTGTTGATTCCTTGGCCGACCCGCCAGTATATCCTCAACCGGATGTCCGCTACATCGGCGACTTTTCCGGTGGTCGGATGGGATGTTTTCGACCCACAAAACATCCGCAAAAAAAGGAAGAGCACCTCGCGATAGCTCTCCCTTTGGGAAATTTTCCCTCCCGGACCGATAGAGGAAATTTATGTAATTTTCACCGATACCTATTTTGGCATCGAGAGATCCACTGAACCTCTCGGTAGGAATTTCACGTCGCTGACATTTGTGAACCGCATTTGTTCTCCAATCTTGCCATCATCCGTCATTTTGAAAGTGCGGTGGCCACCAGCCAGCTTCACGCCATCAATGTCTGCGAAATCATCGAGTGTAATAAACTTCGCCGGTCCCGGACCATTGGGCGCGACGAGCTTATTCGTCACCGTGTAGTGGGCGCCTTTTGTAAGCTTTGTATCCGGATCAATCAGCAGCACATAATAATCATCCGGCGAATCTCCGGCGTCTTTATCGTAGGTGATTTTCACCTGGGTATAGTCTTTCCCCTCAAATTCCAACTTATCATCAAGTAGCTCGAAGTTCGCGCTCTCATCATTAAAAACGAAGGGGATTCCGATGAAATAGAATGGAGTAAGAGACCAGAATCTGGGCGGCGATGCAAACTCACCGTCTTCCGGCTGGATCCAGACTTCTCCCCCGCTCATTCCAAAGCGGACATCGCTGCCAACCACCTCGTGCACCACGTCCAACGAGGCAGGATCCACGGTCTGCACGGTATCGAGGATAGCCTCCGGCCCTTTGTCACTCATGTGATACTGCCAGCGGAAGTGCAACAGACCGTTTTCATACCATTTGTCTTTTCCGCCGTGGGCTTCAATGGACTCCATAACCAGCTCCCTGGCTTCGTCAGTGGATTCACTATCAGTCATTTCCACGCTTTTTTGGCACCCTATCACGGCCAGCCCCAATCCAAGAACTGCTACGAACGATTTTAACTTCATCCGCGACCATCATCCCGAAATCCAATTTGACAAATGGAAAAAGCCACATTTTGCGTCACATGAAGAAATTCTTACGAACTATCCGTTGCGTTCGGGTGTTTCGGTTCCAACATTTCAGCATGAGCGAGACATTCCATGGATGGGCGGTGAAGGAAAAGGGCAAGCCCCTTGAAAAATTTGAGTTCGATCCCGGCGAACTGCTGCCCGGGCAGGTTCAGGTAAAGGTGGAATCCTGTGGGATCTGCCACTCGGACATCTCGATGATCGATAATGACTGGGGGAATACGAGCTATCCGTTGATTCCGGGTCATGAAATCATTGGAACTGTTGAAAAAATAGGACAGGAAGCAAAAGGAATCTCGATTGGAGACAGGGTGGGTCTCGGCTGGTTCGCAGGTAGCTGCCTATCCTGCCAGCCCTGCCTTTCCGGCAGGCAGCAGCTTTGCGAGCGCAGTGAACAGATGATTGTAGGACGCCACGGCGGATTTGCGGATCGTGTTCGAGCAAACTGGGAATGGGCAGTCAAGCTACCGGATAGCTTGGATCCCGCCAGCGCAGGCCCGCTTTTTTGCGGCGGCATCACTGTCTTTGCGCCCATCGCGGATCTTGGCATCAAGCCTACTGACCGCGTCGGCGTGATCGGAATCGGCGGGCTCGGCCATCTCGCCCTACAGTTTCTCAACGCCTGGGGCTGCGAGGTGACAGCCTTTTCTTCCAATAAGTCAAAGACGGATGAGGCCAAACGCCTGGGTGCACACCACGTCGTGGATAGCACAAATAGCGCAGAGCTTGAGAAAATCGCCGGCACGCTCGATTTCATTCTGGTCACCGCAAACGTAACGCTCGATTGGGATGCCTTCATCGCTGCCCTGGGACCGGATGGTCGGTTGCACTTTGTCGGCGCGGTTTTGGAGCCAGTGCCCGTAGCAGCATTTTCCCTGATCGGAGCAAGAAAATCCGTCTCCGGCTCTCCGCTTGGTTCACCGGCTACAGTCGCGAAGATGCTGGATTTCTGTGCCCGTCACAAGATTGCCCCGGTGACGGAAACCTTCGCCATGGACGATGTGAACAATGCACTCGATCACCTGCGCGCCGGCAAAGCCAGGCACCGCATTATCCTGAAACGCTAAACGAGCAGCCCGCGCTCCGCCACGTGACGGAGCCACGGCACAAAATCCAGCTCCGGAGAGCATTTTGCCGCGTGTTCAGCCAAGCGGACAACTGATAACGACCCATCCATTGCTGCCATAACCCGCAGCTGTGGAAAGGTAAAAACACAGGGTTTCATCGCTGCATCCACCACTGGCAGAGCCTCTCTTACGCACAGCAGACGCCACGCATCCAACCGGGGAAAATCCGGGATCACTACCTCCTTCGCCCCATCTTCCAGGATGACGATCGGATCTCCCAAAACCGCATCGGCGCGGTATAGAATCTCTGAGCGAAACGTCTTTTTCTCCTCTTTGTCCCTGTCGTCATCGCCGCGGTCACCATTCACGGAATCGCCCAACCAGCCGAGACCTTTCTCTTTCGCCAAATTCACAAAAGCTCCCAGCGACCATAGATCCATCACATCAGCAAAGTCGTCGTGAGCCAGCACATTGCCTCCCTTTGCGAGCATATC
Organism: Luteolibacter algae; assembly: GCF_042683045.1. NCBI lineage: Bacteria > Pseudomonadati > Verrucomicrobiota > Verrucomicrobiia > Verrucomicrobiales > Verrucomicrobiaceae > Luteolibacter > Luteolibacter algae. Next base: position 56,576 of record NZ_JBHUIT010000017.1, on the reverse strand, counting down.
TCCAATGATCTCCAGCTCGGATTCCTTTTCCGTCACTGATTTCAAAAGCTCCAATGCATCCACCACGCCGACATCGCCGGCGGCCTGTATCACCTTCGCTTTTTCCACAATCGGCATCCGCTCTCGCCAGCCAGCCACCACATTGAAGCTCACTACCGCAATCCCGCTTGGAGAAAGGTATTTTGCCAGGAAGTCCATCAATCCCAGCTTCACCTCATCCTCCACCCAGGAAAATACTCCATGCGCAATAATGCAGTCGTATTGCTCATCTGGCTCAAACTGCGTGATGGAATTTTCACAAAGCCGGACATTCCGGAAACCTGCCTGCCGCGCCAGATTTCTCGCTCGCGAAATCAAACTCGGAGAAATGTCCAGCCCGGTGCACTTTGCCTGTGGCCAGCGATTGGCGACCGAAAGAATATGATGCCCTGTCCCACAACCGATTTCCAAAATACGGCCCCGGGAAAGATCCGGCACATCCAGCCCTGCAGCGCGTGCCACCTTCGCATTCACCCATGGGTCCGCACTGGGATGACTCATCACTGGATACTGGATTTCTTCGAGGCGCAGACTCATGCCGATCATTTGAATATGCGGGAAGGCATTGCAATCTCTTTGGGCAAAAGCCTTTGAAATCACTAGATCGCCAGGCTGGCAGTCATGTGTCCCTCGGTTTATTCCCGGCTGAGGCCCGAAAGACCAAATACCGCCCGGAAGGAGCGGGCTCCTAGCTGATGTTGGAAAAAGTCATACAGCAGGGTAGCCAAGATCGCCGATTTCCACAGGCTTTCCGGTCTCCGCTGATTTCATGATCGCCTGCAGCAAGGCAACATCCCGCCGTCCCATTTCACCGGGAGCAAGCCCTTTCTCACCTTTGTCAAGAGAAGCACACATCCCATCGATTTGAAGTGCCTGCTGATTCACCTCGGGAAAATTCATGCGCTTTTCGCCCACATAGCCGCCGATGCCACCATAGGCGAAAGCTTGCTGATCCAAGCCGAAACCGCCCTTCTCCGCATCCGCTTTGAGAAAATTCCCGGACTTCGCGGAACTCGCAAAACCCGACGCTTTCACGCCACCCGGGAACTCGAACACCCAATCATAGCCCTCGGGAGTTTCCGTGAAAAGCTCTGGTCTGGCATTGTGGGAAGTGGCCGTCACACGGATCGGGTTCTCGCGGACGGTATAGAGCGCCGCCTGCACGGGATAGGTCCCCAGATTATAAAGTTCACCCGCGACGCCCAATTTTTTTGAAAGCTTCCAGGCCTTCGGGTTCCTGTCCTGATAGGCAAGAGCTGCTGAAAAATCCTTCAATTTACCCATCTCCTCCGTCCTCGCCACTTCCATGAGCCGCTGGTGATATGGATCCCAATGCAGCCGGTAACCGATATGCAGCCCCACTTTGTTCTTTTTCGCGGCGGCGATCATCGCATCGCATTCCTCCACCGTAGCGGCCATCGGTTTCTCGCAAATCACATGTTTTCCCGCTTCCGCAGCACGTATCGAGTATTCCGCATGCATGCCCGGCGGAAGAACGATGTAGATGACATCGATGTCTTTATTGTCCGCGATCTCATCGAAATTCTCGTAGGAATAGACATTTCCTTCGGCCACACCGTATTTCTCACGCCAAGAAGGAATTTTTTCCGGAGACCCGGTCACGATACCAGTCAGCCTCGCCCGCTTCGTCTCCAGCAACGCTGGACCGAGCTGTCCGGTCGCATAGCTGCCCAGCCCCACCAGCGCAACCCCGTAAGTCTTGCCCTCTGGCTGTGCGGCCCACGATCTCGAACTACCCAGTGCGCCCGCTCCAAGCAGCGCAATCAATTCCCGGCGACTAATATTCATAATGGCCTTCAACAAACCACAATTCACCCACCTCTCAAGAGCTTTATCCATTCAGGAATTTCCTTTGAATAAATCACACACCATGCTACTCTTATTTTCGCTTAGCGACTGGGGGCGTTCTGGTTTCGACGGAATGTTTGAAGCGCTGGCTGCACGTAGAGGTTGGTCGGTTGGCCTCTTAAAAAAGCCGCCCAAAACAAATAAATGCAGACTCTAACGAGCTCGCACTTGCTGCTTAATTGACAGCATCGTCAAATCCCTGATGCCTGTTAAGGGAGGAGGCGCAAACTAACAGGCTGGATTGGGAATCGGGAGACCGGGTTCCCCTTCGAGATCAAACAGGTCCCTAGGAAAAGCAACGCGGTGGGTCAGCCCAGTTTTTCCGAATCACTAGATGATCCACTAAACGTGTAGATGCCTTCGCAGATGGCGTTCCGGACAGGGGTTCGACTCCCCTCGCCTCCACCAATTTCAAATGACCCGCAACAAGCTTAAATAAAGCCAGTTGCGGTTTTTTTTGGCCATTTCTGAAGGTCTCATATTGGCGGGAAATAGCCGATTTTGGCAAAAAATCCGTGTGTTTTCTGTGTGTTTCTTTAGGCTTCCCTCATGCCTTTCGACTCCGAAATCGGTCCTGTGAAACTCTACTCCCCAGCAGCTCCCGGAAAGCCGTGGAGAGTGAGTTGGAGTCCACCCGGAATGCCGCGCCAAGTCAAAGACCGGAAGACCAAGGCGGATGCTGAAAAGCTGGCTAAGGAAATCAAAGGTCAACTGAAGCGCGGGGAAATCGGTCGGGTGCACCGGATCTCAGCCGACGAGCACGCACTTCTTGAATTGTGCCGGAAGCTACGGGATCCAAAATCAATCCTTCAGGAGGCGCTCGACCGGCAGGACAATTTCAAGCGCGCGACTGTCGCCGCTTGCTGCGACCTCTACATCGCCGAATATAAAGACCGTGACAGCTCAATGACCCGCAATGACGCCACCAGCAAGGCCGGGGTCATTAAAGAGACGCTTGGAGAGCGCTATCTCGACTCCCTCACGGAACGGGACATCGAGGAATGGCGGGACATCAAGCTGAAGGGATCAAATCGTTACCGCAACAACATCCTGGCCCACCTGCGCCACCTCTACGAGCGGGCGCGGGTATGGGGCTTCGTGCCAAAGGGCCATAATCCTGCTCGCGAGGTTTCTTCAATGAAGATCCCAAGAGGCGAGCCGGTCGTCTGGGAACCTAAGATGTTGGAGTCCTGCCTTAAATGGTATCAGGCATCTGGCAAGCCCGATGCCGGATCCAAAATCGTCTTTCTTGCACTCGGTGCCTTCGCCGGAATGCGTCCCAGCGAAGTCGAAGGCGTGGTCGGTGAGCGAGATGGCATCCAATGGCAAGACATCGACTTCATACAACGCCACATCCGTATCCGCGCCGAGGTGGCAGGAAAGCTGGCCGAGGCTCGCTATATCACGTTCACCGAAAAGCCCGGTTCCGGCCTCACCAAAGAACTGGCCGACACGATCTGGACGACCCTTTGCAGTTGGATCGAACCGCACCGGCAGAAATCCGGCCCGGTCACCTTTCGGAAATGCCAGCGGCTAGTCAGCCCCGAACTACGAGAGGCCAAGCTCATCACCAGCTGGCCGAAGGACGGCCTCCGGCACACTTGGATCAGCTCGCTACTAGCACTTGGGGTCTCACGTGATTGGGTGGCCGAACTAGCGGGCAATAGCCCAGAGATAATTCGCACAAACTACAAACGGCCGCTGCCAGAGAATGTGGCTGCGAGTTGGTTTTCATACCGAACCGTAATATGAAAATTTGAATGAACGTTTGTGATGATCTTGGTAATTGGTATCCAAATGAGAAAGAAGAGCGCAGACCGTAACTGAGCCATCACAATCGACTGATTTAAATCGGGCGACTCAGATTGCTTGATACCGTTTCCACCCCGCTGTACAGGAACATATTCAGTTACCAGCGGTGCGTCTGCAAAGGATGATTCGCTTTGATTTTCGTCAAAGCTCGCCTGAATCGTGGTTACTGGGATTCAAACGCGTGTACGAAGGAATAGCGTTTCAATTTCCAGATCAAGAGCACGACACCAGCGCAATAACACTACCAACCCCGGTTGCGTCAAGCCTCGCTCAGAGCGTGAAAGATGGGTAAAATCCACATTGATCATCTTGCTGAGCTGCCTCAGCGTCAATCCTTTGGCGATTCGTTCAGAGTGAAGTGCAGCCACGATCCGCAACAGACGATCCACATCCGGATCTCCCGAAGGAGAATCGCCGGTAAATGTTTCACCTGAATCGATGGACATTCAGGCACCTTGAAATGTCACAGAAGGACAAGAGAGTCATTTTTCGCTTGTTGGTTATAAACATCACCCTAGCACTACCAGTGCCAATGCGGACTCATGGAGCTGTCCGATTTCTCACGACAAGAAAATGGACAACCCCAACTCTTTCCGAAAGCATCCCTCAGTTATGAAACATTTACCCGCCTTCCTCGCGTTTTTTGGGTTATTTTTTTCTGCCGCTGCAGAGCAGATCTTCACCAAATGGGACGTCGGGATTCCCGCACCGATCACCGACGGCACTCCCTCGCCGCCGCCACCGAAACCCGACCCTATCGACTTCAAGGTCGTGAGCACCCGCACCACCCGCATGGGTGTGTCGGAAGCACCGGAAATGCCCGACCTTCCGCCCATCACCGGGACGATCAATGTCACCGTGCAGCTCGTCGAAAACCCGAACCTCATTGATCCACCGCCACCGCTGCCGGCCTTGCCTCCCGAGGATCCAGCCGTCATCGCCAGAATGGCGGAGCTGAGGGAAGACTATCGCGAAACCGAACTCGTGTTTCTCTCTGCGACGGTCTATGACAACAACCGCACCTTCCTCCGAATCTACCCGAACGGGCGGGCTGACGGCTCAGTGACGGCATGGAGCAACCTCGATTTCCACCATTTCTGCGGATTCTCCACCTATAGGGTGAAGGATGACGTGGACGGCACGCTCTACGACTACGGGCTGCTGATGGGAATCGGCGGCATCGACACCCGCCGCATGAAGGAAATGGCCGAAGCACACGGCATCGAATACAAAGGACAGGAAATCCCCGAAATTCCTATCATGCCCGACCTCGCCGATGGCGGCCCCGCCTTCGTCTTGGTCGAAGGCGCGAAAGACAGTGCGGCGATGGACACCTTGGAACAAATCCACGACCTCTACCGCAAGGAAGGCGTGAGGATGGAGGAAGCCTACCACGCCCGCGAAAAAGCCCACGCTGACCGTAAAGCCTATCTGCTGGCGAATCCGCCCAAACCCAACGATGTGACGATCCAATTTTGGAAACGGGATCACCCGTCGCCGCGTGGCGTGCAGGCACTTGAAGGGGGGGCACAACCATGAAACGCCAACTCTTCCGATACGGCTTTCTCATCCTGGCCGCGACCAGCCTTTCAAACGCCGACCCCGAACCCCAGCCGCAAATCTCATTCACCGAAGGTGCCTGTGGCACATGAAACACCGACTGGATCGGTGTCGCCCTGCGTACTTACTTCATCGAATGGAGCCTTGACCTAGAAAACTGGAATTACGCCCCGCTGGTGGAATTCGGAACCGGGCTGAAAAGCTTCGGGATCAACACGCAAGAGGAAGAGAAATTCTTCGTCCGGCTCCACTATGTGGACGATACGGGCGTCACGACCTTGCAACAGGCAAGGGACGCGGATTTCGATAACGACGGCATCCCCAACTATTACGAGGTGGAAAACCTCTTTTCCGACCCGCTGGACAAGGACAGCGCCGGTGGGGATTCCGACACCGACGGATTGCCCGATGGCTGGGAACTCTTCCACTTCGGCGATGTCAATACCGCAGACCCGAACGCCATCCTCCAGCCGGACGGATTGACCAACAAGGAAAAGGCCGAACTGGGGCTGAACCCAAACACCGACTACTCTGACGAAAATGCCATCCAGCCTGCGGGCTACACCTATGACCCGGCAGGCCGACTGACCGGCGTCACCGCTCCGGTCGGTGCCGGAGACTACACCACTGACGAGGAAGGCAACCTGCTCAACGCCCAGTAACCAACATCGTTCCCATGAAATACTTTTCTCTTTCCTTTGCCGTCCTGTTGACGACCACTTTCACTGTAAGCGCCCAATACGATGACAACCCCGGTTAGCTACAGGACATAGTCTCTCCGGAAATTGAGGCGGTTGTCCCACGGAAAACAGCTACAGCGGGCTGTAGCAGTATAGGAAAAACATCAACCTATCTATGAGTCCGACGATTAGAGACAAGCCGCAAAAGACATGCGCAACTGGTTCCAAGCACCCCCACCCCTGCCTTCCCCACTCGCCTCACCTCTGTATCCGCCGTTTTCCCCTGCCAAATAAACCTCCCCGCACCATCTCCTTGGCGAACTTCGCGCATCTGGCGGTTCAAAAGAACAAATCAGCCTCGAGCCCAATAATTAGCGCCCATTCGTGACTACATAACCACTCCCTAACCCATTGTGACGAAATAATCACATTACTCAACCCGTTGAAAATCAATGGATACGAATCCACGTCCATTTCCCAAAATCAAAGTTCTCGCCACCGCCAATTAAGAGGATAGCCATCGGTTTGTGAAAAGCAGATCCGTTCTCCCCGTCGTGCTCGCCCTCAGCTGCTCCGCCCTCACCACATCACCCGGCCAGCAGCCCCCGGAAGCCCTGCATCAAGTCCACGCCCAGCGTCTAGCCGTTTTTGAAGCCGACACTCGCACCGAACTGACCCGCATCGCCCGCGACAAGACCATCCCCGGCGAGGAGAAAATCGTCCGCATCGAGCAGTGGTTCGCCGACAACGCCACCCGCATCGACGAAATCAACCACCTCGCCGACACCCTCGACCGCACCCAGCCCCTCGCCCGGCCCGTGCGCCCGGCCCGACCCGCCGACCCCTCACCCGAAGGCATCGCCGCTGCCTCCCTCCATACCCTCTCCCGCCGCTTCTCCAAAGGCGAGATCACCCCCGCCGAGTTCCACAGCCTCCGAGCATCCCTGCTCGACACACTCAACACCAAGGCCGACGCGGAAAAACGCAACAAGCACACCCCGGCCCGCCCGGTCGCCCTCCCCCCGCTCCCGGGCCCCGACGCCACCCCGGAGCAGCTTGCCAAAGCCCTCCACGTCCACAATCGCCACCTCTCCACCCTCCCCCCGGAAGAAGCCGCCGCCATCCGCGCCAACCCACAATCTCCCGTCAACCTCCTTCCCGCTCTCATCCAGACCAAACTGTTCACCGAACGAATCGGCCAGCCTCTCGAGACCTCTAGCAAACCACAAACACCAACCCGCTGATCCCATGAAAACAACCGCAGTTACCGCACTTATCACCGCCACCATCTGCCTCCCCGCTTCTGCGGCAATAACCCTCACCGGTGACGCTATAGTCATCGGAACGGGCAATACTGTCTCAACCAGTTATTCTGGAGCCTTGGGTTCTAACAATCATGTCTCAGGAGCGCAGTCGCTTTCTCTGGGCATCAGCAATTTCGTAACGCAACACTCGGCACTTGCCATAGGTGGATGGAACGACGTGGAACAGGACGACAACGACTACGGCTCCTTCGCCCTCGGCCATCACAACTATATCCACGGCTACGGCTCCATCGTCGGGGGTTCCTACAACAGCGTCCTCGACAACTCCTCCATCACCACGGGCTATTACAACTACAACAATGCTCCTGCCTCCCTCGTCGTCGGTCAGGGCAACGTTGTGGAATCCGACCAGAACAAGAATTCCATCACCGCAGGCACCTACAACGCCGCCATCCCCTACGCCAAACCCGCCCACCTCGTCATCGGCAACGGCACTGGTGCCGCTTTCGCCAACCGCAAGAACTCCTTTGTCGTATATGCCGACGGCGACATCGTCATCACCAAACCCCAGGGCGACATCTCCATGGGCATCTACCAGTAGTGGTGACCTCCGGTCGCCGTCTTCCTCTACCTTGGAGTTTGAAGTTTAAAAATTAAAGTTTCCCCGTCGTGCCCCTTTCCCAGAAAAAGCTTGTCCCCGGTATCCTCCTCCTGCTGATGCTCGCCGCCCTCGCCTCACCACCCTTATGGTGGAGCGACCCTTCCAACCCCGTCAGCACCGTCGATCCGCCCAACAACAAAGGCCCCGCCAACATCGGCCAGGCCAAGCACATGGCGAAGGCCGCCCTCGACGCCCTGGCGCAGGTTCTCCCGACCACCGCCGCCGCCATTGAGTCGGATCTCGTTGGCCCCGGCAAGCCCATCCCCTCCTGGGCACCCCCCGCCAATCAGACCGAGCGTGACAAAAACCACGCCCCTCTCCTCATCGGCCAGCTCAAAGCCATCGCCGATCCCTTCTACACCCACCTCCACAACGCCGCCCCCGCATGGCTAGACAAGCAACTGGCCGACAACGGAACCAAAGACAATTCGACCCCGGAGAATTGCTTTCCATGGACATCCGCCCCCACGGACGATAGCAACAGAGGTGTGGCCAACATCGGTCAGCTCAAGGCGGTCTTTTCTCTTAGGTTCGAGTATTTTTTGGACTCGGATAACGATGGTCTTCACGACGGTTGGGAAACGTTTTATTTCGGCAACCTCACCACCGCCGACCCATACGCCATCGGACAGCCCGACGGACTATCCAACAAGGAGAAGAGCAATCTGGGACTTAACCCAACCACTGATTATTCCGATCCAACTGCTGCAGAACCATCCAGATTTACCTACGACCTTGCCGGAAGGTTGACCGTTGTCACCGCTCCCGCCGGTGCTGGGAACTACACCCCCGACGAGGAAGGAAATCTGCTGACCGCCCAATAAGACATCCTCTCCTATGAAATATCTTTCTCTTACCTTTTCCCTACTGCTGGCTATCGCTTCCGTAGGCCACGCCCAAAACGGAGACAATCCCGGCTGGCTTGAAGGCTCGGTTGCTCCTGAGGATGCCGCCGCATGGCTGGCACAGCCCGGCGCATCCCGTTCGGTGGATTCCGACGAGCCGGAACAGGCCGAGCCTTTGACAAACCTGGAGGCTGCTGAATCATTGAGCGAAGCGGAGGCGTCCCCGCCTATAGCCTTCGCCCCCATGAGCATCACGCCCGGAGGAAACGAGGCGGACGAAGTCACGCCGGAGATCGAGGCGCTAGCCCGCGGGCTGCGCAACGATCCCGTCAAGATCTTCGAATACGTCCATAACTTCATCCGCTTCGAGGCCTATTTCGGGTCGAAGAAAGGCGCGCATCTCACTCTGTTGGAGGGAAGCGGCAACGAACACGACCAATGCGCCTTGCTCGTATCCCTTCTCCGGGCGGCGGGACTGAATCCCAGCTACAAATACGGCCCGTGCATATTCAGCTACGGGCAGATGGCGAAATGGCTCGGAATCTCCACCAGCCCCTTCTCCCATTGGACAAACGCACAACTGACCGCCTACTACTATCCGGGCGGCGGAGCACCGTCCGGTTTCCCCACAGCCGCGCAGAAGGAATTTCTCACCATCTACGAATTCCTAACCCCAAGGGGCTATCCCTATGTGGACGCATTCAGCCAGTCGAGCGTGAACTATTTCAGCATCCCCCATGTCTGGGTGGAACTGAACGGCAAGAAACTCTCGCCGTCCTACAAATACCAAACCATCCGCAGCGGCCTCGACCTCGCGGCAGCAACCGGCTACTCGCGCAGCCAGATCCTCACGGATGCGGGCGGCACGGTGAATTCAGGCGACGGAGCCCGATGGGTGAGCGGCCTGAACTACTCCGCACTCTCCAGCCGCCTCACCACCCAAACCCAGAACTTCATCCAGGCGGTGAAGACGAACCATGATTGGCGGCATTCCGAACGGATCACGGAATCGACCACCATCGACATGGAGAGCTACACCAACCTTGACCCTTGGGCCACCGGCAACACCGGCGGCATCAAATCCATATTTCCTGATAATTACGCCGCAGGCGTATGGCTCCCATTCGAGACATGGTCCGCCATCCCCACCGTCCACATGTCCAAGCTCGAACTCCGGGCGGGCATCTGGAACGGCACATCATGGACAAGCACCTACCTCAACCAGACCCTCAATCTCCCCGGCCTGCGCGGAAGAAAGCTGTCCCTGACCTTTTCCGGCAACACCGGACGCATCTATCTCGACGAAACCCTCGTCGGATCGACATTCAGCATCCCGTCCGCAGTCACGCAGTTCGATTTCCGGCTGGGCATCACACACAACCATTACGAGCTGACCGGTGGCAGTTACACCGTCACCAAGTTAGGTAAGAGCAACCAGTCTGAAACGAAGAAATATCTCAAGGGCGACGACTGCGCCTATGCCATCATCTACTCGTTCACAAACCCGGATCGCCTGTCCCGTGCAAGACAAGAGCAGCTCGATGCCTATCGCAGGGCGGGGCTGGTTGACAGCGATTGGCGCGTGCGCACCGAATCGCTCAACGTTATGGGACTGAACTGGCTCCACCAATGCCATCTCTCCGAACAGGTCATCACCGGACTGTTCAACACGGTGCCGCTTCACCATCACCAGTTCGGGAGGGTCGGCCAGGAACGCTCGTTTTCCTCCGGCGACATTTCCTTCTACATCGACGTAGGCCTGGGCTTCACCGCCCGGAATCACCGGACTACCAATTTTGCGGAAGCTGAGAATGCATCCCGCCTCACCATCACCTTCGCCAGCGCCATGGAACACGGGGTGCTTGAGCAAATGCAGGGAACCGGACTCGGTGCCACCTCCACGGTGAAGATGGTGCATCTCGCAAACCAGGCCGGCCAGCGCATCTACCGCGCCACCGCAGCCAACTGGTCGGCGGTGAATTCGGAACTCCAGAACTACCCGACAACGCCTAACAACGTTCTGGCCGAAATCTCGACTGCCCTTAGCGCAAACGCCTCCAGCCGCGCACTCTTGCCCCGCAGCGGAAAAATTGTTCTAAATCAATACACCGGATTCGGATTCGCGTTGGAAGAGCCGACCCGCGTCAGCATGAAGATCGGGGACAACTATGGCGGCTACAACAGCCAACCAGGAACGGTTTCAACGGCTGAACTGATCGCATGGCTCAAAACCAACCCCGCCTATCTTTCCTCCACGTCAAATCTTGCCATCCCCTCCATCCCACACACCACACCCCAACACACCTTCGGCGACCCCGTGGATGTAGCCACGGGCGCATGGGTTTCGGATGTGACCGACCTGACCATGGGCGGCAGCGACCCGGCGGGCATCACCTTCACGCGTTCCTACAACTCCAACGCGGCATACAACAATACTGCCGGGCTGGGATTCGGCTGGACCCACAGCTATGACATCTCCGCCACAACCCGCAGCAGCGTGAAGGCCGGACTTGGTGCCACCACATCCTATCAGGCGGCTCCTTTCTTCGCCGCCCTTGCGGCCGCAGCCGATCTCAGCCGCAACCACACCACCGCCAAGGAATGGGCCACCGCCGCCCTCGCCATCCATTGGGCCGTGGATCAGTTGCGCTATAAGGCCGTCGCTGTCACGATAGGAAACAGAACCCTCGAATTCGTTGAAATGCCCGATGGCAGCTTCGTGCCGCCCGCAGGCATGAACCTGACCCTCTCCCGCAACGGCAGCGGTTCGAGCGCCTATTACACGCTCACCCAGCGTCATGGTTCCACCATGACCTTCCGCACCGATGGCAAAATCGGCAGCATTACCGACCTCTTCGGAAAAACCCAGCAGTTCGCCTATTCCTCCGGCAAACTTTCCACCGTCACCGACGCCTTCGGACGCACGCTGACGTTCAACTGGACCGGATCGAAAATCTCCTCTGTATCCGACAGCACCAGCCGCTCGGTGGTTTTCGGATACACCGGAGACGATCTCACATCCGTCACGGACGTTGAGGGCAAGGCCACAGCATACGGCTATGATTCCGCCCACCGCGTCACATGGGTAAAGGATCCCGAAAACCGCACCGTCGTGGAGAACGACTACGATGCGAAGGGACGCGTCATCGTGCAGCGCAACAAGGGGGATGCCGCCCGCACCTACAACCTCTATTACAGCGGCTATTGCAACATGGAGGAAAATCCTCTGGGCGGAGTCATTTCCCACTACTACGATTCCCGTGGACGCGCCATCGGCTCCAAGAACCAGCTCGGCCATTCCGATTCCACCCAATACGACGGCCAGGACCGCCGCATCGTATCCATCACCCCGAAAGGCGAACGCTTCGACTGGTTCTACGATGCCGACAACAACCTTGAAACCACGATCGACGAACGTGGCGAACTAACGGATTACTATTACGATGCCTTGCACAGGGTCGAGGAGATGTGGGACAGGCGAGGAAAAGTCACCTACTACACCCACACCGCACAACATCTCCCGGAAACCGTCACCGATCCCGAGGGCAACGTCACTGAATACACCTACCATTCCAACGGCTTCCTCTGGACTGTCACGGACGGAGAGCAAAAGACCACCACCATGCTGTATGATGCCTGGGGCGGACTCCAGCGTGTCACCGCACACGACAGCACCTATCGAATGTTCCTCAACAACGCTCGCGGGGATGTATTGGAAGTCACGGATGAAGAGTCGCGCAAGACCCTCAACACCTACAACAAGCGCCGCCAGCTCCTCACCACCACCCTGCCGCCCGTTCCCGGAGAACCCGCCGCCATCATCGTCAACCAATACGACGACTCAGGGAACCTGGAGAACACCACCGATGCCAAAGGCAACGTCACCAGCCACACATGGAACGCGGAGGGCAAGCATCTCACCACTACGCTTCCGGCGTTGGCTGCCGGAAACAACGTCCTGACCACCGCCTACGACATCCGCGACTGGCCGGAAACCGTTTCAAACTCCCTTGGCCACACCGTCACCACGGAATACGACGCCGCCCGCCGCACGGAAACCGATTTCGATCCGAACGGGCAGCCGGTGGAAACCAGAAATCCGCTCAACCAGCCCACCCAATTCATTTGGAGCGCACGCGGCGAGAAAACCCGGACGACCAATGCCCTCGGCCATTACGCGAATTCCACGCTCGATCCGAACGGCAACCTCACCCTGCTGCGCAACCGCCGGGGCAAGAATTACATTTTCGCATACGACGACGCGAACCGTCTCGAAACCCTCACCACGCCCGGGGGGAAAACCACGACCACGACCTACTACGACAACCAGCTGGTCGAATCCATCGAAGAGCCGTCCTCGCAGAAAACAACGCTTTTCTACAACGGCAAGAACCGCATCGAAACCAAAACAGACCCTCTCGGCACCGTCAGCTACGGTTACGATGACAGCAGTTTGCTGGAAACCGTCACGGAAGGGGCGGACGTCATCAGCCGGGATCACGACGAACGCGGCAGGCTCAAATCCTTCACCACCGCCGACGGGGATTTCATCCAATACCGCTATGATGCCAACAACAATCTGACCCGCATCACCTACCCGCCGGATGCCGCGCACCCGGCAGGCAAGCAGGTCAACTACACCTACAACGCCCGCAACCTGCTCGAAACCGTCACCGATTGGAACAACCGGGAAACCATCTATCTTTATGACCGCCTCGGCAGGTTGACCGGCATCACACGCCCCAACGGGACCACCGCAGTGATGGCCTATAATGCGGCCAACCAGCTTGTCTCACAGAGGGAGTATGTGGGCGGCAAGCTGATCTCCTACCTGAAGTTCGATCACGACGCCGCCGGGCAGATCGCCCGCCGCTTCCGCGCCCCGCTTGTCCAGAGCGGCTGGCAACATCCGTCGTTCTCCGCCACCTACGATGACGACAACCGCCTAGCCACCATCAACGGCCAGACCGTCACACACGATGCCGACGGCAACATGACCTACGGGCCGATCAGACAGGACTCCGGCCACCTCAATTTGGCCTACAACTCACGCAACCAACTCACCTCTGCGGATGGCCTAACCTACACCTACGATGCTGAAGGCCGCCGCCGCACGATCACCGACACCAGCGGAACCATCCGGGACGTGATCGACCCAAACGGCAGCCTCAGCCGTCTCCTGATCCGCCACAACGCAGACAACACCAAGAACTATTACGTTTATGGCCTCGGCCTGCTTTATGAGGTGGACGAGGCGGATAACACAAAGACCCACCACTACGACCAGGTCGGCAGCACCATAGCCCGCACAGACGACACCGGCAAGGTCATCGGCAAGGCCGAATACTCGGCGTACGGCCTCTGCTTCTGGAAGCACGGCGACATGGACACACCGTTTCTTTACAACGGGCAAGCCGGTGTCCAGACCGACGCAAACGGCCTGCTCAACATGCGGGCACGATACTACAGCCCCTACCTGATGCGCTTCCTCAACTCCGATCCGATTGGATTCTCGGGTGGCGCGAACTGGTTCGCGTATGCGGACGGAAACCCCATCAGCCTTAACGATCCCTTCGGATTGGATGGAACCGAGTATCGTGGCGGCAATCAACTTAACATGTCGCGCTATGGCACCAACGGTGGTTACGGAATGGGCAACGCACAAACCGCTCAAGAAGCCGCCAGATTAGGAGTGGCAGCTGAGGTCTTGCTCGGCTTCACCCCATTAGGCGTCATGATGGACGTCGGAGACCTTGGCACCAACGTCTGGAACGGCAACGGTAGCGGAGCAGCTTTCGCCGCGATAGGCTTTATACCTGGAGGAGACCTAGTGAAAGGGGCTAGACGCCTCGATGGATTAGCAGACGTCCCAACAACAACACTTTATCGAGCAGTTGGCCCAGATGAACTGGCCGACATAAGTCAAACAGGGCAACTTATCAATAGAGGATCAGCAGAAGGCAAATACTTCACAACCTCTGCGGAGCACGCATCGGACTATGCTCAACAAGCAGTCAGGAGATTTCGCGATCCCCCTTACACTACCATTATGACAGAAGTACCCACTTCATCGCTGCCAGCCCCGACAAGTGTTGATGGGGGTATCCCTGCCTTCGTAATTCCGAACAATGCCCTTCCAGGATTACAACCCACGATTTTGGACTGGATGGCCGTCCCACGAACAAGATGAAACACGATGCAATAATAAGAGTTCGATTCCTAACGACATCAGAGGGGGGAAGAAATACTGGCATAGTAGCGACTCGCTACGGCTGTCCGCTTTTTATCGACGATGACACCAAACAAGGATTTGATTGCCGATTCGTAGTTGATTCTGATGTTCGCTTTGAACTGGGGGCGACTCATGACATAAAGATAAAGTTTATGAATCCATCCTTGGCACTCCCCAAACTAAATGAAGGAAAAAACATTTATCTTTGGGAAGGAAGAACGATAGCCAAAGGTCATATCGTTTCCTTAAACGGCACTTAGCTTAGATCCTCGTAATCTCTCTTGTAATACATTGTGAAAATGACTTTCGCACTACAAAGATGAATAACGGAAATACTCTAAATTTTATCGAAAAATTAAAATATTTAGAAAATCTAGCCAAAGTAATATCAACTGGGATTACTGAGGCAAAGCTCTCAAGCCGCATAACTACTCACCAAAATAATTCTCTTGAATGCGGAAAATTGACGAGTGAACACTATTTGAATTCGTTTAAATTAAGGTGCAAAAACCCGAATGGAATAGCCATGGGCATGCGTGAGATCTTGGAAAATCTAAGCCGCCAAGACAGACGGTTAGAACTCATTATTTTTGAATTTGATGAAGGCAGCTCTCTATCGACATGGATTTCGGATGAAAACTTAATCATCGCGTGCCTTTTCCATCCGAAGGGAAGCGACAAAAGAATAGCTATGAACGCAACACAAAAGCCAATGGAATAGGCCATGCCAAGTCAGCCCGGAGATATGCGCGTTCAAAAAATAGAAACCAAACTCAAACTTGCATTAGGCATGTCATTGCTGGAAATCACTGAAATTCCAGCCATGAAAGAAAATGCCGGCCAGGCAAATCGAGGTTCATACATTATAAATGTTGGGCCTCTCTCTTTCGGAAGCACAGACCCAAAAGATATTCTTAGAAAGTCTGTAGATATAGCTAACAAAATTGTAAATTTTTTAGCAAGCAGTAAAGAATGCGCCCATAGCCAATTTGGGCTGTCTATTTTTTCGGAACCAGGTGACCAAAGCAGCAGAGTCTACACAGGAACAATTGATCTAAACGAAACGGGTGTGGGCATAGACAATATACAAAAATCAAGGATGCCAGATCTAACAATAGATCCATCAACAAATTATTGAATCAGGAGGCATCATAATCTGAAAATCTATCTAGGCATTATTTGCAAGAAATAGAACGCTTCGGCAGCGTGCACGATGCGACCTTAAAAGGAACCCCATTGCCGCCAATTAGCGTTAGTCCGTGGTCGCATGGAGTCAGTGTATCTGAAATAATATTTAATTGGGGAAGATGATAAGAGAAAATAAAATTATTCCAGCATTTAACGCACTCCAGCAGCTATTCATATCGTCTCGTTGGATGGCAGGAAAGGGTCATGATCCGGAATCCGTATACGATCTGCTAGACGGCGCTGAATACCTGGCCGGATTAGCATCTCGAACCGAAGACGAAACCGACGAATTTGAGAGCTATCTCAAAATGATTTGTGAAAAACACAAATGCCATCAAGCACTAAGTGCATTCACCGAACGCGTGGATTAAATTGCACATAAAAAGCCCCACTAAAAGCGACTCAAATTGCCTAGCAGAAATGATCCACGCCCACGACAGCGAAAACGAATCCGACGAGGATGAAGAGGATGAGAACACCTCGGAATACCAGTGGTGTATGCACTGCGAACGAGCCTACAGGAGAGGCGAGCATCGCATGGTAGGCGACATTCCAATGTGCCCCTACCCGGACTGTGACGGTGATATCTTTATGGATGGATGGGACTGGGATCAGTTTCGCGAGCCTCTCCCACAATATCCGGAGGTTCCCGAACACGGCGTGAAGTATCCAATGTATCCCTCCAAGTGACAGGCCATCTCAACAGACCCCCCGAGTCTCCAAGACCACCCTCAGAAAATGGCGCGGCGCAATCAAATCGACGGAAGACTGATCGGATTTGTCCTCCTGCTGGCTCCCGTCGTTTGGCTTCACGACAAGATCGGAACCGCCGGAATTGCAATCGCGGTGGCCACCATCATCGCCATGGTTTTCTTTTGCTCGCAAAAGAAAACCACGGCCAAATCCACCCGGAGGCGAACCCGAAGTTCAACAAAAGGAACCATCCCGATACCCCAGGGCAATGCCGACGACATTCTAAAGGCATTGGATCGAATGGATATGACCGACTACCTCGGGCAGGCCGCCGAAGCGGGCAACAGGGCGAAGGTTGCGGCTGCCAACAAGGACTTCGATGGGGCTTGGCGGTTCTACCACGAACAGAAATCACTCTATCTCAAACATGCGGATCGCTCTGAATTCACCCGCGCCCAAACCATTGCCCTCGACGGCTCCGTCCACCGGAATCTCGCAAATCTGCTCCGCCTGGAAAACCGACATCTTGAAGCACTCGTGCATTTCCTCTACTGCTACGCGACTTCACCAAGACGAACCAAAACCGACGAGAAGCAAATTGACGCGTACGTCAACAGGGCGAAGCTCACGGTGGGCACCAACGAGGTGAAAGACTTCGTCGCAACACTCGGGACTCATCCCGATTTCAGAACCATCCAATCGACATGCGGTCGGTGGAAGTCAGAAACCTGATAACCAGCAAAGGTAGCTGGGCATTCGCCACGCTCTGTATCTCTTTGTATCTGGCGGGGGAAATGCCTTTCCCCCAACGCGAGCCACGATAGTGGCTCGCGTGCCCCCATTCTACCGGGCTCCGCCCGAACCCGAACATCTCAACAACCCAAGGAAGATGCACCGTTGTTGAGTGCTCTTTGCCTCCGTCTCGCGCCTGCGCCCGCCTCCCACTCAACAACCGTGCCCGCAATCACCTCGCCATTGGCCACTCGATCCCTAGCGCGGAATGCCTCCGCTTTGCTACGGCATACCGCCACAAGGATAACCCTCGAAACGATCCCCACCGGCTTGTGTGTTGAGCCTGTGGTAAGATTCGCTCGGAAAGCAGAAGGGTTGGCCGACCGACCCGCTGGAACCGTCTTGACCACGAGTTCGTCCGGTAGCCTGAGCCGCCCTTCTGCCGGGACCTGCGAGCCCGCGGCAAACACCACCAGGAGGCCCTGATCGCCGTCGCGAGAAAACTCCTCGTCCACATCAACACGACACTCAAAAACCACTCTGTTTCAACCACGTGAAAACATAGTTGCTACCGTGTCGCTGGATGCTAGCTCAAGTTTGGGTGAATCCCAACCAAAACTAAGCGTCCTACGGAGCGCCTCTAATCATATGCGCCGTAGCCGTCTCACCTACGACGATCATAACAGACCCAGAGCCGAAATCTCAACGGAAGCCCTTCCGAATCATCATCTACCAAGCTTTGTTTCCCTTAAAATCTCCAACTTGTCGAAACGGTATCGCCCACCAATGAGGTGAGCCGGAATCCTTCGCTCGGAGATCATCTGGTCAAGCGTCCGGCGACCGCAACCGAGCCATGCCGCAGCTTCAGCAACCGTTAGTAGGCGGTCATCCTTGGCAATCCTTTCGGCAATCGTGACAAGTTCAGAAGCGTGAGCCTTAAGCCCCGCCTCTTCCAAACTAATGGAAATCCTCAGAAGTTGAGTTGAGATCCGATTCATTGCCCGTCACAGGTTCTAAGGCAATTGATTTGCACGGCTTACCATCACCATTGTATGCGCCATCTGCGCTAAGAATGCCCGTATCAGTGCGTCGATTCTCTCCAAGAGCAGCCCAAACAAGGATGACGCTTCCTCGCGGTCTCATTCAATAGGATCGGCTTTGGCCACCCAGGACTCCCCTAGGTCACTCGGATGCACTATTCATTAACCTCCACCAACGGAGAAAATGAATGACGCAATCACACCCACCGCAAATGACAGGCTACCTTCGCCTGCCACAAGTCCTCGAAATCATCCCCGTCAGCCGAAGCACCTGGTATCGCGGGATTAAATCGGGACGCTACCCCCAATCCGTGAAATTGAGCACCAGAGCAGCCGGCTGGACCATCGAAGCCGTCAAAAATTGCGCCGCCGAGTTGGAGAGCAATTCATCGCCACCTTGGAATTGAACCCGTTCAATTCCGCAAGAATAAATCGGCCCTTTCCCCGCGACGCCAATCAAATCTCCCGAGACTCAAAGAAGGGTGGTCAAGGCTCAATCGCCGCAGTTTGCTGGATCGCTGCGGCGTTTGAAGTCAAAAACGCCAGAACCTCTTCCTGCGAATACATCGGCTTACGGGAGTGGATGAAGAAGTGGCAATTCGGACAAACGGGCAAAAGATCTTTCGTTGGATCTACAGCCCTTTCCCCCTTTGACTCCGAAATTTGATTTAGATGGTGCACATGAATCAAACCTTCACCTTGGCTCCCGAAGCGTTTCGAGAAATCGAAACCACAGAGCGCACATTGCGCGCCATTTGCCTGAATGCATTTCCTTCTCGCTTCGGGATTGCGTTCGATCTTGGTCAAGAAAACCGAGCGGCTTCGGCCTTCAACAAACACTTTCGGCACGACAGGAATACTGGGTTCATCTCCTGATTTCGATAATGGGAAATCGATAGCCCTAGTGTCACCACGCTTCTTGGTCAAATAGACAAATTTGGACAGAAGGTCCGTAGCAGAAACTCTCTCGGCATTCTTTACAGCAATATTCGCATTGCGCGACTGTTCCGCCTCCCCCGGGGTAATCTCCAGAAATAAAGACCCTTCATAACCAGCTTCCCTGACATCGTTCCCTATCGTGATGAGGCTGTAGAATGGCTCTCCGGTCACCACGCACATGTCGCACTTAGCTATCTCCGCGGCATCATCGTGGATTTTCTCCCTAGATACGAGCACGCTTCCGATCCCCAGCTTGACTAACTCAGAAGAGAATTTTTCTGCCCCACCCTCGAGTTTCTCCCGTAGCACCTTCTTGCCATCTTCCCATTCCTCCCAAGATTTCAAGTTTCTGTAGACCAGCGCTATTGAGCGTGGTTTGAGGGACTTGATTTCGGTAAATATTGAGCGGAGTTCAATCTGCATTGCCACTGGAGTCAGTTTTCGCGTCATAGATTTTTAAGATACAAAGATCCAATGTCATCCCTCGAAAGTCTTAATGCAGTTGCTGGGTACGTATTTCCTTTTCTCAACCACCTTCTTGGCCGCTTCTACATCGCTAGTGAAATACACCACTGCAAGATTCTTGGTGGCCCGGGAACAAGAAACATAGAAAAGCCTGCGAGTCCGCTCGATTACCGAATCCTTTCCCTGATTGATATTTTCCAGGTCTTTATTTGAAAGCGGCACGAGGCCGAAAAATTTGTCATAGGAGTATTGATTGTGGCTGCCCTCTTCGTCATCCAGAATTGTCAGGACGTGATCAAACTCGGCTCCTTTGATCCCGTGCTGAGTGGCGAATACTGACTGATCGTTCACATAGCGCTCATACCCCAATAGCTGCCTCGCAGGACATCCCAGAAATGCGGAAATTACCTGCCGCTCCTTCTCTGCCCCGTCCTCTGTGTCCTCGTCACCTTCTTCAGCTTGTTCCGTCGGAGCTGCCTCTCCTTCCACCGGAAGGTGCTCCGTCCAGCGACCATCAAGAGAGATGAGGCCACCGGCCAAGACTTGCTCGAGAAGTTCGCCAACAGTCACAGCGCTTCCATCAGCAAAGGCCGGAGCAAGCTTCGCCACTGATCCTTTGAGCGCACCGAGAAGGTCGGAAGGCCTTTCAACCGCATTTACCCCAATGAATGCCGGCGAATTGCGTCTGAGGAGTGCCATCGCTTCAAACCCTTCGCCGATCTCAATCGCCTTCAAAAGCGGAAGAAGGTAGGACAAAAACGGAGTCAGTGCCCACGATGTCCCGTCAGTAAATCCCTGCTTCAATCCGGAAGGTGGACTGTTGTCGTTGAAGGCGGCATATAGATCCGGGAATCCAAGACGATTCGCAGCCATCCGGTGGGCAATCACGAGGAGCTTCACGCCATCACCAGCAGCCGTGCCGCGCCATTGCGGATCGTGCTCTGCAAGCCACCCCACCACCCGCTCAAGTCTCGCGGATCGATCTCCCTGATTTGAAAGGATGAAGAATTGGGCAGATCCGTCCGACTCCCAATGTTCCCGGCCGGTGATCTGTTCAAGGGGATCACCTTCCAGGCGAATCTTGTTGATCACGTTGAGGACATTTGGAGGACAACGAAAGTTCTCAGGCTTATCGATCTGAACCCATCCCTCATCGACTGGGATCGCGCCAAGCCCAGTGGTATAGATTTTCTGCATCGGATCTCCAAAGAATCCCAGGCAAAATCGAGTCCTATGTTCCTCCCTCACCAGCTTCAGCACTTCGACAACCTCCTGAAGCGTATCCTGGCTCTCGTCCACGAACACAAATGGGAAACCTTGCGCGACCAAGGCACGCAACAGCGGCTTGGCTCGCAGTAGCTCTGGCACCATCTTGATGACATCGTCGTGTCCAAGGATTCCTTTTTTATAATTGCTTCCTGTTCCGTAGATGAACTGAGCTACACTATCCAACGCCTCCAGATGGCGTTGATATCGCACGATGTTCCGCTGCTCCTTGATCTTGGTGGCGGCGTGAGTCCTTGGCTTGTCTATCTTCTCTTGGGATTCGGCTATCTTCGCCGCTATTCGATCCGCCACCCAAAGCTTGATGTCCTTTTGGAACGACCTGATCAGCACCCACAGGAAACTGTGGATTGTCGAAACGTGGAAAAGCGGATCCTCCCCGACATCGTGCCAAATCTCATCTCGTGCCACCTCTGTGTAGGTGATGCAAGCCACCTGCTGACGCCTCTTGCGAAGCCCGGCACCATGCTTCTTCGCCAGATGGGCGAGAGCTTTGACCAAAGAGGTCGTCTTCCCTGACCCAGCTCCTGCGACAATCACGAAGCTCGATGCAGTATCGAGACACTCCCGCAGTTTCAGATCAGCTGCGGTGTCAGGTTTTGATGCTCTACTAGTCATGCCTCTTCCTCCGTCGTAACAGCTTCATCGTCCTCGGCACCTCCAGAATTGTCGGCTTCCACGGGCGGCATAATCTTCGATTCAAGCCACCGCAAGCCATCGTGGATGTACGAAGGGACTTCCCAAACTTCTTCCTTGTGCATCAAAGCCAGAGCGAAATCAGTTTTTCGGAACTTCTTTCCCCGAACCCGCTTTCCAATAGCCTCAGTAACCGCAATTAACCCCTTTTCCTGCGCCCGAGGAATTCGGAGCCCCAGATCCTTGTGCTGTTTATCCTGGCACCATTCCAGATTCTGAATTGCGAAAGATTCCTCCAAAGTTCTCCCAGTGACCTGTAGTTCTTCTGCATCTTCCTGCCCGTTCTGCTTCCATCGAGTCAAAGTTGAAGTCTGATAGACCACGTGAACCGAGGCTTGTGAATTCTCGTCCGGAAGCTGTGTCCTCTGATCAATTGTCACCGCGATCAGCTCGGCAATTGTGGTCTTGCCAGGAAGCCATTGCCTCAAGGTCTGATTGGAGGTCACCGCGCCGTCGAAATCCACCTTGCACCCACGTCCTCCACTGATCTTCTTGCCATGCGCGTCACAGACATCCGGTTCGACACTGTCGATATCGGTAATCAGGAGAGTGGTAATACCCAAGAATTCGATCAGCCGCTTGAATTTGAAGCCGAATGCCCCTCCAACTTCAAGAACGCTCAGGTAGCAACTACTAAGGCGCGGTGCTGCCTTGGCGATCATCAGAGGCAGCAGCAGCCTTTCGACGTTTCCTTCCACCAGAATTGCAGCATCAGCGAAAAAGATGTCGCAGTGAGTCAGCTTCAAATACCGGGCGAGGAAGTCGCGATCCGGCTCTGGAGCGTCTGCGTAGAACCGAGACAGGTTCACCACGTCGGTTAGCTGCCGGCGATCACCGTTCCCACGCCGGAAGTATCGGATGGGTGTAAATCCCCGCTCGTAGAGAATGTGTGAAGAGTGCGTTGTCACCACGAGCTGGCTCTTAAAACCGCCATCACCATCGGGGGCTTTGAGCAGCTCCAGAATCTCGCGGATGAAGACCTGCTGGAGCTGCGCGTGCATGTGCGCCTCCGGCTCCTCGATGAATACGAGGTGGAGGGGCGCGCGTTTCTGCTCCTCCCTCCTCCAGCCGGAATCAAAATCCAGAAGCTGCACCACCATGTAGATGAGGTTCTTGAATCCGAGCCCATTGCAATGGTCGGGAAGACTGAGTTCGGCACCCGCCGCCCCCGGTAAATCCAAACCGTAGTAGACCCGCGTTCCCTCATTGGAAGTGAGCAATGCGGTGGGATCAACGCTCGAACGGATCTCGATCTTCGGATTGTCGAGGCCGGGATACCCTAGCTTTTGCAGTTTCTCCAAGATTTCAACGAAGACCTTTTTGAGGTGAGTGTTCAGCTTGCTCTGTGAATCGGCGAGTGCGCCCAAGGCAGCAAAGTCGGCTTCAATCTTTTCAAGGTTTCGCTTGTAGTAGCCAGCCAGATGCTTCGAAAGATTCTCAGCCCGCCCTCCGGAATCCTCTGCGAGATTCCGCTGAGCACCAAGAAAGCTCACCTTCAGCAAGCCAGTCAATGTCACAGCGGCGCTTCCTTTGTCGCCAGTCATTCGGGCCGGCGTGTAGGCGTCATCCGTCTGTCGGAAATCCGCGTCGAATTTCGAATGATCGAGAACGAAATAACGGAACTCGAACTCTTGCGGCAATACGCGATCCAGATAATCGCTTAACGACTTCGGCCATGGTTGGTAGGCCTCCCGTTCAACAGTCGCCGGCTGAACGTGAAGTGCAGCTTTCGCCTTCGCCTGACGGTAGGCATCCAACATAGTTGCCGGATCAGAAGGAGCGAACTCAATTCTGACGCCAACAAGCGAACCTTCCCAGTCTAGGCTTGGCAGGAAATTCATTACCTGGTGCAAATCCGGCTCATCGACGCTGAACCAGAGATCCATCGACATTGTCGGACACACGGGATGCGGTTCTTCTCCTTCTGTTGCAAAGTTGAAGTCACCGTAAGCGTCGAAAGCAGACCAAGATTCAACGCTGAAATCGTGAAACGCAATCCGGGTTTTGCTACCCGCTAAGAAAAGCTGGAGAGCCTGCGTTGCAGAAGTCTTTCCGCTATTATTTGCACCGACAAAAATCGAAATCTCGGAATCGAAATCGATCAGGACGTCCTTTAGACGGCGGAAATTCCTTATTCTTACACAGTTCAGGTTCATTGGCTCGGCCTCCGAATACAGGTTTGGGACCCGAAAGACCAGCTCCCTCAACGCATCTTAGACAAATTCCTAGCAAACTTCTACAACTCATTCATTTTGCGAGGCTTCCAACACATTTTCCCGTCTCCCTTGCCGGTCTACTGGTCAAACTGGAAACCCCTACCACGAATTGTAAGCCCCCTCATCACCACCTTGGAATTGACTAGTTCAATTCAGGAAAGGCGAAGCCGTGAATCCCTGAAACGCCGTCCCCGTCACCGGGGATCTCGTCGCAATGGAGAATTCAACAGCGGCCTTCCCTCGACTCTCGATAAAGTCTGCCCACCACTGCATCATAAATCGCCGCTCCGGCAAATACTCAGCCCGGTTGTATGCCGCACGCACTCCGTTCCGCTCCATATGGGCAAGCTGGCGCTCGATGGCGTCGCGATTGAATCCATGCTCATTGAGAGTGGTTGAGAACATGGAACGGAATCCGTGTCCTACCACCTTTCCCTTGTAACCCATCCGCCTGATCATGGAATTGATCGTGTTTTCGCTCATGATCGCGTGAACCCTACCCTGCTGACTTGGGAACAGCCATGGCCCATTTCCGGTCATTGCTCGCAACTGCTCAAGCAGGCTGATCACCTGGCTCGAAAGCGGAACAATATGCTCTTCGCGCATTTTCATCATTTCGGCGGGAATCCGCCACTCTCCCGCCTCAAGATCAACGTCCTCCCAGCGACTATGACGCAATTCGCCCGACCTCACGGCGGTCATGAGCAGCGTCCTAAAGGCGATTTTGTTTTGCTCACTGGTGTTGAGTTTGTCCAGCTCACCCAAGAACGATGGAAGCTCTCTCGCCTTCAACGCAGGAAAGTGCGTTTCTCGATAGGGCTTCAAAGCTCCGCGCAAATTCAGAGCCGGGTTGTGTTCCAATCGTCCCGTGACAATGCCGAACCGGAAAATGGCACTGCAAATTTTGAGAATTCTTACGCAGGTGTCAGTCACGCCGGTAGCCTCGATTTTCTGAATCACCCAAAGAAGCTCCATCGGCTTGATCTCGGAAATCGGTCTTTTCCCCAGATCGGGGAAGACGTGGATTTCCAGTCGTCTCCAGGTTCGATCCGCGTGACGCGGCGTCCACACTACCTTGTTTCGATTGAGCCACTCCTCAGCCACCGCAAAGAATGTATTTCTATGTTGATAAGTGACCAGCATCTTCTGCTGCAGCTTATGCGAGGAAGGATCGATAAAATCTCGAAGCAACCGTTGTGCATCGATCTTTCTATCCCGCGCCTCGACGAGCGAGACCTCTGGGTATTTGCCAATTGAAAGCACCTTAGCCTTTCCAGCGAAGGCATACCGGAATTGCCAGTATTTCGATCCGTTCGCATGGACGAGAAGATACAGACCGTCTCCATCGTTCAGCTTGATCGCTTTTCCATTGCTATTCACCTTCCGAATTTTCGTTTCATTTAAAATCATTTATTCCATCCTATGCTGGCATTGTAACATAGGTGGATTTTTTACCCCAATTTTTACCCGGAAAAAGCATGGGTAAAAGTGAGATTCAATGAGACGCTTTGAAATTTCTCTGGATTCAACTCGCTCTCTGAGACGCAGGAAAGGAGCGGGTTTGCGGGATTTATTGAGACGATTTGATACGTTAAGAAATCTTAACGATGGAGGCCGAGGGCGGTACCATACCAACCCATAAAGTTTCTCTTGATACCTTAGTGTGTCACTGCGTCCCACTCTTCAATATTTTTTATAGCCGACAACCTACCTGGGATTTTACCTCAATTTTTACCCACCAAAATATTGCGCGCAATTTCGCCCCATTCTCTAGCGCCTAGGCTCGAGGACAACTTCCAAACCAAGGTTCCTCAGTACCGACAAAGTCTTCCCCAACTGGCAAGATTCTTTCCCATTTTCAAGATCGCTGATGAAGCGCACTCCCGTTCCCGATACCATCGCCAGCTCAGCTTGATTCACCCCAAGTATTTTTCGTTGGGCTCTGATCTTTTCTCCCATTGTCGTTGGCGTCATAATCCCTCCATCTTTTTATTCCCGTTCGGGAACATTACCACAAAATCAGCACTCATTCTACCACTTTATTCCCGAGCGGGAACATTACACCGATACCAAAAAGGCAATCTGCATGGATTTTCAATGAATTTTCTTGCGTTTTTGTTCCCTCTGTGCTACTCTAATTTAAAGGAGATTGATCATGAACGCCTTACAAAATTTGAAAGACCACCTACAGCGGGGCAAAGTCTACCGCCGTGATGACCTGTCCAAGTGGTCAACCGCAGTCGACAGACACCTCAAGGCACTGGTCAAATCTGGGGATTTGAACAAGCTTTCGGGCGGACTGTATTACCATCCAAAGCAAACCGCCTTTGGAAGCGCTCCGGCGGCGGACGAAGAACTGGTGGCCGCCTTCCTAAAGGATGACCGCTTTTTGCTCACCTCCCCTAACGACTACAATGCGCTGGGTGTCGGCTCCACGCAACTTTACAACGAGACAGTCGTTTACAACCACAAGCGCCACGGACGATTTTCACTCGGTGGTCGGATATTTGATTTTCGCATGAAGCCCAGCTTTCCGAAATCTGTCAGCAAGGAATTCCTGCTGGTTGATTTGGTCAACAATCTTGATCGCCTCGCAGAGGAGAAAACTGCCGTTCTTGATCGAGTCAAGAAACTAGCGGCTAACCTAGACAACAATCGCCTATTGGAGGCATCTCGTCACTACGGCTTGGTGAGGACAAAAAAATTCTTCGCAGCTTTGACCGAAGGAGCTTCATCACATGCCGCTTGATTACCTCCACAATCACAAGGACTTTGCCGACCTACTGCGAATCGTCGGAGCCGAAATGAGCATCGATCCAGTGCTCGTCGAGAAAGACTATTGGATCATGCATTGCCTCCATGGCCTTCAGCAACTGGGGATGAATTTCGAACTCAAAGGCGGAACCTCCCTTTCCAAGGGCTTCAGAATCATCAATCGCTTCTCTGAGGATATCGACATCCGGATTGATCCACCTGAAGAGCTGAAGGTTAGCACAGGACGAAATCACGACAAGCCAGCCCAAGTCGAAAGCAGAAAGCGCTTTTATGATTGGCTTGCCGAGACGATCAAAATCGACGGAATAATCAGCATTGAACGCGACACTACTTTTGACGATGCGAAATATCGCAGTGGCGGCATTCGGCTCAATTACAAAGAGGTCAACGGGACAAAAGCGGATCTCAAACAAGGAGTTCTTCTGGAGGTCGGGTTTGATGATGTCACGCCGAATATTCCACAGGACATAAGCTCATGGGCATACGATTACGCAGCCGAAAAAGTGGAGATTATTGACAATCGCGCCAACGGAGTGTTGTGCTACAATCCAGGCTACACGCTTGTTGAAAAGCTTCAGACCATTTCAACCAAATTTCGGAAGCAGCAGGAATCAGGAGAGTTCCCTGTCAATTTCATGCGCCATTACTACGACGTCTATTGCCTGCTTGAAGTACCGAGCGTGATAGAGTTTATCGGTTCCGACGAATACAAGGCGCACAAGGATCGCCGTTTCCGATCAGAAAATCCCGATATCACGAAAAACGAAGCATTCCTGCTCAACGCCACCCAAACTCGAAACGATTACGAGAGGGCATACGAGGCCACAAAATCCCTCTACTACCAAGACCGACCTAGCCTCGTACAGATACTTTCAAGGATCATGGAATATGCGAAACAGCTCTAATCGACCATACGATTTTCTATTCATCAAGAATTCCGGATGCCTTTTCGGTGGGAATGTCCTATCCCCTACCCCAAGATGCATAAGGAATAATTCCACAGAAGGACTCCCCCTGAAATGAAGCTACAAAAACTCCGAATATCAAATTTTCAGTCGTTCGGCCCGGACACTGTAGAACTAGATTTTAATGATCTCACATTTTTGATTGGCCCAAATGGTACTGGGAAGACTGCGGCCCTTCAAGCCCTATGCCGCATGTTTGCGTTCGAGCCCAATCTGAGACGAATTCACAAGTCTGATTTCCACGTTCCAGTGAACGAAACCACGGAGACAGCACCTGAGGAAAGGACGCTCTCGATCGAAGCCGAATTCTTGTTTCCAGAACTACACGCGCCCTCACCCACCAGTCCCGCGATCCCGCCGAGTTTTGCGCATATGCGGATGAACCGCGACGCAAACGATTGTCGGATTCGGTTCCGTCTCAAAGCCACTCAGTATGCGAATGACGAAATCGAACAAGAACTCACTTACGTTTTGGAGGTGGATGAAAACGATGAGCCCATCGAAGAAGCAAAGGTTCCCCGTTCGGACAGACATCATATACAGCTTCACTACTTGCCGGCCCGGCGCGATCCGTCCGATCACATCGCTTACACCGCGAACTCTCTTCTCGGACGAGTTCTACGTGCCATCGACTGGAAGGACGAGAAGGCAGGCATCAAGGAACTTGCCGGATCCGCTAGCAACGCACTGTCTCAAAACGGCTCGGTTCAGGCCATCGATTCCCACTTGGACAAAAAATGGGAGAAACTTCATAAGGGCGGCTTTTTTAAATCTCCCAAGGTTGCGTTCGGAAGCGGGGAAATTGATTCCCTACTCAAGCTCCTGTCGCTCTCTTTCTCTCCCGGTCATGGGGTGGATGCCGTTGACTTCTCACGCCTGAGCGACGGTCAGAAGTCGATGCTCTATTTATCCCTAGTTCTGTCGGTGCAAGCCATCGGGCATGACGCGATCATGGGAAAAAGCGATTTGTTCGACGCCGACAAACTCCAACCCGCGACCTTCACGATGATCGCCATGGAAGAGCCAGAAAACAGCCTGTCACCACATTACCTTGGACGGGTTGTGACACTTCTCTCCGATTTCACAAAACAAGAGAATACTCAGGCCGTAATTGCCACCCATGCACCAAGCATGCTCAAGCGGATTCCACCCGAATCAATCAGGTATCTTCGCCTTAATCCGGCAAGGCAAACGACGATCAGCAAGATCACTCTCCCGAAAAAGAACGACGAAGCCTACAAGTTCGTAAGAGAAGCTGTTCAGTCATATCCAGAACTCTACTTCTCGCGTCTGATTATCCTTGGAGAAGGAGACAGCGAAGAAATCGTTCTTCCTCGCCTTCTCCGGAGCATCGGAATCAATTTAGATGAAGCATCCACCTCAATCGTCCCATTGGGAGGTCGCCATGTAAACCACTTCTGGCGACTGCTTCATGCTCTCGGAATACCGTTCGTCACTCTCCTGGATCTTGACCTAGGGAGACATGAGGGCGGCTGGGGCCGGGTAAGGTATGCGCTTAATCAGCTCTTGAATTACCCTTTTGTTTCAATCGAACACAATGAAAAACAAATTAATACTCTCCCAAAGTGGAATGACTCGAGGCGCCTTCTGGAGGATGAGAAAGGACAGAAGGCGCTGGCCTATCTGAGGGAACGGATGGTCTTCTTCTCCTCCCCCCTAGACTTGGATTTCTGCATGCTGGAAACATTCCCCTCCGCATTTGGAGTCGACCTCGATCTGGAATACGCACCAGAGGACGAAACCATCAAGGCGGTACTGGGAAAATCTGCGCACAATGACGAACAGTATAGTGATGATCAAAAGCGGCTCTTTCTGGAATATCACCGGTTGTTCAAACTGGGGAGCAAGCCTGCGACCCATCTGGATGCTCTCTCCAATCTGAGCGACCACGACCTTGCATCGGGAATGCCCGAATCCCTCTCGCTCCTGGTGAAGGCGGCGGCCCAACAACTCAAGGACCAGCCAGAATGATTCCGACCGATCTATGGACACCGGCGGACGGGTTGATTCTCGAACCGAACGCTGAGAGAGCAGTAAGGGAATCATCGGAAAACCTAGCACTGACTGCGGGTCCAGGAGCAGGAAAGACAGAGATGCTCGCACAACGGGCTGACTTTCTGCTCAGAACCGGAACCTGTCGCTATCCACACCGAATTCTCGCCATCTCTTTCAAAACTGATGCCTGTAGGAATCTGAAGGAGCGGGTTTCCCGACGATGTGGCCCCGCTCTTTCGGTTAGGTTTGACAGTTACACCTTCCATGGATTCGCAAAGAGAATCATTGATCGCTTTCGGCCAGCTCTTACCGGAAGGGATCGACTGGATCACGACTACACTATAGGAACAGAAAGAATAGAAGGAAGGCAGATTACGTTCGGTGACTTGATTCCCCTCGCGACCCAGATCGTCGAGAACTCAAAAATCGCTAGGAACGCGATTCAATTAACATACCGCGATGTCTTTCTGGATGAATTCCAGGATTGCACCGACTCTCAGTATGAGCTGATAAAAGCCATCTTCCTCGATACTCAAATACGCCTGACAGCGGTTGGAGACACCAAGCAGCGCATCATGGGATGGGCAGGGGCGCTTGATGGCATCTTCCAAACCTTCGCCTCTGACTTCAATGCGACCGGCTTGAACATGTATCGAAATTTCCGTTCCAAACCACGCCTTTTGCGACTACAGAATGAGATCATCAAGATCTTGGATCCAGCCTCCGTGATGCCACCCGACCAGTTGCAGGGCGGAGCCGGAGAAATTCACATCCTTAATTTTGAAAATAGCCAGGAAGAAGCTGAGGTGTTGGCACTAATGATTGCAAGCTGGATCGAAACGGAAAAAATTCCTTTGGGCGAAATCGCTATTCTCGTTTCGAAGCAAGCTGAACTGTACACCGACAAGCTGGTCGTCGCATTGGAGTCCCACGATATCCCAATTCGCAACGAAAGCCAATTGCAAGACCCGTTGAGCGAGCCTCTGACACGTCTCATCGTCGACTACCTTCTCGTGGTCTTCGGGAGCCGCCAGCCTGCAGGTTACATACGTTTGATGAACCAGATATTGGAGATCGATTTCGACGACCTCGATCTGGCGGATGAATTGAAGCAGAAGAACGATTGGAACCGCTTCTTTCAAAGCGAACGCAAGTTGGTTGAACTCGATGGAGGAGCCAAAGCAAGTTTTGAAACTGTCTGGAGTCTCATCGAGAAGTTCATAAAACGCATCGGACGCAGGAAGATTGTCGCGTTGTCACCCGAGTATGAATCAACTTTCCGTCGAAAGCAGGTTTTCCGAGAGGCTAAAGAGATAATCAGGAAGTCCCTTGCGATGGAGTCTAACATCGAGGAAGCAATCGGACACTTGACCGATGATCAGGCCGTTAAGGTACTGACCATCCACAAGAGCAAGGGCCTCGAGTTCGACACAGTGATCATTCTGGGCGTTGAAAACCAAAATTTTTGGGGAACACACGATGAAAAGCTTTGCGCATTCTTCGTGGGCGTTTCCCGAGCCAAAAAACGGCTTGTGATGACATGCTCCAGCGAACGTCCGCGACCCGATGGTCATACCGGGACATGGCATAAGTTCAGGGAACCGCAGGAAGAGTTTCTCGGATTTGCCGAAGGAATTTGAGCACTCGTTGCTCTCGGTAAAACTTCGTAATTCTGCTGAGTTTTTTCACCAATAAAGTCTGCCCACCACTGCATCATGAATCGCCGCTCCGGTAAATACTCAGCCCGATTGTAGGCCGCACGCACTCCATTCCGCTCCATATGGGCAAGCTGGCGTTCGATGGCGTCGCGGTTGAAGCCGTGCTCGTTGAGGATGGTCGAGAACATGGAACGGAATCCGTGTCCGACCACCCTTCCCTTGTATCCCATTCGCCTGATCATGGAATTGATCGTGTTTTCGCTCATGATCGCGTGAACCCTACCCTGCTGGCTTGGGAACATCCATGGCCCATTTCCGGTCATTGCTCGCAACTGCTCAAGCAGGGCGATCACCTGACTTGAAAGCGGAACAATATGCTCTTCGCGCATTTTCATCATTTCGGCGGGAATCCGCCACTCTCCCGCCTCAAGATCAACGTCCTCCCAGCGACCATGACGCAGTTCACCCGACCTCACGGCGGTCATGAGCAGCGTCTTGAAGGCAATTTTATTTTGCTCACTGGTGTTGAGTTTGTCCAACTCACCCAAGAACGATGGAAGCTCTCTGGCCTTCAACGCAGGAAAGTGCCTTTCACGATAGGGTTTCAAAGCTCCCCGCAAATTCAGGGCCGGATTATGTTCCAATCGCCCCGTGACGATGCCGAACCGGAAGACGGCACTGCAAATCTTCAGAATTCTCACGCAGGTATCAGTCACGCCGGTCGCCTCGACTTTCTGTATCATCCAAAGAACCTCCATCGGCTTGATCTCAGAAATCGGCCTTTTCCCCAATTCGGGAAATACGTGGATTTCCAATCGTCTCCAAGTTCGCTTCGCATGAAGCGGTGTCCAAACTGCTCTATTTCTATTGAGCCACTCCTCAGCCACCGCGAAAAATGTGTTTCTCTGTTGATAGGCGACTAGCATCTTCTTCTGTTGCTTATGCGAGGAAGGATCGACTAAGTCTCGAAGCAACCTCTGTGCCTCGATCTTTCTATCCCGCGCCTCGGCGAGCGAGACCTCAGGGTATTTGCCGATCGAAAGCACCTTTGCCTTCCCGGCAAAGGAATACCGGAATTGCCAATACCTAGAACCATTGGCATGAAGAAGAAGATACAGGCCCGCGCCGTCATTCAGCTTGATCGACTTCCCATCGGTTTTCGCTTTACGTATTTTTGATTCATTCAATATCATATTCCCATCCTATTCGGATAGCCTAACATATGATGGAAATTTTTACCCCAATTTTTACCCAGAAAAAGCATGGGTAAAAGTGAGATCCAATGAGACGCTTTGAGATTTTCTGGGATTCGACCTCCTTCGTGAGATCCAGTCCCAGCAAAGGTTTGCGGGATTTCTTGAGACGATTTAAAACGTTAAGAAATCTTAAGAATGGAGGCCGAGGGCGGAATCATCTCCCGCCGCAACCTATTGTTATTTATAAACATTTTTTTAACCTCATTCCGTTTTACCCCAATTTTTACCCACAACAGAACGATTTCTCACGACCAGTAACAGAAAGGCCACACCCCCACGCGAAACAAAACCTCCGATTGCAGTCTTCCGTATGTCCCCACGTCTAAGTATTTATTAATTCAAATTAATTATACTTAATATGAACGAACCAATGGGAGGGTCACATGATTGAAAACAACAATTTGAACACAAGAAAAGAAACCCCAATCGACGAAACCGAAGATGATCTCTGCCGGGCACTCTGGATCGCGGTCGCTATCCAGGCCATCATCGATGCGAGCAGCAAAAGCCGCAAAAAGTCCGCCATCAAGGAAAGAAGCCGCGCACTGCAATGGCTATCCGACAATTCCGATGAGGAAAGCGATCTTGCATGGGTTTGTGATCTTGCCGGAATCGATTTCAGGGAACTCAGGAAACGTTTCAAAAAGTCACTTCGCAATCCGGACGAATCGATTGACTTCCGCTGCTTGAAAAAGGCAGGAATCGAGAATCGCGGCACTGAATCGAGAAAGCGCTATTTCGCAAGAGCCCGAAAGAATGCGCGTATCAGACAGGAACGAACCGCTACTCAAACCGAAGCAGACAAACAGGTTCGCGTCATTTCTCCATATTGTGAATTGAAGGATGCTCCTCAGCTAAAAGCGAAGCGGGCTTCGTGAGGCCGGAACTCGATAATCAGCATCAACGCCCCCCCGAGTTGAATTGCCCCTTGTTCAGAAGTCTTAGCAACTCGGTATCAAGAAGGGCAAAATTGCGGAATATCAATCCGGTTGCCGTCTTGAATAAACACTCCCAATGAACGGCTATGGATCTGGAGGCTGATTGTCGAAAACCTCCACCCAAAGCTTGCCGTTTGCTCGGAGTTCAACAACCAGGATTGGAAGGGCGTCTGATCTTCGGACATCGGAAAGCATGCTTTCTTTTTTCCATGCGACGCGCGATGTCATTTTGCTGGAGAAAAGACTTTCCCCACGGCCTATTGCGTGCGGCCTTCCCGATTCTACCGAGGATGCCTCCCCTAACCCACCACCCACCGCGCCACGCAGATCATGGCCGTGAACGCCTCCCGTTCCTTGGTCGCTCCCATCCATGAACTGCTTTGGCCTG
This sequence comes from Luteolibacter algae, assembly GCF_042683045.1. NCBI lineage: Bacteria > Pseudomonadati > Verrucomicrobiota > Verrucomicrobiia > Verrucomicrobiales > Verrucomicrobiaceae > Luteolibacter > Luteolibacter algae. The sequence goes on along the minus strand of NZ_JBHUIT010000017.1, from coordinate 22,364 downwards.
CCGCGAATTCGTGCGGCTCAGGCCGGACCATTCCTCCGGCGCTTGCCCTGCACTTCCGGCGGAGAATACCGCCACGTTCCGGGACTTCACGTCCTCGGAATCGTCCGGCCTGAGCCGGGGATTGCAATGCATCGACGAATCCCTAACCTGATTAACGAAAGAACGCATAATCTTGAACGCTCAACCGGCGTCTCACATCGCTTCGCGAAGTCCCACGTGACCGTTCAGATGAACATTTTTCTTTTCTTGGCTGAATCACCGACCCAGAATGCGTCACTTCCTCCATGAGCATCCCACTTCAGGAACAAAAAATCCTCGCTCTCACCTCTGGCGGGGTCTGCGCCTTCCTCGGCTGCGGGGAGGCACTGGTGAACAATGAGGCCAGTGAACCCTCCATCATCGGTCAAATGGCGCACATTGTCGGCCAGCAGCGCCAGGGCCCACGGGGACGCTCCGAAATGTCTGACACCGACAGGGACAAGGCAACCAATCTCGTCCTTCTCTGTGGCAAGCACCATAAGGTGATCGACGATCACCCCCATGTTTACAGCGTTCACGTTCTTCGCCAGATGAAGGCGGACCACGAACAGCGGATCGCCTCAGCCACCCGCCGCCCCAAACCACCTACACCCAAGCCGCTGGTCACGGAAACTGTCCACAGCACCATGCTCCGGGTCTCCCAAATCCCGAAGTTCATTTATTCCGCTCCCTGCGATTACGGCGACCGTCAGAAGCAGGAAGTGGCGAAGCTCTTGAGCTACGACAAGGTCCCACGCGACGAGTCTCTTCCATTTCTTCTGCGGGAGCGGCACATCTTCGCTTTTCAGAACCTCACCCAATACTCCAACCCCTTCTCCAAGGTCGCCAACCCGCTGGACGCTTTCGAAATTCCCATTGAGGACTTCTGCGCCGATCCCGAAGGAAAGCGCCGCTTCGTCAGTCTCCTGAACAGCGCCATCGCCAAACACTGCGGCCATCGGAGAGTCCGTTTCGACCGGGAGCACCACCGCTACTACTTCGTGCCCATCGAGAAGGGCAAGGACCGCACCGAATCCTACCGCACCCTCACCGACCGCAGCACCAGCCGGAACGTCGTGTGGAACCCAAAAAGGAAGAGCACGGGCGAAGGCCGCCCATTCTGGCTTCACCTCGCCGCCGACCTGTCCTTCCACCAAATGGGGGAGAAGGAATGGTGCTTCAGCATCCGTCCCGAACGCCACGTCACCAAGGACGGGGAAACTCCCTACAACCCGAAATACGTGGGGCGGAAGGTAACCAAGCTGAAAGCCCGTATGTTCAACGACGCATACCTTGGTGAAGTCCACTTCTGGCGGGATTTTCTCTCAGGCGGCAAACCCCGCTTCATCCTGAATTTTGGTCGCCAGTCGGCGATCATCGAGACGGAACTGCTGCCGATCGAGGTGGCATGGGAAGGCATCCCTGCCGATACTAAGAGCTTCTCCAACCAGGTTTACGAGGACGACCTATTCTCCTTCGGCGCCCTGCAATCGGCGAGTGGCCGGGATGACAATGAGGAAGAAAACTTTGACGACGATGAAGACGAATAGCAGGAACACGGTGATGAAGCTCGGCAAGCCATCCGTCTCCAGCGAATGGTTCGAGGAGCCGCCCATCACCTTCGCCAACGGTCACGAGCATATCGACCCGAAGGTCGGCATCCCGCTTTACGGCCCGGCTTCGCTCGGAACCTCCCGCCACAAAAACGAGGTTCATATCGGCTTCATCGGCACGGGCGAAGGCATCGAGAAAGCCATGCGCTTTTACGAAGCCTGTTGCGATGGCGTGGATGGCGACGATCAGCACGAACCCTTTCCCGGCTGCAAGGCGGACATCGGCTATCGCTGCGAGTTGAGGATGGATGACGCCTTCAACGAAAAGATCACCCAGATCGAGCTATCCGAACTCCTCAAAATTCGAGAGGGGAAACAGCGTTTCACGGAAACGTTGGAGCTTCTCGTCGAAAAACTCCGCCTCATCACGCAGGAGCACGAACACCCGGTGGATTACGTCGTCGTGGTCGTCCCTCCGGCGATCTACGACAAGTGCCGGGTGGCGGATTACCACCAGAAGGATGTCGGCATGGTTCACCGCGACCTCCGACGGGCATTCAAGGCACGCGCGATGGAATACCATAAGGCTACCCAGCTCATCCAGGAACGCACCATGAGCGCTGATGCAGTTGCCCGCGATCTCGACCACAAATCCGAACGGGCATGGAACCTCTTCAACGGGCTATACTTCAAAGTCGATGGCCTGCCGTGGGGGCCGGCCAAACTGCCACCTGCAAGCTGTTTCGTCGGCGTGAGCTTCTACCGCCCTCTGGGCAGCGCCTCCACCCTTCGCACCAGCCTCGTCCAAGCTTTTGATGAAAATGGCGAAGGGCTGGTGCTGCGCGGCCACAGTTTCCATTGGGACGAAAAGAAGGACGGCAAGACGCCTCACCTCACAGAGGAACATGCCGCCCTTCTCATCGATGATGTCCTGACCCAATACGAGAAGCTGCGCCGCCAGCGGCCTACACGGGTCGTAGTTCACAAAAGCTCTCGCTTTGACCCAGCGGAAACCAGTGGCTTCCAAAGCTCGCTGCAAAAGGTTTCCCAATGCGATCTGGTCGCCCTACGGCCTACCAGTGAAATCCGCCTGATTCGCGCCGGTTCGTATCCAGCACTCCGCGGAACCAGCTTCAATATCGCCGACATCTCGTTCCTATACACCACGGGCTATATCCCGTTCCTTGGCCGCTTTCCTCAGGGGCACGTTCCAAGCCCGCTCGAACTGGCCGATCATATCGGGGATACCTCCCGCTCACAGCTTCTACGCGAAGTGCTGATTCTCACTAAAATGAATTGGAACTCGGCCCGCATGTATGGGCTGATGCCAATCACGGTGCGATTCTCACGATTGGTGGGGGATATTCTTCGAGAAGTGCCTGAGGATGCGACTCCGCACCCGAAATACAAATTTTACGTCTGAATGTTGGAATATTGATAGATTGATGAGCACTAGAACCGGGCGGCACGAAGCGTTGATCGCCCTGCCAGACTTGGGAACTGTCGCGAATTGGCAAAGGTGGACATTTCCCTACCATGTCACCGACTTCGTCAGGCTGAAGTATTGCCTAGCTTCAATGGGGAAATGACTTTCCCCACGGCCTACTTCGTGCGCCCTTCCCCATTCTACCGGGGAAGCCTCCCCGAACCCCTCTCCCACCCCGCCACGCAGATCATGGCCTGTGATCGACTCTCCTTCCTCGGTCGCTCCCATCCATGAACTGCTTCGGCCTGCCGCGTATTCGTGCGGCTCAGAGCGGATCATTCTTCCGGCGCTTGCCCTGCACTTCCGGCAGAGATATACCCCAACCATGAAATCAACCCTCGGCGATGTTTTCGTTAGCTACAGCTCTCCCGATTTGCGAGCCGCCCGGCAATTCGCGGATTGGATCACCAAAGCGGGAATGACCGCCCGTCTAATCGAGCCAGGTGAAGGGGGTGGGAAGAGTTTCCCGGCCGCGATGGGCGAAGCCATCGAGAAGTGCGACCGTCTGTTGGCGGTTTATACCCGGCACTACAAGAACTCCGGGGCCTGCACGGCTGAAATGGAAGGCATGTGGCGGCGCGACCCTGACGGCAAGCTCGGGCGCATCCTCATCGTTCGACTCGACGACACCGAGGTGCCCGCCCTGTTCGCTACCCGGGATTACTGGGATTTTACGAAGATTCTAGTCGAGGATGTGAAGGGAGAATTTCTCCGTCGCCTCCAGACACTTGAGCCGATCCGTCCTCGACGGAAGGTTGCAAAGGGGAAGAAGGCGGCCCCGACACCCGAACTCGCTACACCAGACTCCGCTTCCTCTCCCGGAATGAACATGAACGTCTCCGGCACCGGCCATCGGATCAACCAAGCCGGCGGGGATATTCACGAAACGCACTACCACACTCCCAAGCCTCCGGCGCTTGCCCTGCACTTCCGGCGGAGAATACCGCCACGTTACGGGACTTCACGTCCTCGGAATCGTCCAGACTGACCCGGTGGAGTAAACCGACGAACCAGTCTGGACGAACGGGTTTGTTCCAGGGGCCCTGCCCCTCGCGCCGTCAAGGGCACCCAAGTTTCGCTGCGCTGCAACCCGGGATCCCACCCTTGACCGCGCACACCCCGATCTCGCCGATGGGCAAGGTTTCATGCTTTGGCCCATGAAGACCTGTGGCAACGGAATCAAGACGCACATCAGGACGGACGAGGCAGGTAACGCAGGGGGGGCTTCCCTATGTCACGGCGTCGCGTCAAAGATGAGACGAACCCAACAACCGATGGAGCCAAATTGTCAGATCTGTATGAAAAAATCACCAACCGAATCATCGACCAGCTAACCCAGGGCGTCGTGCCGTGGAAATCGCCCTACTTTTCCACAACGGGCATTCCGAAGAACTTCGCGACCCAAAAGGAATACCAGGGAATCAACGTCCTGCTGCTTGGCAGCCAGCGCTTCACATCACCTTACTACCTGACCTTCCTGCAAGCCAAGGAACTTGGCGGCATGGTCCGGAAGGGGGAACACGGTTTTCTGGTCGTCAAATACGGCACCTACACCAAGGATGACGAAAAGGCCCACGAGGACGATCCCGCCAAGCTGCGCGGCTACCTCAAGGGATATACGGTTTTCCACGCCTCGCAAATCGACGGCATCGAGTTCCCGGAGCCTCCGGCCGCTTCCGATCTATCCACCACCGAAAAGACGGATCGCGCCCGTGCGATCATCGAATCCATGCCGCAACGACCTTCAATCAGCGAGGGCAGCGCGGTCCCATGCTATCGCAAGCTGACGGATTCCATCCACATGCCGGAACTCGGCTACTTTACCAACGAGGAGGCTTACTACTCGACGCTGTTTCACGAACTCGGACACGCTACGGGACACCATTCCCGTCTGGCACGAAAATCCTTGATGGATAACAAGGGCTTCGGAGCCACCGGCGACACCGCCCGAAAGACCTACGCAGAAGAGGAGCTGGTCGCCGAAATGACCGCTTCATTTCTCAGTGCCCATGCCGGGATCATTGAGGACGAGCTGGAGAATTCCGCCGCCTACCTGCAAAGTTGGATCAACGCGCTCAGAACCAAGGATGCCAGAAGCTGGATCGTCCGCGCCGCTTCACAGGGGCAGAAAGCCGCCGATTTCATCATGGGCCGAAATCTGAATCTCGGATCAGACGTTCAAACTCCCGACCCGAAACAATCCACAGCCGGCGGTTTCGTCGAAAAGTTGGAAGCCCGCAAATCGAGCAGCCAACAAGGGAGAAGCCGATGACCCTCGATGAACTCCGATCCCAAGCCGCCGAACTTTTCCCCATCGCCGTCGATCATGCGATCAACAAATCGGGCGAAAGTAATGCCGCACTCGATAAACTCAACGCGATGTGCTGGGTGCACTTCGGTTCGCTTGGCTTCGATTGCATGGCTGATTGCTTTGATGCGGTCGTTCCAAAATGCAAAGGCGAGCTGACAATCAAATGTTGGAGCGAAGCCGAAATCAAGGCCCTGCCATGGACGCTTAAAGTCCGTTGCCGGCCATTTCATCATGCGGAGCACTTCGCGCATCTGGAAGTTTATCACGACGGGCCGTTACCCAACGTCACGGAAACCGGATACCGCGCCATGTTCGTTCCAATGGCGGCTTTCGCGGACAGAACTCCCGACGATTTCATCCGCAAGGAGGTCTGCAAGGACTTGCCGAAGTCGTCCCAGATGACCTTGTTCTGAGGCCTTGATGAACCTCTCAGGCGACAAAATGACCCGACAATTTGGCGCAACTGAGACAAGATGACGCACCTAGATCGACCCCCTGGGTCATAAATCGATCCCGCGTCTGTGTCAATCGGCTTTGTGAAAAATTTCACAAAGCCGATTTGTTTAAAATTCCTAACCGAAACCGCGAGAACACCCGTGCCGGATCATTGGTATTTTAAAAATATTAGCCAAATCGCAGAGGATTTATTTAAGCCATTTTGTTCACCCGAACATTGGCATGAGGCCTGCGAAATACCCGGCGACAGGCAATGATCTGAATCTGGTTTTTGGATCCGCCTTTCGAACGCCCAAGGGGCCAATCTGGGATCCGCAGGGCGCATCCAAACCAATTGAAATCAACATGGCCACCATCACATTCTATCCGCTCGGCAATGCCGACTGCTGCCTCATCAAAACCGATTCGAATAAGAAGATCCTCTTCGATTTCGCGAACAAGAAGAACCCCGCCGACAAGGACGACAAGCGGATTGACCTGCTGACTGCCGTCCGCAAGGACATCGGTTGGCCGAACATCAAGGAGATCGACATTCTCGCCATCACACACGGCGACGACGACCATGTCTGTGGAATCTGCGACGCATTCCATCTCGAATCCCGGTCGGACTGCCAGAGCGACGACCACATCAAGTTCAAGGAACTGTGGATACCGGCAAATCTCCTGACAGAGGTTGGGGCCAAGGACCATACCCGTGTCATCCGGCAGGAGGCCAGGCATCGCTTTAAGAACGGATCGGGCATCCGGGTGTTCTCGCGTCCCGACGCGCTCGATCAATGGTGCCGGGACAATGAAATTGATCTCGAATCCCGCAAACACCTGATCACCGATGCCGGTCGCCTGGCTCCAGGTTGGAACCTCGACAAGGAGGGCATCGAGTTCTTCGTCCACTCCCCTTTCGCCCATCGCCAAGACGACGGCTTGATTGACCGCAACGGCAATTGCCTCGTCATGCAGGCTGTTATTCGCTCCGGCTACCGGGACACTCGGTTCCTGATCACCGCGGATTCGATCTCGGAAAACTGGCAGGAGATCGTCCGGATCACCAGAGCCCATGGGAACGACGACCGCCTTGCCTGGGATCTTCTCAAGATTCCCCACCACTGCAGCTACCTCTCCATGAGTGACGAAATCGGAGAGCGGGAGACAAAGCCCACACCCGAGTTCAAATGGCTGCTGGAGCAGGGCAATGACCGCGGAACGCTCGTCTCTACCAGCAAACCCATCCCCGCCGAGAGCGAGAGCTTGCCTCCTCACGTCGAGACTTTCCGGACCTACAAGAAAGCGGCGGAAAAAATTAACGGCAGGATCTACGTAACAATGGAGCATCCCACCAAGGCGAACCCGAATCGCCTGCGCTTCGATGTGACGGGTGCCGGTCTTGTCCCTCCGCAGAACACCAGTGCGGCAATCATTCCCGCCGTGGTTTCCACCAATGCCCCCAGAAACGGATGACCGCCCAGGGACTTGCATCGCTTTTCGGGGAACCGTGTTCGGAAGAAGGCTTCGGGAGTATTTACTCCCGGGCTTTTACCGGATTCCTCAAAGGTCCAGACGTCAACGGCACAGCGCGGTTGCTGTCGTGCCATACCTCCGACGCGATGGAAACCGTCGTCTTGGAAATCGACGTCGTATTGCCACAGCATCCCATCGCCGACATCCGCAGCAAGGAAGTTGTTGCGTGCCGATTCCGAACCATACGTGACGAGCGCCCCGAGGTGCTCGCATTGAGGGCGGACTTCCCGAGATTACCCCACCAGAATCTACAACCTGCCAACTCGCCAAGATCTCTTTGTTTGAGCCCAACTTCATGGGACGAGTCGAAGCACCTCTGGTCGCCATCCGCATTTCTGGAGCATATCCGGAGCTGGCTGGCGCGGGCGGCAAGCGGCACGTTGCATTTGCGCGGCCAACCACGCGAGCCACTCCTCGCCTCGCCCCAAGGATACCTAATCCTCCCGTCCAACGCCACGTTTGAGGAAGTCGACAAGCTTTTCGTCTCCGGTGATTTCGATTCCTCGCCCATGATGATGTGGGGAACGAGAACACGTCCGGATGAACAGCCTGGCAAAGGTAAATTCAAAGTGATCCGCCTTGAGATGCCGCCCCGAGAGCATGGCTTGATAGAAACACTTCCTGATACCCTCGCCGATCTGGAGATTCTGTGCCAATCCGCAGGTTATGGCCTAACAAACGAGTTAGCGAAAAAGGTCAAGGAACTCGCACCAGCCGGAAATGTCGCCAGATCGGATTTTTCATTCCAGATTCTCCTCGCCCTCCATCTTCCGGTGACCGGCAAAGAGCACCCGGAAATCACTACAAGCGAGGAATGGGTCTTCATGATTGGTGAAGCATTGGCCTTGGGAGAAGCTCTTGGCGTCATTGTCTCAAGCAGTGGCTTGGTAGGTCCAGCGATCATCCCGCAACCCCCATCACGGAAACGGATCGAAGACATCCAGGTGCTCACCATCGCACCCTTCCGGCGGCTCAACGAACAACGCGCGCTCGCTTCCAACGGATTGACGGTTCGTTACCCGTCGGTTGCTGTGATCGGTGTCGGCTCGTTGGGCTCCAAATGCCTCGAAATTCTGGCGAGGCAGGGCATCTCGAAAGCAACCTTGATCGATGCCGACCGCTTCTTTCCCCACAACACTGCCAGACACGTCCTCTTCGGTGATGCAGTCGGCTACAAAAAGGCGGATGCGTTGTCACACTTGCTGGGAATGAGACACGATCCCGGCGCGGATCCCGATGATTCAGGCTTCAAGTTCATCACCGAAAAATTCGGCCCGAACCCCAGTGAGGAACTGAACTCGGCCGTCAACCGTGCTGGATACGTGCTCGATTTTTCCGCGTCGGTTGCTGTCGCCCGCGAACTTGCCGCACGGGACGACGTGTCCCGGTGCTTCTCCGCGTTCATCAATCCCGGTGCCGACACGCTTTTTGTTCACCGGGAGGATGCCCGGCGGGCCGTCAGACTCGATTGGCTCGAGGCGATCACCCTGCGGGCCATCGTAGAGGATCCGCGCCTTGGGCACGCTTATTCCCGCAATGGTTCCGAGATTTGGTATGGAGGGCCGTGCCGTGAAGTGTCCACGGTGCTCCCGAATCAAAACGTCTCGATCTTCGCCGCGGCCGCGGCGGGGCTTTTCACCAACCATCATCCTTCACCGGAAGCCGGTTGCTCGGCCCTCCATCTTTGCCCGGAAACCATGGGGCTCACCAGCGTTCCCATCCATGTTACGACTCCCGAAACGGTCGAAATCAACGGCTGGAAAGTGAGATTCGACGCCAAGCTGGTCGATTCGATGCAAGCGATGCGCCTTGTCGGCCTCCCCAACGAAACCGGTGGAGTGCTCTTCGGGGTTCTGGACCGGGAGCGCAAAACCTGCTCCGTCGTGATGGCTTCGCCTTCCCCCCCTGACAGCCGTTCCTGGCCAGATGCCTACATCCGAGGTTCATCCGGCCTCAAGCAGCAGGTGGACCACGTTGGTGAACTCACCGCCGGCCAATTACAATACGTCGGGGAATGGCATTCCCACCCTCCGGGCCACTCGAACCGCCCGAGCCAGCTGGATCGGGAAGCCCTCGAAATCCTCCGCCAAATCATGGCTCGCGAAGCCCTGCCTGCCATTGCCTTCATCATCGGAGAGCAAAACAAGCCGCATGTCTCCGTAGGATGGTGACTCACCTCCGCCCTTCTATGCTTCTCCACAACCGACTCTCCTGCCTCCCATGAATCCGGAAAACTCCTCACGATACCAGTTGTTCGGCGTTGCCGCCTACCTCGTTCTGTTCGTCGGTGCCCTGGCCTGGGTGCTGGTAATCACCCTCCTCGAATCGAGTCCGGCTTGGATCCGCGACAACGCTCTCGCCGTGCGGTGTGGACTCTCGGGTGGCCTCGGCGGAGCCATTTATCTCCTACGCGCGGTTTATCTCCGCTGCTGCGTGTATCGCGATTGGACAAGCATCTGGATTCCTTGGTATCTGATCCGCCCTTTGATTTCCACCCTGTGCGGCATCGTTGCTTTCGTCTTTCTTTCCGCTGGTCTGATGATCCTTGACGCTGCAAGGGCAGACGGCGGGAACGAATTCGGCTTCTACGCTCTTGCTATCCTTGCAGGCCTGAACGTCGATCGTTTCATTCTTCGGGTTGAGGAGGTCAGTAAAGCGACCTTCGGTATCGAGAAGTCCAGAACGGCAGAAAAATCGAGCAACAAAGATTCCTCAGACTCAACATAAACCAAGAGTCCCGGAGCCCTACTCTCCCGATTCTATTCAGGCAATTTGCCGCTTACTCAGTCCACTCCTATTCTCTCAGTGGAAACCTTTCGCCGGTTTCCAATCGTCATGCATGCCGTTGCATCTGTAGCTTCTCCCCCAATGGATACTTTCGTCAACCGAACCCTTCTCCTGCTGAAACCTTCCAATCTGATCTGGATCATAACCCTATCCCTTGGCGTCTACATTCTGATCAGTGGAATCGGTGCGATCGCGATGGCGAATCTCTCCTTCGGCGATTCGCCGGTCATGAGGCCACTTGAGAATGTGTTCAGGGCAATCTATTCGGACAAGTGGCACAGCGAAGCTCTCCGTGTCGCTGGAAGCGTGGTGACCGGTTACTGGCCCATCGCCGGCAAGCAGCTCAAAAAAGCTGATCGGATGCTCTGCGCTCGCCCCTGGCGCTCACGCTGAAACCCGGAAAACCAGCACCTCGATTCCCAGCGCGGCTCCTTCTTCCACCACGCGTTCCAACTCGGATTCCTGTTGAGCCGTCACGCCTTCTTCTGGGACGAACCATTCCAAGACACGCTGGCATTGCGGATTCTCAACCGCCCAATGAAGGTGGTAGGTTGCCTTCTTCCGGTGATCCATCCGGATCTCCCCTTGGTATTCAGCCAGCTTTCTGACGAAGCGCATGCCGATCCGGTAAACGCTCCCAGATCGGACGTAAGACGGTAGCCGGACATCCGTCGATTTGTGGCTGACGATCCGGCAAAGTCCATCGGTTCGGTCAATCGCCTTCGAATTGAACGGAATGTTCTGACCTCGAATTCCATCGATCATCGCTCCGGCAGACAACCGGTTGATCCGCCAGAACCCCTTCCCCAAGTCCACTCGCCCACCGATTCTCATCACTGGCACATCATTCCCGACTTGAAACAGAATGCAGGGAAAGTGTTGCAGCAGTCTGGCTTTTTCGGCCATCCGTAGCAAGCCGGAAGCTCCGATTTCACCAAGTTCTTTTGATCAGTTCGCGTTCCTCGTCGTCCCGCACTGCCAGGTAGATTGCCGTCGTGCTTGGGTCCGCGTGCCCCATCCAGCGCTGGATGACGTTCACCGGCACCTTGCCCAGCGCTCCGCGCACGCCGAAGCCGTGTCGCAACCCCTTTGTCGTGGCGTGAATTCCCGCGATTCCAGCGTTGTTCATGACGCCTTTGATGATGCGCCAGCCGGTCGTTCGTGAAAAATCCCACAGGCGTCCGCTTCCTGATTCGGTCGCGAGCAACCGCAGCTCTTTGGCGAGTCGATCAGGCACGGGAACCCGGCGCGTCACAACTTTGCCGCGCTTCTTGAGGCAGCGGATACAAAGCAGTGATTGCCCGTGGTCGATGTCCTCTCCAGTAAGCTTGAGCGCCTCGGAAATCCTGCACCCCGTGAAGTGGATCACCTCACAAAAAAGCCGCCGCGACTTGGCCAGCTTTGAGGAAATTCGGAGAAACTTCACGCTCTCCGCCTTGGTGAGGTATTTCCGCCGTCCATCCGAATCATAGGCGCTTTTCGTCCCTTCCTGCATCGCTCCTCCATGAAACAAAATCCCTGCATTCTGGTTCATGAATACCCCCAATTCATTAATATTTCGTTACTTGCGGAACCTTTTTCTCGGAATATTTCTGGTTGGATTCAGTCACTTGAGCCTCAAGGCCGAAGAAGCGGCACCATACTCCCCTCACTTCAATCCGGCTAACGGCTTCAAGCCAGCTCAACGCAGCCTGACCGACGTTTTCCTCCAAATGGCTGGCAGCTTCGAGCGTTTCGGCACGCCGGAACCCTACCTTCGTCACGTCATGGCGGAGCATGCCCGGATCGATGCCAGATACAAGCTGGCGACCGGGAAGGAGGTTTCCCGACGCCCGGAATACTTCACCGACGCCTATCTGGAAAACCTGATCGCGACTTGGAAGAAGCTGGCCCCCGTGCTCGATCTTGAAAGCCTCTGCCGTCAGTCGGGGCGCGACATGCGGCTTGCCATTCTTGGCTCTTGGAACAGGCCAGTCAGCGAACTGGTCGCCGATGAACAGCAGCTCAATGACCAGGAGAAAGCCGCCTACCGAGCCTTGCTGAACAAGGACTACTTCTCCAAGACGGACTTCACCGCCCTTGAGGCCTTTTACAAGGGACCACACGACAAGCTCACCGAACAGGGCAAGAACCAGCTCAGCCGCCGCGTCCAGCTTGGAACCCTCCCACCCGAGAAACGCAGGAAAGTCCTCACTGACGGCAAAAGCGGAACCGTCCTCATCGCGGTATTCAATGAACAGCAGCGGAAAACACTGAGCTACCTGGAATCCGATTCCGCCGAGAAAGTGAACTCGGACGATCTCCAGCAATCCCTGATCGACCGGCTCAAACTGAACGAGAAGAACCCCGACACCCATGGCCTTCGCTCCGAAGAGGCGAATGCCATGCGTTTCTCGCACGCTATCCGGGACGCCTACGTGATGCGTCTGGAACATCTTCACAAACAGCCCGTTCCCAAAGAGCAGGCCGACAAGATCGAGAAAGCCCTCGATCTGCTCGTCAAAAACATTCTCGTCGCGGCCCAATCGGAATTCGAAGCAGCCCTCAACGAGGAACTCGCCGACAGCAAAAACAACCACTGAATCACCAACAGCACTAACATGAAACGTCTCCCCTCCATCCTCGCCATGTGCCTCACGGCCATCCCCATCTCATGCGCTCCGATGTCTAACGATAACGCGAAACCTACGGCCGCGGTCGGGGGAGCCGCGCTTGGCGCTGCGGCCGGTGGAATCATCGGGCATCAAAGTGGCAGGGCTGCGGAAGGCGCTGCCATCGGCGCTCTCGGTGGAGGAGTCTATGGCTGGGAAAACGGCGTCAGGCTTCTGGGCGGTGACGGAAGTGTCAAAAACGTGGAAAGAGGAGACTGAAAACCATGAATCTCAAACACCTCACAACCACTCTGATTCTGTGCGCTGCTCTATTTCTCCAAAGCTGTGCCAGCCTGAGCGACGATGCCTTCGCCCATGCGGTGAAAGCCGGGAACCATCGCGAAACGATGCGTCTCATGCAGCCGCATTCCGGCAAGCTCCGGATTCAGGAGATGAACGGCAAGTGGTATAATCCACTGCAATACTCCATCGCCTCCGGCGACAAGGAGGCGTCGTTCGCGCTACTCGAACGCGGTGCGCCCACGCAGTTCGACGGCAAGAGTCTCGCCTACAACGCCGCTCGTGTGAACAGACCGGAGTTGGCTAGCTCATTCGCGGATACCGGTTACGGCTCTCATAGCGACATCAGCCGTGCTCAGGCGGACTCCCGCGCGGAGAGGCAAGCCAATTCAAGGGCGAATGCTGCTGCTTTGGCTATGGGTGTCGTTTTCCTTGCGGCACTAATGGGAGGTGGCTCTTCCAGATCTGGAGGTGGCAGTTGTCGTGTATGTGGCGGAGATGGGATAATGCATGAAGCTTATGGAGGTGCGACATGCAGCAGCTGCGGCGGTTCAGGAGTTGATCAATATTAGCCCTTCGCGTCCATGCTGGCAACGCGGAGACGCGTGACTAAGCCTTGCCTCTGACAGAAGTTTCAGCCGGTCCCTGAACCGTTGGCGTCTCGACGCCTGCGACCCCGCTCACTGGAGAAATACCGGCAAGCGAAAGATCCGCCTCAGCCAGCAGCTCCTGAGGTGAAGCGCTCGATGATTTCTTCTGTTCATCAGCTTTGTTATTGATGGATGAAGAGGAAGCTCTGCGAGCTTCCTCTTCACGAGTATCGGGAGAATACTCGGCGAATGCCGGTCGGCTCAAAATTGCCGATACCGCATTCTTGTTTCTCGCTTCATATTCGCGGACGAAATCCGCCCGATCCTGCGGTGGAATATTTTGAAGGCTGGCGCTTGGTTCGATCTTCCCAGTGAGCTGCAAATACATGCGCTCGGACTCCTTCTCCTTCACTATGTGTGGAAGTTCGTCGAAAGTGTATTCCTTGCGCCTGATACCCGCCCAGATGCGGGCACTCATTTGGTCTTTGCCGCCTTCGCTCAGCTTGTCCCAGCTATTCGCATAGAAGATCTCAAGCTCATCAAAATTCGCCTTGGTGAAGTAGTCCAGTTTCAGGAATCCAGCATACTGCTGTTTCTCGCCCAGACTCAACCGGCTTTCCCTATCGACCAGCGCGGCAACCGCGAGCTGCTCAACCTGATTTGCACCCTTGCGGTGACGTTCCGATAGCTCGCCCTCTGGACGGATCTCGTTCATCCGCGCCTTGGCGTTGCGAAGAAACTCACCAAGCAGATTCGAAGCACCGCCGCCCGCACGACCGTCGTCGATAATCCGTTCAACTTCCGCCACCTGCGATTCCAGCCGGGCATATTCCGCCTTGTCCAATTCGGTCATTCATCCTCCGTTACCACTCAACTATAACACGAGTTTATTACGAATTCGTTACATAGGTCGGAAGAAATCGATCCAATTGAAAAAATGCACTCCCACGCAGATGCCAGCGCGGAATTCACCCTAACGAAAGCACGCGCGCACAGTTTGCCAGAACGACGGGCGAAACTAGCTTCCAGCCCGGCGAGGATTCATCCATTTCCCGGACAATCTTGCTCACGCTCACTGCAAGCGCTTTCAAGCGCTTCCTGGCAACCGCATGACCAACACCCGCATCATCGAAAAACTTCAGCCAGTTCTTCCCGACGACCCGGTCAGATTTCCGCTCGTCTCCGATCTTCATCGCCGATTCCGCCGCCAGCTCCGGATAGGCTTGGGTGCAAACAAGGTCGTAAAGTGGCACCAGCCTCGTCTTTCCGTCATCATAGAGCAGCGAGAAGTTTTTGCCGTGGGCGTCGTTGTTGCCGATCAGGTAGTTGAAGACGACGGCATCGAAAAGACGCAGAACATCAGGCCCCGGCACCGCAGACACAGCGCGGATCAGCTCAAAGCATTTTTTGAGATTCGGGCCACCTTCCTGCTGGTATTTCAATTCGGGAGGGATTCCCAAGGCCTGACAGAAATCCTCCTGATGAAGCCGCTCCAGGCTGTCGCCATCAAGCAACTTGCGATCATAGCGCTCCACTTGCAGGAACCGGGTCGAAACTGCCGCGACAATTTCGACGGGTGCCACCTTAAGCCCGGCGAGCGCTGCCAGTCGCATGCAGAAGAATTCATTCTCCACCAAGCCCTCGAAATGCGGGCCTTGCGGCTTCAGAATGTGGGTGCTTGGCGAACCATTGAGAGGCAGGAAGTATTTCCCGCCGAAAATCGCAATCGCCAGTTTCCCCTGGGCACCCGCCAGTGACAGACGAATCCCCTCCTGCCCCGCAAGCAAAGGCCGCTGGGGCAGCTCCGCAATTTTTCCGGTAAGCTCCTCGGTTGAGATTTCACGGTAGCTTGCCGAACCGGCCATCGGCAGTTCCCCGGATGGCATCAGGCTGACAGCTCCTGCACACTCGCCACCGATTCGCTCAAGAATGGCGAAGTCGTTCTTGTCGCTCACTCCGAAAGCCTTAGCGATCAGCTCGCGACTGGTTTCTTCGGGCAGCAAGCCGGCAAAAAACGGGCGGCATTCATTGCGCCGATAGGACTCTCTTCGAAGCGGTAACGAAATCGAAAGCGGCACCGCGTCTTCGGCGTTGAGCCATTCTTCCGAGTAGGAAAACCAGAGCGATCCGGAATCATCCTGTTCCAGTCGCCCCACCAGCCGCTCTTTGAGAAACACATCCAAGGTTCTGCCCATCTTCACGCTCCTTTGTGGGTGGTGATTTGAATCTCAAGGCCCAGGTTCGTCAGGACTGAAAGCGTCTTGCCCAGCTCACAGCTTGGTTTGCCGTTTTCCAGATCGCTGATGAAGCGCACTCCCGTGCCGGACACCATCGCCAGCTCGGCTTGGTTCATCCCGAGCCGCTTGCGCCACGCCTTAATCTCTTGGCCGATTCTCTGTGTCGTCATTTTCACCTCCAATTTCATTCCCGTGCGGTAACAATATCAGGAATCTGGAGGAAAATCAACCTATTTATTCCCGAACGGGAACAAGCTAGGCACGCAAGGCTGAATGCGCCTATTTATTCCCGAACGGGAACTATTTTCAATGGATGCCTTGAGACGATCCGGCAAGTCCGGTCAGGATGATTTTGCGAATATGCGCCTTGTCTGAGAACCGATCCTCTGGAAATTCGGTCGCCGATTCCCGGAGAAACGACACCCGGTGATCCGATAAGGCGTGATGAATCGCTTGGAGGCGCTCCCCCTGCACCACGACGCTGCATCTCGCGAACTCCAGGCGCAAACCTCCGGCAATCAGGTGAATGCCGTGCAGGTGCGAGTAGCTGGCCGAAAAGCGTGTTCCATCGCGTTTGATGAAGGTGATCATCTTGGCACGCCCCCGTAGTCCTACGATTTCGCAATCGCCCTCAATCGCCAACCCGGCACGCTTGTCATTTCTTACCTCTACTCTCATCGCCCCCCTTGCTCGTAACATCCCACCAACTCGATTTCCTCGACCCGGTCGATTACCAGTTCCTCCTCTCGCAAGTTATTCTGGGAGAGCCCAACGAGCGCGAATTCCGTCGCCAGCAGTCGCTGATCGGATTTCGAAACCGCTTCAAGCAGATCCGCCTTGCTGTCGGTCCAGATCGAAATTCCATCCCGTCCACGCGAGGCACTCACGTAGAATTGCTCCAGGCTCGATGCCCTCAAACTGGCGGTATTCTGGCTGATGATCACTTTATCCGCAGTTTTACCCTGGCTACTGTGACTAGTGGAAACGTAACCATGGTCAAACAGGCCGCTGTCCATTCGGACGCGATGCCTACCGTTTAAAATCAACGTCTCTTCCCGTATCGCCGTCACCTCATAGACGGTTCCGTTGTGAAGTCGTTTGCCATCAAACGACGCCGAGTTTTGAAGCAAGCGCAGCTTGTCACCAACCGACACGCCGATTTCCTCGCTGCGGAAGATCCCGTAATGCGCTGCAACGTCCAGATTCAGAAGCTGCTGCTCGGTCTCTCCGGCTTTGGCAATACTCACCTCTCGCCCTTCAATGCCGCAAATTGTGAAGACACCGCCCTTCCGGAAACCTCCCTTGGCATTCTGATGGAATCTCACCACGTCACCTACTTCGAAATACTGTGACATCGCCCGCTCCGCCGCAGTCAGATTGCGGTTTCGATGCACCGGAATCTTGATGTCCTCTTCGCCCAGTTTCCCGTGAGCCTTGAGCGTCTGCCGAATCTGCCGGGTGACCATTCGTCCCTCGAAATGCGTCGGCGACACAACCAGAACTGATTTGTGCCTGGCCAGGCTATCCACGTAGTCACCTGCCACTTGCTGGATTTGCTCCGAAAACCCGACGCTCTCATGAATGACACCGAGGCGATCCAGCATCATGAATCCCTGATCCACACTGCCCTTGCTGATTGCCTCGACCGCCTCACGATAGAATTCCTTGCGCTGACGATAAATCGTCCGCGTTTGTTTCACCACGACCAAGCCGCTTTCCGCGACCAACCGTAATGCGTCGCCACGCTGTACACTGTGATGCTGAAAACGGTCTCCACTCAGAATCACTTTCGAGTCCTGCTCGTCGGCGATCTTGAAAAGCCGGTTCATTTCACGCACGGACAGCAAACCCGCCTCATCCACCCACAGCACGCCGCCACGGGTCGATTGCTGGAGCTTCCGATTCACGAGCAATTGCTGGATCGTTTCAGCATTGAAAAATCCCTCACCACGCAGCACTTCATGGCTGGCTTGGGAAGTCGGGGCGAACGTGAAGACCTGCCGCCCTACCGATTCCATCGCTGAAACAGCAGCTTTCATCATGCTTGTTTTCCCGGTCCCCGCCTTCCCTTCCACGACGATCACCCGATCCGTGGAATCCAATATCGCCCTCACAGCAGCACGCTGATCGGAATCAAGACCGGTGGCATCGAAGGGACGACCAGACGCAATCGCCAGGCCCTGACTCCGCGTGCGCTCCAGGAAACCGATGACTTCCTTTTCCTCCTGCAAAACCGCCTCCGTAGTCGTGTAAATGGCTTGCTGCCGCTCATGACTGATGAGGTCGCTTCGTTGCGCCATTTCACCCTGGATCTCTTCCACACTGCACGACCCGAGCGAAAACTTGAACGCGTGTACTAATAACCGGCGATGCTGAATCACGCTTTGGCGCTCCAATCCTGTCTCAATCGCCAGTTCCACCGCTTTCCCCGCCGGAACACCGGAGCACTTTCCGAAATACTCCCGATACTGCAGGGCCTTGCGGTCGATTCGTTCACGCCACTCCTTCCGCATCGCCTTACCGCTCAGGCCTTTGATTTTTGAAGTTCTGGTCAGTGAGGCGAGCTTGTCCTTGGCCTTGTCGTTGCCGGAAATCCCCAGCAGCTCCGCCATTTCTTCGATCTCCTGAGCTCTGCGGGAGAATCGCCTGATATTCTCCTCACCGACGCCCATCACCTCAAATCCAAGCCGTTTCCCTTCGATTCCGTAGCCAAGTCGCCGCAACCCCATCGCAAGTTTGCTATGGAACATCGCCTCGTAGTACGGTGCGTCCCTCTTGATGTGGAAAAATTCACCCGCCTTGAACCGCAATTCTTCAGTATCAAAGGTGGCGTTGAAGCAGTAGCAATGGCAATGCAATGATGGGTCGCTCAATCCTTCCACCGGACGTGCCGTGTGGTGTGTGAACTCCGCCCAAACCAGATTGCCGGTTCTTCTCTGTGAAACCGCACCATCCCGCCTAACTCGCGCATGGGCGTCCGCCTCGATGCTGCCCATCGTCTCACGCACAGCATTCTGGAACACCGTTAGAATCCGTTCATCGCCCAAGATCTCATGCAGGATCGAAACCGACTTCGGGGCAGAGAAAGTCATGTCGTAGCCCACCTTCCGATCCAAATCCTCACGAGGTTTGAGCTTCGCTCCCGTTTCAGGGCGCCGGTTCTCACACAGCGCCTCAAATTGCTCGCGTTCAACTTCCCCACTCAGCCCGAGCATCACGGCCGCTTTCCCGCTCCACAGGCCCTTGCCTTCCTCAGAATAGTAGTCTCCCTCCCGCAAGCCGGAGGCGTAGTAGGATTTCGCGGCGTCAACGGATTGGGACTGGAAAATTCGGAGCATCCTCCGCTTTTACCGCTCGCCAGTGACATACGGCAGTCCCTCTCCACACGCTGACCTTCGATCTCTGGAATAGAAATCATAAGAATCGAATCGTGAACGGCGGGAATTTCTCGCCGCTGATCGAGAGATCCTTTCGTTCTTTATCGTAGCGGAAAGTTTCCCAACGCGGCTTGAAGCTGGATACAAAAATACCAAAGCTTCTGATTGTGTGGTCGGGTTCTATATACGGCAAATCTCCTGCCCTCTCATTCCGAAAAATGACGGAGGTATTTCCAAGAATTTGTATACCGTTCGGCCCGACAAAGCCGACATCGACTTCATGTGCTACGAAATCTGCCGGAATCTCCAGATCACGGATGCATTCTAACAAAGCTTGTCCTGAGTAAGTTTCATGATCGTTCATGGTCGCCGAAGAATTTGCCGCAGACTCTCTGCAGCATCCAGTGTTTCTTCGGAATCCACCCACATTTTCCCATTCAGACATCTCCTCTTAGCCCTGCTAAGATGCTGCCATCAATTTGCTCAGATCAGCGATAGGAAGGGTTGCCGAAGCTGTCCCAGTCGGAATATCCCGCACCAATTCGCGGCTTCGCCGGTGCGGGGCAGCAAGCGGTGAGGAATTTCATCACCTCGGTATCGTCCACCGGGTTGGCCCAGAGCCAATGGCACGCATACTCGCTCAGACTTGGCGCGGCTTCGTTCCGGAAAAAGTATGCCTCGATTTGCGTAAAGACTCCATAAGCACGCTCTGCCACGGTCTTTCCGGTCTGGTAGAATTCTCTTCCCTTTACTTTCTGGGCTTCTCGTTCAGCAAATTCCATCGTCCGAAGCACTTTGGCTCTCCATCTAGAAGAGATCATCCTGTAAGGCTCCAAAAGCGAAATGAGCTTCACGCTCGGGCGAGTCGACACATATTTCCCTCCCTTCAGCCACGAATCCGTGCAGGTCCAACCCATCCGTTCGGCCACTTCAAAGGCCTCTCCGTAGGTCAGCGCATAGCAGACCTGATCTTTGCCGTCGTTGAGATGCCAAACGTAAACGATAAGCAGGTTGAGAATCTTCTCATACTTCCGATCCAGTCCGAAGGACGCATTGCTCGATGCCTTGAGTTGAAGCGGGCACGCCGAAAACTCCTCCAGGTTTTCGTCGATATCCAAATATGCGATCATATCGACCCCTCGATCCCTTTCTGGCGCGGCCACTTCGAGTCCCGCTTTGAGAAGCTCGGCGGCCAGGTAGTGTCGGCCAATTAACTCGATTTTCTGGGTGTCCATTTGCTTCTGGAAAGTATTTCTCACCCTACCCGTCGTCCTGCAAGCGCGGAATCTCTCCTATGGTGATGGCTTCGATCCTGCACTGTTTCGCATCGGCTTCGCCCCCAACTTTCACTTCCCGGACATCCTGGAGCTGGATCAAGCGCCAAAGCACCTCTAACAGATTTCCTTCGACCGTCACGATCCGATCCCCGAATTCAAGTGTGATCCGGTCATTTGAAATTCGCGCCGAACTGAATGCCGACCAAGGAAGCATTGTCGCATTCCCCCCGACCTTGAAGCAAACCGTCGGGCAACCCTGCATTACCTCAAAGGGTTCATCGATTTCTAATTCCCTCATCATCGGCGCGTGGCGGTTCTCAGGCTTCTCGCAATGATCGAGGCCGGATGCCCACGCAGAGCTTGAGCCACGTTGAGGCCACGCTTCATTTGTCGGAGAAGGCGTTGCCGTTCCTGATCATTTTTCCATTGTTGTTTCTTCCCCTTGCCCTTCGTGGTGGCCCGCGCTTCGGATTGCGCCGGGCCTGCGGACTCATGCCGTCTCCGGGGCGTCTCGGCCGAGGATTTCACGAGCTTCGCCCTCTCCGTTTCGCCGGCATCAATGTGCGGACGTTCAACCTCTTCCACCTGTGATAACCGATTCACCGCGCACGCCTTCCGCGCCCTTGCCACCGTCAATTCCAACTCACGCCGCTCCACTTCTGAAAGCTGATTCAACTGCCCCTGCCGTACGGCTGCTGTGGAAGTCCTTTTCAAGCTCGCCGACCGCCAGTCCTTCACGAACGCCTCCGTTTCAACCCGTGACGGATTGCGCTGAAACTCTGCTTCGAATTCTCTGACGAAACGCGCCTTTGCCGCCGACTTCCCTTCCTTGATGAACGCCTCGATCCGCTCCTTGCTCGCCTCGCGCTGAAACAGCTCGCGGTAGCGTTGTTCGAATTGTCGCCTCTGGGCACTCCGCTGTGAAAAGCGCTCCTCCAGCTCTTGACTCACCCCTTCAATCCGGAATCCCCCATTCGCTCTGGAAACTTTGTAGCCAAGACTTTCCGCACGCCGTGCAAGATCGTCATGGAACATCGCCCGAATGCTCTGCTTGCTGGCCTCCAACATCACCCGTGGTTGAAGTGCCATCCAGCGCTGCTGATCCTCATCGAAACTCACATTGGCGATCACCAGATGTGTGTGGAGCTGCGGCCCAAGCATCCGACTCGAATCGTGATGAAATGCAGCACATGCCACGTTCCCAGTGGTTTTGATTGCCTCTGTTCTCACCATCTCCCCCGCTCTCACCCTGACGGCGGCGTGCATCTCAAGTTCGCTCAATACAAATCGGCTCGATTCGTGGAACGCATTCACCAGCCTCTCATCCTGTCCGACTATCGCCGCAATGCTGAACGCCTTCGGAGCCGAGACGACGATGTCATGAAACGCCACCTTGTGCATTCTCGGAGTGAGTTTCTCACCCGTGAACGGATGCCGGTTCGTGCGCAGTGACTCAAAATGCTCCTCCTTCACCACGCCGCGCAGGCCGAGTTTCTCAGCCCCTTTCCCAAGCCAATACCCTTCCACCCGCTCTCCCTCCGAATAATAGTCATTCGCCGAGAGGTGCCGTGACAGGTATCCCGCACCGTTGCGAATTTGACTTATCGTGATCATTCAAGAGTTCATGCGCGAAGCCCGGCGATCTTGCCCATCTTCAGAAGAGCCCGCGCTCGCTCACTTTTCATTCTGCCCCCCTTCTCGAGCTGGCTTCTTCGCATCATGCTGGTTTCTTGAGATAGCCATCAGTTTCCGGTTTACTCAATTCGCCTCCGGTCTGCTTCATATCCACTACGAACCAAGTATCAATCGCCGATACTGGCCTGACCCCATTTTCTGGACAGTTCTAAACTAGAGCTAACGTGGCTG
>NZ_JBHUIT010000016.1:0-75473 GCF_042683045.1 Luteolibacter algae | reverse complement strand
AAATACTCTCCACACCGCTCCGCTTCACACCCGTCACCCGCTCAATACTATAAACATAGTAGAACTACATTCAGACTCCTTTCCGCCGGGTTCCCTTCCTCCATTTGACGCCAACGAGGCAATTACCTAATCACAGGCGGAGTATACCTCTGGCATCTTTACCCAAAGGAAACGCCTGAATCGTCGCTATTTGAGAACGGCGGTGAATACCAACCAGCAGACCTACAGCAGCTAGACTGAAGACAAGGCTAGTTCCTCCGTAACTCACAAAAGGAAGGGGCAATCCGTCATTGGGAAGCACAGCGGTCGTGACTCCGATGTTCACCATCGCCGGAACTACGATCACACAGGTTAAGCCCAAGGCGATGCTGCGCTCAAAAATCTGTTTCGCTTGAAGCGCAATCCCCACGCCAGCGACAGCTATTCCTACATAACATATGATGACTCCTAACGTGGCAGGCAGCCCTAACTCCTCACCAATAACGGGATAGATGAAATCAATATGGGCAAATGTGAGCGTTCCAAATTTTTCAACACCGTTGCCTAGTCCTACGCCCCAGGGGCCACCATTACCCAAGGCTAGCAGCGCACGCCACTGTTGCATCCCTCTATCGAGCTGATGAACAGGATTCTCCAGATCCAGCCATGCTTCGATACGTCCCCAACGGTTCGGATTATTGTAAAGATACCAAGCCGCCCCAGAAATGCCGACCAAGCCGGCAGGAATAATATATCTTAACCGTGAGCCCACACAATACATGACCGCAGCCGCAGTTACACTTAGCGACAAAGCGGTTCCGACATCGGTTTCCAGTGCAATCAACACCAGGGGCAGACCGGTGATCATCCCTGGAATGACGAAACCACGGAAAAACGTGTGAACTTCCGTCTGCCAACGTGCAAACCAAGCTGCGAGAGCAACAACAACGATCATTTTCGCTGGTTCGGACGGCTGAAATTGACCGATGAAGGGAAGATCGATCCAGCGCTTTGAACCATAGATCTCCACATTTACCGCAGGGACGAAACACAGTGCCAAAGCAATGCAGACCAAAACATAAACAAATACCGTGCTCTTCCGAATTACCTCCGGTGGAGTCTTAGCCATGACAAATGCCGCAAACACGCCAATCACCACCATCACGGATTGCCGGATTACAAAGTGGTATGGCTGTTCCAAATCACGAACCCACACCCCGGTGCTGGCAAGCATTACCAAGCCCAACCCACAGAGTAGGGCAACGGCTATGATTAAGATCGTGGAGCTATGACGTAGCACTGGCGCTGAAATTACCCAAAGAATAGGTAAAGGGGAACAAGAAACTTAAGGCAGCTTAATTACTTGTCCAATTTTCAGCTTCGTCGGGTCAGAGATATTGTTTAACTTCATCAGCTCTTGTTGGCTGACCTTGTATTGGTTGGATATTCTCCAAATATTCTCACCAGATTTAATCGTATGGGTGCGGCCGGAACTGGCAATCACCGCTTCCTCACCGGATTGAGTAAGTGCAGGCCGGACAATTTTAGCTTTGGGCACATCAACCGGAGGCAATATTTCAACCAAGCCACGCTCTGAGTCTGTAGGAGCTGTCTGATTGCGAATCGCGGCAACTTCAGGAGGATCCACTGCAACAATGCGCTTCCCCTGAGGAATCCGCAGGACTGCACCAGCCCGGATATCGGCGCTGCTATTTAGTTCACGTAGCTTGCTTTCATCCACTTGGAATTTCTCTGCGATGATCGCATAGTTATCCCCTTGCCGCACCATGTAGCGCTCATCGCCATTACTTAGTAGCGGAAGATCGTTGTTGCGGGAGGCTGCGGTGGAAGAATCCGGTGTAATTTCGACCTCCGTAGATTTGGAAGAGGCTACATCCGGAGCCGGAGTCCGCTCGGAAAGATACTGTTTGTGAATAAAGATCATCCCGATTGCCAGGATGTGAATTGCAAAAATGATCGTCAATGATCGTGAGATATTGATTCCTGAGTCTTCGATCTCATCGGCGGAGGCAGCGGTGGCAGATGCTCGTTGCTTCTTCGTGGCTGTCTTATTGAAAATACGTGCGTAGACAGTCTTGCGAACCGGTTTGCGTCGGGTGGAGATGCTGTTGAATTTCATAGGGTGTGTCTTACGTAAGGGTGATTAGAACAATTGATGAACAAGATCGCGAAATACGTCTCCGCGATGCTCGTAACCTTTGAACTGATCGAAGGATGAGGTGCCGGGTGAAAGTAATATAGTCGATCCCCGCGGTGCGATGGAACGGGCGGTTTGGATTGCCTCTTCGAGAGTTGCTACCGAGCTGGTTGGAACGACCGAATTGAAAAGCTCCGCGAGCGGTCTTGAGATCTGACCAAATGTGACGGCTCCTATTGATTGTTTTTTCAAAACAGGCAGAAGCGGCGAGTAATCCAGGCCTTTTTCCTTCCCTCCGGCAATCAACACCACCGGGCGATTTTGGGAACGAAGAGCACATTGCAGCGCGTGAAGATTCGTCGCTTTGGAGTCGTTCAGATACTCTACTCCATCAAGAGTGCGGATCAACTCGCAACGGTGCGGCGGAGGTGCATATCCTTGGAGAGCTGCGGGAATGATCGATGGATCGATTCCATAAGCCATGCAGGCAGCCATTGCGGCCATCGCGTTTTCCGCATTGTGCAGACCGCGTAAAGAGGTTTCTGACTCAAGATCAAGCAGGATTCTCCCACCCTGCATGATGGTTATTCCGTCAGAATAGAAATCAGCTTCGCGAGTTTCGGTCGAGAACGTGATGACCTTCGGGACCAGATCTCCCAGTTCTTCACCGAAACGAACCACCACCGTATCGTCTTTGGTCTGGTTTTTAAAGATCTGTAATTTGGCGTTTTTATATGCCTCCACAGAGGGGTAGCGATCCATGTGATCTGGAGCAAAGTTCAGCCAGATCGAAACTTTTGGACGCAAATCATCGATTGTCTCAAGCTGGAATGAAGAAAGCTCCAGGGCGATTGCGGCCGGAATGTCAGGTTCTAACAAAATTTCCGAAAGTGGAGCTCCATAATTACCACAGGGAGTTCCGCCCAATCCCGCATGTTTCAAAATCAGCGAAACCAATTCCGTGGTCGTGGTCTTCCCGTTTGTGCCAGTAATGCCGATAATTCCACCGTCGAAGAAATGCGATGCCAGCTCAGTTTCACCAATCAGCGGAGCCTTCGCGGAAAACGCCTCAACCAATGGCGAATAGGTATCGATTCCCGGGCTGATGACGATGAGGTCCGCTGAAAAGTCTTCCGCGTCATCTTGGCACCAGTTTGGATGCGTTTCCACGCCAGCCGGAATTTTTGCAAAGACCTCCTCGCCTCCTTGATCCCAAATCGACACAACAGCCCCCTCCCTCAACGCAAGAGCTGCCGCGGCGCGTCCGGAGCGACCCGCACCGAAGATAGCCACATGTTTTTCAAAAATGGAAAATGGAGATTTCAAAAGTGTATTAAGCGATTTTGAGAAGTGCTAATCCGAAGAGTGCGAGCATGATCGACAGAATCCAGAAACGAATGATGACTTGGGACTCATGCCAGCCGAGCAACTCGAAATGGTGGTGAATGGGAGCCATTTTAAAAATGCGTTTTTTACGCAGTTTGAAAGAGCCGACCTGAAGCATGACAGAAAGAGCCTCCATCACGAAAACCCCGCCGATGATTACTAGCAGCAATTCCTGTTTTGTGCAAATTGCAGCTGTGCCCAGTGCACCCCCGATCGCGAGCGACCCCGTATCCCCCATGAAAACTTTGGCCGGATGACAGTTGAACCACAGGAATCCGAAAGAAGCTCCGGCGAGTGCCATGAGGAAGACTGCTAGTTCTGCGATGTAACGATTGTGGGGAATAACCAGATATTCCGTAGCCATGAAAAAATGGCCCGCCAGGTAAGCCAACATTGAATAACTCAAGGCCACAGAAATCGTGCATCCGCTGGCTAGTCCGTCCAACCCATCGGTAAGATTCACCGCGTTCGAGCAACCAATAATGATCAATACGAAAAATGGTATGACGAAAATACCCAGATTGAACAAAGGCTCCTTGAACAAAGGGAAACAAATCTCACCGATCCCGATTGAGGCGTCCCTAAGACGAAAGCCGACCAGACCATCCTGAATCTGTTGGGCGCTAGCCCCGAACCCCGAAATCTCCGTTTTGAAATAGATAAAGCACGAAGCAATCAAGGCGATCACAAGCTGCCAAAAAAGCTTGGTGTGGCTGGAAACTCCATCCGAGTTTTTTTTCTTCACCTTCGCGTAATCATCGACAAAGCCAAGAAGTCCACAGGCTGCCATGGTGCATGCGCAAACGGCTACAAACGGATTAAATACCCGCGCACAGATCAAGGTGGAGATCAAAACGCTTGCGAGAATGAGCACTCCGCCCATCGTTGGCGTGCCGATCTTTCCACCATGGAGCTCCGCGAGTTTATGGACTTCCTCCGCAGTGCGTATGGGCTGACCTACTTTCAGGGAGATTAATTTCCGTATGATTCTCGGACCGATCAGAATCGAGATTCCAAACGCAAGCAAACCCGCAGTGGCAGCACGGAACGTAACATACTGAAATAAGTTCAGAAACGAGAAGGTGTGGGCCCAACCCTCGGTATTTGAAGAAAGTTCTGCTTGGTATGCGGCATACCAGAAATCGTAAATAGCGGTTAACATGCGGTAGGAAAAGCGGTTTGGAGGACTTTTTCGATGGCGGCGGTGCGGCTTCCCTTGAAGAGCACGACATCGCCGGAATGAGTATTTTCGAGCAGCCAATCGGCGGCGTTATGAATATCAGGAAAATGCAGTCCCTTCGCCCCGGTAGCGATGCCTTCCGCTCCGGGCCCGACAGCAACCAAGCGCAATCCCCGGGAGGCGGCCAAGCGCCCTATTCTTAGGTGCGCCTCATCCGCATGGATGCCTAGCTCTCCCATTTTGCCCAAGACGACAATTCTCTGACCGCCGGGAGTGACTTC
The DNA here is from genome assembly GCF_042683045.1 of Luteolibacter algae. Lineage (NCBI taxonomy): Bacteria > Pseudomonadati > Verrucomicrobiota > Verrucomicrobiia > Verrucomicrobiales > Verrucomicrobiaceae > Luteolibacter > Luteolibacter algae. The sequence continues at coordinate 70,489 of NZ_JBHUIT010000016.1, read as the reverse complement.
CATCTCGGCCAGCGTTTCTATCGCGGCTTCCATTGATTCGGGATTCGCATTATAGGTATCATCCAGTAGCGTGATTCCATCCCAGTTGATTTGACGCATTCTTCCAGACGTGAGGCTTACCGATTTCAAGCCCGTGGCAATTTCCCGGGGAGATAGACCAAGCTTCCACCCAAGCGCCGCCGCGAGGAGAGCATTGGTAATCATATGCTTCCCTAGGACAGGGATGAAAACCTCCACTGACTCTTCTCCCTCGATCACCAAAGTGAAGGCTGTCCCCCCAGCCTGGGGACGCAGATTCTCCGCACGAACCACACCACGGCCATTTCCGACCGGCACCAGACGCGCATGGGTGCGTGCGCGGAAGTATTCGTTGAACTCACAAGCCGCAGGCGTAAATAACAAACCATTGTCCGGAAGGTATCTGGCGAGGGTGCCCTTCTCTTCCGCGATTGCCTCGCGAGAGCCCAAGAACTCGATGTGGGCAGTCCCCACATTCGTAATGATCCCATATTGTGGTCGGGCGATCTCACACAGTGGAGATAGCTCTCCGCTATGGTTCATCCCAATCTCGTAGATGGCGGCCGTATGCTCCTCGGTCGTGGTAAGCACTGTCAGCGGTAGCCCGATATGATTGTTCAGATTTCCCTTCGTCGCATTTACCTTGAATGCTTGTGAAAGCACAGCGGCTGTAAAATCCTTGGTGGAAGTTTTCCCATTGGATCCAGTGATACAGACCACCGGAATATCCAACTGACTGCGCCACCAATGTGCGAGACGCTGCAGCGCGAAAAGCGTGTCCTCCACCTGCAATACCGCTTTGCCTTCGGCAACTGGGCCGCCAACCCATTTTTTTACGATTGCGATGGAGGCACCTGCTTGCAATGCGTTTTCAGCAAATGCATCCGCATCAAAATTTTCACCACGTAACGCTACAAACAGAGCACCAGTGACAGGCTTGCGCGTATCTGTGAAAACAGATTCAGCCCACACATCGCCAGAGCCCACCACGAGCTTGGCGTCTAGTAATTCACATATTTGTTGGGCTGTTGCTTTCATGGTTTTCTATGGTCTCGGGTTACAGACTTTTGGACGGAAGCGGCTGGAAATTGATTCAGATTTTCAAAATCGGTTTTCGGGGTTGGAGCGCATCTCGGCAATCTCGAGAGCTCGTTTTCTAAGAGCTAGATCGGCTTTTTTGCGATCGTCGAAGTCGATGGTATGATCGGAAAATTCCTGATAGGTCTCATGCCCTTTACCAGCTATGAGAACGATGTCACCGGAGCGTGAATTCGCCATAGCGGCATCAATCGCCTCAGCACGATCCGGGATCGTCAGATAATTGCAACGTGGTGGTAGTCCTTTGACCATATCGGCTATGATTGCATTCGGATCTTCAGAGCGTGGATTATCCGAGGTGAGAATAAGTGCATCGCTGTTTTGAGCAGCGGCAGCAGCCATCAGTGGACGTTTTGCCTTATCCCGGTCTCCACCGCAGCCGAATACCGTGATCAGACGGCGGGGATCGAGCTCTCTGAGAGTGCGGCAGGCATTTTCGAGCGCGTCCGGAGTATGTGCATAATCGACGAAGACAGTAGCGCCGCCGGCATTCCCCACATTTTGCATCCGTCCCGGCACCTGTGGCGAATCGGCCAAAGCGGCAATCGATTGACGGGGTTTGATCCCGCATGCCGCTGCACCAGCGATTGCGGCAAGGAGGTTGTAGGCATTGAAGCGGCCAATCAACGGAGAGCGCACCAGAAACGTTTTTCCTCTGGCAGAAAGCTCAAAGGACATCCCATCGCGCTTCTGCTGGAAATTACCCGCCCGAAAATCGCAATTCACATTAAAACCATACCGGATGACTGGCATCTTGCCGTCCAGGGATTTCGCCAGATCGTTGCCGCGCGCATCGTCCGTATTGATCACCGCAGTAGGCTTTTTCCCCTGCTTGTTCGCAGCCAAGTCATGAAACCACGAGGCCTTTGCCGCCATATACCTCTCGATCGTGACGTGATAATCTAGATGGTCCTGGGTCAGATTGGTGAAAATTGCCGCATCGAACGCGACGCTATGGACTCGTTTTTGATCGATTCCATGGGAGGAAACTTCCATCACTCCGCCACGGCATGCGTTGTCCCGGAAAGTTGCCAGGATTTTATGAAGTTCGATCGAGCCTGGAGTGGTATGTTTCGCAGGAGACCGCTCTTCGCCATCGTCCACCAAGACTGTGCTGAGCAAACCTGCCCGGTGCCATTCCGTTTGCATGATGTGATGGATCAAAAACGCAATTGTCGTTTTCCCATTTGTCCCCGTCACACCTGCCAGTTTCAGATTTCCTGCCGGTTCCTCGTAAAAAGCCGCAGCTATCTTCGCAATCGCCGAGCGACTATCAGGCACATGCAGCCAGGCAACCGTATCGGGAAGATCGGTCGGTGGGCCAATTTCCGCGAGAATCGCAGTGGCGCCCTTGGAGATCACCTCGTCGATGAACCTATGGCCATCAAGGCTCGTGCCACGGATGGCGGCGAAAAGCATCCCCTCTGTCACCGCACGGGAATCCGCAGTGAGCGCTGAGATTTCCACATCCTGGTTTCCGGAGGTGGTTATTTTATCAAGATCTGAAATGAGAGTGCGAAGAAGCATGTTGATGGATGGCTGGATTACCGGTTTGCGATCGGCTCGGAGATCGGTTCTGTCGGTTGTAAATTCATGTGAGCGGCTAAACGTCCCGCTATCTTGGAGAAAATCGGTGCAGCGATTTGTCCGCCGTAGCGCGAGACTTCGGTCGTCATAGGTTCATCAATGACCACATAGCAAACAAAAGCAGGATTATCTGCAGGCATAAATCCCGCGAAGGATACCACATAACCGCCTTTGACATAGCCGCCCCGCTTCGGATCGTGCTTGATCGCAGTTCCCGTCTTTCCACAAACCTTGAATCCCGGAACACAGGCCTGGGTAGCGGTTCCGCCCTTCAAGGTCACCTTATGCAAGGCTGTGCGCATTTTTTTCGCCGTCGCAGGAGAAATGACCCGGTTCCGGACCTCTCTGGGGAAGTCATCGATAACCGTCCCGTCATTTGCCACGAGGGCCTTCACAATCTTCGGTTTGAGCAGTTCTCCATTCCCGGCGATGACCGAGTAAGCGCTAGCCATTTGAATCGGAGTGACTCCGATATAATAGCCATAAGCAGCTCTGGAAAAATCGATTGGCAGTGTGGGCACCGCCGCAGTGCCGGGGTTCTCGCCGCTCAACTGAATTCCGCTGCGTTCCCCGAAGCCGAAGTTATGGACGTATTCGTAGAAGCGCTTTACACCGAGTTGCTTGGCAAGTTTCCAGCAGCCCACGTTATTGGATTTCTGTAAAATTTGTTCAAAACTGAGCATCCCGCCCGAGTGTGCATCGGTCACCGTGAACTTATTTTCCTGCACCACGTGGGGGCAGTTGATCACAGTCGTAGGGGTCACCAGCCTTTCTTCCAGCGCGGCGGAAGTGGCGACGATTTTGATGGTAGAGCCAGGCTCGTATTTCGCCTGAAGCGCGTAATTGAATGAATTATCCTGGAGGTTCTTTTTGAAATTAAGATCAAAGTGCGGGCGGGAAGCCATCGCAAGAACCTCGCCATTTTTTGGATCCATCACCACAACTGCTCCACGGGTGGCCTTATACTTTGCCAAGCCGGCCTCGAGCTCTTCGGAAACAATCGCCTGCATTCCGATATCGATCGTGAGTTTCACGTTCAAACCCGCACGCGGAGGAAGCAAACTGCCTGAATCTCCGGGCACAACCAAGCCGCGTGCATCCCGTCTGTGCTCCCGGCGGCCATCCCGTCCCGCCAGATATTTTTCCAATGCGGACTCGATGCCGAATCGCCCGGCCATCCGGTGCACGACGTTTCCGTTATCCAGTTTTTCTTCGACTTCGCCGGTAAATCCAGTGAGATGGGTCGCAAGAGTCGGATTCGTATACCAGCGCTTGATCGAATTTTCAAACGCGAAACCTTCGAGATGATAGTCATCGACGATCTCACGGAGGCGCTCGGCGATATCGTCCGGAATATCTTTCGCGATCGGAAACCACTTCCCCCGGGTGTTCTCGATTTTATCCCTCAGTTCATCACGACGCATGCCCAAGGGCCGCGCCAGCAACCCGATGGAATGCGCAATGTGCTTCTGGATGATAATTTCCGGTTTCTCGCTTGCCAGGATCTCGCCGCGCAGCATGGAGACTCTGCGCTTTTGCTTATCGGCGGGTAGATTTTTCCATCCCGCTTCCCCGGCAGCGGCTTTGTAGGCGAGGCTGTAGGATGCAAGTTTCGGATCCAGCAGATGATTCTTATCCACGAAGATGGAAGATACCGGAATGCTCTTGGCTATTGGCTCCTCATTGCGGTCCACGATCATTCCGCGGATCGCCGGCAAGTGCTCCACGCGATGGTAGGCTTTCGCGGAAGATGCCGCGTATCGATGACGATCAACCAGCTGGATTTGAACCAACCGCGCGGAAAGAGCACTGAGCAAGATCACAAGGATCAGACACAGGACAACGCAGCGGTTTTGGAAAGATCGGTTCACAGGCTGGTATCAGCGGAGGCTACAGCATTCGGCAGATTGGGAAGCATATCCTCGGAAACTCCGGCAGGAATTGGCCGCATATCAGTGCCAAGATCTTCAAGTGTCTTACGGATTGCAAAAAGATTGAGAATCTGATCACTCCGCATTTGTACAGTCCGGATATCGAGCTGGTGCTGCTCGATACGGCGCTCGATGACATCGATTTCGCGAGCAGTCTCGATCTGGCAGTTCCTGAAATAAACATACGTAATCCCCCCCACAGCACCGATGGCACCGGCGAGTATAAGTGCAAAAATGACGACTGGAGAAATCCGGGTATGGTTATCTTGGCGGCGGCGGTTCATTGCTTTGTGGAATTTGAAATTTTTAAAAGGGATTGGGCTTAGGCCGCTTCCCCACCTAAAAGCTGAGCAACCCGAAGCTTGGCGCTACGGGCTCGTGGGTTGACGGAAATCTCTTCCGGAGTGCCAGCGATGGCTTTTTTCGAAAGCAGTCTGTATTGATAGTCGGGATTGGGCCGGGGTTCCGGCCACGTCGGATCGTCAATGAATGGCTGGGAATGATGCCGGAGGAAACGCTTCACCATCCTATCCTCCAGACTGTGGAAAGTAATGACCAGTAGTCTCCCACCTGGTTTCAGCACCTTGGAGGCGGAGTTCAGAATGGACGAAAGAGATTCGAGTTCCTCATTGATCGCCATTCTGATTGCCTGGAAGCTACGGGTCGCAGGATGGATTTTCCCACTTCTGCCGATGGCTTTTTCGATGCATTCTGCCAGCTCGGTGGTCGTTTCAAAATCTTTGCTCTCACGATATTTCACAATCGCAGCTGCAATACGGCGCGAGCGAGGCTCTTCGCCGAAGGAATAGAGGATACGAGCTATCTCGCTTTCGGGCCATGAATTGACTAATTCCGCAGCTGTCATTGTCGCATTCGGGCCCATCCGCATATCAAGCGGACCCTCACGCATGAAAGAAAAGCCGCGCGGTGCGGAATCCAGCTGCCGTGAGGAAACCCCTAGATCAAGCAGGAGCCCATCCGCCAACTCACCAGCCTCAATTCCCGGGTAAGTCGGAATCTCTGAAAAATTTGCCTGAAACGTGGAAAACCGGGGACCGAAGACCTCAAGGCGCTTTCCCGCGTGCGCGAGGGCTTCCGGATCACGATCAACTCCCAGGACCCGCGCACCTGCCTTCAACATTAGCTCGGAATGCCCACCGCCACCAAGTGTTCCATCAATGATATACTTGCCTTCAGTGGCATCCATCATTTTCAACACTTCCTCCGGTAAAACCGGAAGATGATAGCTTTCTGGAGAAAAAGATTCGGATGCCGAAGCTGACAACCAGCCAGGAGCAGCTTCGACACCCGTAAAGGCAAAACCATGGGCTGTCCCGAGCTCATGATTTTGTGATTGTTTGGAAAGATTTACCGATGGCCGCACTGACAACCAGCCAGGAGCAGTGCGACGCATCGGATTAAATAGCGAATGAAGCTCTGTCCCGAGAGACTTCACACGCCCAGCCAGAAAGGCGGAAAAAGTATTCAACGGGCACCGCGCCGACAACCAGCCAGGAGCGGCGGCGGCACCCGTAAAAGCAAAACCATGTGCTGTCCCGAGCGCATGACCTTGTGAATATTTGGAAAAATTTACCGATGGCCGCACTGACAACCAGCCAGGAGCAGTGCGACGCATCGGATTAAATAGCGAATGAAGCTCTGTCCCGAGAGACTTCATCCGCCCAGCCAGAAAGCTTGGAGAAAAATTCAACGAACGCCGCGCCGACAACCAGCCAGGAGCGGCAGCGGCATCCGTAAAAGCAAAACCATGTGCTGTCCCGAGCGCATGACCTTGTGATTGTTTGGAAAGTGGACCCAACTCCTGCGAGCCAGCGAACACGCCGGTAACCGCCGTGAGGTGGACCGCATTGTTCGCAAGAGTTGGAGGGTTGAACAGCATGCTGTCAGTAGGTGTGGGATATGTGAGTGAGAGAAACTTAGAAAATGGCGAGGTGATCTTCGTCCTCCGGAACTGGTGAGAGACCGAAGATTTCTTCGAACTTATCACGATTCCAGATTTCAAAATGACTGTCTCCGGCCGATAGCATGACTTCCGAGTCAGGTGCGATACCGGCGTATTCCGCGAGGTCTTTGGGAATCAGCAACTTCCCCTGATCGTTAACACTCACTTCACGGAGCATACGCACGAGCTTGGTTTTCATCTGAGACTCTTGCTTCGGAGACTCAGCGTGTTGCTTGATCCTTTCGACCCGATACTCAAAAGCTTCCTGAGTGAGAACTTTGAGAATTTTCACCCCCTCGGAGATTGAAGGCATCAGGTTGACAGGCTCCCCCTGCGCTGGACGCCAGGCCGGCACGACGTTGACCCGATTTTTCGAGTCTGTCTTGTAAGGGAAAGAGCCCTTATATTGCTGGAACTGGGGAATCATTGCGGGGGTAAACTATCGCGTCGACCCCCAGACAATACACTTTCGTACACTTGGCTCACAAGAACAAATTGAACGTTTTAAAATTAAATCGTAAAAACACTGACAATCAGCGAGTTACAATCTTTTATATCGATATTTTCCAGACAATTATTACGGATTTTTCCGTAATTTTCTAAAAAATGCCGCCATATTTTGAGACTTTTCCGAGAAGTTTTATACTCGGTGTACTAAAAACTCGCAAAAGTCTTACGGAGTGTACTTCGTGGCTCATTTTACTCAAGACGATTAAAACAGACGATTCCTGCAAACGATGGGAGAGCTGGTCCGGGTCTTGAAAATGTTGGGATTGCGGAGGCGGCCTGTTATCGATAGAAAACCAGAGGTTTCGGCCACTAATATCCCGCATGAACATCATTATCGTAGGAGCCGGTGAAATCGGTAGGCACTTGGCCTATTGCCTTGCCAAAGAAGCTCATAGAATCTCGTTGATCGAGGCCGACAAGGCATTGGCCGAAGAGCTGGAAGCCAGCTTGGACGCCAAGGTGATTCATGGTGATGGCACGAGTGTCTCAGACTTGGCGGATGCGGATGTGGGAGAGTGCGAGTTGTTTCTGGCGATGTCCTCCTCGAACACCACCAACATGATGGCCGCGTCCATGGCGAAGAGCATGGGCGTGTCAAAGGTCGTCAGCCGCGTGCATCCCAGCCTACAGCGGGAGGAATGGCTTTTTGATTTCCGTGGTCACTTTGGTCTCGATCACATCTTTAGCTCGGAACGCCTTACCGCCATCGAGTTGGCAAAATTCGTCCGTAATCCGGATTCCCTGGTCGTCGAGGAACTGGCTCGCGGCCGGATTGAACTTCAGCAGATTCTCGTGGGACAGAATTCATCTTCCATCCAGAGTAGTTTGCGAGAGCTGAAAGCACCCGAGGGAGTGCGCGTCGCGATGATTTCCCGGGGCGATTGCCCATTTGTTCCCACAGCGGACTCGGTGATCGAAGAAGGCGATCTTGTCACCATTTTTGGAGAGCCAAGGAAGCTACGGGATTTCGCTGAACGCCTGCAGGGGAAGCGCAAGGGCACCCGGAAGCTCCGTGTTATTATCTTTGGCGGTAACGAATACGGCTTTTCTCTCGCGCAGATGCTGGAAAGCATTGATTGCACCGTCCGTGTTTTTGAGCGCGATCCGGAGATCTGTGCGAATCTCGCCGACCGCTTGAGCAACGCAACCATCATCAATGCGGACGCCACGGTATCCGCAGAGCTTGAGGAAGAGCAGATTGGCGAGGCAGACTTCTTCATCAGCACCAGCACGGATGACGAAGATAATGTGATGTCCTGCCTGCAGGCACATACACTCGGAGTCAAAAATTGTCTTACCCTGATCCACCGTGCGGACTATGCGGCGGCCATTTCCGCCAGCGGGCACCATTTTGGCATACGTGCCGCAGTCAGTCCCCGCGAAGCAACCCGCCGTGAAATCCAGCGTTTCATTACGACCGATTCCTTCCATACCCTCAAAAAATTCAACGGTGTCGATCTAGTCGAGCTACGGGTGGGCAAAGGTTCCATTGCTGCGGGTCACATGATCAAAGAGATCAAATGGCCGGCCGGGGTCGTCCTCGTCGGTAAGCTCCGTGGGTTGCACGCGGAAGTCCCGGGTCCGGAAGAAGTATTACTCGGAGGCGATCATCTTTATGCGATGGTTGCCAAAGAGGCGAAAAAGCCCTTCCTCAAGCTTCTTGAAGCCTGATTCATCCCTCCGCTTCACGCTCTGATATGAATTTCTACTTAATTGCAAGAATCCTCGGGATGCTTCTGGCACTGGAGGCGGTTACGATGATTTTTTGCGGGACCTTCGCAAAGTTCGATTTCTTGCAAGGCGATGAGGAGGCGGCATCGATGTTGTTTCTCTCGGCGGCAATTACCGGCGGTTTTGCGCTGCTATCGATCATTCCCGGGATCACAAAGACGCGCCACGATACCATCCCGAAGCGGGAGGCAATTGTGATTGTCGGGCTGGGCTGGATTTTATGCAGTATTTTCGGAGGACTCCCCTACTTGCTTTGCCCTCCTTACATGAGCCCGGCCAGCGCTTTTTTTGAATCAGCCTCAGGCTTCACCACCACCGGCTCGTCCGTGATGACAGTTATTGAGGAATGGCCGCGGGGCATTCTCCTTTGGCGGGCAACCACCCAACTCCTGGGTGGTATCGGTATTCTGGTTCTATTCGTGGCACTGCTGTCATACATTGGGGTAAATTCAAAATCCCTGTTTCACAACGAATCCTCATTCCGTAGCGGAGACCTCGGGTTGGCAAGAATTCAGGATACTGCGGCGCTGTTACTCCGTATCTACCTCGGTCTTGTTCTACTATGTGGCCTCGGCCTCCGAGCAATGGGGATGACATGGTTCAATGCGACCTGCCATGCGTTTACAACGATCTCGACAGGTGGCCTCAGCCCCCACAGTGCGAGCATTGGCTACTATTCCGATTGGGGAAACTCTTGGTTGATCGAGCTCTGGCTGACATTTTTCATGGCCCTCGGGAGTCTGAATTTCCTGATCTACATCGTTATTCTGAGGAAAAACTGGCAGCGCGTTTTGAAGGAGGAGGATGCCCGCTGGTTTCTTGGGCTCTGCGCTCTGGTGATTCTCCTGATCACCTGCGGGCGCACTTACAACGATGATGTTCCTCTTGTCAAAAGTCTCCGCGATAGCCTGTTTACCGTTTTCAGTATCGCTTCCACCACTGGATTTGGAACGGCCGATTACGATCAGTGGCCTACCTGGGCCAAGGTTCTTATCGCCTGCCTGATGCTGATGGGCGGCTGCGCCGGATCAACTTCCGGGGGCTTCAAAGTCGGGCGACTCATCGTATTTGCAAAATCCGCGCGCAATGAAATTATCCGCACCTTCCGGCCAAACCAGGTATTCAGAGTCGTCGTAAACGGCAATCCATTGGACGATTCCGCACGGGCAAGGATCATGTTTTTCCTCACGCTCTATCTGATGATCAGTATTGCCGCCACCGCAGTGGTCGGCTTTTTGGAAGCCGGAACCGGGATTAGCCTGGAAAGCTGCGCAGGCACGGTGCTGGCTACCATTTCCAGCATCGGCCCTGGCTTTGATGCAGTCGGACCTACGCATAACTTCGCCGATCTCAGGGAGCCGACCAAGGTTTTTCTCGGCTGGATTATGATTCTCGGGCGCCTGGAACTTTTCGCTTTGCTCGTCCTTTTCGTTCCCACTCTGTGGAGAAAATATTGATCAAAATTTGGGACCCCGGAGATACTCGACGGCCAATCTTCCCGCCGCCTGGCCAGTTGCAAAACATGTCCCCATCACCCGCACGGAGGCCAATGCCTCATGGCTGGCGGAAATGCATCTTCCAGCAAAGAATACCCCTTCGATTTCGGCACTCTCCAAACAACTGCGCGGGATCGCAGATGGTTCTGCCCTCTTGAAAAAACGAAATTTTGCACCATGGGTCGTTTCCCGTAGTTCAATGGGCCATGCCGCCATTGCCACTGTATCGGGAAATTCCCTCCCATCGATCAGATCAGCTTCGGTCAGCACATACTTTCCGAGCCAGCGCCAGGACTCGCGCACTCCCGGCTCAGCAGCTGGGAACGGGCCATCGGCGGAAGCGAATTCAGTAAAATGTTCCCGCAGAAATTCACTCAACGCCTCGGCAAAAGCTTTCCCCGTGGCCATTAGATCGGACCGGCCCCCAGGTTTCAAATCCGTGGTAAAATAGATCTCGCCGGCAACTGCCGAGTTTCTGCTAGCCGTTCCCATCGCTGTTTCCGGCAGTTCGCCAGCCTTGACCGCACGGACGATCGCCAGTGCTAGCCGCATCCGGAACGCATCCTCCCCAGCAGCAGGAGCCACATTCCGTAGCGAAAATATAAATGCGGAACTTTGGGTTTTTTCCGGCTTCTCGGCGAGTCTCGTCGCCCCGAGAAAATCCGCTACAATCGCGTCCGCCGAGGCGTCCACCAAAGCTCTACAGGTAATTCTGCCAGCAGAAGTCTCCAGGACAAATGCGCCATCCTCCATTCGCGAGATGCTTGTGCAACTAGTCCGGTATTTCACCTGGAGATTCTTCTCGGCCACAGTTAGCTCATCAGCGATTTCCCGAAAAATATCGGGATCCTGTGGAAGCACATAAACCTTACCCATTTTCACCGGACCAACTCCGGTCCGCTCCCGCATCTTTTGCTCGATCTCCGCGGGAAGCCCCTCGTTCACAAGCATCGGGGGTTTGGAAACATCCGGATGATACAGCCCGCAAAATGTATGAACTCTCGCCAAGGTTCCCATCCCACCAAGTCGATCGGAACGCTCGATAAGAACCACTTTTCTCCCGCCTCTGGCAGCTGACACAGCCGCACAAAGCCCGGCGCTTCCCCCACCGACAACACAGATGTCAGTTATCATGTTCCCAGTTCACGCTTCTTTGAGATCATCTCTGAGATTTTACTCAGGCTGGAAAAGTTTTCCCGGTCCAGGTCCTCCGGCTTTATTGAGACTCCGTATTCATTTTCCAGCAGCAAGATGAGCTGCATCAAAGCCAATGAATCGAGACCTTCGGAATGAAGATCCGCCTCTGCGGATATGGAATCATCGAGCGGAAATAGCTGCTCGTTGATCAAGGCCCGTAGTTGGAAAATAAGATTCGTAGTCATGAGGAAAAATATTGAGAGACAGCCGAGGCAGTCCGTGCACCATCGATAAAATAGCGTTTCTTTTTTTTCGCCGACTGGAAAAAGCCAGGACTCGGATGATGGGTTTCCAGAAAGATCACACGCTTGTGATTGCGCTCCGCTTCACGAATCCGGTGCTCCGTGAGCGCATCGTTGAGCATGTGGTGGCCGTTGATAAAGACCTCTTTTATGCCGAGCCGTTTATCCGCTGCCGCACTTTGTCTAGGGTAGGAAATGTCGTGAACGATGATCGTATGAACGGCTGGATCCGCGATGTATGGCTCTAGCGGAACACCATGAAGAATCCCTCCGTCATGAAAGACCCGCCCTTCGAGATGCTGTCCGGTAAAAAGGATCGGCACCGCACAGCTGGCCATGATCGCCTCTGCCAGCGGCCCTTCGCTCAAAAATTCGCCCGTGGATTTCCGTAAATCCGTTACAGCGATCTGAAGCCTCACCCCGGGCGCGTCCTCGATATTTGCCACCGGAAGCTCGCGCTTCAGATGTTCCACCACTTTTTTTCCGTTCATCATCCCTGTAAGCACGCCTATCCCCAAAGGCGCGCCGCGAATCGGAATCAGCCAATCCGGATAGGCTCGTTTCAGCGCACCCGAGAGCGTTGCCGCTTCAAGTTCCTGGCCACGAAGCCCGGCGGCATAAAAGCCTCCGGCCAAGGCGCCGGCCGATGATCCCGCAACCTTGCCGGGAAAAATCCCCTGCCGGTTCAACTCACAAATAAAACCGCCATGTGCGTAAACCCCCAGAAATGCGGATCCTAGCACCAAAGCGATACCGGGATCCGGTGTTGGGTCGGGAATCGGCTGCTCGATCATTTTTCCGCCCCTTTCTTCGTAAAAGACCCAGCCATGATGATGACCAACCCGCCCACAATCCCCCAAAAAACCGTAAAAAGAAAACCAATGAGTGATGCAGCAACTGCTGCCGCTGTTGGAATACCGGTCAATTTCCCCACCAGGAAGTCGAATGTTCTTTCCCGCACACCCAACCCTGAAATCGATATCGGCAAGGCTGAAACCACGTCCACAATCGGCATCACCGACATGATACTCACCGCGCTCACCGGCTGATCTAGAGCCCGTAATCCTGCAAAAAATGTCAGGTAAAAGCTGGCGGAAAGCGCAAAGGAAGCAAGCAGTGCGAAGAATGCATGCTTCCATCCTGTCCGATACAGATCCAGCACCTTGGTGATCGAGTCCACCCAACGATTATTTGTCAACCTCGGGAGATGCTTCCTACCCCAGGACAGCATCCAGGGAGTGCATGAAAAAGCACTCAGAATAATCCCGACGATTCCTCCAGCCTGGAACCAGGTCGCGGCGACAAAAGTTCCCCGCCCAGCGACATCCTCCACCTTGTCCATGGTCCCGAATCCCCACGTAAAGACCAAGAAAATGATCCCGCTGGAGATAAAGCCAATGATGTGATCCACCATGACCGACATCGTAACCCCTACCTTTTTATCCGGCACACGCCGCATCAACAAAACAATCTTTGCGGCATCTCCGGCAGCACCACCCACCGACGCAATATTGAAAAATGCCCCGTAGAGAGTCAGGCGTAGGATATAACCAAAAGGCTCATGAATCGACTGTGCACGCAGTAAAAAAAACCATCTCAGGGCATTTGCCAGAAGTGAAACAAAAGCCAGGCAGATTCCAGCTACCACCCACCATGGAGAGCGGAGCGCCAGCTTGAAATTTCTTCCCAATGCCTCCTTGTCGTCGATGCTGGAAAGCGCCCACCACAGGAAAAGGATCGTGCCGAGCAGCTTGAGGAAAAATAATCCGAGGGTTTTTACATGCCGCTTTTTCATTCTTCAGGAGCAGCGCGTAAATGAGCCTTAGGCGCCTTTGAATTCACGCACAGCATCCGCGATGGTTTTCACCGAGCGGAGAATACCCTTCGCTGCTTCCGGATCGGAAATTTTCAGTCCAAAACGTTTTTCAATCGCCACGACGAGCTGTAACGCATCCACGGAATCCAGCCCGAGGCTATCCGGCCCCATGAGCGGGGTCTCATCGCCAATCTCATCCATCTCGACATCGAGCATTAGCTCATCGACAAGAATTTCTTTGATTTCTTCGTGCAGATCGGAAGGTTCGGACATGTGATTTTTGAGAGCGTTAAAGGATTCCGCCGTCGATTTTCAACGTGGCTCCGGTGATATAGCCCGCGTCTTTGTTAGCAAGAAAAAAAACGGCGGCAGCCACCTCGCGCGGTTGTCCGAAACGCCTCATCGGGATCGCCTTCTTCCGGGCTCTTTTCGCCTCGGCATCACCTTCATCGGTTGCTGCAGTTTCTATATAGCCCGGGCAGATCGCATTCGCTGTGATCCCCATCCGCGCGACTTCTTTCGCGAGGCTCTGGGTCATCGCCACCATCCCTGCCTTTGCGGCTGAATAATTTGTCTGTCCTGCAGGTGCCAACAGTGCCGATAGGGATGATATATTGATGATTCTTCCGAAGCGCTCTCCCATCATTCCCCGTATGACCGCACGGGAACCAAGAAAGGCGGAATTGAGATTGGAGCCGATCACATTCTCCCAAGCCTCATCAGGCATCGTCGCCAAAAGATGATCCTCATGATGCCCGGCATTATTTACCAGCACGGTAATCACCCGCCCCGCTTGCGCGACCTCCTCCAAAGCACGTTCCCAGGCCTCCCGCTTGCACACATCCAGCGGCAGCACCTGGCATCTCTCTGGAAATTCTCCAACAAGTGCATCCGCCGCATCCCGGCCGGAACGAACTCCCAGGTAAACGTAGCAGGAATCATCGTGCTCGAGAAAATAACGGGCTGTGGCATTCCCGATGCCGCCATTGGCACCAGTGATCAGAATGGCTTGTTTGCTCATGGATTGCTTCGTGTAAATTTCGCGGAAAAGGCGTGTTGATTCCCTCCGCTGGCCAGAACCAATGCCGACTCATGGCCGGCATAAAGTGCCTCTATGGCAGCCACCGTCTGAAAGCCACAGCGGATACCCATTCCCTCTCCCAAAATTCCGGCCGGACTTATCCGCTCGCCTTCCCAGCTCTCTGTCGCGGACAGCTCGTCACGATCCAGGCGTGGGACATGGGTCAGCCCGTCGATGAGAACTCCGCCCCCACCTTTCTCCACCGCATCCCACGCATCAGCCACGGCGATCCGACGCTGAGTATTATCATTGTAGGAATACGGGCCGTGGATATTTTCCACGGAGATAGCGGATGGCCGCGCCTCCACATAGACCGCCGCAGCGCCTTCGGTTGCAATCAGGTTCCGCGAATAATACCGTAAGCCTTCCAGCGTTAGCCAATCGATTTCTTCCGCGCAAAGCACAAGACACCCATCCACTTGATCGCTGGAGATCCATTCCTCCGCCACATTCAGCGCCGAGAACCAGGTCGCGGAATCTCCGATCAGCGTGTAGACCGGACCATCGCATTCCAAATATGCTGCAATGTGGCTCGCTGGCGCGTTGAAGACCGTTTCAGGAAAAAGTATCGGGCTGGCAAAATTCGGATCCTCGAGAACCTCGCTGAAAAAGCGGTTGGAATAGTTCACGCAGCCGTTCAAAAAGGTAAGAACAATCCCGATCCTTAACTGACCGTTTTTCATCCTCTCCAGCCGCTCGGGACCGATCGCTTCATGGGCTGCCGTTACCGCATATTTGGAAACATTACTGGCGCGACGCAGACGGGCGTGCTTTGGCATCGCAGCACGCAAAGCTTTGGCGTCGACCGGCCGATGCGAATAGGAAATCGTCTTTTCACCCGCTTTCCGCTCCAGCTCGATTGTCGGAATGAGTTCTCTTCCGGCACAGGCGCGATACAGCGCCTGTGCATTGATCCCGGCAGAGGAAACCGCGCCATGACCATGGACGAAGAGATGGAACTGCGGGGAGAAATCGCGCACGTTTTGCTTAGCTTGCATTTCGGAAAATCAGGGATGCGTTGGAGCCACCGAACCCGAAGGAATTTGTCAGCGCCACATTGAGGGCAGCTTCACGGGGCTCGCGGACGAGATCGAAGCGGCATGCGGGATCCGCTTCACGGATATTGAGGCTTGCAGGAAGAAGCTGATTTTTCAGTGCCAGCAGGCAGATTGCGGATTCTATGGCACCAGCACCGCCGAGCAAGTGGCCCATCGCGGATTTCGTCGAGCTAACGGAGATCTGTTTTGCATCCTCGCCCGCCCATTCGGTGATGGCATTCGCTTCGGCAACATCGTTTAGCGGAGTGCCTGTGCCGTGGGAATTGATATAGTCGATCTCCCGCGGTTCCATTCCCGCCTGGCGGCAGGCGCCTGTCATTGAGCGCACCGCAGCATTGCCCTCGGGATGCGGCTGTGTGAGATGATGGAGATCGGTCGCCATTCCATACCCGCAGATTTCCACGAGCGGCACCGCTCCCCGGTCGAGCATGCTTTCCTCGCTTTCCAAAACAAACATCGCAGCGCCTTCACCGAGTGCCAGGCCGTCCCGCGCTGCATCGAATGGCCGTGGAATTCCGGACTCCGCAAGCGCCTGGAGGGCGTCAAACCCTGCAAACACCAGCTGGCAGAGAGCATCGTAACCACCAGCCAACGCCAGTGATTTACGTCCAGAGCGAATCTGATGATAAGCGTGACCGATCGCATTTGCACCGGATGCGCACGCATTGGAAATAATCAATGTCTGCGCCCGAAAGCCCAAAGCCCGTTGCACCGCCCCAGCCTGCCGCTGCGCCTGGTAGTTTTCCACCCGCCGGAACTGACCTCTGCGCTCTCCATCCCGAGCAGCGATTTTGTAATATTCCTCGCCCACGGGCATCGCCCCCGCAGAAGTCCCGACAATGAAACCTGTTTCCGGAGACACATTGTCCAGTTTTGCGGAGTTCATCGCCTGGGCTGTCGCATGCAGTAGGAGCCGCGTCCCACGGTCCAACCCGCGAGCCTCCCGCTCCGATAGCATAAAATGCTCGAAATCGTCCGCCAGATCCGCAACGCCCGCCGTTTTCACCCGCTGCTTGGAAACATCAAAAAAATCGATTTCCCGGAAATGATTTTCTCCCGCGCGTAATGAGGCGACGTGCCCGGCCGAGTCGGTGCCCATGGGAGAAATCATCCCCGTGCCAGTAATAAACACGCGTCGCGGTATGAAGTTCTGCGTTGAATCGGGAGAGTTCTGCATGGAGGCGGGGTAAGAAAAAGGAAGAAAGACCGGATTCCTGCTCTTGGCAAGGCCATTGGAAGTGTCTAGGTAGGCAGTCGGATGCTCTTGGAACACTGGAATGAAATCGCCGCCCGCCATCGGGACGACATCGCCTTCTGGCATCATGGAAAACCTTCCGGCATCACTTTTGGAGAAATCGATAGCATCTCCCGCACCGTTGATACCTCATCGGACACGTTGATCGCCATCGGCACCTCACTGGCATTTTTCCCAACCCTTATCGCTGCCTGGCGGACAAGGAAACCAGTGATCCTTGCGGAAAATGAACAGAGCAAAATCCGCCCAATCCGTGGAAACGTTCCGGCAGGCACTGTGCTTATCAAGCAAACCTGTGGAGCCTCCGGAATCGAACGCAGCCTGTTTTTCGACGAGGCCGCAGTGCTTGCCGAGGGGTTGCGAAATCTGTCAGGCCTCGGGCTCCACCGGGAAAGACGCGGTCTTGCCGCCATTTCCCTGGCGCATTCCTACGGCTTCGGCTGCCTGGCACTGCCTTTGCTATTACGTGGGATCCCGTTGGACATTGCTCCCGGGCCGATGCCGATGTTTCTCAATCCCGCACTTGAACGCGGCGGTCCCATATTTCTACCCGGCGTTCCAGCGATCTGGAAAACATGGTGGCAGACCGGCATCACTTCTCATCCGGCGATCTCTCTGGCACTGAGTGCTGGCTCGCCGCTCTCATTGAAGCTGGAACAAGCCATCCACGCCTCAAGCAATCTGAAAATCCACAATTTCTACGGCACCAGCGAAACCGGTGCGATCGCTTTTGATGCCAGCCACACTCCCCGGTCGACAGAGACTTATCTGGGGACTTGCCTGCCGGGAATTACCGTGGATTGCAATCATGAGGGTTACCTTACTGTCCGCAGCGACGCTCAGGCAAGCGGCTCGGATCTTCCGGTTTTCCCCGGTGAGTTTACTTCCGGAACGTATCGCACTTGGGATCTCGGGCACAATTCAGCAGGCGAAATCCACCTCACACGGTGCACCGGCGCTGCTATCAATGTCGCCGGACGAAAAGTCAGCCCCGCGCGCCTTGAAAAGATCCTCCGCCAGCTCCCCGGCGTGAGCACTGCAAGGATTTCCCGGGCGCCAAGCCGGGATTTTGAGCGTCTCGAAGAAATCCACGCCCATCTCGGAGTCAGCCATGATTATGATAAAAAAGCGCTACGTGAAGAACTCCGCAAACGAATCGAAAGCTGGGAAATGCCCCGTCACTGGGATTTTCAGGTGAATGCGTAGTTCCAAGCTACGAACGAGGTGCGAACCCACAATTTTCCATGCGCTCCGCCAGAAAGAACGTTATTTCTCGACGAGCTGGTTGCTTGAACTATCCGGTCGCAGCAGCGTAGTCTTCCGCCCTGCATTCCGGCATCATCCCGCAGCTCCATCTATTTCACCCATGTTAGTCCTAGCTCTCACTGGCGGCATCGCCACTGGCAAATCCACCACTCTCAGTCTTTTCCAAGAATTTGTCCCGGACATCGTCGTGTTCGATTGCGATGCATCGGTGAAATCCCTGCTCTATACGGAGCCGGTGATCAGGGAACTCACAGACCTCTTCGGCAAAGAAATTCTCGATGGGGAAAGCGGGCTCATCTCCCGCGAAAAACTGCGTGCCGAGGTTTTCGCGAATTCTGAGAAACGCAAGGAGCTTGAAGCGGTTCTTCACCCACTGGTGCGGGAGGAATGTCTTGCGCTACGGGAAAAAGCAGCTAAAGAAGGCGTGCGGTGCTTCCTCGCTGATGTGCCGCTCCTCTTTGAAAGTGGCTTCGATTTTGGCCAAACTCAGACGATCGTCGTCTCCACCTCACGTGCCACCCAAGTCGCAAGACTCAAGGACCGCAATGGTTGGGACGATTCCCTGATCGAGTCCATCCTCTCCGCCCAACTACCTATCGAGGAAAAAGCCGCCCGCGCAGATATCGTTTTTTGGAACGATGGAGTGCCCGATACACTGCGGGCCCAAGTCCAGCGTTTCTGTAGAATTTTCCCACCACTTTCCATGTCAGACAATACCCCAGAACTCTCCGAGGCACCGGCCGAAACAGCCACCTCCGGAGAAGCCTCCGTCACCTCCTCAGCCGAAGTCGCGGAACAGAAGCCCACACCGGCCCAAACCGAAAAAGAAGAAGCTGCTCCAAAGGAGGAAGCCGCCCCCTATCCCGTTCCGGAGAATATTGATCTGAATGCCTTCCGCCTGAAGCCACTCACAGAGCTTCAAAAAATCGCTTCTGAAATCCCTGCCCGCATCCAGGGCGGCATCACCAAAACCCAACTGATCTACGAGATCATTTGCTTTTTTGTCGCCAATGGCTCGAACATCACCTGTGAGGGCGTGGTCGAGTTTGGCAAAGAACATTTTGCCATGATCCGCGATCCGGAGCGCTCGTTCCGGCCATCCCAGGACGACATCCACCTCGGCGGTCCGGTGCTTGCAAATGCTGCCATCCGCAGCGGTCAGCGAGTGAAGGTGAAAGTCCGCCCTCCGGTGCAGCGTGACAAATACCTCACAACCGCCGAGATCCTCGAGATAGAAGGAATCCCGCTCGCGGATTGGTCCGAGCCGAAGGATTTCGACAAACTCACCCCGATGTTTCCGGATTCCCGCATCCATCTCGAAGGAGAAGGCACGGAATACCTCGGAGTGAGGGTGATTGATCTCATCGCGCCACTTGGTAAAGGCCAGCGTGGTTTGATCGTGGCTCCACCGCGCGGAGGTAAGACTATTTTGCTCAAGCAAATTGCCAAATCGATCAAAGCCAACAACC
This sequence comes from Luteolibacter algae, assembly GCF_042683045.1. NCBI lineage: Bacteria > Pseudomonadati > Verrucomicrobiota > Verrucomicrobiia > Verrucomicrobiales > Verrucomicrobiaceae > Luteolibacter > Luteolibacter algae. The sequence continues at coordinate 50,771 of NZ_JBHUIT010000016.1, read as the reverse complement.
CGGAAATTGAGCTCGTCATCCTGCTCTTAGACGAGCGCCCGGAAGAGGTCACGGACTTCGAAGAGACCGTTGGAGCACGCGTCTACGCGTCCACTTTCGATGAAACGCCAAAACGCCATGCCCAGGTTGCCGATCTGGTGATTGCCCGCGCACAACGCATGGTCGAGCAAGGCAAGCACGTTGTTCTACTTCTCGATTCCCTCACCCGCCTCGCCCGGGGCCACAATTCCGCCATGCAAGGCGGCCCGATCGGCTCCGGTGGTGTCTCTCCCGCAGCACTTCAGAAATCCCGCAAATTCTTCGGCACGGCACGTAACATTGAGAACGGCGGCTCCCTGACCATCCTGGCCACAGCTCTTGTGGAAACGGAATCCCGTCTCGATGATGTGGTTTTCGAGGAATTCAAGGGCACAGGCAATATGGAAGTCCGGCTCGACCGGGAACTCGCCGAGCGCCGGGTTTTCCCCGCCATCCACATTCCCCAGTCCGGCACACGAAACGACGATAGACTATATCATCCCGATGAGTTCGTTAAAGTCATCGATGTCCGCCGCCAGCTTTCAGCTCTGCCCATCGGCGATGCACTCGTAACACTGTTGAACAATCTCAAGCCCACCAAGACCAACGCGGAATTCCTGCTCCGCGGCTTGCGCTAGATGGCCGCCCGCTTTGCCATTCCAGAGGAACGGCAGCGGGCACTTTTTTCCTCACGGGTTAATCGAAGGCGTAGGAATACAATCCTTTGCCCTTCAAAGGCCCCGCCAAAAGGAAACGGGTCCCGCCTATTTCCACAGAGGTCATGCCATTGTAGATTTCGAAACCCGTCTCAATAATTTTACCGGGTTTCAACACGCCATCTGCACCAAGCTCGCAGAGCTGGATGGCCTGTTCTTCACGCGATGCCACCGCGACGAGCGCCCGGCCTTCATCCAGCTTCATGAGCTCGATGCGCGTCTGGCCTTTTAGCCGCAAGCTATCGTCATCCCGCAGCGCCATGTGGGGCACCAGTTTCCCCTCCCGATCAACTTTGAAAACGCTAACACCATCCCCATGGTAATGTGGGTTTTCCTCTTTGATAAAACCTTTGCGCTTGTAGTAGCTGTGGTGGCGGTGACCGACGACAACATAAGTCTCATCCCCCAGCTTCACCGAGGTAAGCGGATAAGCTCCGTTGAGAAAAAGTTCCCCGTCATCTCCGATATTGGACACATTGGTAAATTTTCCGTCGTCCGTCACCCGGAACGAACTGATGCCATTGTCGTGGAATCCATCTACAAAAACATAGGTGGCTCCGCCGACTCTCTGGGTGGACATCCCTATGATCCCATCGGTAAACATCTCATCCGTGTCCTTCATAGACTGCACATGATGCAGCTGACCATCGGATGATATTCTGAAACTCGAAACTCCCGGTGTCTCCTCCAAGCCCCCGGCGAAAAGGTATGACCCCGTATCGAAATGAACCACCTGCAAGGTGATAACACTCCCCAGAAACGTCGAGTCCGTATCATGCGTCACGGAAACGCGCTCCAATCCGCCGTCTCCGCCAATGCGAAAAACCTCAATGGCGTTCCCCCCCTTGTTTCCCAGAAAAAGGTAATCGTTCCCTTCAATTACTGCGGCCACAAGTCCCCGGGATGGTCCTTTACCCTTCCACAGGTCCAGCGTTTCCAGCGGAAGAAGCTTCCCCTCTCCACTTAGGGAAAAGGAATTCAGACGACCTCCGTCACCACCCGCGAAAACAAAATGTCTACCATCTTTCTCATGGGCGATGACCGTCACCGTATTACCGCTGGTAGCCGCTGAGCCAACCGGCTCCGCCCTATTTTTCATATCCTGAGCTCCAGCCGTTGCCCCGAGCCCCAAAAAAAAGCCTGCCGAAACCACAGAGATAGCCGCAGCGAAACGCACCGATGGCATCAGAGCGCCAAGTTGAGATTTTATCATGATCCATCCCTACGATTTTGCTGAGGTGCACGCAATCTCCAAGACGGGATCAGAGCCTCTGACCAAGGAATCCACGTATAATATATGCGGATAATTATACATAAAACCGTTCCTCCTATAACGTATTCTATCCACCTTGGCCCTACCGCACATCCCATCGGTGCAAGCGAATCACGATCTTATGAAATCCTCCGAATCTATTTTTCTCACTCTCGCATTTTCCTTTGCCGCCTTCCTTCCCTTGGCGAATGCGAATGATACAGAGCGCCCGCGTCCTCCCGAATGGAAAAATCTGGTGCAGGGCGGACAGTTCAAAGATCTTTTTCTTCCCATGCCTGTCAGAGACGAGCTCACAGCCGACACCTGGGGCGGCGACAATGTGAAACCGCGGGACATCTCCAATGGCATCGAAGATCCTGCCTGGTCCTACTGGTGTGGTGATCCGACTCTCGGAGAAGATGGAAAATACCACTTGTATAGCTCCCGCTGGCCGGAGGACGAGCCCCGCGGCCACTTTGGATACTTTGATTCCATCATTGTCCACGCGGAAGCGGACGATCCCATGGGCCCTTATACCTACAAGGATACAATCGGTCCCGGCCATAACCCGGAGCTCTACCGCACGCGCAAGGGAGATTATATGATCTACTCCACCCACGGGCGCTTCTATAGCTCGAAAAGCCTGACAGGGCCGTGGACAGCCGGCACCTATAACTTCGATAAGCGCGAGCGTTACGCTTTCAAAAATTATGTAAATTTTTCCTTCGCCCCGCGAGATGACGGCTCGTTTATCGCGGTCTCCAGGAGAGGCTACATCTGGGCCAGCAAAGACGGCGGAGAAGATTGGTCTGAGGTCAGTTCGGAATCGGTTTACCCGAAGGTCGAAGGTATTTTCGAGGATCCTGTCATGTGGAAAGACGACATCCAGTATCACATCATTGTGAACGATTGGAAGGGGCGGATCGCCTACCACTTACGTTCGAAGGACGGCTTTCATTGGAAATCGGAACCAGGTGAGGCCTATGTTCCCGGCATCGCCCGTTATGAGGACGGAACCAGATCTGAATGGTATAAATTCGAGCGTCTACGCTTTCTGCAGGACGATCACGGCCGGCCTACCCATGCCCATTTCGCCGTCATTGATACGGAGAAAAAACTCGATCAGCCCAATGACATCCACAACTCCAAGCTTATTGTGATCCCGATGACGGTGCCCCGCTTGTGCACTGTTCTCAATAAACAAAGACTCACGGAAAAGACGGAAGCAATCCGCGTGAACATTAGTGCGGAGGCCGGCTTCGATCCACAGCGTGACATCGATCTGGACTCACTCCGTTTCGGTGCATCGGAAGAAGTAAATTACGGCCGCGGCAGCAAGCTCATAAGCTCGGAGAAAGTAGGCTCGGATCTCATTCTGACATTTTCCGGAAAGGATACCGGAATTACCAAGGAAAATTTCGCCGGAAAGCTCCTGGGAAAATCCACTGATGGAAAACTTCTTTTTGGCTGGGCCGCCCTCCCTGGAACCAAGGCTCAGGTGCCCCTGCTCTCGCCGCTTTCTCCCAAGTTCGAGTTCACCCCAGATGGCACCGTAGCCTACGTCGAAATCCAAAATTTCGGTGAGATCGCTTCCAAGGCATCCACCGTGCGTCTGTTATCCGGAGACCGGACGATCGGCACGGGATCCGTGCGCACGCTTGAACCGTTTGAGAAATCCATCGTCCGCATCGTCTGCGGAAAGCCCCTGAAAAAGGGAACCAGCCCGGAGATCACCGTTCTAGTGGAAAGCGCCGGCTATCCTACCGAATCTTTCAGGAAAAAGGTTCAATTACCCAAAAACTAATTGTGGACGCCGCAGAGCTCCCCCATCAAAAGACGTAATATGATGAAATCGATCAAATCCCTCGTCGTCTGGCTCGCGCTTGGATGTATCCTTACCACGTTGAGGGCAGAAGAGTCGGACCCCGTGAAAATAGTGTTGGTGGGTGACAGCACAACCATCGGCAACACCCCGCGCCAGATCAATCCGGAGGGCCCCCATCTTGAGCAAATGATTGAACAGCTCGCCGCCGTGGAGGGGCTCCCGGAGCTGGAAGTCATTAATAGCGGCAAAGGCGGAGAAACCGCCAGGCGAATCATGGAAAGTGGATGGTATCGGGACGAAATCGCAGGTATTCCAGACGTCGATCTCATCTTCGTTCGCCTTGGCATCAACGACTGGTTCCGGTGTGAAAATCTTGAATCCGATTTTCCAGCGCAGATGAAAGTTCTGATCGAAAGCCTTCGGAAAGATCACCCGAAAGCCAAAATCATCTTGAGCACCATCTGCCGTTTTATGCCGGATGAGGAATGTGCTCAGGTGAACGATCTCATCAAAAAGATCGCCGTTTCGGAAAAATTGGATCTCTTCGATCTCTACACTCCTTACCATCGATTTCTTTTGGAGAATGGAGAAAACACGCTCAATGTCCGCCAGTGTTCTCTCTCCGCTATCCCGGAAAAATACCATTCATGGCTCAAGCCATACACCCACTTCAGGAAAGGCTGGGGCGGCAGGCCGGATGAAAATGTGGTGCGGGTAAATGATTTGTCGCTGGATCCGCTTTTCGGTCAATACAAGGGCTGGTATAGCGATCGCCACCCGAATTCCACAGGCTACAATCTTATCGCCCACGAAACGGTTAAATACCTCTCAACCGTGTTGGAGAAATAATCCGCACAATATCTCCACGCTAAACAATTTGGACTCCCCGGGACATGCTCCCGCGGAGTCTTTTTTTAGCGGGGTAGTGGACGAATCGCCGCAGAACATCCCCCCAGCTGCTGTGATGGAAATATGAATCCAAAGAAATCAAAAACCTAACGAGTGACCATTTTGGCACCCTGAGCAGATTGTCATTTAGGAGGCAATGAACCAGCAATGTAATCGTCTAAATTACAGACATAAAACCATAAATAACCTTCTAAATTTAATGAATCGAATACGAACTCGAACCGCGGCATTTGGCTTGTGGAAATTGCTCACAAAAATTGGTGCACTCTCTTCACTGGGGATTGTCCCGTTGTTTGCGGATGCTCCCGCTAATCCGGCAACACTCTCGGGCTGGGCGGAGATTCCATCCGATTTCCGCCAACCGGGACCGGTAAGCGGCCAATTCACTGGTGGAGGGAATGGAGTATCCACGCCTTTCACCGGACAGCCTATTCCAGGATTTTCCGGTATCATTCCGGCAAGTTCTCCCGGAGAATTTTTCGCCCTTCCAGACAATGGATACGGCTCCCAGGGCAATAGTGCGGACTTCATCATCGGCCTTTACCTCATCACTCCGGACTTTAAAAACACGGGTGACGGGACGACCGGCAACGGGCCTGTGGCAGTAAATTCCTTTATTCCCTTCAGCGATCCAAACGGCTTGCTCAGTAGCTCATTCATCTCCGGAGGCCCGGTCTACACACGGGAAAAATATTACCCGTCGTCCTCCAAACAGATCGATGTAGACCCGGATATCAAAAATGGAAAGCTGCTCACCGGTGCGGACTTCGATGTGGAATCCGTCACCCGCCTCGATGACGGCACCTTCTGGGTGGGCGAAGAATTCGGCCCCTACCTATTGCATTTCAACGCCCAGGGAGAGCTGATGGAGGCACCCATCCCCCATCCTTTTCTGCGCGCCCCGCAAAACGTGGCAAACACTCAGCAAAATCCCGCCAACCTACCTTCTTCCCGTGGCTTCGAGGCGATCGCACGCAATGCCGATGGCAGCAAGATCTATGTTTCCACGGAGTCCTCCATCAACTCGGAGCCTGACAAGCGAATGATCGAAATTTTCGAGTTCGATCCCATCGCCCGCCAATACACCGGACTAAGTTACAAATATAAGAAAGATAGCTCTGACCCGATCACCGGCAATACTAACAACACTTCCAACACCTTCGTCCTCGGCGATATGACCAACATCGCCGGAAGCGTCTACCTCCTCATTGAGCGGGATGACGGTCAGGGACCCGTGGGATTCGGAAACCCCAACCCACCAGCGATCCAGAAAAAACTTTATCTGATTGATCTGCACGAAGTCGGTCCGGACGGGATTCTTTTGAAACGGGAAGTAGTGGATCTTCTGGATATTCCAGATCCACTGGACATCGGGGGACCGCTCCCATACGGCACTCCGGCAGACCGTTTCACCTATCCGCTGCAGTCCGTGGAATCGCTCACCGTCGTTGACGATCACACCGTTCTTGTCGGGTTGGATAACAATTATCCAGGTGGCAATGGCCGTATTCCCGGCACGCCCGATGGGACGGAAATCATCACCATCCGCTTCCAGGATCCGCTTGCCTCTCTCGAAGTCGTCGGACGGACAGCTATCGAAAAATGGCGGAAAGCAAACTTTGGCTCCCCGCTGGGCGATGGCGACACCGCGGATCTGGCGGATTTTGACTCGGACGGTCTAGTAAATCTGCTCGAATACGCATTCGGCACCAATCCCACTCCCGATAGCGGGATGGGCTTGCCCGGTCTCGCTCCGCTTAGCTATAGGGATAACACCATTCAAAATGGACAACCGCTTATCTCACCCGCCGGAGAGGCATTCGAATTCCGGTTCATCCGTCGTTCGGATTATGCGACTGCTGGAATCACCTATATCCCGGAATTCAACAGCAGGCTCGAAGCCGACTGGAGTCCTAGCCCCGCCACTCCGCAGGTTCTGGCGGACGATGGCACCCACCAAGTGGTGAGCGTGCCCTTCCCCACCCCGGAGGATGGCCAAACCAAGGATTTCGCACGCGTTCGCATCCTTGGCGATACAGAATAATTCTTCCCCATGGTATAAAATCACTCATTTTATCGAGTGAACACTGCACCGCTCGCTCCCTGTCATGGAGCGGCGGTGTTTTTTTTTTTGCCCAATCGCGTTAGTTTTTTGGCAGCATGGCAGTGATAAGGTGAATACCCATGCAAAACCCCGCCACAGATTCAGAATCCGAAGACCTTCGCTACGAGGCCTTTATCCAGCGCTTTACCCAGTGCGAGCCGGATCTGCGTCGTTTCATCCGCTCGCTTTTGCCGACCTGGACAGACACCGATGAGGTATTGCAGCAGACCGCGATCATCACCTGGCGGAAGTTCGACCAATATGATCTTGAAACAAGCTTCATCAAGTGGGCCTGCGTTATCGCGAGGTTCGAAGCCCTTTCCTACAGGCGCAAGATGGGGCGCGACCGTCTAGTCTTCCGCGAGGAGCTACTTGAGTTGATGGCTGATGAAGGCTCAGAGGAGATTTCCCAGCGTCAGGAAGAGCATTCCGCATTGGAAGAATGTCTCGCCGCCATGCCTGAAAAACAACGTCAGTTTGTCACGCTAGCCTACACTCCGGGCATCACCATCAAGGAAATGGCGGATCAGGCGGGGAGCAGTGCCGCAGCTTTCTACATGAAGCTCAAGAGACTTCGCCATCAACTGCAAAGCTGCATCGAATCGAAAATTTCACACCCAAGCGCCAACGCATGATCCCTCTGAAATTCAAACAACTTACATCAGAAGAGCAAGAGTGGCTGGACGCTTATCTGGACGGCACCATTACTCCTGCCGAATTCGAAAAATTCGAAAAGCGGCTTTTGGAAAAACCCGCGTTCCGGAAAATTTCGCGTCGTTATCTTTCCCTGGATAACTCGCTCAACGACTTGGCCGGCAAGGTTACCGCCCTGGAGTGGTCAGCTCCGGAAACAAGCCGTAGCCCTGCTGGGAAAATCTTTTCCTTTGTTCCACTCGCAGCCGCCGCCGCACTCGCCTTTGTCCTGGGCACCGCAATCATGGCATGGAAAAATCACGCGGATATTCCGGTGGTCACGTCCACGGATGAGCTGCGTGAGCCGGCATCCGCCCAAGGTTTTGCCGTCATCAATAGCCTTTACGATATCACTTGGAAAGATGAGGCAGCATCCTATCGGGAAGGTGATACCCTTGGTGCCGAGGCATTCCGGATCGAATCCGGAACCGCTGAAATCCAATTTTTCTCAGGTGCAAATATGACCGTGCAGGGCCCTGCCGAAATCGTATTAACCTCCGCTTGGGAAGCCTCGTGTCACAGCGGGCTGGTCCGGATGCATGTTCCTCCGGCAGCTCGGGGCTTCAAACTCCACGCACCATCCACAGAAATCGTGGATCTCGGCACGGAGTTCGGCCTCTCCGTCCAAAATGGAAAAGGTCATATCGAAGTTTTCGACGGAGAAATATCCATCCGCCATCAGAACGAAGCCCAGCAACTTGTCACCCAGGGCAAAGCTCTGATGCTGCCGGAAGCAGGCTCTCCTACATCTGTCGAGCTCGGGAAATTCACCTATCCGGATGCCGGTGAGTATAAAACAAAAGCTCTGGAGCAAGAACGTGACGCGTGGGAAAACTGGTTGAGACATCGGGAAAACCTAGCCAAGGACGAACGCCTCATCGCCTACTACACTTTCGACAAGTCAATGAGCTCGCGCATTGCCGAGGATATCCACTTGCCCCGGAACGCAGACAGGGATGGCTCCATTGTCCTCGCCGATACGGTCGCCGGGCGTTGGGGGAAAAGACAATCAGCCCTGGAATTCCGGCATCCTGGCTCCCGCGTCAGAGTGAACCTTCCCGGCACATTCCAGGCCTTCACATTTGCCGCCTGGGTCCGCATCGACAGTCTGGATAGACGCTACAACGCACTCTTCATGGGAGACGGCTATGAAAACGGGGAGCCACACTGGCAGATCCGGGATGACGGCACCTTGATGCTCTCCATCATGGTGGATACCAGCAAACCTAGCATTTATAAAATCGATTCCGCAGGCAGGCACAAAGTCTACTTTTCTCCGAAGATCTGGGAACCATCCATGAGCGGTGAGTGGCTTCACCTCGCCTCCGTTTACGATCCTACGGCACGCCTCGTAAAACATTATTTGAACGGGGAGGAAATCTCCACGCAGGAGATACCGGATACCTTCGTTTCTAAAAAACTTCATATCGGAAATGCGGAAATTGGAAACTGGGGAGATCCGTTCCGGAAAGATCCGGCTTTTGCCATCCGCAATCTCAATGGCTGCCTCGACGAAATGGCCATCTTCAATGCAGCCCTTTCAAATTCGGAAATCGCAGAAATTTATCGCCATAGCTCCGCGCATAAACGCTGAAGCGCCGCCAACCCATTTTTATTATGAAACCTATCAGACATCTTCTTCTACTGGCACTAACCCTGCCACTGTCCGCTGCAATCGACTTTGAAAAAGACATCAATCCCATTCTGATCGACAATTGCATCGACTGCCATGGCCCGGATAAAGAAAAAGCCGGCCTCCGCCTGGACCAACGGGGCATCATGCTGAAAGGTGGCGATTCCGGGCTACCGACCATCGTGCCGGGCGATCCGAAAGCCAGCTACCTCATGGAGATCATCAGCGGCCAGGATCCGGATATGATCATGCCACCAAAGGGCGATCCGCTCAGCTCCGAGCAGATTTCACTGATCGAAAAATGGATCGAGGAAGGTGCGGAATGGCCAGGCCAAATGGATCAGGTAGCGGAAACAACCACAGACCACTGGTCGTTTCAGCCAGTCGTCCGCCCGGATGTCCCGGAGAGTTCCGAAAGCAATCCGATCGATGCCTTCCTTGACGAATCTCTCAGGAAAGCCGGCATCACCCCCAATGAAGCAGCGGATCCGAACTCGCTGATCCGGCGCGCTTCCATCATCCTTACAGGACTTCCCCCAACCTACGATCAAGTTAGTAGTTTCTCGGAAGAGTATGCAGCCGACCCCGAGAAAGCTTACGCTGAATTGGTCGATAAACTTCTGGACTCTCCGCACTTCGGCGAGCGCTGGGCCCAACACTGGCTCGATGTAATCCGCTGGTCTGAAACCAACGGCTCCGAGGCAAACCTCTATCGCAAGGGAGCCTGGACATACCGTGACTATGTGATCCGGGCCTTCAATGAGGACCTTCCCTATGATCAATTCATTACCGAGCAACTTGCCGGGGATCAGCTCGGAGCAGGTGAAGCTACTGGATTTCTAGTGGCAGGTCCCCATGTCCCGGCAGCCACAGTCGGCCGCGAGCCAACGGCCATCCGCCAGGCACGCGCGGATCGTCTTGATGAAATCATTTCCACTGTGGGAGCCTCCATGCTGGGAGTCACAGTCAGCTGCGCACGCTGCCACAACCACAAGTTCGATCCGGTCTCCATCCAGGATTACTACTCCATGAGCGCCATCTTCCAAGGCGTGGAATTTGCCGGCCGTTATCCCGAACTCGCCGATGATCATCCGCGGAAGAAACGCGCGATGGAGATCTATCCGAAAATGGGTCAAGAGCGCAGGAAGCTGGCGGAATCCATGGATTACTGGCAGGAAAACTGGGGCGGCCACATCGATATGACGTTCCCCGCAACAAACACGCGGAAGCTTCGCATCGAGTTCAGCAAACCCAACATTTTCATCGACGAACTGGAGGTATTCGGTCCGGAGGATCGCAACAAGAACCTCGCAAGCTCAAGTCTTGGCACCACATTGACAGATGCCCCGGAGATGGCAGATGAGGGCAGCAAAGTCGAAAAGGCCAACGACGGAAAATACGGCACGATGGTTTGGAAATCAAGAGCTCCCAAGGGAAGCAAGGAAATGCCGTGGGTGGAAATCGATTTCCCATCCACCCAGCTCGTCGAACGCTTTCGCTTCAGCCGCAATCGCGAGTATTACTTTGAGACGGATTATCTGGATATGAACAAGAACGAACAGTTCCCGGATTACAGAATCCTCGCCCTGCGGCAGGACGGAAGCTGGGAGGAAATCGCAGATTCCAGGAAATCTTCAAAACAGTTGAAATCCGATCCCGCGCTGAAGGATGCCTCGGAGCGCTTGCACGAGTATATGACGATCCTCGCGGAGGAAGGACCACGGCACAGCTTCATCGGCAAGTTCGAGGAGCAACCGGGCCCCACCTACGTCTTCCACCGTGGAAGTCCTGAAAACCCTCGCGATGAAGTCCCTCCGGCAGGGATCGAGGTGATTGATGGTTCTCTTGGACTGAACTCCGAGACCCCCGATCCGCAACGCCGTATGGCGTTTGCAAACTGGCTCACTGCTCCGGAGAATCCGCTCACCGCCAGAGTGATGGTAAACCGGATATGGCATCATATTTTCGGCACAGGCATCGTAGCGACCGGCAGTGATTTCGGCCTTGCGGGTTCTCCACCCAGCCACCCCGAACTTCTAGATTGGCTGGCAGCTGAGTTCGTCCATCCGGAGCAGGAAAATATCTCTGAATGGTCCACGAAATCCATGATCCGTTTGATCGTGATGTCGAAGGCATTCCGTCGTTCCAGCCTTCCAAACAGCATCGGCTTGGACAAAGACGCCGGCTCCCTTCTGCTCTGGCGCTATCCGCCGCACCGCATTGAAGCGGAGGCCATCCGCGATGGAATCCTTCTCGCTTCCGGCAAGCTGGACCCCTCATTGGGTGGCCGAAGCTTCCGGATTCACAATGTCAAAAAGACCTATTCGCAATGGGAGGTCATCGATAACTACAGCGAGGTGACCTGGCGGAGGATGATCTATCAGGAGCGCATGCGTCGGGTGGACGATCAGATTTTCACCGCATTTGACTTTCCGGATTGTGGTCAGGTCAGAGACAAACGTCCTGTTTCCACCACTCCTCTTCAATCGCTCAACCTGCTCAATAGCCCCTTCGTGGTATCCCAATCGGAATACATCGCGGAGCGTGCGATGAAGGAAGCGGACAACCGTTTGGAAGACGCCGTGCTCCGCGCTTTCGAGCTCATACTAAATCGTAAACCAGATAGCGAAGAACTCGCTGCCTGCACCCAGACGGCAAAGTCGAACAGCCTGGCGATCGTCTGCCGCAGCCTTATCAACTCAAACGAATTCGCATTCCTGCCATGAACCCAGAACATATCTCACCATTCGGCCGTCAACTTCTCAACCGGCGTGACTTCATGCGCAACACCGCCTTCTCGTTAGGTGGACTCGGTCTCGCACAGCTGCTTTCCGCAGCCTCCAATGACACCGCGAACTTCAGCGGAAAATCGCCGATCCGTCCCGATATCAATCCGGATAAACCTTATCTGCCCCGCCCGAGTCATTTCTCATCGAAGGCAAAAAAGGTTCTCGTCATCTTCTGCCCCGGCGCTGTGAGCCACGTCGACACCTTCGATTACAAACCGGATCTGTATAAATACCATGGAAAGAAACCGCCTGGTGTCCCCGCAGTGACATTCGAAGGGCCCACGGGAAATATCGCAAAGCCTTTCTGGGATTTCAAACCCCGCGGTCAGTCTGGAAAAATGATTTCGGATCTTGTTCCACACCTTGCCAAGCAAGCGGACGATTTCTGTTTCCTTCACTCCCTCCACACGCAGACAAGCGCCCATCCACAGGGAGAGAATTTCATGAATACAGGCTTCACCATGGAAGGCTTCCCTTCATTCGGAGCTTGGGTGACCTACGCTTTGGGATCTGAAAACCAGGAACTCCCTGCCTTCGTGGCGATCAATGACCCGAGGGGTATGGCGAGATCGGGTAAAAACAACTTTGGCAATGGCTTTCTTCCCGCTTCCTTCCAAGGCACCGATTTCAACGCAAAAAATCCTCCGGCGAATCTCGCGCGTCCGAAAAGCTATACTGCCTCCGATGACAAATCCACCGCGGATCTTTTAAAGCGTCTCAACGGAAAACATCTCAACCAGTATCCCGGAGATGCGGATCTCGCGGCACGTATCGCAAGCTACGAATTGGCAGGCCAGATGCAGCTTTCCGTCCCGGATATGATGGATCTCTCCAAGGAACCGGAATCCATCCACAAGGAATATGGCACGGACACCGGCTCTGAATTGAAGCGTGAATATGCGAAAAACTGCATACTCGCCCGGCGTCTCATCGAGAAAGGAGTTCGGGTAGTCCACCTCTTCAATGGTTCCGATCCTTCCGGAGGTAATGGTATCAGCAACTGGGACTCTCATTCCGACATCAAGGAAACCCATGCCATGCAGGCGGAGATTATGGATCAGCCGACCGCTGCGCTAATCCACGACCTGAAGCGGCGTGGATTACTGGAAGACACACTCGTTGTCTGGGCCACAGAGTTCGGCCGCATGCCTTTCCTCCAGGGGAATGGAACCGGCCGCGATCACAATCCGGATGCCTTTACCTGTTTCCTCACAGGAGCCGGGGTGAAGAAGGGCTTCAGCTACGGCACGAGCGATCAATTCGGCGCGAAGGCGGAAGAAAACCCGGCATCCGTCTACGATTTCAATGCCACCATTCTTCATCTCATGGGCTTGGATCATGAGCGACTGACCTACTATCACAATGGCATCGAACGCCGCCTCACCAATGTCCACGGACATGTCATCAAAGACGTATTAGCATAAATGAAAGCTTTTCTCGCCTTCCTGTTCCTCGCATCGCTTGGCCCGGTATCCGCTGCGGCCGAAGCCTCCCGACCAAACATCATACTCATCCTCGCGGATGATCTAGGCTATGCCGATGTCGGCTTCAACGGATGCACGGATATCAAAACTCCGGCGCTCGATCAGCTGGCCGAAACGGGAATCGTTTGCACCACCGCTTACGTCGCCCACCCGGTCTGCGGTCCCAGCCGGGCGGCAATCATGACCGGTCGCTATCCTCACAAGTTCGGTGCGCAATGCAATATCCCGCCGCACCATCCGGAGATGGGTATCACCAAGGATGAAACATTCATCGCGCAGGTTCTTAAGGATGCAGGTTATACCACCGCGCTTTTTGGCAAATGGCATTTGGGTTCCGCACCGGACTATCTGCCGAATCAACGCGGATTCGATGAGTTTTTCGGCATACCCGGAAGCGGGCATAAGTATTTTCCGGAGCACTACGAGGCTCTCTACAATAAGGTCGTGGCAGCAGGGAAAGAGAATATTGAAGAAAATATTTCCCCGTTGATCCGCAATGGTGAAGAAGCTAAGGAAACCGAATACCTAACAGACGCATTTTCACGGGAGGCGGTGGATTTTGTCCGGAAAGCTTCACTCCGGGAAAAGCCATTCTTCCTTTTCCTCTCCTACAACGCTCCCCACTCGCCTTTGGAGGCAAAGGAAGATGATCTGGAGAAATATGCGTCCATAAAAAATCCAGCCCGGAAAAAATATGCGGCAATGGTTCATGCGGTGGACAGGGGCGTTGGCGAATTGATCGATGAACTGAAAGCTACCGGGGAATATGAAAATAGCCTGATCGTCTTTCTTAGCGATAATGGCGGCAAATCCGGAAACACAGCCGATAACGGACCACTCCGCGGCGGAAAGCGCAGTGTGACCGAGGGCGGCTACCGCGTTCCCATGTTCTTCCACTGGCCGGAGAAAATCACTCACGGCTCCAAGTTTTCCCATCCTGTTCTCGCGCTGGATTTGTATCCGACTTTCACCGCCCTCGCCGGTGGAAAAATCCCCCAGGGAAAACATCTTGATGGTAAAAACATCTGGCAGAACCTCTTGGACGGAAGCAACCCGCACGGAAACGAAATGATTCCAGTCATGTCCCACTGGCTCGGTAAAACCGCAACTGCCGGCCGGTTCAATGAATGGAAGGTCACGCGGGAAGCAGGCAAACCATGGAAACTCTATAATATCGAAGAAGATATCGGGGAGAGCAATGACCTGAGCTCGCAATATCCGGAACGTCTTGAGGAACTCGTAGGTGGCGTAAAAAAATGGGCGGACAGTCACCAAAAGCCTCTCTGGCACTACAATCAAAGCGATATGGATCTCTGGAAAAATGTCGATGGCCCATACATCGAGGGCACTTTTGATTTAAAACACTAAGCCATATCCGTCGCCAAAGCATCGCAACCAGCAAACAGGGATACCCGATATGACAACAACAACCAACGTGTGGATCGTGGAGGAAGACGCAGCCTGCAGGCTATCCCTGCAGACAGAGTTGGGCCGGACCGAATGGCTCCACTGCGATCATATTTTCCCCTCTTGCTCCGAGTTCATTGATGCGATCGAAAATGAAACCCATCCAGATCTGGTGCTGATGAACCTCGGCCTGCCGGGAACCGCAGGCCTGGAAGCAATCCGAAAACTGGCACTGGATAGACCGGACATCTCGGTCCTCATCCTCAGCTGTTTCTCCGATTTGAAAAAAGCGCTCCAGTCCCTGGCAGTCGGAGCAACCCGACTCCCGCCTGGGACATCGACCAACTCCCGGGCTTACTCTTCCGCCAAACAGCCGATCTCCTTCCGATGCATGGCATTCAGTCCCATCGTTACCCAGGTTGTCCTGCAGAAACTTCATCAATCCACCCCCGCCGAGGATTTTGGCTTAACTCTGCGGGAAATCGAAGTCCTTGAGCAGTTATCTCTCGGCCTCACCGTCCGGGAAATCGCTAACGAGCTTCAGATCAGTCCACGCACTGCGGCAACCCATTTGGAGCACATTTACCCGAAGCTGGAAGTGAGATCCCAATCAGGAGCAGTCGCCAAGGCTCTTCGCGCCGGAATTATCTGAACGCGTGGAAACGCAATCTGCATCGGTCATTTGCCCGATAGACAGCATTCCTGAGACTCATTAACCTTCAAATGCTTCAAAATCCCAACCCTTGCACGACCCCTAAACTTTTTAAGATTATGAAAAAAACAACCACCTCCCTAAAATTATCACTTCTGGCAGCGACGAGCTGTCTCGCATTCAATCATTTGGCTTCCGCCGCGATTGTCTATACCAATGATTTCAACAGCGGCACGGCTGGAGACGCCCCGGGACAGCCTTTCGGTGAAGCCGGCAGCTCAGGATTTTTCGATCTTGCTGCCGCGGATGGCAACTTTGATACGCAGTATCTGAAAATTGCCTCAAGATCGGACAATGGAAACTACTACTTCCCATATTTCGATAGCAACTTGACCACTTCTCTGACTTCCGCGGTTGCCACCTTTTCCTTCGACGCACGTTTTAACACAGCTGATTTCGGGACATATGGCAGCCTCCGGTTACGGACGCGATCAGGTTCCACCACTCTTACCGAGACCGCGTGGCAGGATCTCGGAGCATCTGGTTTTGCCGTCACACTGGATACCGTCAATCATTACGATTTCGCGATCAACAATACCAATGCGGCGGTAACGATTGATGGTCTCGGCGGCACCCTAGCGGCCAATTCCTACGGCATCTATCAGAATGGTGTGCTCATGGATTCCCAAAAGAGCAATCGATCCTCCGCGATTCCCGGTGAGGCAATTACTTACATGAGTCTATGAGTCCAAGGAAACAACGACTCCAACGCTCCGCTTCAAGCTATCGTCAATATGGATAATTTCACCGTGCGCGATACGGCGTTTGTTGTTCCAGAGCCAAGTAGCCTTGCGCTGCTCGGCCTTGGCACCTGTGGACTGATGATTCGCCGTCGCCGCTGAAAAGCGATCCATCGCTCGCCCCCAATAACAAGCCAATTTTCAAACCCATCCGTGCTCTGACGAGCATGAATCCTGTTCTGCTCTCGCGGGGCAGGATTCTTTTTTGAATCTGCTATTCAATGAAATAACCCGACGGATGCATCCGTGTTAACTAGTTCTTTCTTTCAGACCCACCCGTTCATGAAGTATTCGATCCCGCATTCTATTAGGCCTCACCTCAACCCATTGACCCGTGTGGCAGCCATCGTTTTTTCCCTATCCCTTTTTGCTGCCCGAGCTGAGCAGAATGAAAATCCACAGGAATTCGGAAAGCTACAAATTGCTGTTACCGAGCGTTTGCAAAAACTCGGGGCGCTCATCGACAAAGCGGAAAAACAAAACGTGGACACCACCTACGCACGAGTTTCTGTGGAGACCATCAAGGCATTTCAGAACGCCGCAGAATGGGATCATTCAAATCCGGAAGAGGTCTTAAAAGTTTTCAAAACCTTCTATTACTACGACAAAATCGATCCCATCCACACGGAGCGGGTAGCCTATCACGAACTCCGGGACTGTTTGAAAGTCGCTGATTTCGCCGCCCGGGAACTGAGTGCACAAATGGAGAAACGGCTCACTCTCCCTGCCACGCCGGACTTCTCAAAGGGCAGCCTAAAGCTGGCTCCTTATTCCTACGAGCTGGATGGCCGCCAGGTGTTTCCCTACACACTTTTCTGGCTCCCAACCGAAAATGCCGGAATGGCCGAAGCTTTCGGACGCATGGGACACACCTATATGGATCTGAGCTTTCTGGACGCCGAGGGAAAGATCAATCCATGGACAGTAAAATCCCGTGCCGATTCCGCCCACATCCAGAGCAAAAACAACTTTATGCCCCTGAAGTTTTTCTGGTCACATAATGCTCCTTCCTGGCTGGAAGAGGAACACCCGGAGCTACTGCAGGGCGGGAGGATGTTCACCCAATATGATATCGATGATCCGCAGATCAGGCAGTGGCAGGTCGATCTCTGCCGGCAGTATATTCCACCAATGGCAAAGGCATTCGGAGAAAAGCCGATGGTCTATATGATCGCAAATGAACCCCATTTCGCGACAGCTCAAAAGGGTTGGCTGGTCAAAAATGGCCTATCCCAGAATACGCTGGATCGGTATCGGCGCTGGCTGAAAACAAAGTATGGAACGATCGAACGGCTCAATGCCACCCATGGCACAACCTATGCGAGCTTTCCGGTAGTTCCAATGCCCTTCCCTATCTCCCAGGAACTCCGCGGAAAACCCGTTTGGTATGACTGGTGTCGCTTCAACATGGACCGCGTCAACGACTGGTTCACCCATCTCAAGAACTCGATTCAGTCCTTCGACGGCGGGCGCAAAGAGCCTGTGACGATCAAGGTGCTCGGGCATCATTTCAGTGATCATGCCAGAGACCAGGGGATTGACATCGAATACTTGGTCAATCTCCAGGATGTAACTGGAGGTGATTTGCGGGTCCGCCCCTTCGATGCCGAAGTTTATGCGGAACTCGAAGGTGGCATGAAGGCCAGAACTTCCTGGAAAAAGCGCTATGCCTACGAATGGATCAGCCAAACGCTATTCCTCGATTTCAATAAATCCCTGGCTCCGGAAAAGGTTTTCTATGATACCGAATGGCACGGATTTGGCGCCGTTCATTGGCGTAGATTCGGCCTCTCCCGTGAGTATGTCCGCGCGGGTGTTTGGCATGCGTTTACAAACGGAATGGGCGCGATCGAGCCCTGGATGTGGGGGAGAAATCCAGACGGTTCTTTCCGGCATTCGGCAGATCAGATAGGAGAGCTCGCCACACAGCCGGTAGCACTGGACGCTTACGGACGCGTCATGAAGGAGCTCAATGCGTATGCTGAACTGATCACCGCCGCAGTCGCCAAGCCGCGGAACTTCATGTTCTACTATCTTGAAGAATCCGCGATCCAGGATGCCGAGTATGCCCACCATCTGGAAGACTCCTATGAGGCGGTGAAGCTCCTAAACCATACCGTGGGCATGACCACCCCGACCCACCTCACCACTCTGGATCCGCTAAAACAGGTCGTCATCGTGCCACCATCGGAATTCATTGCCGATGACAGTCTCGCAGCACTCCAGTCCTTCCAGAAAAAGGGTGGTCGCATCGTGGTCCTGGATCCGGGCCGTAGCTTCCTCAGGAACGAGCACGGTTTTCCACGCAAGTCTCCGGAGCTGGATCACATCGGGCTTACCCTAAAGCCGGATGTTTTCGAAATGGCGGATGACTTCCGGAAGGTTCTCGCGCCGTATACCTGGAAAGAAGCATTTCAAGTGACTTTCAAAAACCCCGCGGGAAAAGATGCCTACGGAGTCTTGATGCAATCAGTTGTGGATCCGGCTTCGGGAAGTCTGCATCTCATTTTGAACAACTCGGCACACGGAGTGAAAAACGTCATGGTTGAAATTGACGGCGAGAAGCCGCCCCTCATTGATCTACTAACCGGGGAACGTCTCCAATCGCCCTTTCCGATGAACAGCTGCGACGTCCGCCTGATCCGTGTCGGCCACTAAAAACATCCAACCATCCGGTAATTCTTAACCCAAATCCAAATCAGATGACTATACCACGATCAATACGTGCATCGATCCTGATGCTACTTTCTGCGGCTGTTCTACCATCGGCTGCGGCGGAAAAACCCAATATCCTGTTCATCGCCATCGATGATCTGCGCCCGGAGCTTGGTTGTTACGGCTCTCCCATCGCCATCACGCCAAACCTCGATAAACTGGCCTCCCAAGGCTTGCTGTTCAATCGCGCTTACTGCCAGGAAGCCATTTGCTCACCATCCCGTGCGAGCATCATGACCGGAGCCAGGCCGGACAAGATCGGTATTATTGAAAACTACACATACTTCCGTGATTCAAACCCGGATATCGTGACCCTGCCCCAACAGTTCCGCAACAACGGTTACGAAACGGTCTACGTGGGAAAGGTCTTCCACGGCAAATATACCGATGAGGAAAAATCATGGTCTCGTCAGCCCGCTGCAAAAGCAGTGAAGTCGAAGTTTCCGATCATCCCCGGCGGTTACGCACTCCCTGAAAACCGCAAAATCGTCGCTGAAAACCGCAAGGCTTTATTGGAAAAATACGGCCCGGACAATATCGGAGGCCTTACATCCAACGGCCCTGCCTACGAGTCTGCCGATGTCCCGGATTACTCCTACACGGACGGTCAATCGCCGCTCATTGCGATCGAAACCCTGAAAGACCATCTTCAGAAGAAGCCCGATCAGCCACTCTTTCTCGCTCTCGGTTTCAGCAAGCCACACCTGCATTTCATTGCTCCGAAAAAATATTGGGATCTCTATGACCCGGAAACGATTCCTCTGGCCGAGCATTCCTCCGCTCCCAAGGATGGCGCAGCAACAGGGCTTCACGCCTCCTTCGAACTCCGGGTGCGCGATGGAATCCCGAAGAAAGGCGATATCGATCCCCAGCTATCCCGCACCCTCAAACACGCCTATCTTGCCTGCGTTTCCTACATCGACGCTCAAGTTGGCTTGATGCTCGATGCGCTTGATGAAACCGGCCAACGTGACAATACCATTGTGATCGTATGGAGTGATCACGGATGGCACCTCGGCGATATGGGCATCTGGGGCAAAGCCACCAACTATGAAATTGCCACCCGAGTTCCTCTGATTCTGCAATTACCGGATATGAAGAACGCAGCAGGGAAAAAAACCGAAGCGCTCACCGAGCTCATCGATATGTATCCGACCCTCTGCGATCTTGCGGGAATCCCAAAACCCGCGCATCTCGACGGAAAATCCCTCGTCCCCCTTCTGGAAAACCCCGAGGCAGAAATTAAAGATTTCGCGCTTAGTCAATATCCCAATCCGGCCCTCCGTGAGTGGGCGGCCAATCCTCTGGCCCCGGCCATGCGGGAGACCTTTTTCGGCCCGCTCATCGAACAGGTCGAAGAACGTATCATTGCCCAAATGGGCGACAAGTGGGACCGAGACCTCTTTGAGAACCACCTGATGGGCTACTCGCTCCGCACCGATCGCTATCGCTACATCGAGTGGCGCGATCATCGCGATCCCGATGCCGAAGCACTCTTCACCGAGCTCTACGATCATGAAAGCGATCCCGCGGAAACGAAAAATGTCGCCTCTGCGAACCCAGATATTGTCTCGGAACTAAGTAAAAAGCTTCGCTCCAAGCTCTGAGGCAAAAGGAATTTCCAGCAATTCCCGTAATATATATGGCAGATCAAAGTGCACCATCGACAAATTACGGCGTCCCAATTACCCTGATTGCAAATAGATGACAATTTACAGATACCGCACACTACTCTTCGGTCTTTTCATATCTTCCTTACATCCGGTCTCGGCCGATCAGCCTGATTGGGAGAATGAAATGGTTTTTGAGCAAAATAAGCTCGAAGCCCGCGTCCCCTCCTATTCGTATTCAACGGCTCAGGAAGCCCTGGCTGGCGACCGCGAACAGTCCCGGATGAAATCACTTAACGGAACCTGGAAGTTTTCCTTTGCTCCAAAGGTGGAAGATAGACCACTGGATTTCATGGCGAAGGGTTTCGACGGATCCGGCTGGAAGGATATCGAAGTCCCATCAAACTGGGAGTTAAAAGGTTACGGCCAGCCGATCTATACCAACATCACCTATCCTTTCACTCCCGGGATTCTGGATGGAAATCTAAAATACGACTGGAAAGGTCCCCAACCACCACGTCCTCCGAAAATCCATCGCGATAATCCCGTAGGTAGTTATTTCAGGGATTTCGAAGTGCCGGCAGAATGGGAAGGCGAGTCGGTAATTCTTCATTTCGGCGGTGTTTCCTCAGCATTTTATGTCTGGGTAAACGGCGAAAAAGTCGGCTACAGCCAGGACAGCTGTCTTGCCGCGGAATTTGATATTACTGAATATCTGCAACCCGGCAGAAACCGTCTTGCGGTTCAGGTTTTCCGCTGGAGCGATGGTAGCTATCTGGAGGATCAGGACATGTGGCGGCTCAGCGGCATCCAGAGGGAGGTATTGTTACTCGCCCAACCGAAAGTCGCGATCAATGATTTTTATGTCAGGACCACTTTCGACAAGAAAATGGAGGACGCGAAGCTGGAAATCCGGCCTCGTGTGCGCCTGACCAAAGGTGAAGAAGCTCTCGATGGTTGGAAAATCACCGGGCAGCTTTATGATGCAAATTCCACCCCGGTCATTGCCAAACCAATGGAAACCAGCGTGAAGGACATTTACTTCGAGCGCTGGGCCGCCCGCGATACGGAGAAATTTGCGTTTTTGGAAGCAGATATCAAAAAGCCTTTGAAATGGTCTGCCGAAAGCCCGAATCTTTATAGATTGGTCCTCACGCTCACCGATCCTGAAGGAAAGGTCGTGGAAGCACGTAGCCAGAGTATCGGCTTCCGTAAGATTGAATTCAGCGATCAACAAGAACTTCTCATCAATGGCAAGTCGGTGGAAATCATGGGAGTCAACCGCCATGATCATCATCCGGTGCGCGGCAAGGCCCTCACTCGTGAGGATATGGAAAATGATGTGAAGCTGATGAAACGTTTCAATTTCAATGCGGTCCGCACCTCTCACTACCCGAACGATCCCTACTTTCTGGAACTTTGCGACAAATACGGCATCTACGTCATGGGCGAAGCCAATATCGAGACCCATCACCTCGGCGGATGGATCCCCCAGATGCCCAGCTGGACGCCGGCGATTCTCAGCCGCATTTACCGTATGCTGGAGCGCGATAAGAATAACACTTCCATCATATCATGGTCTCTCGGCAATGAGTCCGGCACCGGGCCGGCCTTCGCCGCGGCAGCCGCATGGATCCGTGATTTTGATCCCACACGGTTCATTCATTACGAGGGAGCGCAGGGAAACCCGGCTCATCCGGAGTTCATCGAAGGTATGGGATACAAGAGCCAGAGCCTTCCCACGATGTCCAATCCCGACGACCGGGACTACGTCGATGTCATCAGCCGCATGTATCCCAACCTCAGCCAGCTCGTCGGGATGGCGGAAAGCCCTCATATCGACCGTCCGATCATCATGTGCGAGTATCTCCACGCCATGGGGAACTCCATCGGTGGCCTCGGTGAATTTTGGGATGAAATCCGCACACGGCCAAATCTCATCGGCGGATACATCTGGGACATGATCGATCAAGGCATCGAAAAGGAAGGGCCGGATGGAAAAAAATTCTACGCATACGGTGGCGACTTCGGTGATCAACCCAACGACGAAAATTTCTGCTTGAACGGTGTTTTTGATTCCGCCCGCATGCCGAATCCCCACGCATGGGAATGCAAGTATGTCTTTCAACCTGTCGTCATTGAGGCGTCCGATGCTCCCGCTGGAAAAATTAGAATTACCAATAGATTCAATTTCACCAATCTGGATCAATACGAGATCAGATGGGCGGTATCCAAAGAAGGAACACAACTCCAGACCGGCACCCTTGAAACACAGGATATTGCACCGGAAGCCTCTGCGGAAGTTTCGATTCCGTTCGATAAAATTCAGTTTGATGACTCAGCCGAGTATTGGATCCGCGTTAGCCTTCATGAAAAACAGGACAGGCTTTGGTGCGAGAAAGGCTATGAGATCGCCTATCAACAGTTGTCGCTCAAAGGCTCTGCCGCGCCAGCCGCCCAGCTATCTGAGACAAAGGCAGAAATTTCGATTGAGGAAACCGACACCGAAATCATCATCGACGGAGAGAATTTCTCGGTGAAAATCGGCAGAGAATCCGGCGATTTGATTTCCTATTCACTCAACGGGACCGACCTCCTTGCAGCTCCACTCCGCCCGAACTTTAACCGTCCTTCAATCGATAATGACGTCCGGGGTGCTAGCTCGGGGCCAATTTCCAAATCGCGCAAAGTTTGGGCAAACCTACCTTCACAGCTGAAGACGGAATCGATTTCCACCACCCGTGAATCGTCCGCTGTGAGAGTTACCGTTCCCCAGAAATCCGGCGGTAAAATCCTTCTGACCCGATCATATCTCATCACCAATGACGGCCAGATCGAGGTCAGCATGGATCTGGACGCTGATGAATCGCTACCAGAATTGATTCGTTTCGGCATGACCATGGGCGTTCCCGAGACTCTCGAAAATACGACATATTACGGCAGAGGTCCCTGGGAAAATTACCCGGACCGCAAGCGTGGCGCGGAAATTGGCGAATACTCGTCCAAGACCGCCGGGATGTTTCACAACTACGCCCAACCTCAGGAAAACGGCAATCATACGGATACACGGTGGGCGAAGTTTTTGTCCACTTCTGGAAAGGCGGGCCTAAGCGTGCATGGAGCACCCGATTTCGCTTTTTCGATCTGGCCCTACTCGGCGGAGAACATTGAGTCAGCGAAACACCCTTTCGATCTCAAGCCACAAGGCTACCTCACACTTAATATCGATAAATACCAGGTCGGTGTGGGCGGCACCCTGTCCAACACCCTCCCCCAGTATTTGATCCCTTCCGGAAAACATCAGTTGGTTTTCCGCCTCGGCTCAGCGAAATAAGCCTTCCATAGTAAATTCGAGGACAGAGGTCACCTAACCACGGGTGGCCTCTTTTTTTGTGCCCGCATGCCTCATTCCCGGAGAGAGACCTTTTCGTTCCATGTAAAATTCCCGTGAGACGGAGCGTATTAGCTCATCCGAAACCCTTCTCGGAAACCCATCGACTTTGTATGAATCAACAACCTGTTCTGTCCGCTCTCCTCGGGACCATCGGTCTCACAGCAATCACTTTCCCGTCCGCCTACGCTGCGAACATGGACAAGACCAAACCGAACGTGATCATCCTTTATTATGACGACATGGGCTACGGGGATATGGGTGCCAATGGAGCTACCGGTGCCACCATCCCGAAAGACTCCAAATTTCTAGATGCCTCCGTCCCAACTCTCACACCCCATCTCGACAAATTTTCTTCCGGGAGCCTGAGGTTTACCAACGGTCATTCATCAGACGGAGTTTGCTCACCTTCCAGGTATTCGCTTGTCACCGGGCATTATTCTTGGCGCACAAGACTCAAAAAAGGAGTCGGCGGCGGCTATACCCCAACATTTATGGATGAGGACCGCTTTAGTGTGGGAGAACTTTTTCGCAGCCATGGCTACGAAACCGCCATGGTCGGGAAATGGCATATTGGAATGAGCTTCTTCGATGCCGAAGGGAAACCCGCGAATGATAAAAAAGGCGTTATCGATTTCGCCCAACCTGTGAAAAACACCCCGGCTCATCGCGGCTTTGACTACTGGTTCGGCACGCCGGCGTCTCTGGATATGCCGCCTTATGCCTGGCTTGAGTCCGATGCGGAGTCCGGAGAGGTTCATGTGCTCTATAAGGGTGCGATCGTGGATGGGGATGAAGTAGATTTCAGCCAGGCACGGCCCGCAACCAACGCGGACCTGGTTCACTATGAACAAAATTCCGATTTTTTTGCGCGCAGCGGAATCAAGGACCCGACCTTTGTCTTTCAGGACTACCTGCAGATCCAGGCCCAGAAAGTCGCAAACCTAATCGAAGGCTATAATGCCGCCGACAAACCCTTCATGATCTATGTCCCCATGCCAGCACCCCACGATCCTCACGCGGTTCAGGAAAAATTCAAGGGCAGCGCTGGATTCACCTACGGAGATTACCTGGTGCAAACTGATTACTATACCGGAAAGATTCTGGATGCTCTCGGAGATGCGGATGATCCGGACAGCACCGCGGCAAACACCGTGGTCTTCATCTCAAGTGACAACGGTCCCGAAGTCGGCGCTTCCCATAGAAGCCTGGTCGCGGGGCATGATGCCAATGGTCCTTTCAAGGGCATCAAACGCGATAACTGGGAAGGAGGCACCCGCGTCCCATTTCTCATCCGCTGGCCCGGGATTGTTGAACCCGGAACCACGGATCATCCTTGCTGGCAGGGAGATTTCGTCGCCACCATGGCAGATGTCTTGAACTATGAATTGAAAGCCGACGAAGCCCCGGATGCCGAAAGTTTTCTTCCCGTCCTGGTGGGAAAACCCATGCCAAAACAACGCCGGGCAGGATTTATCGAGCATTCACACCGTGGGCAGTTTGCCATCATTGATTACACCGGAGAGTGGAAACTACTTGATGGAACCGGCGGCGGTGGCAACGCCGAGACTCTCGATGCCGAAAACCAAGTCATCGAAAATTTCGGAGAGATCTGCGGCGCACCCCGCCAGCTCTATAATTTGAAAAAAGACCCGGGTGAGCGTGTGAACTTACTTTTAGACCCCACACCGGAGATCCTGAGAAAGGAACAGGAACTCTATACGCTGCTGAACAAAATCCGCGGTGATGACAAACTTGGCTCGGAAGGTAGCAGCAATGTCCCCCGCATTCCGACAAAGCTATTCAACTAGAGCAACCGAATCTCCATGTGCTCCGGCGCGATCGGTCGCGCACCCGATCGGAAAAAAATCGTGATCGCAAAGCCATTTTGTGAGCGTAGTTAACAAACATATGAAATTCACACTGATTTATGCGTTTTTAATCACGGCAATGCCGCTTTCTGCTGGCGAGAAATTGCAAGCGCTCATCGTAGACGGTCAAAACAATCATGCCGTTTGGCCGAAATCGACGGTCATGATGAAGCAGTATTTGGAGGATTCCGGCTTGTTCGAGGTGGAAGTGCAGCGACCGGAGTTTATTTGGAATGGCCAGCGGGAGAAAAACTGGTTGCCGCTGGCAGACGCGGGAGAATCAAAGAATCTCCCGGAACCAAAGCCAGATCCTTCATTTTCTCCGGATTTCAGCAAATATGATGTCGTTGTCAGCAATTTCGGCTGGAAAGCCGCGGATTGGCCGGAAGCAACCAAAAGAAATTTCGAGGAGTATATGAAAGATGGCGGTGGACTCGTCGTCGTCCACGCGGCTGATAATGCCTGGGAAAAATGGCCGGAATTCAATCGGATGATCGGCCTTGGCGGTTGGGGCGGACGCAATGAAAAAGACGGCCCTTACGTCTATTACAATGCCGAGGGCGAACTGATCCGTGACGAAAGTGCCGGACCGGGCGGCACCCACGGCCCGAAGAACGAATTTCTCCTAACCGTCCGCGATAAAGAGCATCCGATCACCAAGGGCTTACCGGATTTCTGGCTTCACACCACAGACGAATGCTATTCCAAGCTACGGGGACCAGCCGAAAACCTCACCATTCTCGCGACCGCAGCAGATACCGAAAAGCTGCAGAAAGAAGGGCGCAACGAGCCCATCCTGATGACGATCGATTACGAGAAAGGCCGGGTATTCCATACGACTCTTGGCCACGACACAGAGGCATTTGAAGGAGTCGGCTTTATCGTAACCTTCCTCCGTGGCACTGAGTGGGCCGCCTCCGGCAAGGTCACCCAGGAAATCCCTGCGGACTTCCCATCGAAAGATGATGCCACACGCCGCACCTTCGATTTGAAAAAATAACAGTCTCCATCACAACCCTTGCGTGCCAAATCACGCGAGGGTGATTTTTACCTGAAGGGAATCATAAGCAACCTCGCGGCTATAGTCGGCCTCGCGCTCAATGTTGCGCTTTGCTTCCAGAATCTCGATCATCTTCACGTTGGAAGATATCTCTTTCAAAAGCGTGCGGATGATCAGGCGGGCATGGGCGGCCCCCAGACAATTATGCGTTCCGCTGCCGAAGCCAACATGCGGATTGGGCTTCCGATCGAGGCGGACCTCCTCGGGAGAGTCGAAAACGGTTTCATCGA
The DNA here is from genome assembly GCF_042683045.1 of Luteolibacter algae. Taxonomy (NCBI): domain Bacteria; kingdom Pseudomonadati; phylum Verrucomicrobiota; class Verrucomicrobiia; order Verrucomicrobiales; family Verrucomicrobiaceae; genus Luteolibacter; species Luteolibacter algae. Next base: position 23,612 of record NZ_JBHUIT010000016.1, on the reverse strand, counting down.
AATTTGCAGAGGCCCAGCAAAGTGAGACCCGCTCTCCCGCAGCGACCTTTTCCCCACCCACATCCGTAGTCACCGGGCAAACCCGGCCGATGTGCGTTAGGGGAGTAACCACTCGCACGATTTCCTCTGTGGCGGTCAGGATCAAACGGGGGTCGTCCCGCAATGCTGGCAGCGCTTCCGGATGCTCGGCTAAATAAGCGATCGTCCAAGCAACGGAATTGATGATCGTATCACGGCCCCCGGCAAATGTTAGGTTGGCGAAACCCATGCATTCATCGCGCGTTAGCTTTCTGCCTTGGAACTCCGCAGCCAGCAAACCGGAAAAGAAGTCATCTCCCGGCTTTTCGGACGCTTGATCGAATTTCCTTTCGAGATATTCTGTGAGTTGTGCCCCTTTCGAGGTTCCGTCTCCGCCATCACGGAAAACATGTGTGCCCCAGCTGATCCAGATTTCGGCTTCGGATTCCGGCACATTCAGAAGATGGGTAAGCGCCCGGGATTGGAGCGGCAGGGCGAATTCCCGGACAATTTCCATGGATTCGCGTGATGCGGCATCCTGGATCAAAGAGCAGATCAATGTTTCGATTTTATGCGCGAATTCGGCCTTCAGCGGTTTGCGGAACGTGGGATCCACGATTTTCCGGTATTCCTTGTGCTCGGGCGGGTTCGTCTCAATCGGCAGCTGCCGCACATTGCGGACATCTTCCTCGGAAGGTATCGGCACCCGGAATGGAGCATCGGAACTGAAGGTTTCCCAATCTTTGGCGGCCTGTTTCACATCCCCATGACGGAGGATCATGGGAATCTTCTTTCCCTGGAACTCTGTGGCCAGAACTCCTTTTTCCTTGCGGATTTTTGCAAATGGATCGTGTGGGCAGGAATGCGACATGTTCAAATTTTTGGTAATATTCCGGGGAAAATTAGCGGGCGATGGTCTCGACGACCAAGCCATCGAGCTCGTCAGTGAGCTCAATCTGGCAACACAGTCGGCTGCGCTCATCAACATTGTCTTCGAACGAAAGGATGTCTTTCTCCGTATCGGTTGCGGGCCCTGTGCGTGCCAGCCATTCGCGGCCCACCTTCACATGACAGGTTGCGCAGGAACACACTCCGCCGCAGCTGCCATCGATCCCCTCGATATCGTGCTCCACGGCTAATTCCATCACACTGCCGCACTCGGCTTCGATCTCAGTTTTATCGCCATCCGGAGAAATAAATATCACTCTTGCCATAGCTTTCCACCGTGAAATAAAACACATGCGTCAGCAAATAATCAGATAACGAGAAAAGATACTTTATTCACATTTAATCCATAAGTTTTAGATTTTTTCATCCACTTTAGATCAATGCGCCTGACCCGAGAAAATACGCCGACCAGCGATGGCAGCCCATTGCTTTGTCTGGAAATCTATCAACCGCATTTCGATAGCCACTATCACCATCATCCCGAAATCGAAATCACCTGGATTCTGAACGGTGACGGTCAGAGATTGATCGGGGATTCTTTGGAGAACTTTACCGGTGGAGATCTGGTCTTGATCGGCAGCGATCTACCGCACCAATATCGAAGTGCGGGTGGCGGGCAAGCTATCGGAAAGGTGCTCAAATTCGACGCCTCATTTCTGGAGAATGATTTCTCCCGGATACCGGAATGCAAATCCGTGCGTGGCCTCCTTGAGCGTTCCGGGCGGGGGTTGATTTTTTCAGATCCCACCCGTCAAGCTGCCCAGCGGAAGATCGATGCGATTTTTCGGACGGAGAGCCGCCTCGGAAAAATCCTGGGCCTCATCGAGCTCCTGCATCTTCTCGGTGGCGACGAGACCGCGCAAACCCTTGCCGGGCTGACTTACGAGTCCAATGTGAAGCCAAAGCAGATCGCGAGACTAGAGCGTGTTTTGAACTATATAGACTCTCATTGGCGGGAGCCGATCACTCTCGCGGATGTCGCGGAGATCGCAGCATTGCACCCCCAGTCACTGAGCCGTTTTTTCCAACAGCATCTCGGGATGGATTTCCGGAGCCATCTGATCAAGCTACGTTTGAGCCATGCGGCGCAGATGCTTCTTGAGACAGAACAAACCGTCACGGAAATTGCATTTTCCTGTGGATTTAACAATATCGCGAACTTCAACCGCCACTTCCGATCGATCTATCAGCGGACTCCCAGCACCTATCGGAAAGGATGATTTGATGATCGAACGATTACGGAAAATCCGTATGGTTTTTCCATGCGCTCGATCCTACTCATCTTTCTTATGTCCACTGCCTTCCTGAATGCGGAATGGATCAATCTGTGGCCTGGCGAAGCCCCGGGAGCTCCGCAGCTCCCTGCCGGTTCTGAAACCACTGACGAGCGTGGCCACAAATCCAATATTGAAATTCCCCAATTCAAGGTTTTTCTCCCACCAGCTGATATTGCCACAGGGGCGGCAGCGCTGATTTTCCCCGGAGGGGGTTACGGGATCCTCGCAATGAAGCACGAAGGGGAAGAATACGCAGAATGGCTCAACAAGCATGGGATCGCTGGCATCGTTGTGAAATATCGCATCAAGAAAGGCCCGGAATACCTCTATCCTGTGCCATTCCTTGATGCCCGTCGGGCTATCCGCACCGTGCGCGCTCACGCTGCGGAATGGAATCTGAAGGAGGACCGGATTGGAGTCATGGGTTCCTCCGCAGGCGGCCACCTCGCCAGTCTTTGCGCCACCCGTTTTGACGATAAATTCCCGGAGGAAACCGAAGATCAGATCGATAAGCTTTCCGCGCGGCCGGACTTTGCGGTGCTTTGCTATCCTGTATTGAACATGGACTCGGAGATCGCGCACGGTGGCTCCCGTGCGAATCTCACCGGGTCTGGGCCTACTCCTGAGCTTCTGGCGAAAATTTCCACTGAAAAGGCCGTCACGGGAAAGACACCACCCGTGTTTCTGCTCACCAGCTCCGATGACGTTGTGGACTGTCGCAACAGCCTCCGGTTTGCCGAAAGCTGTAAGGCGCATGATGTTCCGGTCTCTCTCCACATGTTTGAGAAAGGCGGTCACGGCTACGGCTTGGAAGGCCAGGGAAATCTCGAAATATGGCCGGACCTGCTCGCGGCGTGGCTCGCTGCCCGTTTCCCACGATAAGATCAGCTAGAAGCTTGCTAAAACATCCCGCAGCGCCTTTTCTACCCAGAGCTTATGAATCCATCGGAGCAGATCATCTGCAAACCCACTCCCTGGTTTACCCTTCGGGCAGTTGCCATGCTGGCGATGTTCAGCGTTTTTGCCGTGTTGTTCTTCATTGATGGCACCACTGGCTATCGGAAGAAGAATTTGGAGTTTTACGTGCATGCCACGTTCCAAAAAGCCAGCGCGACCTTCGCCAAAATGAACGAGGATAAAACCCTCACCGCTGAGAGCTGGAAGGACTTTGCCAGCGAGCAGAATGTTGATTTCCCCGAAGATAGCAGCGTCCTTCCGAAAGATCTCGAGCTCCCGATGAAATGGCCGGCGGTCTTGCAGGATTATGGAAAGATGAAGGAGCTTCAGCCCCATCTTCTCTGGCAGAAATATTCCGGTGAAAACCGTATGAGCAACTCCCCGCCGGAGCACGATTTCGACTCTGGAAAAATCCGCGAGCAGATCGTTGTCTTTTACATTTGCCTCGGCCTCGCTCTTCTCACCCTGTATTTTCTGATCCGCACCACCCTGCGCTCCCTCCGGGCAGACGATGAAGCGCTGACTACCGCTAGCGGCGCTCGCATTCCGTATCAGGATATGAAAAGCCTCGATTTGAGGAAATGGGATACCAAGGGAATCGCAGTCGTCGAGTATGACGGAAATTCAGGAAAAGGTCGCGCCAGGATTGACGGATTGACCTATGGGGGCTTCAAGAAAGATCAAGGCGAGCCCGCTGAGAAATTAATGCAAAAGATCCGCTCAAACTTCTCTGGAGAAATCATTGAATACACCTCGATCGACGAGCCTGAAAGCCCCTCCGAGCGTCCCGAAAACAACTGATTCCCGGCAATTTCCTTTCGTTTTCCCCATTTGCAGCTTTTCATGGTTGCCAAGCTACTCAGATAGCAGATAACCGTTTTCCAACACCAACACACAACCACTCAACAAATGTCAGACAAATCAATCGAAGAACGGGTAAAAGAAATCATCGTGGATCAACTCGGCGTCAGCGCTGACCAAGTTACCTCCGAAGCAAAATTTGTCGAAGACCTCGGCGCGGACTCCCTCGACACCGTCGAGCTCGTCATGGCTCTCGAAGAGGAATTCGACGTTGAAGTGCCGGATGATGAAGCTGAAAAGCTCCAGGCCGTAAACGACGTGGTGACTTTCATCACCAGCAAGAAAGCATAAGCCGCTTCGAGCATAAATTTTCAAAGAAAGGGCGGGCGCTTCACGGCACCCGCCCTTTTCTTTGCATTTTTGCGGTTTTCAGAGGATACTTGCCACCCACACACCGCGAAGGGTTCTTCGCATCGAGATTTCCCCGACCGCCAGTCTATTTTTCCAAATGCCTAGCCAAGACGATATACAGTATGCGATGGAGACAACCCGAGTTCTCCATGAGCCGGATCACCGCATTCAGACATTTGGCGAAACCCGATTTGACTTCCAGCTCATCAGTGAGCCGATGGACCAAGTGGGGACCGTCCGTATCCGGACAGGCGAGGTGGAAGCGATGAAACCACGGATACTGAGACCGGAAGCTTATCGTGAGATTGAGCTGGAAGGTTTTGATGAATCCGCCCGCGCACGTCTTGAGGCGATGGTGGAGAAACTCAAAGCCCAGGGCCACGATCTCGCGTTTCTCCAATACGGCTTCCGGTTCAAGCGTATCGCGGTTAACGAAGAAATCATCCACGATTCCATTGAAGCCGTCAGAGAGCGGCTGTTGGAAGATATCCGTCGCACAGGGAATCCCTCCCGCGCGATTATCGAAGGTGTCGATGACACTTGGGAAATCTCAATCCTCAAATTTTCCTTCGAGATGATTCTGCGCTCCCATGCCATCAACGCCTTTGATTTCAAGCGTAAGGGCCTGCTTTAGAATCTTCCGCCGGTGTTTCAATTCGTTTGATGTTTGGGTCTTGAAATCCAATGCTGCCCAAGTGATTTTCCCGTGTGAACCAGATGTCCTCGACCCTTCGCATACCCGATCCAGCCGGAAAAGGTCGTTTTCCCAACCGCACACTCGGTAATTGCCGATAAAATCACCTTTCTAGCATGAAATTCTGGCTCTTTATCAAAATCATCGCCGGCCTGGGCGTTATCGGAATCGTGGCCTTCACAGCGATGCTTTCGTATCACATCGTCGTTGAGCCTTTGGGCGGGGTTTTCGAGAGAATCGTCCCAGAGGCAGGCAGCGTCTTGAAGGTTCCCAAGGAAGAGGACTTCGCCAAAGTCCTGGATGCGGCGGAAATGCCTGATTTTGAGCCTGGTGATCGTGCGTTCCAGAAAGCACATGAGCTAATCGCTCTTGGCGAAATCCCTGCGGGCCGCGAAAAGCTTATGGCCATCATCAATGTTTTTCCCTCTTCTCCCGCCGCACCAAATGCCCGCCGGATCGTGAGCCAAATGAACCTTGACGAAATTTTGGCCAGCAATTTCCCCGAAGGGAAAACCACCTACACAGTAAAATCCGGAGATTCATATTACGCGATCGCCAGCCGTCACGATATCTCACTGGATATGCTGATGCACCTCAATGGTATGATGGAGCTCAAAAATCTCCAGCCCGGGGATGATCTGCTCGTGATGCCACTGAATTACCGCCTCATGATAGAACCGGACCGCAAGTCGGTCTCGCTCTGGGACGGCGTGAAATTTATCTGTGAGTATCCCGTTTTGAACATGGATGGGATAAACCTGAACAGCGGAAAGACGGTAATCTCCTCGAGGCGATCGACTCTCGACGGAAAAACCGTCGCTCCCACCGCAAAGAACTACCGCGCGACCCGGAAATCCATCGTTTTGAAAAGCCCGGCAATCCAGATATTTCCCTACGATGAAAGCGAAGAAGATCCTCCACGTGGCATCTACTTACGAGAAGCTGATATGGAAGAGCTTTTCCTTCTGACACGTTCTGGAAACGAGGTTGAAATCCGTAAATCCGCAAGATAAGCCAAGCGCCACCTGTCATCCAGAAGTCTTGCCCTCGTTCTCCTTAACCAATATTCTCCTCAAACACACCTTCCGCAACCAACTGCGGCAAAACACTTTACGACCATGCAACTCCTCGAATTTGAAAAACCCGCTGCAGAGCTTGAAAAGGAAATCGACAAGCTACGTGCCAAAGCCGCTGCGCAAAACCTCGATCTATCCGCGGAGATTGCAACCATGGAGCGCAAACTTGCGGAGACCCGGACAGCAATTTACGAAAATCTCACGCCCTGGCAGCGGGTCCAGATCGCCCGTCACACCCAGCGCCCGTTCATGCTCGATTATGTATCGCTGGCGTTCACGGATTTTACAGAGCTACATGGAGACAGACATATTGGTGACGATGCGTCGATGCCAGGTGGCTTCGCCATGATCGGGGGGCATAAATGCGTCGTTCTCGGCCATCAGAAAGGGCGCGACACAAAGGAAAACCTCAAGCGTAACTTCGGCTCCGCTCACCCTGAAGGTTACCGCAAATCTCTCAGGCTGATGAAGATCGCGGAAAAATTTTCCATGCCGGTGATCGCACTCATCGACACTCCCGGAGCATTTCCCGGCATTGGAGCGGAAGAGCGCAACATCGCGGAGGCGATCGCTTTCAACTTGCGGGAAATGATGCTTCTGAAAACTCCCATCATTGCCGTGGTCCTAGGAGAGGGCGGCTCCGGCGGTGCATTGGGAATCGGAGTGGCAGATCGCGTGGTAATGATGGAAAATGCTTATTATTCCGTCATCTCACCGGAAGGCTGCGCCGCCATTCTCTGGAAGCACCGCAAACATGCTCCGGAAGCCGCCGAGGCCATGAAGCTTGTCGCTCCAGATTTGATGGAACTGAAATTGATCGACGATGTTATTCCTGAGCCAATCGGTGGCGCCCATCATGATCACGCCGCGAGCGCCAACGCATTCCGCGAGCACATCACGAAACATCTTGATCATCTTTGCTCGCTCGATACCAGACAACTCCTCGACGAGCGTTACGAGAAATTCCGGAAATTCGGGGAATGGAATCAGGACTCTCCGGAAGTCTGATCATTTGGTTTTGAGGCCGATCCGGGAGTCAAATTCGTTTCGGCCCGGACTCGTCACCTGATACCCTCCAGCCATTCGAGCATTCGTTTCCTGTATGCACCGGAATCGAGCGCCAAAGAATTTCCGTGGCTTCCGCCTTTCACTTCGAAGAGCGTCTTTGGCTCATTTGCCAGATTGAAGAGAGTCTTTCCCTGGGAGAGCGGCACCACTTCATCGCGATCACCGTGGATTACAAGAAGTGGCGTATTATTGATTTTTGAAATAAAGTCCCGGGGTGAAAGCTCGTCTGTGATGAGACTGGCTCCAAACTGCCCCCCTACAATCACCGCCATTGCACGGTATGACGCAAAAGCTCCGTCGATGACCATTCCACGCAATCCCCTGGGCTTTTGCTCGGCAATGGCTGTCACCGATTTTGCCCCGCCAAGGCTGTGTCCGTAGGAAATCAAATGATCCGCGTCCACATCGGCCCTGCCTGCCACATAATCGAAAGCGGCTTTAACGTCCTCTACCATCCCCTCGCGGTTTACGACACCCTCGGATTTGCCAAAACCGCGATAGTCATACAGAAATACATGATATCCGGCTTCCACCAGCCACATGACAAAGCCCAGATGGTGCCCTATCGATCCAGCATTTCCATGTGAAAAGACGATCGTGCCCTTGGCCGTATTGCCACGTGCCGGCATGAACCAGCCATTCAGTTTGGTCCCGTCCGAGGACCTGAACATGACATCATCATAGCTGAATCCCCATTTCGTAGGAGTGGCGGGAACGTCATGTGTAGGAAAATAGAATAAGCGGTTGGTATCTCCTTCTCCAATCAGCCCACGCGCCAATCGGGCAAGATCCCCATTATCATCGTTTAACATCTTCCGCACATCTTCCACATTCACAGTGGGCGAAGCAGGTGTTGTTTGCGCATTCAGGCAGCCCAAGCCTACAGCCATTGCCCCATTACCAAGCCATTTCATATTTTAGACAAATAACCCGATTCCACCATTTGTCGAGAGAGTGGCCGATTTTTAACTCAAAGCCTCTAGACCAACCCCGGAAATTTCATTAGAAGATGCAGGTATGGAAGAAAACAATCAAAGCACTCCGGAAACTATTGAAAAGACAGTGGAATCACCTGCCTCCACACCTCCTGTATTGCCTGAAGGAACAGAGGCACCCCTCGATAAACGCATTTTGGCTGCTTTTATTGATATGCTTGTCGCCATTGGCATCAGTTGGGCGGCAGGGATGATTAACGGCCGTCTGGGCTACCCGGCAGCTGTCGGATACCTTCTGACCCGCGATTCATTGCCGTTTCTCGAGGGTCAGAGCCTCGGAAAGAAAGTTGTGAACCTTCAAGCTGTGAATGAAGGTGGTAAAAGCCTTTCCGGGGATTGGACTCCTGGAATCATTCGGAATATCCCGATGATAATTCCGTTTTTCCCACTCATTGAGCTCATCATTCTAGTCATTAACAAAGACAAACCGAACGGTATGCGCCGACTGGGAGATCAGTTTGCAAAGACCAAGGTCATTACAGTGAATCATTAAAAATACTTAGAGTATGGTTCACTACGTAATTACGTAATTGCTAATAAGGGGGATATTAGTATGGTGGGTGTGTTCCCACCCCATCCCCCTTACAACATGAAAATTCAGTCCTCCCCCCGGACGAAGTGTGCACGCGGTCTTACCTTGATCGAGCTTACTGTCGTCATCCTAGTTCTTATGTCTCTCGTTGCTATCCTGTTCATTGGTGCGAGAGGCTGGAAGAATGGCACAGACCGTGCCACATGTATTTTGAAATTACGCAGCGTCCAAGTCGCGACACGTTCATACCAGAACCTCTATGGCTTCGATGCCGGCGGCCATCCGCTTGCCTCCAATGGCACGCAAAACATCGCAAAACACCTTCTCGAAAAGGGCTATATCGAACAGGACACCTACGATAATACCCAAGGCACGAAGAACTGCCCTGGGAACGGCACCTACAGCACACCCTTCCCGGATATTTTTCCTCCAGTGGGATCGCTTTACATGGTCTGCTCTCTTTCTGAGACTTCAAACCACGTTCCGCAGATCCACTCCGATTGGTGAATCTGCTTCACTCTGGCTGCTGGACTTTCTAGTAACTCCGTCCCCAAAGGGCTACGGAGTTTCTTGCCTTACCGGTAAGGATGCAGTCCTGACCTACTGCTGCGAGTAGCTCTTCGGGTAGGCCCGCATCTTCAATGGGAAGGCAGCGAATGGTAATCTTATGCTGCTTTGAAAGGACATCTTCTTCCGCAGCCGTGCCCGACCACGGGGTGGCTAGCCAACCGGGATTCTCTTTTTCCCAATGCTTGTCAAACTCCCCCATATCGTTGCAGGCAAAAATATTCGCATTCCTGAATTCAAGAGCACGGGAGAGGAGGTTATCGTGGATTTGCTGTAAAATATCCGGGACACTTTGAATAAACTCTTCCTTATCCATGAAGGCCTTTTCGGTGGGCTGCTGATCCCGTCTCTGCAAGCAAACCTTCCGTGACTCAATGTCCCGGGGGCCGATCTCGATTCGGATCGGAGCACCTTTTTTAACCCACTCCCATTTCTTCTGACCTCCCTGAAGATCGCGGGAGTCAACGTGGGCGCGGATCGGATCACCATGATAGGATTTGGTCCCGCAAAGGGTGTCAGCCAATGCGTGACATGCAGCCAGCACGGCCTCCTTTGTATCCTCCTTTGGCGTAACGGGAATGATGATAACCTGTTGTGTCGCCACCCGTGGAGGCAGGACCAGGCCATCGTCATCGGAATGAGCCATGATCAACGTGCCGATCAGGCGAGTGGAAACACCCCATGAGGTGGTTTCTGCAAACGATTGCGCACCATCACGGCCAGCGAACGAAATGTTCTGGGCCTTGGAGAAGTTCTGTCCCAGGTAATGGGAGGTTCCCGCCTGAATGGCTTTACAATCCTGCACCATTGCCTCGACGGTCAATGTCATGTCTGCACCCGGAAAACGCTCATTTTCCGTTTTCTCACCGGGAACTATGGGGATTGCCAGATGGTCGCGCAAAAACTCTTCATAGAGCCGGTGAATCATCCGTGTTTCCGCAATCGCCTCATCCTTGGTCTCATGAGCGGTATGGCCCTCCTGCCACAAAAACTCGGCAGTGCGGAGAAAAAGGCGCGGACGCATTTCCCACCGCATCACATTCGCCCACTGGTTGATAAGCAATGGGAGATCCCGATACGACTGCACCCAACGCGCGAACGCAGCACCAATGATTGTCTCTGAAGTCGGGCGGATCACATACGGCTCGGCCAGTTCGCCGGTGGGAATCATCTTTGTCTTCCCCGTCTCCTCGTCCTTCACGGCCTCCAAACGATGGTGGGTCACTACTGCGCATTCCGTGGCGAAGCCCTCTGCGTGCTCGGCCTCCTTTTCCAGATATGATAGCGGAATCAACAGTGGAAAATAGGCGTTTTGGTGGCCAGTGGCCTTGAAGCGCCGATCCAACTGCTGCTGAATAAGCTCCCAAATACCATAGCCCCAGGGTTTGATCACCATACAACCGCGTGTCTCCGAATTTTCGGCGAGATCGGCGGCCTTGATAACTTGCTGATACCATTCGGGAAAATCCTGCTGGCGGGTGGGTGTGATAGCGGTCTTTGCGGCTGACATGATGTTGCCAAAGATTGGACGCAAGCCACGAGCCTTTGCAAGCAGCTATACTGCGGAGTTTCCAAAGGAGCGGTAACTCTTCGGGCAGCTCGCAAACTTTGAATTTCAAAAAGTCGAACTTCCAGCCTACTCTCCCCGCATGCTCTCCACACAAAAACTGACCGGCTTTGCCGATGAAGCTTCCCGCGATCTCGACAAGCAAATCGAGGCCACGAAAGCTCTTGGCTGGTCTGCCATCTCCTGCCGGATGATTGGCTCCAACAACATCCACGATATGCCAGAGGCGGAATTCCAGGCTGCTGCCGACAAACTTGATGCAGCCGGGATCCACGTCCCGGAATTTGGCTCCGCCATTGGAAACTGGGCGAAAAAAATTGATTCAGACTTTGCCATAACCGTCGGCGAAATCAGCCGCGCGATTCCGCGAATGAACCGCCTGGGCACAAAGATCATCCGGGTCATGTCTTACGCGCAAGAGCCGTGGGGCGAGGATCAACAGGAGCAAGAGCGCTTCCGCCGCATGCGGGAAATCACCAAGCGTTTCACAGATGAAGGAATCACCGTGGCCCACGAGAACTGCATGAACTGGGGCGGTTTTTCCGCAGAGCACACGCTACGCCTCATCGAGCAAGTGCCGGACATGAAGCTCATCTTCGATACTGGAAACCCAGTATTTCAGCTGGATCGTTCCAAGCAAAATGCTGATGGCAGCTTCCCTTGGCAGGATCCCTTCGAGTTTTGGCAAAAGATCCGCGAACACGTTACACACATTCATATCAAGGACTGCATGAATCCTGTCTCCGAGGATGTGGAACCGGAATACACAATGCCCGGCATTGGTCAGGCGAAGCTCAAGGAAATCCTCACAGATGCCTATAAAAACAATTACGATGGCTGGATTGCCATCGAGCCGCACGTGGCGACCGTCTTCCATGCTCCGGATCCAGACTCGGTGGATTGGCAGCAATGCTACGATTCATATGTGGAATACGGACGCCAATTCGTCCGCCTGATCGCCACATTGTAAGCTGATCAGAGCACCACCTCCTCTACGATATTCGCCCCCTCGGCAACTACCGCGCCAGGCCAGACAACGCTTCTGACAATGCGGGCGCCCCTACCGAGGCGGGCACCTTTGCCAATCACACTGCGGTCAATCACACAACCGGATCCGAGCACCGCTTCAGCATGTATCGGCTTTTGCAGGGCAAGCTTTTGATGCGCCTCCAAATAGCTGCCCACATCGCCCAGATCCATCCACTCACCTTGATCGAGAACTATCCCACCCAGTTTTCCTTCACGGACTAGATCTTGAAATGCGGGAATCACAGATACGGCTTCGCCCGAAGGGATCCTGGCCAGGAATTCCTTTTTCACACAGTAAATTCCTGTGAAAGCATGTGTTCCCGGAAGGCCCCGGACCTCGCTGCGGACGTCCTCCACTTTACCTTTCCCTCCGAGGGAGATTCTTTTTTCACCTCCGGAAGAGCGAAGCGCGAGTGTCACTTCATTGCCGCTTGCCTCATGAGCTTCAGCAAGTTTCCCCAAATCCATTGTCGAGAAAATGTCTCCGTTGTGGATTAGAAGCGAGCCATCCTCCATCCACCTCTCGATATTTTTCAATCCACCACCCGTTTCCAGCAAAACAGTCTCGTGGAAAAAGGAGATGTCCCGCCCCTCTCCAAAACCCTGCCATTTTTCCGGAAGATGATGGGTATTGATGGCAAATCTCTCACAGCCGATCCCTTCGCAGGCCTCTAGCGCCCAGAGTGCCAGCGGCTTGTGAAAAAGCGGAACCAGCGGCTTAGGCCACACGGTGGTAAGTGGGCGCAACCTCGTGCCCAGTCCTGCTCCCAAAATAAATGCCTGAGTAATCATCTGCCACGGAGATTAACCATTTCACATCCACTCACAAGCCACCAATCGGATCACCTCATCGCGCGTTGTGCCCAATGGCTGATCAAGCCTGCCACGTATTCAGCATCGCCGGGATTCGTCAACAAATGGTCCGCCCCCGAAAGGGACACGAACGATTTAGGATGCTTGAGAGCGGAATAGATTTTTCCAGCATTTTCCAACGCAACGGTATCATCAGACGGCGCGTGCATGATCAGCACCTCGGTATCACGCAGTTTATTCAGCACATCCTCTTGATTATGATCATGGAGATCGCGAATGAAACGCTTTCCGATCGTGAACTTTCGCCCGGCCAAAACCACCTCACTGGAGCCGCTGGTCTCTATCTCCGCCACCGCATCGCCAAGAAGGTTTCGAATATGCGTCGGGTCAAATGGCGCACCAATCGTCGCAACCGCTTTCACAGAGGAAAACTCTCCTGCAGCAGCCAGAACCGCGGCACCTCCGAGCGAATGCCCGACCAGTAATTTCGGAGTTTCAAAATGCTCTGACAACCATTGTCCGGCAACTTTGAGATCATCCAGATTCGTAACAAACGAAGTGTCACGGAAATCACCACCGGACTTGCCTACTCCCGAAAAATCAATCCTCAAGGTCGCTATACCACACTTTGCCAAGCCACGGGAAATTTTTGCTCCGGGCATAAAATCCTTCCCGCAGGTGAAACAATGCGCGAAGAGCGCGAAGGCAATTGGAGATTCCTCCGGCATTTCCAAAACGCCGGACAAGTTTCCACGAGAACCTTCCAGATCCACATGATTTGATCCTGGCTTCACCACGATTCCACGGTTACCGAATCCCCTCAAACCGTCGACAAATCCAGCACCGACATCGCCATCACGTGCGGCGAAAAGCACGGCCAGCAGCATCGCACGAGCTGAAGTATCTCCTCCAGCCATTCCATTATCACTGATGGAGCTTTCAAAGGTGGCTCCCTCCCTCAATGCAAAAAACAAAGTCAGGGGAAAGGCTTCCGGCAGATGGCAGGTCAGCCCGATATCCGTGCTTACTTTCAAAAAATCATCATTCAAAACCTCGCGCACGGTCATCAAATGGGAAGCCACATCCAGCTCGGCATAGCTTCCCTCCTCTGCGGCAGCGAGAAACGACTGGTAAATGGTTGCCCCTTCCCGGAGTTGATAAACTGCCCTCACAAAAAATTCCGCGGCATCGCTCACTCCCAAGTCACCATGGGTCAGCCCGGTCTGTGCCCGTGCCGCATCAATCGCCTCCTGCAGTGAAATGCTCTGATCCAAAATCGGGGCGAGCCGTGACGCCCCGGAAAGATCGTTCGATTCCGATGGACTTAACCCTTCCGCAGCTAGCGTCTGTTTAGTCGCGCCATCAATGTAGCCATCGTAGTCAGCCATTCCCTGGAGCCAACCGGACTTCCACGCCTTCGTATCAAAACCGCCCGCATCCTGAATCGATTTCTCCAGCAGCACCATTTGATCCCCAAAATGGGTTAGCTCTCCCGCTCTACGATTCGGATGATAGCTGCTCTGCGGATCGGTGAACTGATGAATCCCCTCCGGATAAATCCGTCCCAGTTTTTCCTGATTATACACCCAATGAGGACCCAGCGACAAGGCATCGGCAACCAATGCGGCAGAGAAATATCGTTTCATGCAGGAGTCTTCATGCACCTATCCAGAAAGTCAAAGACCGAGGGCGACCGACCGGATCTTGGTTGCGGCAGGTGCAGATGTCCTCTAGGGTTTCCCATGCCTGAGCTACCGGAAGTCGAAACCACCCGCCTCGGGATATCACCGCATTTGATCGGGCAAACGATTCGGGAAATCATCATCCGCCGCCACGATCTTCGATGGCCGATTTCAGAAAATCTCCCGGAACTTTGCGGAGAGGTTTTTGTGTCCGTAAGGCGACGTTCAAAATATTTGATTCTCGAGACAGCATCGTCCAGATGCATGCTCATTCATTTGGGCATGTCTGGCTCACTGCGGTTGGTTCCACTGGCTGAGGAATGGAAAAAACATGATCATTTTGCCGTGTCGTTAGCCAACGGCTTACAACTTCGATACCATGATCCGCGGCGCTTCGGGTTGATCCTTGAGATCGCACAGTCGGAAATTGAGACACACCAGCTTTTGAAAAACCTCGGTCCGGAGCCCTTGGAGGAAAGCTTCACAGGAGGAAACCTTCATTGTGCTCTGAAGAATAAAGGCACCCCCATCAAAATCGCTCTCATGGATGCAAAAACCGTTGTCGGCGTAGGGAACATCTATGCGTCCGAGAGCCTCTTCCGCGCGGGTATCCAGCCAAAACTTCCTTCCAACAAGCTCAGCAAACCGAGGGCGGCAAAGCTCGTAAAATCGATCAAGGAAGTTCTCGCGGAATCAATATCCCAGGGTGGCACAACCTTGCGGGATTTTTTGAATTCCGAAGGCAAGCCCGGTTACTTCAAGCAACGGCTGTTCGTTTACGACAGAAAAGCAGAACCGTGTCGCATCTGCTCGACTCCGATCGCCCATGCTGTAATGGGCCAGCGGGCAACCTATTGGTGCCCCAAGTGCCAGAGGCGATAGAATTATTCCTCAAGGGATTTCAGCTCGATATTCCGGAACCACACGCCCTGCCCTTCCGCCTGGAGGGCAATGTGGCCGAAGGTCAGGAGCTTCGGCGCACCAGCTTTGAACAAGGATTCCGAGGAAATCACACGATTTTCCGGATCCATCTGCGGCTTCTGAAAGCGTAAGACCTCCTTTCCATTTGCCCGGTAAATCACCTCATCGCCGCCATGGACTTCGATCTCCACCTTCACCCACTCATCGGCCGAAAATGTGGGAGAACTGGATTGGACAATGTGATCCGTGATCAATTTTCCATCCATCTCGATATTGGTGCCTGGAGTGCATACATTACCGGTAGGCCGAGGTCCTTTTCCTTCATCCGCTAAGAACTGATACTCGAGACTGACAGGAAATGTCTGTTCCAATGACATGCTGAGCGGGGACTGGGAATGAATCATCACGCCGCTGTTGAGATTCACATAGTGCTTCGCATCCGGCATCATTTCCCCCTCGAAGCGATACTCCATTCGCAGGATGTAATGCGAGTAGGCGACATTGGTATAGAGGTGACCATACTGATTATCGAATCTCTCATAACTATCGTAGGAAACCTTGATGATCCCGTCTTCCACCCGAAAGGTATTGAAGATATTTTCCCCCAGCGGATGCTTGGCGAACTTCGCCGTCCAACCATTCAGATCTTTGCCATTGAAAAGAGGGATCCATGAGCTTTCTTCAGCTTGAACGAATGGGGCTGAAAGCGCGGGCAGAAGGCACAAGCCAAGTGTTTTTAGGTTTTTCATATATAAAAAAATGGTAATGAGGTGAGATGGGCACAAGTAGGAATTCTGATTTCAATCAATGATTGAAGATAAATTCTTTCGAGTTCAACAAAGCCCAGAAAATATCCTCTAGCACCTTCTGCTTCTCCTTCGGATTCTGTTCCGCATCCACTGCGGAGCCCAATCGCCGCAGTTCGTCTTCTGTCGGAGCACGGCTCAAAGCACGGAGATAAAGGTGGGTGATTATTTCAGAAGGTGATTTTTTATCGCGCAGCATTTCCTCAACAATTTTGCCTTGCGCAATACGTTGGTGGACTGTCTCGCCATTAATGAGATGAAGCGCCTGGGAAAGATTCGGCTCCATCTTCACCTCGCACGAGCAAACCGTTGCACGAGTTGCCCGTCCAAAAGTCGTAAGAAAATAGTTACTCGTATTACCGTCGGCGATTTGAACCGCACGAGCTCCCTTTGGCAGACCTTTGTATTTTTCCGAGGTGTTTGTGACCTTGGAAATGGTGTCCAGCAACACTTCCGCACGGACCCTACGGATCATCGCTTTCGAGAAGTTCCGTTCATCGGATTGGTTGGTTTCATTTGTCGCGGTTGAAAGCTGATAGGTGCGTGAGGTGCATATATCGCGCACGATCTTTTTGAAATCGTAGTCATACCCGACAAATTTTTCCGCCAGCGCATTCAAAAGCTCTGGATTCGAAGGAGGATTGGAAACCCGGACATCATCGACGGGATCAACAATCCCAACGCCCATATAGTGATCCCATATGATGTTTACGACATTCTTCGCAAACCATGGGTTTTCCGGCGAGGCCAACCATGAGGCGAGAACCTCACGGCGCGATTGATTTTTGATTTCCGGCCGAGGGCCTCCTAGGAATTTCGGAACCATGTTTTGCTTTGTTACCGGATGTTTGATCTCACCCGTGGCATCAAAAATAATCCGTTCCCGGGGATCTTCGGCGGGCTTCCGTTTCACCTGGGTAAAAAATGCGGCAAAGCTGTAGTAATCATCCATCGTCCAGCGGTCGAAAGGATGATTGTGGCATTGTGCGCATTGGATTCGCGTCCCCATGAAGACCTGGGCCACATTTTCGGTCAGCTTCAGCACATCGTTCTCCATTTGGAAAAAATTCGTAGCGGGATTCCCGAAGGTCCCGCCTTCCGCGGAAAGCAAATCGCGCACAAGTTCATTGAATGGTGTATTTGAGGCAATTCGTGCCCTGAGCCATTGATAATAATTGAGAGCCGCCTTGTAGGAAACCGTGTTCGCTCCGTTGCGAATTGTCCGGATCTGCATCAGCTCCGCCCATTTCATCACCCACATTTCCGTGAATTCCTCGCGCTCCAGAAGCTGGTCCACGAGTAATTTCCGCTTATCCGCGCGCCTGTCATTTACAAAACCTTCGCGTTCTTCAAGCGTGGGCGGCAACCCAACGATATCCAGATAAGCACGGCGGAGAAATACTTCGTCGCTAGCCAACCCGGACGGAACTATGCGCAGTTTGTTTAGCTTTTCGGCGACAAGGGTATCAATATAGTTGAGTTCTTCGGTCTTTGGGCGCACGTAGGTGGAATCCGCCGGAACCACGATGGCCTGTGCGCCTTCGGTAAATGTATGGAAACGCCCCAACAGAAATGCCTCTCCACGCGCCGCGGAAGTCGCCATGCCCGTGCCGCTATCAATTTTGACAGAATTATCATTGGAGCTGGAAAAAGTCGTGAGCGCTGTCACATCCCGATCTGTCCCATCTGAATACATGGCACGCACTGTGAAGGGGATATTGATATCCTGCCCGGCGAGCACCACTTGCTCCGGACGGACTTCGATTCCGGTCGGCTGTGGAATTTCCCCGTCATCATATTTCGCTCCCGCCCGAATCCACTCGACCAGGGTCTCGTAGAAGGGACTATCCGCCTCAAAGAGTTTTCCGCCGGTGTGGGGAACCCCACCGATCGCTTTTGTAACAAGGAGTGATTCCTCGGGTAATGCCAGGTTGACTCTGCGGCCGACCATTTCCTGGGTTAGTCGGAAGTAATCGCCCTTGGGATCAAATCCATATAGTGAAAGATGAAATCCATCCTGCCCCCGGGCAGACCCATGACATGAGCCTGCGCTGCATCCTGCAGCTGTCAGGACGGGCATAACATCCAGCTGGAATGAGATCGGTCGCTCCCGCTTTGCATCTTTTACCGAAACGGGCACCTCAGAATGCAGTCCGCGGTATTCCACCTGGAGCTTTGTTGCCCCATCTTCAATCGGTGACAAACGGCTTCCATCTAATTCGGCGATACCTTGATCCGCCAGGGAGAGCTTGGATTGCCGGGTAATATCATGAGTGGAGGCATCATTCATCTTCGCCACGATGACCACGCGGTGAAAATCCGCAGCGCTTTGAAGGTGAATTTCTTTAGGAAAAACCTCGATGGAAACAATATCAGGATCCGCCGGAGCATCCCATCTGGAAAGCGCGGTCCTTGCCCGCGCCTGTAGCTTCTCACCTTCCGGCCATTCGGCACCGGCTTCTATCCAATCCTTCAACACCGTAATTTCCTCCGAAGCGAGAGGCCCGGCATGTTTTTTGGGAGGCATCCGGTCGTAATCATCGGCCGGAAGAATCACCCGGCTATATATCGATGACGCATTTGCATCTCCCGGAATTAGGGCCCTACCGGAATCTCCGCCAGCCAGGAAGGCTTCAGCAGTGGCCATGACCAGACCTCCCTTTGCCTTGTCCTCGGTATGACACTCCACGCAGCTCACCTCCAGCACTTCGCGCACACGCTCGAACAGCGGAGAGGCCACCTCTCCATGCAACGAACAAGCTGCACAGAAAATCGCTACGAAAATCAGTCTCACCAGAACAATACGGACCGCCCGGAAACCATCTTACATTTCAGTTTTCGCAAAAATTTCCCATTTCCATTTCCGCGAAGCAACTGCATCATCCCGCGCATATGCTTCCAATTCTTATCACAGGTAAATCAGGTCGGATGGGCCAGGCAGTCATTGAGGCCACTGAAATCAATCCGGGAACTACCATCGGGGCCACTCACGATGCAGGCGAAAACCTAGATGATGCTGTGAAAGCCTCGAAATGCATCATCGATTTCACGGTTCACACTTTTTCCACAAGCCTTATCGAAACCGCTTTGAGGCACAAAGTGCCAGTCGTCATGGGCACAACAGGTCATACGGAAGCCGAGCTACAGACGATTCACGCCGCTGCTAAAATCATCCCGATCGTTCACGCACCCAATTTTTCAGTAGGAGTGAATACCCTCTTCTGGCTTACCAGTCGCGCAGCCCGCATCTTGAAGCAAGATGCCTTTGATATCGAAGTTACAGAGATGCACCATCGTCACAAAATCGACGCCCCTTCCGGCACGGCCCGCCGCCTTCTTGATATTCTCAATGAAGAAACCGGAACATCCTATAAAGAAGATGTCGCGCATGGCCGTTTTGGGAACATCGGTCCCCGTAAAGCCAAGGAAATCGGGATGCACACTCTCCGCGGTGGAGATGTTGTGGGGGATCATACAGTAATGTTCGCGGCAGACGGAGAACGTGTGGAACTCACCCACAAGGCGTCCTCCCGCATGACGTTTGCCTCCGGCGCGGTCCGTGCTGCGCTTTGGCTCATTGATAAACCCGCCGGTCTTTACGATATGCAGGACGTCCTGGAGCTCAAATAATCCCTCCTCAACCTTATCAAATGAAATACCTTCTTCCTCTTTCCTTGGGCTTGCTGCTTGCCTCTTGCAAACCCCAAGCTCCGGAAACAAATACGGAAAAAGCGCCTGTCGAGGTGGAAGTCACCACTCCTGCGGTCGATCTTGTCGAGTCTGTAGTCCGGATAAATTCCACGAGCCAATCCTGGAATGCCGCCCAGCCATGGGAGAAAAATCCGCCTCAGGAAATACGGTCTCTGGGCGCCATTGTTGCCCCGAACCAGGTGCTCACCACAGGAGAAATGGTAGCGGATGCCACTTATCTTGAGCTTGAGCTACCAGATGGTTCAAGGACCGCTGAGGCAAAAATCGTCGCGGTGGACTACGAGGCAAACCTTGCCCTACTGACGGTCAAATCGGATGAGCAACGGGAAGATTTTTTCGCAAATACCCGGCCGCTTCCGATTGCGGACAAACCAGCCATCGGAGACTCGATGCAGATCTTCCAGGTCGAGGACAACGGGACGACCCTGCTAACCTTTGGCACGCTCCAGTCGGTGGAAGTTCTAAACAGCTTTTTACCGAACCAGAGTTTTCTCACTTACCTGGTGAAAGCTTCAATGCAAAGTGCCGCCAGCAGTTTCTCTCTTCCGGTGCTCAAAGACAACGCTCTTGCCGGTATTCTGTTAAGCTATGATTCCGATGACCAAATCTCGGATGTTCTGTCGATTGATGTCATCTCACATTTTCTCGAAAGCGCCAAAGGAGAAACTTATGCAGGCTTCCCCTCATTGGGTATCTCGGTCACACGCACCGAAGATCCGTCTTTTAGAGATTTTTTGAAATTAACGGCGGAGCAAGGAGGTCTTTATATAAGTAACGTCCGGATTGGCGGAGCGGCGGATCTGGCGGGTATCAAAAAAGGAGATGTGCTACTTGCGGCAGCAGGCTTCCCTATCGATCGGCGCGGTTACTACCAGCATCCCCAATACGGCCCTGTCTTTTGGGGACATTTAGTTCGGGGCGAAAAATCCACGGGAGACGAGATCAACCTCTCGATACTGCGCGAAGGACAACCGATGGAAATCAGTGCCATTTTGACACGGGAAGAACCTCAGGATCACCTCGTTCCGGATTATCAATTCGATCGTCCGCCCAACTTCCTGGTTAAAGGCGGATTGGTCTTCCAGGAGCTAACCCGTCCTGTTCTGGAAGCTTTTGGTAAAGATTGGACCAGCCGCGCTCCACTCAATCTCTTGGACGCCTATGAGAATCCCGAGAAATATGAGAACAATACCAAACGCGTCATTTTCTTAAGTGGATCCATTCCCACACCGGCTACGGTCGGTTACGAGTCTCTTCGCAATCTGATTGTGAAAAAGGTAAATGGCATCGAGATCGATAGCATGAAGACACTTATCGAGGCTTTTGATAAACCGAATGCTGATAATCTGCACTCCATCGAGTTTTTGGAAGAGAACTTCACGGCCTATCTGGATGAAACCATCTCTACAAACGTCGATGGCATTCTTTTACAACGTGGTCTCACACGCCTCTCTCGCGCAGAGTAAGAATAGAGACGCGCCCATTCTAAAATTTTGCCTCCCAGGCAATCTGCCCTAAATTTTATTTTATGAACCAATCATTAATTATCGATCTTCCCAGTCTACCGGAAGAAGGAAAGGCCTTTTCCGGAGAGCTGGATGGTGCAATTTTCGATCTTCCCAAAGGAGACGCCCAGCCGGCTGGTCCGTTGGAATACAATCTCTGGATTCAAAGATTCGGGTCCGAGCTTTTACTAACTGGTAAAATTTCGGCCCCTTTTACGTTCACATGCGTTGTAACTTTAAAAAATTTTGTTCAAACAATCGAACTCAACTCGGCTACGATCGCGGTAGAAATCGAGAATTCGAGTCAAGTGGATGTCACAGAAGCCTTACGGGAAGAGGTTTTGCTGGAATTTCCGACTGCCCCACGCTGTGACGAAGGTGACAACCCGGAGCCATGTGAAATAGATTCAAGATATTTAGCAGTAGACAAGCCGGTGGAAAATGGTCTATCTCCTGCCCCCCGCAACGAAGGCACAGACCAATGGTCAGCCCTCAATGACCTCACGGGTCTCAACGATCAAACTTAACTTATTTACGACCATGGCAGTACCAAAACGCCGTCAATCCAAGAGCCGCCAAAAAATGCGCCGTGGCGCAAATCGCTGGAAAGCACCTATTTTCAGCACATGTTCCGACTGTGGCGCATCTATTCCTTCACACATTGCGTGCCCATCTTGCGGCACATATCGGGGCCGTAAGGTTCTCGAAGTGGAGGCTCTATAATCCTGTTTTCCTCAGAGGAATACAAGAACCCCCGCTGGTCTTTTCTAGCGAGGGTTTTTTGTATCGTAATTTCTCGATAATTTCCTCATACAATTATCCATCAGTTTATGAAGGTTGCACTGGATGCCATGGGAGGCGATCACGCCCCGAAGATCAATATCATCGGAGCCATCGAGGCCCTCAAGAATTACCCGAAACTCAACCACCTGTATCTAGTTGGCGATGAGGCGATTCTTAGGAAAGAGGCGTTGGAACATGGTCTGAACCTGAATGACCCTCGTGTGAGTATCGCACATGCTGCGGATGTTATCGGGATGGCGGAACCAGGTGCGAAATCTGTGCGGAGGAAGCGGAATTCCTCCATCTGCGTGGCAATGGATATGGTGAAGGACGGCACTGCTGACGCCTTCGTCTCGGCTGGAAACACCGGAGCCGCAGTAGCAGCAGCAACCCTGAAACTGCGCTGCCTTAAGGGAGTGGATCGAGCAGGCATCGCCTCTCCATTGCCCAACGAGCATGGAATTTGTAACATTCTCGATGCCGGGGCAAATCCAGAAGCAAAGCCCGAGCACCTGGTGGCTTACGCGATCATGGGAACAGCATTCGCGAGACACGTTCTTGGTGTAAAGAGTCCCAAAGTCGGCCTTATGTCCAATGGTGAAGAGGACGAAAAGGGCACCACTTTCACCAAGGAAACATTCAAACTTCTGAAAGCCACTCCGGGAATCGACTTCGTGGGAAATGTAGAAGGCCACGACTTGTTTGAGACGAAACTGGATATCGTTCTCTGTGATGGATTCGTTGGCAACATTGTCTTAAAAAGCGTTGAAGCAACAGCAAAGGCAGTCTCTAAATGGTTGAAAACTGAAATTAAAGAAACGCCAATTCGTATGGCAGGTGCCCTGCTCGCTCAAGGCGCCTTCAAGGCGTTAAAAGCAAAAAGCAGTTACGAGACGTATGGCGGAAGCCCGCTTTTGGGAGTAAACGGTGTAGTGATTATCGCCCATGGCTCATCAACCGGCCTTGCCGTTCGAAACGCGATTCGTGTGGCAGTAGAGACTGTCGAACACAAGATCAATCCTCGTATCGAGGAAGCAATGGCAACCCTGCCGGAGCCTGTGACTACTGCACAATAAAGAAAACTAGCGTTGCTCACTAGAGTAATACCCTGAATTCGGATATCTTGTCTCATTCCCAAGCCACCAATTCTTTCGGTTGTCAGGTCGGCTTCCCCATTGCGATGGCAACCTGAGATTGGAATTATCAGCTTTCGGCTTCTTCCTGGCATCCCTTGAACTCGCAGGCAGTGGAGCGGGTCCACAGCAATTCAGAAGAAACGAGCTCAAAGTTATAACGGCAATCTTCTCAGTCATTCTCATACCCAACACTACGACGGAATAATCGCTCTACTATTCAAATATCGGGTAGAATTGTCTTCATAATCACCTTGGCCTGACCCCAGAAAATCGGACAGCTCCTTTTTAGAGTTCTTGTGGTAAAACCACTGAAAC
>NZ_JBHUIT010000015.1:0-1452 GCF_042683045.1 Luteolibacter algae | reverse complement strand
TGCTTCTGGCTTTCGGTGGTTCGCGGCCGTCAGACGCCAAAACTTGGCGAACAAGCCGGAGATGGCGACGCCGTTGAAGCTGTCAGATGAATTTGGAGCTTCACACCGGCGCGCCATTCCTATGACGTTAGCGAATAAAATATGACCTTCCTAGAATTCCTCGCTAGCCTAGTTTCGTCGCTCGCGTGGCCTGCGACAATTTTTCTCGCGATCTTCTTTCTTAGAAAGCCGCTCGTTGAACTCATCCCACTCTTAAAGAAGCTTAAGTATAAGGAGTTTGAGGCGGAGTTCCGCGACGCTTTGGAAGCAACGCCAGTTCCACCAACAATCGCAACAGATGATACGCTCTCCGCAGATAGTCCCGGCGACCTACTCAAGTCGCGGAATTACTATCTTCAACTCGCAGAGGTATCACCACGTTCTGCGATTATGGAAGCGTGGCTGGAACTCGAATCTGCCAGTTCTGATGCCTACACACGTATCGTAAAGCCAGGAATGAAGGTGTTTATGAATCCTCGCGATACCGCTCAGTATCTTTATGGACAAAGCCTGATCACAGAAGACGAATATAAATCCTTTCAGAGCCTAGCAAGACTGCGCAACAAGGCAGCTCATGAGACTGACCTTAGCGATATGAACCAGAAAGTTGTTGGTGAGTATGTCGATTTCTGTCTCACGCTGGCTTCCAAGATCAGAGCACTACAAATATAACGCTAACAAGTCGGAGATGGCGACGCCGAGGAAGCCGTCTGATTAAATTGGGAGTTTACACCGGCGCCGCCATTCCTATGACGTTCTGCTATAACAAGACCAACGCACTTTGAAGAAAAGGTTGATGGGGGAGGCTGAAGTTGCTGGTTGCCGACAGCTAGACGGAGGCGGTCGTTTGGAAGCGCGTGAGTAAGCGGATTTCGGTCGAAGCCTGGCATGTTTTTCACAGATTATCGGTTTCAAATATGCTCAACCAACTGAAACAGATGAATCTGGCAGTTAGATTACAAGAAGGAAGACCGGCAGAACAAGGCGGAGATGGCGACGCCGAGGAAGCTGTCAGATGAATTTGGAGCTTCCCACCGACGCCGCCATTGCTTAGACGTTCGCTACAAAATTGAGATGGTTTCCGAATCGGCTTGGCATGTGTGCTTGGGTTGTCGTCCGACAGATGTAGCGAGCCGAATTCTTCTGGAGCATTGGCTCGAACTGAGTGCTTGGCTTTATGTCCTGTAGATTGAGCTCCGCTTCGCACTTCCTGGGCATTGGCTTGGGTTTCGGCTCGATGCTTCTGGCTTTCGGTGGTTCGCGGCCGTCAGACGCCAAAACTTGGCGAACAAGGCAGAGATGGCGACGCCGCTGAAGCTGTCAGATGAATTTGGAACTTTACACCGGCGCGCCATTCCTATGACGTTAGCTCAAGAAAATGAACCGCCGTCCGAAGCAGGAAATCGACGTTTC
>NZ_JBHUIT010000014.1:0-5629 GCF_042683045.1 Luteolibacter algae | reverse complement strand
TGACCATTCAACCATTAACCCACAGTCGAAGCCTCGCCCCCGGGCAGGTGTGAGAGGACTTCGATGTTAGCCAGAAAAACGAAGACTATAATATACAAGGAAACCAAATGGAATTTAGAACGCTCGCCGAGATAGGCGCACACATGACCTTCCTTTTGAGGCGGCGCGACGATGTCGAAGACCCGCGCTACAGAGGTGGCCAACTTTCGTGGCTACTGGGCGAGAATGGCTGGATGACACCTGTCTGGACACACCTTACGTTCTATTCCAGCATGAAGGACATTGTCCGATTCACCAATAAGATTTCTACTCAACTGCCCAAGACGCAGTGGCCTCATCGCGAACCAAATCAATTCAGATTCGAGATGACCGCCTTAATCGAGGAGCTTGAGCCTGATTTGCTCGACGAGGTTATTGATTACTGCAACCTAGCAAGAAGGCAACCGAAGGCTGGATTCGATAGACACCCACCAAGATTCCCGAAGGGATCAGACCATGGCGGCTACGGTTGGACAGAGCGGGCATGGGAGCTACAGAACAAACGAACAAGAGGCTAACAAGTCGGAGATGGCGACGCCGTTGAAGCTGTCAGATGAATTTGGAACTTTACACCGGCGCGCCATTCCTATAACGTTATCCCTCAAAAAATCGCCGCACCGATCAAGCGCCTGATCGGTGCAGCCCGCAGCAATGCAAATCGCGCTTATTGATTCCTCCCGGCCATGACCCCGCCATCGACATCCCAGATGGCGCCGGTCACCCATGACGATTCGGCACTGAGGAGAAAGTCGATCGCTGAAGCCACATCGGAGGGCCGTCCCACGCGACCGATGGGGTGGAACGAGTTGAAACCTTCGAGAGTGCTTTCGATCTGATCCTCCTCGATGAACGATTTGTAGATCGTCGTGACGACGACGGCAGGTGAGACTGCGTTCACCCGAATGTTTGAGTCGGCAAGCTCCATGGCGAGGTGCTGCGTCATCGCGTGGAGTCCGGCTTTCGCCATGGAGTAAGAGCTGGAGGGCGTTGCCTTGATCGCTTGCTTCGCCCACATGGACCCAATGTTGACGATGGATCCGCCTCCGTTGCGCTTCATGTTCCCGGCGACTGCCTGCGTGATAAGGAAGAGCGATTCGTTGAGGTCATGGTAGGCCTTGTAGTCAGACCGCGACTGTTCGAGGAATGGCTTTGGCGCGAAGTACCCTGCTGCATTCACCAGGCCTGAAATGGGACGGGCGCTGTCGCGGATCGTTGAGGCGAGCTTATCAACTTGAGCCGGATCATACAGATCGCACTCGATGGTCTCCACCGGGCTGTCACCGAGCGCGAGGAGTTCGTTTTTTGCCGCAGCGAGCCCTTCAGAGCCACGGGCGACCAATGTGACCGGCTCGCCTCTGGAGACGAGTCGCTTTGCCGTTTCCAGCCCCATTCCTTTGGAGCCGCCGATGATGTAAGTTGTAGTATTCATGTGATTGATCCTAGTTCGATTTGAAAGCCAACCTACCAGTAGGTAGGCTTAAGGTGAAGATGGACAATATTCCGATTGCATCAACAACTATCTACTGGTAGATAGAAAAAATGTCAGACACCCGATCCAGAATATTGGACACTGCTGAGGAAATGGTGCGCGCTGGAGGCTATAATGGCTTCAGTTTCAGGGAAATAGCATCATTGATCGGCATTAAGAGCGCATCCGTTCACCACCATTTCCCCACCAAGGAAGCCCTGACATTGGAGGTCGCACGCAGGTATCACGAGAATTTCTTCGCTGCGCTCGGCGCGCCGAAGCCAGCCGGACATGATCCCGAAGCGCAACTCGAGCTGTATTGCCAGGTCTTCAAGAAGGCATTCCAGTCATCCCAGCGCGCCTGCTTGTGCGGCGTGCTCACGAGTGAAGCAGAACAATTGCCGGACAGCGTGAGAGAGGTCGTGATCGAATTTGTCCAAGCCAATATCGCTTGGCTTGAGCAGGCACTGGAGAAAACCCCTAACGATGCAAACGCTCGCAAGCGCGCCGAACTAGTCTATTCCGCACTAGAGGGAGCCATGGGAGTTGCGTCCCTCCAGCAAGATCACCGCTGGATTGATCGAGTCTCCGAAGCTGTCTGTCTCACGGCCTTGTCGCAAATCTAGCTGGGGATAACAAGTCGTCGCAGATCAACGCCCTGCCCGCTGTGAGTTCGAATCGACATCAACGCTCGATATCGTATCATGAGTTTTGGCCGCGCCCTCGGCAGGGCGTGACTGGACTCTGACGTTCGCTACAAAATTCAAGCCATGAGCACGCCACTGATTGAGCAGCCCCGAATGCAACCTCTTATCAGAATGCTGAAACGTGAAGGGTGGGTGGTTCCACTGCTTACGCTTTCTTTCATTCGCGGTATGCATGGACTGCCAGCCGCTTTTCATGCGATCTTCTCAGTTCGTAAGTCGGATATTCAATCGTATGAACTCGTATACTCTAGACATGATCTTTGGGTGTTACAGTCTGGCCTAGTGAGCTTGGTTTCGATTCTGATTCTAATCTGGGAGATCGCTCGTTTTATCAAGGTCTACCGTTCGACGGGAACAGAAACCATCATCAACTCGAGCAAAACAACAAGCGAACAAGGCGCAGATGGCGACGCCGAGGAAGCCGTCTGATTAATTTTGGACGTGCAAGCCGGCGCCGCCATTGCTATGACGTTCGGTAAGAATTTTCATTGCTACACGCTTAGATAGTGATGGCAGGTTCAAAATAATAGCCTAAGCAAAGACAAGACACTACAGTGACACACGAGAACATGATAACCGAACAGCCAGGCGAAGTTCGCGCTGCAATATTTTTCGTCAGAGAACACCAGTGGGAGGATTTCGTGGCTATGATGACTGATAGCGACAGTAATTTTGAGAGCTGGAACGAATGGAAAGCAGCGGTTGATAGAATGACCCTGCGCCTATCTTCGGACGGCGTTACGGCAATTCGTGTTGATGTCGATCTCAACGAATTTCAATCTTGGTGCAAGCGGAATGGTACCGAGATGAACGGTCAGTCGCGTGCACGATACGCCACCGAAGCAATCAATAAATAAACCGAACAAGGCGGAGATGGCGACGCCGAGGAAGCTGTCAGATAAATTTGAGCTTTACCCCGGCGCGCCATTCCTATGACGTTCGCCAAAGAAATGAAGATCCACGCGTTCAGCATTGTAGTAGGTATCGCTGCCATCGTCGGGATCGTGGGATGCAAGAAGACCCTATTAGAGTTCGAAGAGCGTGGCAGGTTTGTTCAACGTGAACGGACTAAATTGGCCGCCATAGTCACAGACATTCAGAAGCAGAATGCAGTGAAGCGACTAATTTGGTCTGACGGACGTGAATTTGTGACGGTAATTCGTCGCGATGACGTAGTAGAAGAGGGATACGTTGGGGATCGGAAGTTTCAGCCCGAGATCGGAGATTGGATGAAGCGGCTGAAGGCATCAGGCTGTCACGGATTTAACGATGATAGGATCGATGGCCTCACCATCCTATACCTTGATATCTCCACCCACATCGCAGTTCCAACAGCAGAACAATTCAAAGACCAATATTCCGCATGGGCTAAGGCGGGGAAGGATCCGGAGGGGATGCGCTGCATTGATCTTGGACACGGCTGGTATCTCGCTACCGACAACAATTGAAGAAGGCGAACAAGATGCTGCGTTGAAAGCGCAAGAGTAATTTGTCGGTTTTAGGAGTTTTCTGTGGTGGTAGTGAAGGGATATTTCAAGACCCGATGAAGCCTCTTTTTTCGGGGTTGTAGGGTAGTCCTGACTTGAGGATTCCGTAGATCTGGTGGAGCAGTTTGCGCATGATTGCGATGATGATTTGTTTGGGTTTCTTGCCGTTTTCCTTGAGCCTGTCGCCGAAGGTTTTGAGCAGGGGATTGTTGTTCCTTGCTGTCATGGCGGGCATGAATAGACCCCGTCTCAAGCGCACCGATCCTATCTTGGTGATGGGTGTCTGGGTCTTGCCTGATGTCCCGCTCTGGAAGTGACGTGGTGTTAGGCCGGACCATGCGGCGAGCTGGCGCGCATCTTCGAACTCGGACAGATCAGGAAGCTCGGCGATGATGATCTGAGCGGCAACATCCCCGATGCCGGGAATGGTTTTCAAGAGCTTGTATTTGGCGAGGAGTCCGGCGTCGGATTTGATGGTTGTGAGGATGCCTTTGCGGATGGATTTGATCTCCTTTTCCAGGAATTTAATGGTCCGCTCGAGCGATGCCACAACGGTTTTCTCCGGTTTGGCGGAGAGCCTGGTCTTGAGTCTTGCTGCGTCCTGGGTGAGGGAGTCGGCATGGCGGCTTAGCTCGGTGATTCGTTGCTGCTGCGGGCTTCGCGGCTGCCAGGGACGTAGTTCGTGTTGTTCTGCTTTAAGGAAACGGACGATGAGTTTGGCATCGGCTGTGTCGCTTTTGTTGCGCCTGAGTTTTTGTTGTCCGAATGATTTGATCCGCTGGGGATTGAACAGATGGAGGCTGTTGATGCCACGTTGGTGAAGAGCTGTGCCAATGGCATCGCCGTAGTGGCCGGTCTGTTCGAGGCAGGCACTGAGTTGGGCGGAAGGGGCTGTTTTGTTGAGCCATTTTACGAGTGATTTCACGCCAGTGGAGGTATTGTCGAAACGCTCGGAAGAGGGTTGGTCCGGGCTGATGATGTGGCAGAAGAGATCCTTCTTTCCGACATCGATGCCGAGGAAAAAGCTGGGCGGGGTAGTGGTTTTTATCGTAGTTTTCATATTGCTATTGGTTGTCCGTAAAGGGCTCCCGAAACATCTCTTGGCGGAGGAGTCACAGTCTCATCAAAACAGATTCGCAATGATCTAAGATGCTGCTCGGACTTTGAGGCCAGGAGCGCCGCATCGTGCCTTATCTTGTTCACAGACTCATCCGTTGGAGCGGAGGTCTTGACGGAGCTTCAGATTGCACGATGCGGCCGTTTTGGGTTCCTATATGGGAACGATTGTTATAGCCCATGTGGGCTCGAAAGCGATCTTATGAGGCGGAGATGGCGACGCCGAGGAAGCTGTCAGATGAATTTGGAACTTTACACCGGCGCGCCATTCCTATGACGTTCGCTAAGAAATGAAGAATCCTTCCAATGAGCCCCACTTGTAAATTCTCGTTTAGTTGGAGTGTCGGCATGTTTGTTCTCCACATTGGAATTACCATCGCTTTAGCGTCCATGTTATTTGCTTCCGGAATGGCTAGTTTCACCTCAGAACCCGGCATCGTATTTCACGGTGGGAAGCTGATCATGTGGGTTTGGAGTCCGTTTGCAATGGCCGAATCTAACGGTAATGGTCGAATCGGAATAACGCCTGAATTTGCAGCTTTCCTTTGGTCGGTGATAGTCGGAATTCTCACAGGTTTTATCATACCTCTATTTCTTAAGCAAAAGGCTCAGAAACAATTGATGCCCGGTGCGAATCCAGACTTGATTGGCACACCGTGGGAGCGAAAGACCTCGGAGAAGTTAGACACGCTCCGGGAGGCACAACAAAACAAGTCGGAGATGGCGGTGGCCTGACCCCATTTTCTGAACAGTTCTAAACTAGAGCTAACGTGGCTGGTGTTTGTCTAAGGAGAGGGGCGGGTGTGGTCAAG
>NZ_JBHUIT010000013.1:0-1351 GCF_042683045.1 Luteolibacter algae | reverse complement strand
GGATAATCGTGATTTTTTCGCCGGTCTACTAGGTATGTCCCCCACTTCTGCGGAGATATACCCCAGAGATTCTGGTAATCGAGCAACAAGTTTGAACTGTGCTTCATCTTCGATTCTGGTGAAATCGCCGCTGCCCAGAATCCGCCCGTCATTGAGTTCGTGAAAGAATTGCACCCCTGCGGAAGTATCCAGCTTCGGGGTTGGGTCAATGTGTTTTCTAAGCTGCCTGCGCGGCAGTGAACCGGACACCGCTGACAAGTGCCGTGGCCTCCCATTTCTAAGCTGCCTGTGCGACAGTGAACACCATGGACGAAGAGGAGCTAACACCCATTGATTGCCTGTGCGGCAGTGAACATACCGGATGAGGGGAAGGTGATCCTGTCTCTTTTCTAAGCTGCCTGTGCGGCAGTGAACGTGCGGAGGTGATCATGGACGCGGCGGATGAATTTCTAAGCTGCCTGTGCGGCAGTGAACCCAGAGCCCGGATGCCAGTGCCGTCTCCCAGCTTTCTAAGCTGCCTGTGCGGCAGTGAACGGGATCAAGAAAATGCAAGATGCCTGCGAAGTTTTCTAAGCTGCCTGTGCGGCAGTGAACCTCGTTACACTTGTTCCGGATCCACTCGCTGATTTCTAAGCTGCCTGTGCGGCAGTGAACTACTGCCCGTCCCCATCCGGCGGCTATGACAATTTCTAAGCTGCCTGTGCGGCAGTGAACGGGAAGGCCGCGTATGGTGCAACCCGCCCTATTTTCTAAGCTGCCTGTGCGGCAGTGAACTCGGGGCTGCGGCTCCCCAGATGAGGCGGTGTATTTCTAAGCTGCCTGTGCGGCAGTGAACATTCCCCAGTGCGGACACCTATCCGGAGGCCTTTTCTAAGCTGCCTGTGCGGCAGTGAACGCACCGCAGAATGTGCGGCCCGCGTATGCGTATTTCTAAGCTGCCTGTGCGGCAGTGAACGCAGCATGTTGCGCATCCACACGCTCCAGATATTTCTAAGCTGCCTGTGCGGCAGTGAACGTCGGGAGGACGGACATACAGTCGCACACTGATTTCTAAGCTGCCTGTGCGGCAGTGAACATCATCGAGTCTTTTGGAACCTCCGAAGAAGATTTCTAAGCTGCCTGTGCGGCAGTGAACTTTTGGAACCTCCAAAGAAGAGGGGATCACATTTTCTAAGCTGCCTGTGCGGCAGTGAACGAGGCGGTGTATCGGCTCCGAGTGGCTTTTGATTTCTAAGCTGCCTGTGCGGCAGTGAACTCCGCGAGGGCTGATATTGGCCTATCCGCATCTTTCTAAGCTGCCTGTGCGGCAGTGAACAGTTCTATAGCTTTGAAAACTCGTTGACTAATAGCG
>NZ_JBHUIT010000012.1:0-86474 GCF_042683045.1 Luteolibacter algae | reverse complement strand
TTACAAACCTCAACCCACAGTCAAAGCGCGGCTGCCGTCAGGCGGTTGGTGTGCTATGACGTTCTGCAAAAAAATGACTCCTGCACAGGAAAGTAAAATGTTTACTCGCGGCTGTTTGATCGTTTTCGTCGCGCTCGTCATCACAGGTGGACTCGCGTATTTCGTGGATAGTAGATTCGGGATTTTTACAGCAGCGATCGTCATTTTCTGGGTTGCAGTCGGAGTCTTCAAGTCAAAGATGGAGACCAAGAGGATTGACTCCGCGTTCAACCAAGCGTTTGGATCCTTCCAAGGCACTCATCCAGAGCTAAAGAGAACCAACAGCTATGGCTATCCCTTCTTTACAGTTCACTTTGGCACGAAGGAGGAGATGATTCGGGCATTTGAATCGGGACATCTTGATGCTTTCAGAGCCGCGATTGCCCGTTTGCACGATTTTGACGGATTCGATATAGAGAAGGGATTCGATGAGACTTACGTCGGATGGGAGGCGGACTACACTGCAGCAATGACTGACGATCCTAATCGCAATCCTTGGTTTGATGAGAAGTTACGCCTCAGAGAATTGCATTACAGCTCATCCCCGAATCAAAAAGAAGCAGAACAAGTCGGAGATGGCGACGCCGAGGAAGCCGTCTGATTAAATTGGGAGTTTGCACCGGCGCCGCCATTCCTATAACGTTCGCCACAAAATTGAGATGGATTCCGAGTCGGCTTGGCTTGCGTGCTTGGGTTGTCGTCCGCCAGATGTAGCGAGCCGCGTTCTTCTCGGGCATTGGCTCGACCTAAGTGCTTGGCTTTATGTCCTGTAGATTGAGGTCCGCTTCGCACGTCCTGGGCATTGGCTTGGGTTTCGGCTCGGTGCTTCTGGCTTTCCGTGGTTTGAGGCCGTCAGACGCCAAAACTTGGCGAACAAGGCGGAGATGGCGACGCCGTTGAAGCTGTCAGATGAATTTGGAGCTTTACACCGGCGCGCCATTCCTATGACGTTGTGCAGAAAAAAGATCTTGCCAACTGTCCAAACAGTTGGAACAGTGGCGCTGTGAAAACGATCGAGATTGACGACGAAGTGTATGAGGTGCTGCTTGGGAAGGTTCGGGATTTCGGGGATACACCTAATCTAGTTCTTCGGAGAGAATTCAGCCTTAACGGGGCGGGTAAGGTATCGGCACCAACCCAAGAATCACCTCTCCAGGATTTCCTGAGTTTGACGGAGTTCAGATTTGCCAAGGGCGCAGTAGGACGCTTTCTGGCGATCCTTTCTTGGCTCTACAAGCAGGATGCCAACGCGTTTTCGGTAGTCGAAGACGTCAGGGGACGAGGACGCATTTACTTCTCGAAGAGCGTTCAGGAGCTCGAGGGGTCTGGGCGTAGCGTCAATCCGAAGAAGATTCCCGGGACACCATATTGGGTGATCACCACGACGCCTACGGACCTCAAGCAGCAGATGCTCGGTGAGGTCATGAAGGCACTTGGGTGTGATCTGGCTTCGATCCAACTCGCAAAGAAAGCAATCGCACGTTGAAATCCAAGAAGCACAACAAGTCGAAGATGGCGACCCCTTACAGCGGCCTTGTTACGTTGCCGGTCTGATGATTCAATCCGACAACGAGAATCGGGAGCCCCGCCATGAGGGTCGGGATCGCCATTTCTCAGACGTTAGCCAGATAATCAACGAGTGCCTGCCCTATCATCCGTCTGTTTTCTGACGAGACAGACTCATGGAGATCGCTTCCCGCCGTCGCCGTGAGAATAGCTTTCCCATCTACCGAGAGTATCCATGCGTTTAGGGTTGGCATATCGCGATCAACAGGTCGGAGCTTAGCAGCTTGCCACGTAACAACAGGGCTAACAAGGCGGAGATGGCGAGCCTCACCCGCCGTCTGATCATTTTTGGAGTCTGTAAATTTATCGTTCATTTTCGTTTGTTTTTGAGTTTTCAGTGGCCGCCATTCCTATGGCGTTCGCCACAAAATTGAGATGGATTCCGAGTCGGCTTGGCTTGCGTGCTTGGGTTGTCGTCCGCCAGATGTAGCGAGCCGCGTTCTTCTCGGGCATTGGCTCGAGCTGAGTGCTTGGCTTTATGTCCTGTAGATAGATGTCCGCTTCGCAGTTCCCGGGCATAGGCTTGGGTTTCGGCTCGGTGCTTCTGGCTTTCCGTGGTTTGCGGCCGTCAGACGCCAAAACTTGGCGAACAAGGCGGAGATGGCGACGCCGTTGAAGCTGTCAGATGAAATTGGAACTTTACACCGGCGCGCCATTCCTATGACGTTAGCCTAAGAATAATGAAACGCGTATTGCGCAACACCGACATCACAACCGTAGCAGCAGATGCGTTGATCTACTCTACGAATGTGAACTTGATGTTAAGCGGAGGCGTTGGGGCATGCCTACTGAAGAAGTTCGGGAATGATTTTCAAGATGATTTATACCGTCAACTTGGAAGCTCCAATCGGCGTTATGCAGAGGTTGGCGAGATTTTCATTTCGAATCGCCCAGGTGATCCTTGGCATTTGATCGTGCACACCATAGCCACCGACCCCATGTATCACACCAAACCTGAAACTGTGAGTTCATTGGTTTCCAGGTTTTTTGATATTTGCTCCTCTCGTGCCGATGTGAGAAGCTTGGTCATGAGTCCTCTCGGTGCAGGGTATGGCGACCTCGACCTGCCTCTATTCTTGAAGATAGTTTCAGAGGTGACTGAGAGATTCGAGCATACTGACATAGCCGAGGTCATTATCTGCTGTGATTACGAGCCTTCGTATCGAGAGCTGGTAGTTGCCTCCGAGAGCATCAACACACAATGGGAACAAGAAGGCTAACAAGGCAGAGCACACCAATCCGCTACCCGTTCCGAGTCGAATTTTTCAGATGATTTTAACCCTAACCCCGAAGTCGAAGCGCGCCCCCGGTAGCGGATGGGTGTCTTATGACGTTCTGCAAGAAAATCACGATGAGAAAGATGATAGTGAGGAGCGTGATAGCCTTCATGGGACTCGTGGCCTTAATCGTCATCTGCTGTGTCGTTATTTTTGAAGGCGATAAGAACCATTACGAAGAACTCGATTTGCTTGCCGCTCGATTTGACGCCGACCCATCGGAACAGCACATGAGAGATCTTCTGAACTATCCAGCGGACGGTGCTTATTCGTATTACAAGATGGCTCTCACAGGGGTCGCCTTGACCAAGAATCCCGATACCCTGCGCTGAATCTATCTTGATCCACACACAGCCACCGAGTGGGAAGCTATCGAGCAGCTCGGATCACTGGAAGCGAGGGTTTTTGAATACTATCCAAGTCTAAAGCCGTCGCATTTCGAGGAGCGCTTGAGTGAGCAATCCTGGCTAATTAAGAAGAAGCAGAACAAGGCGGAGATGGCGACGCCGAGGAAGCCTTCTGATTAAATTGGGAGTTTACACCGGTGGCGCTATTCCTATGACGTTTTCTGAAAAATATCTTCGCTTGACCTTTACATGATGATAGTCCCGCCTGAATTTTTTCCGAATCTCCCAGAGGAGATTCGAGCAATGTGGCTTGAACCCAAAGCTGAGGTTCATGGCTGGCCTTTTGCGACGAATGATGAAGAAACGAAGGGGACCCGTTGGGAAGATTTCTTTGGAAGCAAGAAGATGATAGAGGTTGCCAAACTCCAATGGTCGATCGACTGCGTAGAGCTGGATCAAGTTATCAACCAGAATGTGAATCGTTGTCTCGCGTTCAACACTGGGACAACAACAGCCGGAGTCGAGGCTCCCCCAAGTTCCAGAGATCGGTTCGAGAGCATCATCACCTTTTTAGAAAAGCACGGTGCTATTCCAGCTCCGCTAGTATGCTATGCGGGAGAACCTCCGGCTTTGATGGACGGGTATCACAGAGTCGCGGCCCTTTTGTATCTTGGCTATCCTAGGAGCCACAAAGTCCCAATGTGGATCGGTCGCTAAGTCGATCGTCAACTGTATGTGTTCATTGCACAGATCAATTAAAAGTCGGACGCACTAGCTTGGATTACTTCGGACTGGGGACCCTTATACTCGCGCTAGGTTGCTAAGTCTGAAAACTACACAGGGAAGAGCAAATGGAAGACATACTCAAAGGATATGGCACAAATTCTTGAGAAGATTCGTGAGAAATTGAAGCTAAGATCCCTCGGGGATACTTTTTGCCACTCCCCAGTGACCGTTGAACTTGAGGAGAAGGCGTAGTGTGTGGCTGCAATATCTTTGTTCGCAAGAACTACAACTCTCTCCTCACCATGCAGGACATGTTTGGCGAAGAATCCGGTGCTCAGATGGAATTTCACCGGGAATTCCATTGTTTCCTAAACCCGATGCATCGGTCGGCCTAATAAAGTTAACTTGCAGCTCTTTTCCGCATGACGATTCGATGGGCGAGAAGGATCAGCAATGATCGCTGGACCGATGTTCTGCCCGATACATTGTTGGCGATATTCCCGTCGATTTCATGAAGACAGAATACAGGTAATTGTAGGTGGAGTAGCCGCAGGCTTCCGCTACCTCGGACATGGGTAGATCTGTATCGAGAAGCAATGCTTTCGCATGGGCTACCCGACGCAAACGGATCTCCTCCGCAGGAGAGCGGTCAAAGGTTTCGCGGAATTTTCGTTCCAATGACCTACGGGCCATCGGCACGTGTTGCAGGATGGTTTCAACGGACATCCCGCAATCACATGCGTGGGACTCGATAAATTTCATAACCTGCACGAGCATGGGATCGTTCAGCGCAAGGGTATCAGTGGAACCTCCGGGAATAATCCGGGACGGTTTGACCAAGGTCAGAGGGGGGACATCGGCAGAACCCGAGATGAGGCTGTCCAGGTATTTTGCGGCGAGCTTTCCCATTTCAAAACAGGGCTCATCGATCCCGGCCAATGGAGGATGGCACGCCTGGTCCAAGAGTCCGTCACTATTGCTACCCAGAATCGCGACTTCATGTGGCACCTGGATTCCGCCCATGCGGCATGCTTCAACGACTTCCCGGCCCATACGCGGGCTCCAGGCAAGGATGGCGAGAGGTTTTGGTTGCTCGGCGAGCCATTGGCATAGGGAATCCATCCACTCCTGCCAATCTTTCTGGGAAGTGAAGTCCATCGGACTGGAGAAAACCCTGCCTTTGAGCTTGTGTGTTGCCAAAACCTTTTGAAAAGCGGCGAAGTGTGCTTGCACCCATGGCAGGCGGACTGGCCCCACGTATCCAAAACGTTTGAATCCCTTTGAGGTAAAGTGATCCAATGCCAGGCGACACGCTTCCTCATGATCAGGCATGATACGCGGATAGGGATTGCCAGGGAGGGGGATGGAAGAAACGTCAACGACTGGGACTTTCAGTTTTGCCAGATTACATGCCGATTTTGCATTCGGGATGCGGGCGATGATTCCGTCCCCGATCCAACCTTTTGGTAGAAATGACTCGGTTTTCCGATGCATCGGGGAGATCCAGATATGCCAGCGGTGGTGTTCCAAAGCTTCCGAAAGAATACCTTCAATGACACGTCTTCCCCATCCGGAGGCACTGTCGACGAGAACGGCGATCTGTTTGAGCTCTTTCATACGATAAAATCTGCGATGCCGTGGCGTGAAGTCATATGCAGACTGTGAAATATTGTATTTCGCGGATTTGGTCAAAACACAATGATGAATAGCTGAGCCAGGAGTTCACTCGATCCGCCGACTGGCCGCGGAAGCGCGCCGGAAGCGTGTGTATTTTCCAAGGTGGAAAACGAGTAAATATAGAAAATATTTCTCAATGAAAATACTAGGCCTCACGCTACTGATTCTGTCGGCGATCGGTGTATCCGTATCTACGGCCCGTCCAGCGGAAAACAAACCGAATGTTATCTTCATTTTCGCCGACGATCTGGGTCCGGAAATGCTTGGCTGCTACGGACAGAAGATTGTAAAGACGCCTTATATTGATCGCTTGGCGGCGGAGGGAATGAAATTCAATAACTACTACGGAGGGGTGTATTGTGCTCCGGCCCGTTGGACTTTGCTCACGGGAATGCATGACGGTAGGATTGGCGGGTGGAAGGAGACCCGGGGAGGATTGCCAATCCTCCGTGACTCTGGGAAAATCTCGGAGGCCGAGTATCAAAAACGTTTGGCAGAATTGAAGGCAACAGCCCTGCCCATTCCTCCGAATGAGGTGTTTCTTGCGCAAGTTGCCCAACAAGCAGGCTATAAAACCGCGCAGTTTGGCAAGTTGGATCGCGGCTTTCTAACGTGGGATGAACAAGTTCGCCGCTACGGTTGGGATTTTCACGAGGGCTATTATGATCACAATCGTTGCCACGGTTTTTACCCGCCATATCTCTGGAGAAACGGAGAAAAATTCATGCTCGAAGGAAATACGATGGCTGATTGCGGCAAAACCTCCGAGGAGGGCACCGAACCGGTCGGCTACGGTGGGGAGACCTACTCCCAGAACGTCTTTATCGCCGGTATTTTGAAATATCTCCGGGAACATAAAGATGAATCTTTTTTCTATATCATCCCACGCAGCTACCGCACGGGCCGATTGCAATCCCTGAAATCCATCCGGATTTTTCAAACGATGGACGGCTCACTTTTCAGGAGAAGAAATATGCCTCGATGGTGAAAATGCTCGATGATCATGTGGGCTTGATTTTGGCAGAACTCAAAGAGCTCGGGATTGATGATAATACGATCGTCATCTTTACCTCGGACAATGGGCACGAGCTCTATTACGGTCCCAAGCCCGGATATGCGAAGCAGGAGCTAGCCGATGGCGAAAAGACCAACCTGACCGATAAGAAGTGGCGGACCTCCGAGGCTGGAGATGTGTTCGACGGCGCAGGCGGCCGCGCGGGGCTGAAGCGCAGTGGTTATCAGGGCGGGATGCAGTGCCCGATGATTGTGCGCTGGCCCGGAAAAGTTAGTCCGGGGACGGAGACATCGCTGCTTAGCGCCCATTATGATTTTATGGCCACCTTGGCGGAAATCGGTGGAGTTTCGCTACCGAAAGGTAAGGACGGTATTTCCTATCTTCCGACATTGCTTGGAAAGCCGCAGGTGAAGTCTCACGATTACGTGATTGTAAACAACAGGAAGGCCCATATGGGAAGTAGTGCCATCATCGCCAGAGAAGGTTGGAAGTTGATCGAGATAGACCGCAAGCGTGATGAGTTCCAGTTGTATAACATCCTTGAGGATAACGAGGAACGTCATGAATTATCCGGCAAATATCCGGAGCGGGTGGAAAGCTTGAAGGCGCTTCTGTTACCTCAGCTCGATTCCAGGCGCCCGGATCTATGAAATGGAGAGGCTGATCCTTGCGGATGATGAAATTCCGAAGGTTGGCGTAATATAATACATTCTTTGCGCGTTCTTATGTGTCCGCCTGCGTGCGGAGCGCTAGGATTTCTGCCTTAAAGTCCGGCAGCTCTTTCAAGCAGGTGACCGACTCCAATAAACCGATATGATGAATAATTCTTTGAAATACAGCCTCCTGGCGATCGCCGCAATCACCTGTGGACACGGAGCTTGGGCGCAGGAGATTTTAGGCAAAAGCCCGGATGGGAAAGTGTCCGCTGCCATTTTCGTGGATGAAGCAAATTCGCTTCGCTACCGGGTCGATTTTAAAAACTCCACAGTTGTCGAGCCTTCAGCCCTAGGGATAACAGTGGAAGGAATCAAGTTGGGAGAAGGTGTAGCGCTCGGGAGTCCGGAGACCTCGGTGATCGATGAAAAATACGAAACACGTGGAAACCACAGGCAGGCACGGAATCATTACACCCAGTTAATATTTCCGGTTACACATAAGGAAACCGGGAGAGAATACACCCTGGAGCTCCGTCTCTATGATGATGGTGCGGCGTATCGCTATATCGTTCCCGGTGAAGGGAAACAGCACGTCGATGGAGAAAGCTCCAGCTGGACGATTATGAAAGACTCCAAGGTCTGGTATTTCGAGCGTCTGGCTCCCGGCTGGAAGCTGAAATCCTACGCAGGCGAGTGGATGTCCACTGATATCGGAAAGCTTGATAGCGCCACTCCTGCATCCGTCGGTCCCATCCAAGGAGTGCCGCTGGTGATGGAGCTGCCAGAAAAGCTGGGCTATGCATTGATCACAAAAGCAGCACTTTACAACTACAGTGGCATGCGGCTCAAGGCCGTGGGCGATCGCACCGTTGTGGCAAATTTCACCGAAGGGGATAAGGGATTTGACGTCGAGGGAGACATTGTAACGCCTTGGCGTGCGACCTTGTTGGCAGATGATTTGAACGAATTGGTCAATAGCGACTTTATCAACAACCTCAATCCTGCACCAGATCCGAAGCTTTTCGCGGACACCAGCTATATCAAGCCGGGACGCGGTGTCTGGAGCTGGGAAACCCTTGGTCTGGGCACTCCGGAAACCCAGCGTGACTTCATCGATCTGGCTGCCGAGCTGGAGTATGAATACTCGTTGGTAGACGATGGCTGGAAGGAATGGGACTCACCATGGGAAACCATAAAAGAGCTGGCCACTCACGCGCGCACGAAAAATGTTGGTGTCTGGGTATGGGTTCATTCCAAGGATATAAGAGATCCTGCGAACGATTGGCAGCAAATGAAAACCTACTTCGACCGCACTGTGGAAGCTGGTGTGGTAGGTATCAAGACCGACTTCATGGACGGGGAAACCAAAGAACTGATCGATTTTGAAATCGCGGCTCTAAGACTGGCTGCGGAGCGCAAACTGATGATCAATTTCCATGGCTGCCACGCATCTACCGGAGAGGAGCGAACTTATCCGAACGAAATGACGCGCGAAGGTATCCGGGGAATGGAGCTCAATAAACTGAAGGAAGGGCCGCTTCCCGCTGCCCACAATGCTGCCCTTCCATTCACCCGTTTTGCCGTAGGACACGCGGATTACACGCCTATTCTATATACCAACCCGGGACCTACGACATGGGCTCATCAGTTGGCCACTCTGGTGACTTATGTTTCGCCACTCCAGATCGTGGCGGAACATCCGGAGACGATGATGGAGCATCCAATTTTGAAAAATGCTTTATCCGTGATGAAGGATGTCCCGACTTTGTGGGATGAAACATTGGTGCTGCCCGGAAGTTCCATCGGTGGACTATCTGTTTTCGCCCGGCGTTCCGGCGATACCTGGTTCGTGGGTGTTCTGAATGGAGCCGGAAAACGCCGTTACCAGCTGGATCTGGCATTTCTACCGGACGGTGAGTATGAGGCAACACTTGTCGAAGACGATCTTTCCGCCGAACCGGTGGATGTCGCCAAGGTAGGTGTGAACACGAAGGCGAAACTCCGGCAATGGACCACGACGATCCCGTTCAAGGTCAGCAATAGGAAAGTAAATCGGACCCAGTCCGTGGACGTCGAGCTAGCCACGGGAGGTGGTTTTGTCGCCCGCATTGTGAAACAATAAACACGGAGCTCTTCTCAACCGGAGATCTGTAAAACCGCAAAAAAACCAGCGATACGAGATCGCTGGTTTTCTTTTATGAAACGCGTGCGGAATGTTTCTTTCTCCTACGACAGGGGAAAAGCAATGAAGCGCGATCAGGATTTCCTCTTGCGACGCAATAAACCTAGCGATGCAAGAGAGCCAAGCGAAATTACCGAAGGCTCGGGAACATTTGTGAAAGATACGGCATCAATGCCCAGGATTCGTGTCCGCGCGGTCGTGCTTTCGTAGAATGAAAAGGCAATCGAGAGTTCCTTATCAACGTCTTCCGCGGCAATAGTGTAGGAATATGCCCCACCGGCGACTGAAGAATAGAGACCGTTCCCAGCGCCCGGATCATTGCCGGCACTGAAGAAGTCGATGATTGTGCCGACGGTGAGATTGGTTTCATCCAGACGGAACTGAGGTGTGAGGCTGAGACCTTCATTAAGTCTTTCGTAGGAGAAATCGATGGAAACGGTTCGGCCCACATCGCTTGTGTCAACGGTTCCGAGGTTAAAATACGCACCCACCACGACTTTGGCATCAGTGTTTTTGCCAATTTGCAGGAAACCATCACCGGTTGTATCCAGACGATTTCTATCGACCTTTATAGAACCATCGTTCCAGCTCAAATCGGAAGTTTCGTTGAATGCTGTCCACGTCGAAATGCTTCCCGCGCTTGAGAAGCTTTCTGTGAAATCTGCGACAAGTGCCGCTTGGCTAGCTGAAGTCGATGCCAGAATGGCTGCGCCTAATAAAGCGTTTGAATAGTTTTTGAAGTTCATCGGTTTTTTTGAATTGGTAAGTTACGCGGCCGGAGGATCACTCTGTTACCGCGAGACTTGAATAGATTGCATGCAAGTGTTTGGGGCGTCTATGGGGAGTTCTGCCCATGCCGGGGAGGGGAACCGCGATTAGAAGTTGGCGCCTTGGTCAGTGGATCGAAGAGTCGGTAAAGGAATTACCTGGCTTTCACTTCTGAGATCCACCGCGGCAAATATCCAAGCCTACGCTCCAGTTGGTCTTCATATAAAGACTCCGGCGAGACTGGCTTTCCCAGGGATTCCACAAGGCCGAGATGTTTTTCAATGAAGGTGCTCCCTGCTCCGTGTAAGCCGATGATATGTGGCCGGACGACTTTCATTCCTGTATATCTATTCGGGAACTCCGGGTTTTGTGCATCCCAGAAATCATAGTCGATTTTCGCTTGTCCGAGCTCGTGGAAATTCCAATAAGTGAGATTCTCCAGATGATTGGGTAGGGATGTATGGCTGCCACCGTTTCCGGTCAGTCCGCTGGAAGACTTATCGATCAGTGTGCAGGACGGCCAGGATCCATGGCAGTCGATACCGCTTTTCTCCTTTCCGGAATACCTCCAGATCACGCCTCCTATATTTCCTCCGCTTACCGAAGGCCCGTGATACATACCATCCTTTGTATGATCATATATGGGTCCCATCAAAATCCCATAGCTTCCCGTAGCTGACGTCATGGAGTGGCCACGGTTCCCCTCGAAAACGATCATCTGTATGGAGCATGCGAAGCTGGAGGAAAAAATGATTCCCTGGCTGATATCGACGAGTCTGATATCGCGGGCGTATCCATCCTTGGCGGCGGACATATTTAGAAAAGTCCAACCACTGTCGACAGCCGCACTTTGGTGGTGGACAAAGGTGCCCTGCAAATTCCCGCGGAAGCACAGCTTTTCCACGCCCCATCCCTCCGATGCGGAGTAGCTCTCCATGGTCCACGGATGATCTGAAATGATGGGGGAGCGGATGGGTTCTCCGAAGGTTATCAGATTTCCGCTTATGGTTTTGATTTCATGACGTTCGCGAACGGCAACGCCCGCGTTCAGCGTTGTGCTCCAATTCGGCCAAGGTTCCAGGCCAGCCATTCTCCGAGCGTTTGCCGCCGGCGTTTGAGAGGCTAGAATGACCATGTTCCCAGGTTTGAAATTTGATCCATCGGCTACGGTGATCGTAAAATCGCTATCTGTTTTGTGGCTGAGAATTTTTGTTTTGAAGGATTTCATCCGGTGTTTCCCCTTGAACTCAAACATCGCAGGCGTGGTCCACATTTGCCGGGGATTCTTTGCCAGCAAATGGTGGCGCATGAACAACTCAGTTCCCTCCGGGCCGGAGCCGCTGCCTTGGAGTATGATATTTGAATGCTCGACGGAAATACCGGATTTCCGATCGGCCATTTCATTCACAAGAAATCGGCCTTTCGGGAAAAAAACGATTCCGCCTCCTGCCTTTTCCGCAGCATGGATCGCGGCTTGGATCTGGTCTCGGTCTTCAATTCCGTCATCGGGAACCGCACCGTAATCGTTAACGTTGAAGATCCTCCCCCTTGGTTCGGGAATACCTTCTTCCCCGAATTTGTAACCGGCCCACGAATAATCGGGAAGTTCCGAGGTTGATTTATCACGGAGAAAGTCTTGGAAAATCTTTGATGGGTTCTCGCACTTCGCCTCCATGAGCAAACCGAGGAAGATGCATAGTTGGCTTAGTTTGGAAAACGATGGGCTATGGCGCATGGGGAAGTATTATCTGAAATTGAAAAGACTGCTGAAATTTTTAATGAACGTTAGGATCGACATCCTGGTTGGCAGAGTCACTGGGCAAGATTACCCATGGTTGCAAGGGTAGTATGGGCAGTTTTGCCAATATGAAGCACTTCCGTAATCAATATTCTATTTATGTTCGGATCATGATTCCAATGTCATCGATTTCGGAAAGTTATTAAAATAAAAAGATAAATTTTTGATTTATCTGAAACTAAAAAAACCATGAAAAATAATGATATCTCGATTGATTCACGTATTAGAAAAAATATCCTTCGCCAGAGCGTTCACTCGTCCGGCTCCCACGGATTTACGTTGATAGAGCTACTGGTGGTGGTTGCGATGATCATTGCGCTGGCAGGGATTGTATTCTCTGTTCGGGG
This sequence comes from Luteolibacter algae, assembly GCF_042683045.1. NCBI lineage: Bacteria > Pseudomonadati > Verrucomicrobiota > Verrucomicrobiia > Verrucomicrobiales > Verrucomicrobiaceae > Luteolibacter > Luteolibacter algae. The sequence goes on along the minus strand of NZ_JBHUIT010000012.1, from coordinate 74,076 downwards.
AACGATTAGGGATCGTGCAGCTGGCGCTGTGCGGCTTTCGAATCTCAGGCAGAGCGGGATGATTCTATTGAGCGATGCGGCAGAGCGGAATGGACGTTGCACCTATTTTCAAGGTGGCAGCGGTAATTTTGAGCTTAGACCTTATTATATGGTCACTGGCTCTTTGAATCTTGGCTCAAGAGATCTGGATGACTTCGAGCTTATGAACTGGGATCGGAATCAGTTGCCACCTTCTTCCGCTCACTGGAATTGTTATGCTGTCAACTTCAACAATGTTCCGGAGATTGGAGCTGAATGGATCCAAACAAAGGTTGAGGATTCTGGTAAGAGGTCTGCCAATGTGAAATCCCTTGCCTTGGCGAATTTGATCAGACCGGGTGTGTATCCACTGTTGATTGACTCCTCTACATCAGATGGAAGTGAAATCTTTAGAATTGATGAGAAATCCGGAAACTTGGTGGGGCTGAGGAACTCGGGGAAAGCTAATGCATTCATGTTCGATGGAGCTGCCAGAGCGATGGACAGGGATGATCTAAAAAAAGCCGGATTCACCAAGGCTTATGACAACAGCAGCACGCCTCCAAAAATGATAAATCTCTAGAGTGGAGAAAGGGATGCCCGGGGTATTCTATTGGGCGCCCAGGTATTTTGAAACCGCATGAGTGCGGGAATGGACATGAAGCTTGCGATAAATACTCTCAATATGACGTTGGACAGTTGAGTAGCTGATTCCCAGATCCGCGGCGACCTCCTTGTAGGCAAAGCCTTTCACCAAAAGTTCCAAGACCTGGATCTCCCTCGGGGAGAGGCTCTCAGTCTCGGAGGTTTTCGCCCGGACTTGCTTGAATGATTGGACCACCCGGCGTGCGATGGAGGCAGTCATAGGCGCCCCGCCTGCAAATACGTCACGAACAGCGTCGACCAGTTCCCTGGCGCTGGGTGGCTTGAGCAAATATCCACTGGCACCAGCCGCTAGCGCATCGAAGATGATTTCGGAGTCCTGTCGCACGGTGAGCATAATGATCTGGGGTGGCTTCGGAGAGCTTGCCAATCGCCTTGTGCACTCGATTCCATTTATACCGGGTAGATTGACATCCATGAGGACGACCTGCGGGTTCAGCGCGGGTAAATGCTGGAATGCCTCCTCGGCACTTGCGAAAGACCCCACGCATTCGAAATCATCCTCGTCTTCCAATATTGCAGTGAGTCCCCAGCGGATACGTGAATCGTCCTCCACTATGGATATGGTAATCCGATTGATTCTGTTTTCTCCGTATGAGTTGGAACCTGTTTTCATAATTTATCTGAGTGTATCGATGGGAAATTTCATCACAAAGGATGTTCCATTTCCTTCTTCGCTATGGCGGACACAGGTGCCGCGAAGTTCTTGGAAACGTTTTTTGAGATTGCTTAGTCCATCTTCTCCGGGGGCATTGATTTCGCCCGTGAAGCCGCGGCCATTGTCGCTGATTGTGATTTGACAGGAGCCTTTATCAATCGACACCCCCATAGAGATCTCACTGGCATCCGCATGCTTGACGATGTTATGAAGAATTTCCTTTGTCGCCAGGTATAGGTGATGGCGGACACTGGAGGAGATTGGTCTTTTCGGAATATTTTCCGGTAGATCAAAACGCGTGCGCAAGGCGGCACCTTCCGCGAAATCCTGCACGAAGGTAGCCAGGAATGATACGAAGTTATCTAGGACATCATTGCCGGGATTGACCGCCCAGACGATCTCATCAAGCGAGCGAGTCATTGTCCGCGCGGTTTTAAATATTTCCTGAAGATAATTGCTCGCTCGATCCGGCTGGCGGGTGATATTCCGTTCGACCAGTTGGCTCTGCAAAGCCATCTGTGTAAGGCTCGCACCGACGTCGTCATGCAAATCACGGGCAATGCGGGCCCGCTCAATGTCGATGGCGTGCCGGATCTGCAAGGCTCCGATTTTTTCTCTGTTCCGTCTTTTCTCCCGCTGGCGGACTATCCGGGCGACGAAGGCAATCGAAGCCGAGAACACGATAATCTTGAACCATAGCGTTTGCCAGAAATGGGGGAGTATTACGACTTCTATAGTGGCGGGAATGCGGGACCACTCACCGTTTCCGTTGGAGGCGGAGACTTCGAAGAGGTAGGAGTTCGGCGCCAGGTTCCGGTATTCTGCGCTCTGTTGGCTTCCCACATATTGCCAATCCTTTTCCAGGCCCAGGAGTCGGTTCCTGAACTGCAACCGATCCGGATCTGAAAAATAGAGTGCTGAGAACTCGATCTCAATACGCTTGCTTCCGGCTTCCAATGAAATGGTATCTGATGCTGGCAGATGCTCGGTGCCGTTTGATACGACGCGCTCGAGATAGACAGGTGGCGCGTCGGTTACCGGCTTCTGGAAATCTGGGGAAATCCTTATGAAACCCTGAATCGTGGCAAATGCAAACGATCCGTCACTGGTTTTTATCGGGGGAACGATCGTGAACTCATCGGTAGGCAATCCATCTGTTTGGCTAAGAATCAGTGGATGTAAGCCGGAGGGATTGCCGCCTTCGATCCGCGCTAGATCGTCGATGTCGAGCACGCCCAGCCCCTTGTGGGTGCCGATCCATAAGCGGCCGTTATCGTCGGCGATGATTTGAGAAACCGTGTCGCTGGGTAGTCCCTCGTTGCTCGTTGCCGTGATGAATCGACCGTCTGAAAATAGGGATAGGCCACCTCCGTCCGAGCCTGCCCAGATCCGGCCGGAAGAATCCAGATAGAGGGTGCGTATCACCTCGCTGATGAGCCCGTCATTCCTGCCGAATCGTTTCCAGATGCCATTTTTTCTGCGAAAGATTCCATTGCCACGAGTGCCGATCCATAGTGTGCCATCGGGTTCTTCAAGTATGGCTTTCACCGGCTCCATTGCGCCTCCGAAATCGATCAGTTCCGGTTCCCTGCCGGCAATCCGATAAAGTTTTCCCCAGCTGGTGCCGACCCAGATCGCACCGGTTGACTCAAAGAGCGCCCATACGCTTTTCGATTCCAAGAACGAGGCGGCGATCCCTCCGTTGGAATCCAATTTAAACAACCCATTGTTGCTTCCCAGCCAGATACTCCCGTCCCGCGTCTTCAGGAGGGCGTTGCCGTAAGAGCCGACATCGGTTTCTGCTTTTTCCTCAAGCGGGGTGGCATGGTGGTTTTCCCAGCGATAGTAGCCGCTTCCTTGGGTGGCTACGATGAAGGAATGAGGCGCATACTCGATCAATCCGCCGATATTATTGGCGGAGTTGGCAGTCAGGGGGTCATCGATAGAAGAGACGCGAATGGTCTGCGGACTCATTCGGAAAATTCCGTTGGCAGAGGTGATCCATACCTGCCCGTCTTTGGTTGTGGTGACAGTTTCCACAAGTGCTGGCGAATAGACACGGGTGGCTGTGGGTGTGATAAAGCGATTGTTCCGGTATCCGAGGATCCCCCTGCGGTGAGAAGCTATCCAGATCGTGCCATCCGGCGCTGCGGCAATGGAGCTGGCAGTGGATTCCCAATGCTCCGGAAGTGGAATGGATTTCCAGTTCCCATCACTCCTGGTCCAGAGAAAGTTTTCGCCGCATGCCCAGATTCTCCCCTCATGGTCCAACGTGCCCACCACATGCTTATCCGGAGCTAGCGCATTCTCAATCGGTAGGGAATCGGTAGGCTCCGAAAGAACCCTGTTCGAGTGCAAATGCCATGTGGAGCCGTCCCGATCCTTGAGGATCAACCGTGGAGGGAGCGGACGGGAATTAGCCGGAACGAGGGACGTAAATGAATTTTTCTCGAAGATTGCTGCTCCATTACGGGTCCACGCGATCAGGTTCCCGGATGAATCCGTGGTAAGATCAGAAATCCAGTTTGAAGGTAATCCATCCGAGGTGGTGAAAGTGCGTTCTATCCGTCCATTTTTGAGAACGGTGATTCCGCCTCCGAGTGTTCCTACCCAAATCGATTGATCTTCCGTTTCGAGCAGGGTCAGTGCGATGGGTGCCAGAAGACCTTCCCGAAGTCCGTAGAGTTTGAAATTGGCACCGTTGAACCGGACCGCACCTGCATCAGTCGCCAGCCAGATAAATCCATCGTGGCTCTGGATCACCGAACGCACCCGATTGTTTGGCAGACCATCCCGTGTCGTCCAATTCCGGAAAAGCATGTCGATCTCTTCCACCGGCCGCGCATTCATCGGTGAAACTGCAAAAAGCAGAATGATCAGGTGGAAGGCTTTTGAGCGTAGCGGCATTTTCCGATTCTCTCAGTTACCCGGGGCTTCTGGCAAGACTAGCCGGGCCGGAACGCATGGGCAATTCTACCCATATCCAGTCATGGGGAAAGCCGGGCAGGATTGCTCCATCGGGGCCTAGTAAATCCCCGGATAGGTGGAGAAAAATTTTAAATGGGTTATATGGGTTGCGGATTAGGATACCAGGTGTTGCTGCTGATCGTGTCGTTGGTAGTTATATCGAGCGGGAAGGAAATTGTTCCCGCTGAAATAGAGAATGCAGCAATCACGAGATACGGGAATTTGCCGCCCAGGGTGGATGTGTGGCCGTGTCCGGATATTGAGAGCGCTCTAACGGCTAGCTATGGGAATTCACCTTGGGTCGCTTCGTTGAATGGAAAATGGAAATTTCACTGGAGTAAGAGACCTGAGGAGAGGCCTCCGGATTTTTTTAAAACGGATTTCGACAGCAGCATGTGGCGTGAGATCTCCGTGCCTTCGACATGGGAACGTGAGGGATATGGGACACCGATATATAGCAATTCGAAGTATCCGTTCCGTGTCGATCCGCCGCGGGTCATGGGAGAACCAAAAAAGACATTCACGAGCTACATCGAGCGTAATCCGGTAGGATCCTATCTGCGGGATTTCGAGATCCCCAGGGAATGGAATGACAAGCGCGTTATGCTGCATTTTGCAGGGGTGAGCTCGGCAATGTTTGTCTGGGTGAATGGTGAGAAGATCGGATATTCCCAGGATTCCCGCTCACCGGTTCATTTCGATATCACCGATAAATTGCGTCCAGGGAAAAACCGGTTGGCAGTGGAGGTTTATAAATACTGCGATGGTTCGTATCTGGAGGATCAGGATTTCTGGCGTCTGGGTGGAATTTTCCGGGATGTGTTTGTAGCCGCGATTCCAGCTGCAGGGCTGTGGGACGTTTATGCGGAACCTGAATATGATCCTGCGACGGGCGCCGGAAAAATAACCTTACATACCACCCCGATGGCTGGAGCCAAACCCGAATGGGATTTCAGCGTATTGGATGATGCCGGAGCGGTGGTTGCCAAAGGGGAAGATTCTGCTTCTCTCGCTCGTGTCATCCCTTGGTTTACCGAGCAGCCGAAACTGTATTCGGTAATTGTTGATGTGAAAATTCATGGGAAAACGATTCAGGTATTCCGGTTGCCAATCGCGTTCCGGAAGATGGAAGTGAGGGGTGCTGAACTTTTCTATAACGGGCTTCCACTGAAGATCCGCGGGGTGAATCGGCACGAATTCGATCCTCATACCGGCTATGTGATGTCTGGGGAACTGATGCGAAGGGATCTCGTGTTGATGAAGCAGGCGAACATCAATTTCGTGCGCAACGCCCACTATCCGAATGATCCACTGTGGTATGATCTATGTGATGAAATGGGGATGATGATAATGGACGAGGCAAATGTGGAATCCCACGGGCTGAGCTATCATAAACGGGTTTTACCGGCTGACTTACCAGATTGGACGAAGGCTTCGGTGGAGAGGATGGAAAGTATGGTGATCCGTGCACGGCAACATCCAAGCGTCGTTATGTGGTCGCTGGGTAATGAAGCGGGCTATGGTTCTGCATTTATGGAAATGCGCCGGGCCTGCCATGCAGCAGACCCTGAGAAGCGTCTCATTCAGTATGCCGATATGAATCTGGCAGCAGATCTAGATAGCCAGACTTATCCCGATATCGAGTGGCTGAAAAAACATGTGAAGGGCGAAGCTTCCCGAAAGGGCGAGCATGGCGAAGAGAGCAATGAGGTGCAGCACGGCAGCTACCCTTCGGGCCGTCCTTTCCTGATGAACGAATACGCCCACGGAATGGGAAACAGCTTGGGTAACTTCCAGGATTACTGGGACCTTATCAATTCGGAGCCGATTCTGTGCGGCGGTTTTATCTGGGATTGGGTGGATCAGGCGCTCTACAGGAATCGGTCCGATCCAGAAGCTGGCTTTTATTATGGGGGCGATTTCGGTGATATCCCGAATGATGGGAACTTTTGTATCAATGGGCTAATCGGTGCGGACAGGATCCCGCATCCTCATTACCAGGAGGTAAAAAAAAGTTTATCAACCGTTCGCTTTCGGCGGAGCCAAGCTTAACGAAGGAGTGCTAACCATCGAAAATCGCATGCTTGCCTGCGACCCAAACGGGTTTTCCCTTCTTTATGAAATTTTAAGAAACGGAAAAGTGATCGAACAGGGAGCATTGCCCAAAATGAGTCTTGCCGCTTGCGAGAGCAAGGCAATCGATGTGTCTGCTGTGGCGAGCTCAGCGGAAATGGCTGCCAGATCGGGGGCTGAGGTTTTTGTAACGTTCAAGTTACTCCAGGATGATCCCAGCCCATGGGCTTCAGCTGGTCACGTTCTGGCTTATGAGCAATTTCCGTGGCCGGTTGCTTATGCCTCCCGGGTCGCGGAAAATTCCAGAGGAACCTTCCTCGCGAAACGGTCCGGTGACGATATTGAAATAGCGCATGGAAATGGGACCTATAGGATTTCGGGTAAAACCGGTTTGCCCGAGAGCATGATCCTGAGCGGAAAAGAAGCTCTACGGAGGCCGATGGCGTGGAATTTCTGGAGAGCGCTGACAGATAATGACAAGGGCTGAAAAGCTGATTCCAGGTTAGGATTCTGGAAAGATGCAGCCAGTCGGCTGAAGGTGGAATCACTGGATATCATTGAAAACCAGGACGGGGTGGAAATGATCAGAGCGCACATTTCCTCTCCGGGAAATGAGTTCCGGATCGGAGTTCACTACAGCTGTGATGAACAGGGACGGCTACTAATGGAGAGCTGTTTTGACTTTTCGACAGCGTCAGATCTACCCGATCCTCCCAGGCTCGGTGTGACATTTGCCCTGCCAAGGGAGATGGAGAAAATAAGATGGTATGGCCGGGGGCCACATGAAAATTACTGGGATCGCAAGAGCTCGGCGACGATCGGTGAATACGGCTCCACAGTCAGCGATTGGGTCAGCCACTACGTAAGGCCTCAGGAGAACGCCAATCGAAGCGATATCCGCTGGATCTCGCTAAGCGATGGAAACGGTGGGGGAATCACGATTAGATCCGTAGGGGAAAGGAAATCTTCCGTCAGCGCATGGCCATACTCAATGGAGGATTTACTGGCTACGACCCATGATGCTGAGATGGTCGGAAGAGATTTTATCACTGTAAACCTGGATTGTCTGCAAATGGGAGTCGGGGGCGATAATTCATGGGGAATGCCGGTGAACGAGCCTTACCGGATACGGGCTGAAAACAGCTATGCGTGGGCGTTGATCATCGGGCCCGGGCATTGAGATTCCCGGGGAGGGACTCTTGACTAGCAGTCTGCCCAGCCGCTATTACTCGGCCACATGAACACACTAGTCATCGGCGGAGCCGGATATATCGGGAGTCATTGCGTGCGGCAGTTGGAACTCGCAGGTCACACTCCAGTGGTGCTGGATAATCTTGTTTTCGGACATCGCAAGGCTGTTGCCCCACATATCAAGTTCTACGATGGAAACCTTGGCGATGCGGCACTTTTGAAAGAGATCTTCGAGAAGGAAAAAATCGATCTAGTGATGCACTTTGCAGCCTACGCGTATGTCGGTGAGTCGGTGACAGATCCTCTGAAATACTACGATAATAACTTCGCAAAGGTCGTAACCTTGTTGCAGGCGATGAAGGATAGCGGAGTCTCGAAGTTTGTATTTTCCTCAACTTGTGCCACTTATGGTGTGCCGGAGAAGCTGCCGATCACGGAAGATCTCTCCCAGAGCCCGATTAATCCCTACGGTCAGACCAAGCTGGATGTAGAGACCATGCTGAAGGACTGCGCGAGAGCCCACGGCTTGAGTTTTGCAGCTTTCCGCTACTTCAATGCTGCCGGCGCTGCGGAAGATGGCACAATCGGGGAAGCCCATGATCCTGAAACGCACCTCATTCCTCTTGTGATCGATGCAGCTACCGGCCGCCGCGGTCCGATCACGATTTTTGGCACAGATTATCCGACTCCAGACGGCACATGCCTCCGCGATTACGTGCATGTCGATGATCTCTCCCGTGCGCACATTGCGGTTTTCGAGAAATTGGACACACCCGGCACTGCCTTGTTCTACAATCTGGGCACAGGAACTCCCCAATCTGTCAATGAAGTGATCAGTGCAGTGGAGGAAGTGACCGGCCTCACCGTGCCGAAGGTCATTGGCGAAAGACGGGCCGGAGACCCTCCAGCCCTATACGCGGATTCCACGAAAGCCCGCGAGGAGCTTGGCTGGGAAATCAAATACACGGATATCCGGGGGATCGTGGAGACTGCCTGGAAGTGGCACAAAAACCACCCTGAGGGATACAATTCCTAGTCATCAAATAAATGGGAAAGATCACATCTATGGCCTGTCCGGATTTTTTTCCGGCAGGCCATTAATTTTGCTCGCTTCGATACGGGCGATTGAGCAGTTTTCCGCTCCTGAACGAGCACCAAATATCGCCACATCAGAAATTGATCGATGACATCCAGCGATCAGGCTGGTGCGTTTTACCGGATTTCATGGACCGGGAGGTGGCGGGCGCTTTATCCGCAGAGAGCTTGTCGGCTTGGGAGGAAGGCGAGTTCCGCAGGGCCGGCGTTGGCCGTGGGAAGGACCTGGTCATCCGCGAAGATGTTAGGACGGATCACGTCTCCTGGCTACGTGACGAGAATATCACGCTCTGTCAGCAAAAATACCTGGATACGCTGGAGGAGATCCGCCTCGTGCTGAACCAGAACTTTTTCCTCGGTCTGATGGATTTCGAAGGGCACTTCGCGGTTTATCCGAAAGGTGGCTTCTATAAGCCGCATCTCGATAGACACCGGAATTCCATGGATAGGCTGGTTACGGTGATTCTCTACCTGAATCCCGAATGGCAGCCCGGTGATGGCGGCGAGCTAAAGCTATGGACCAATCCGGGTGATCAAGATGGCGAATTTGTCATCATCGAGCCCCGGATGGGCACGCTGGTCTGCTTTATCGCTGGTGATCACTGGCACGAAGTGCTGCCCGCAAAGAAGACCCGCGCGAGCATCACCGGATGGTTTCGGGGCAGAGTCTGATCAGCCAAGCTGGCGCGCTGCCTGAAGTGTGTTTTTCATCAGCATCGCGATGGTCATCGGGCCCACGCCTCCCGGCACTGGTGTGATGGCGGAGGTGCGCGGGGCGACTTCCGCGTAATCGACATCCCCCGTCAGGCGGTAGCCGGATTTTTTGGAACTATCGGCGACGCGATTTATGCCGACATCGATGACAACTGCTCCCGGCTTTACCCAATCGGCCTTGACCATGTCCGGACGGCCAACCGCGGCAATAACCACATCCGCTCTGCGGCAGATCGCGGGAAGATCTTTCGAGCGAGAGTGGGCGATGGTGACGGTTGCGTTCGCATTTTTTCCGACGAGCAACAATGCCATAGGCTTCCCGACAATCATGGACCTGCCGATTACCACTGCTTCCGCTCCGTTCAAATCAATGCCGGAAAGCTCAAGGAGCTTCATACAACCGGCAGGTGTGCAGGGGACAAAACCGGAAGGATCTTCCAGAACGAGCTTTGCGACGTTTTCCGGATGGAATCCATCGACATCTTTCCGGGGATCAATCTCACGGATGACGGTTGCCTCATCAATGTGTTCCGGCGGAGGTGATTGGACCAAAATGCCGTGCACTGCCGGATCCGCGTTGAGATCCCGGACGACTTGGAGAAGCTCTTCTTGGGTGGTTTCCGCAGGGAGCTCGATTTTTACCGAGTGGAAACCAAGATCGGCGCAGGTGCGGGCTTTTGAGCCGACATATACCGCGGAAGCGGGATCGTTACCTACGAGCACCACGGCAAGACCCGGTGTAATTCCTCGTGCTTTTAGCTCGGCGGTTTCAGCGCGGCATTCATCTAGGACGGCTGCGGCGACGGCTTTACCGTCGAGGATGCGGGGTTGGTTCATGGCTGTGAGGTTTTGGCAAAACCTTCGAAACTGAAAGTCTGAAAAATCGGAAACGGAGATTTTTCCACAGTCAGACTCGCTTTTTTCCTCATCGGCAGCGTTCTTCTTGACGCAATGCCGGTAGCGGGAGATAAGCCATCCGTCCGTGCCACATGGAACCCGGTGAAATCCCGGGACAGTTGGCGCTGCTGTAACCGGATACAATGTCCCAAAATGCCAATCTCCGAGGTAAAACAAGGAGGTGAAGGCGGGGCGGAGGCCAGAAGCCGGGAGTCAGAACACTTGTTTCACGGACATGAGTAGGAAGTAGGGCATTGAGCTTTACGGATTACGAAAAAATACATCGACGATGGCTCGTTTCCAAAGCCTTCAACGAAATATGAAACTACATAACACGACGCGCCTGATCGCAGCGGGTGCAATATTTTGCTCTGCGACTTCACTTTCATTCACCGGTAAACTCAGCGCGGCAGTGCTGGATTTCGAGAGTGTGCCGCTGGGCGGTATGAACGGCCCTACGGGTGTCTGGAACGGCCAATCCGGGGGAGGGGCGCTCACGATTGATGGGGTCACTTTCAGTAATTCTTTCACGGATGCTGGCTCATATACGTTCTGGTCAGGATTTGTTTTTTCCAACCATACCGACACGGTTACTCCCGGGTTTGGCAATCAATACAGCACTTTTGCAGGTGCGGGGGGGCTGGGCTCATCGAACTTCGCGATAGGGTATACCAATGCCTCAATCACTTTTGACCGCGCTGACCTTGCGGGCTCCAGTGCGTTGATTACCAATACCACCTATGCCGGATTATCGATGAAAGAGGGCGATGGATTCGCCAAAAAATTCGGTGGCGGTTCCGGTAACGATGCGGATTTTTTCAAACTGATCATTTCCGGCTATGACGGCGGTGTTGCGACAGGGAGGAACGTCGAAGTCTATCTCGCCGATTTCCGTTTTGCCGATAATTCCCTGGATTTCATTCTGGATGATTGGAAGGAAGTGGATCTCGGAGGACTGGGGGTAGCGGACGAAATTCGTTTCTCCTATGACTCGTCGGATATCGGACAATTTGGGATCAATACACCTTCGTATTTCGCTTTGGACAATCTGACCTTGGTGCCGGAGCCGAGTTTGTTCTCCATGAGTTTGATCACTACGCTCGGACTTCTAGGAATCCGCAGACGAAGCTAGTCGACTGGACGGAAGAATCCGAACTACTTCACTCCCGGCGGAATCTTAAAAGAATTTCTCTGGGGAATTTACTATGAAACCCGTTTTTCCGGTGTTGCTCTTTGCAGCTGGTGCTTGCTTGGCAGCGGCTGAGGAGGAGTATGATGAATTGCAGGCACTGGTGGTAAAGGCTAATGCCGACAGTGCCGTGCCCCGGAACTACGCGGGTAGTGCGGAGATCATTGATGAGAAAACCATTGAGGAGTCCGGTGCCCGCTCAATCGCCGAATTACTCTCGTTCAGAGCAGGGATCCGGGTGACGAACACCACGGGGAATCGGGACGACGGGAATGTCAGTCTTCGTGGGTTCGGAGAGAATTCGGCGTCGAGAGTGCTGATATTGGTGGATGGGAAACCGGTAAATCGGCCGGATATGGCAGGCGTTTCACTGAGGGAGGTGTCGATAGGCAGGATATCCAGGATTGAAATTTTGCGTGGTAGCCAATCGGCCCGTTTTGGCGATAACGCTGTGGGCGGAGTGATCAATGTAGTCACAAAGGAAGCCGGCACGCCCCGGTCTCATATCGAAACCGCAGTGGGAAGTTTCGGCTACCAGCTACTCCGTAGCGGACATGAGGGAGTGCATAATGGTAATGCGGTGAACGTTGATTTCGAACAGAGCTTGACAGAAGGCTACCGCGACAACGCCTTTAGCGAATCTACCTCCATGGCTGGCAAGTGGAAGCGCGATCTGGGGAAAAATAACGAATTGGAACTCGGCATATCATGGGCGGACCTGAAGGCAGGCTTTCCCGGGCCATTGGCTAAAGACCAGTATTTATCCGATCCTACCTACTCGATTTATGCCGCTTCGGGACAAGCGGATCAGTATTTTTATGAGCAGAAATTATTGGGCGGAAGTGCGAATTTACGTATCGGTAGGAATTCGGATTTTTACGTGGATTTACCGTTAGGTTTTAGCGCGAGGGAGCAGGCGTCAAATCTTGGACCGGGATCCCACACTGATAACAAGCTGAACACTCTGACATTCGATCCAGTGCTGCGCCGAGAATGGAGAAATCATGCGTTGGAGGTGGGCACGAGTTTCCGATACGACTCACTAGAGGTTGATCAGTTTTCTGAAATTCAGAGATGGAATGAGACCGGGAACGCGGAGCTCGAGCGCGTGGTAGCCGGTATTTTTATCGCTGCCGAGTGGGAACCGATTCGTGATATCCATCTGAGCTCAGCGGTAAGAGCAAATTACTCCTATAATGATGCGATGGCGAGATCGCTGCGCTTCCCGCAGAATCCGGATCTCAATTTCCAGCGCTCCAGTAGTGATTTCGATCACGCCTATCAGCTTGGTCTACGTTGGGAACCGCGCGATGATTTATCGACATGGTTGCGATTCGATCAGTTATACCGCCTGCCATCAACGGATGAGCTCGCATCCTATCAGGGTTTCCCGCTGACAGTCCCATTCAACGATGAATTATTCGCGGAAACCGGACAAAATATCGAGCTTGGGGCTGAATTTGAGACCGGTAACTGGACCTTCCGGGGAAACGGATTTGTGCAGTTTCTTCAAGGTGAAATCGTTTATGATTTCCAGCAGAACCTGAACACGAATTTTGCTGATACGCAGCGGATGGGGGTGGAATTGGACATGATATACCAAGCAAATTGTTGGGAGGCGGGTGTGCACTACAGCGGGCTGAGAGCCGAATACCAAAGCGGTCCTTATCAGGGGAGAAGTGTCAGCCTGGTTCCAAACCATCAGGCATCGGTTGATCTGATTTTCCGCCCGAGCGAGCGCCTTTCGCTGCGTGGCGATTACCGCTACATCAGCTCGACCTACGAGGGAAATGATTTTGAAAATACGGCTGAGAAACTATCCGCTTACGGATTGATCGGTATCCAGGTGCGTTATGAGATAACGGAGGATGCTTCGGTATATCTGAGCGTGGATAACCTGCTGGATAAGCGCTACGCGGCTTTGAAATATAGCGGTGTTTACTATCCCGGGGCTGGCAGAAGCATGTCGGTGGGAATGAAAATAAATTTTTAATATGAAGAAATACTTGGCTCTCTTACTACCTCTTACGGCGCTTTCAGCAATGGGCGGATCCTTCTCCGGAGCCGCTGGCACAAGCGGTTCCGAAGCGATTTCAAAGGATTCGATACGATTCCTGACATGGGCAAATGGCAATCTTACCCCGCAGTATGGGACAGATGTTTCAGAGTCATTCAAAACTCCGTCCAAAGCCTTGGGCAAAGCAGTTGGTGGCTCTGGCGATATCGTCTGCCTCGGAAACGGAGGCGTTATAACCCTATATTTTCCCCGCGCGATCCGGGATGGCGAAGGCGCAGATTTTGCCGTTTTTGAAAATAGCTTCAGTGATACGTTTTTGGAATTGGCATTCGTCGACGTCTCGAGTGATGGAGTGAATTTCTTCCGTTTTCCGAACCGGTCGGAGGGCACGTCGGTAGTTGGCGCATTTGGCTCCGTCGACCCGACAACCCTCAGCGGACTGGCCGGAAAGCATCGTGCCGGTTACGGAACTCCCTTTGATCTACGGGACTTACCCGAATCCGGATTACTGGATAAGATGAACATCCGCTTTGTGCGGGTTGTGGATATCGTGGGTGATGGTTCGGTGAAGGACAGCAGCGGGTATCCAATCTATGATCCCACTCCCACAGTTGGATCCGGTGGCTTCGATCTCGAGGCGATCGGCGTGCTGAATCAGAACGAAGGTGCCTTTGAAATCGTTCGCAGTGAAATTATAGCGAGCGAATTTCTTCTGGAATGGGAGAGCAATCCGGGGAGCGAATATATGATCGAAACATCGGAGACCATGAACGAAGATTGGGAGAAGGTCGGCGATTTTCTTCCATCTTTCACAAGTGGGAAGAGCGGTGTGATGCTACCGTTGGATGAGGCGCCCCGCCGTTTTTGGAGAGTGGTGCGCAAGCCGCTGACAACTGGTTGATCAAGGAATGGCAAACCTCACTTCTTCATTCGCAGCTGTTCCAATCTCGAGAGAGGCTTTGTTTTGGATTCTATCGTTTGATCCGGTTTCTCATTAGTTTGGGAGTGCTCCGGCTGTTGCTCTGAAGCCGGATCGATGCGGAGCACTCCGCCTTGGCCGGTCTGATGAATGACTGGCTGGTGATTCAACGGGATCAGAACTTTGCAGAATAGACCGGTGCTTTTTCCGGGCTTTGCCTCTGCTGAGATGGTAAGGGGAAAAATGATTTCCTCATCCTTCCCGGTAAATGATACAGGAGTGGATGTTACTCCATGTGGCAGCGACACAAGTTCTGCCGTTGCTTGACCTTCGAACTTTTTGAAATGCTCGATCTTTGCGAGGACAGCGGAGTTCCGACCAATCTGTCCGCTCGCCATGTCCAATGTCAGTGCAAGAAATGGCTCTGTGATGTCCAGATCAACGAAGCCTGAAGAAACAGTGCGGCGGCCATGGGTCGTATCGGCTTCGGCGGTGATACAGATCGGCCAAGTGCCTATGGCTGCATCCGTATTCGCATTGAGTTCGTATTCCGCCTCCGTTTTATCAGGAGGGATATCGAGGCTTGCGGGGCCAGAGATACCCGCTGGGCTCCATGGTAGCTTTGTGATGATTTTTCCTTTGTAGCCATCTTCACGATGGGCCCGGACCCTGATCATCAGTTTTCCGTTCTTTACGATGGGTTTAGTAGGTTTATCGATTTCTATGCTGAAAGGCGTAGGCTCGGTGACAGCTAGGGGAACCACCTCAGTCGAAAAGGAGTGATAGGTGCCTTCATTATTGATTTCGATGTGGTGAACTGTATCGGAGAGTGAGGCGGTCAAATGATCCGGCACATTTTCACCAGTTGGTCGAAGCGTGAACTTCTGCAATGACGAACCCAATGGAGCATCTTTTTCGGCCTCAAAAATTACGGGGAATTTATTAAGGCTTTTTGGGATAGGCGGTATGATCATCTTGATCCCTCCGGGAAGGTTTCCCGTGAGGAAGCTGAACCCGCAATTCATATTCTCGCGCTTGAGCTGGATCAATGCGGCGTATCGGTTGCCGCGCGGCACGGCAAACACTTTGTCTTTCTGGGAATTGTTCCGCTGAGTGACAGGGAGGCTGGCGGCAATAAGGGGTTTCCTCTCGGCTATCTGAATACGAAATACGAAATCTTCTCCGGTGCGTTCCAGTTGATCGCGTAGAAGGAGAAAATATTCTCCATCTGCCGGACAAGTCCATTTGATGAGGCTATCCGGGAAGTTCTGATCGTCATCATTGCTGGCAAGATGGTTCCTGGCATCACGAATCGCCAATACCGGATCAAGCGGAGAGCGATGGCTACGGGCGAGAACTTTTATATCGAGATTCTGGCCTTTTCTCGCACGGAATTTGAACCATCGATGTTTGACGTTTCCATTCAGTATCCCATCGACAGCAGATGGAATCGGTGGGAACGGACAGGCTTTTTGCTGGGAGAAATTCGTGTTGTCCTGGGTGATGTGTTCCAATGTGGAGATCAAAACCGGATTGGCCGACGGAGCCGTCTCATCATTCAGAACCGGATATAATGGGAAAGCTTCGTCTGTTTCCTGCGGCAGTGTTACGGTCTGTGTGAACGCACCGGTAGGATCTCCGATGAATTTGAAATCGATGGTTTCGCCGGGTTTGCCGCCCAGAGGGAAGACCGAAGTCGGACGGGGAAAAGTGCCGATATGCAGCCTGTAGGCACAGTTGTTGTTTCCTTCATAGGCGGCCTCACGGATGATAATACCATAATCGCCGTCTTCTGGAACAATGACTGAAAGCAAAGGATCGGTCTTCAAAAGGGTGGTATCATCAGCTGCAGCCAACTCGCGGCCATCCGGAGCTAGAATGGACAGATGTGCATCGAAAAGAATCCGCCCCAATCGCATTGCTTCGACTTCCGCCGATAGTCTCTGACCTTTCTTCAGCGTGACAATATAAGAGTCTTGGTCCTCCGTTTTTATAATACCCTGCACGGTGGAATTCAGCTCGATACGCTGCGCTTCGGCGGGGGAGTTGTTCGGCTCTATTTCCTGAATGCTGGGAAAAGGTCCCACCCAGAAGGAACGAAGATAGGAGATATCATATGCGGTGCGGATCCGCAGGGAGTGCTCACCGAAGGCTGCATCGGGAGAAACATGCAGCGTGGCTTTGGCAATTTTTTTGTTTTTTTCATCCAGCGTGAGGTTGCTGAGCGAAAGACCGGGCTGGTAGGTGATCAGCTCTTGGAACGAGGCAATATTCGGATCGTTTAATGTGATGGTGACATCGGTGCCCCGCTGTCCTCCGGGAGGAGAAACCGGCTCTAGCGCAAAACTGATGCTGCTGCCGCAGAGCACTGCCATCAGAATCCGGAGTTCTATCCCTGTTTTGGATGCCGGAATCTTCATGCCTTGTTTGCTAAAATGGCATCAAGCACATCCCCGCCATCAACGATTTCAATCGGTCTTGCCCCCGGTGACATCAGCTCTGTCTGGGCATTGATTCCGATCTGGTGATAGACGGTTTTTGCCAGATCCTGGATGCTTACGGGATCCTGATCCGGCTCGCCACCCAATGAGTCGGATGCGCCATGAACGTAGCCTTGTTTCATCCCACCTCCCGCAAGCATCGTAGAGAAAACCCGGGGCCAGTGGTCTCGTCCGGCCGTTGGATTGATCTTTGGCGTGCGACCGAATTCGGTGGTCACCATGACGAGTGTCTTTTCCAGCATTCCACGACGATCCAGGTCACGGATCAGGGTGGCGATCGCTCTGTCGGTATTCGGCATGTGTTTCTCAATACCTTGTTTGATGTTGTCGTGGTGGTCCCATCCGCCAGCCGTCAGGGAAACGAAGCGAACCCCGCCTTCCACCAAGCGCCGCGCAAGCAGCATCCTTTGCCCCGCTTCGTTTTTTCCATACTCGTCCCTGGTTTTGCTATCTTCTTTGGATAGATCGAAGGCCTCCCGGGCCTGCTGGGAGGAGATGAGTTTGTAAGCATGCTGGTAGAAGGAATCCATGGAATCGAGCGCATCGGATTTTTCCAAAGTGCGGAAATGATCGTCCACTGTTTGAAGCAAAGTCCGGCGGCGTTCGAAACGTTTGTGATCAACTCCATCGGCCAGATTAAGATCGCGAACCTTGAAGTTTCCTTGCGCGGGATCCGAGCCGAGAGCAAAGGGGCCGAACGCAGAAGACAGATATCCCGAATTGGCGAACTCATTCGGCACACTGGGGACGCACACATACGGTGGTAGGTCATTTCTCGGGCCGAGCTCATGTGAAACCACAGAGCCAAACGAAGGATAGGAAAGCGCCGGCGATGGGCGATAACCGGTGAACATATTGTGGGTGCCACGTTCGTGGGCAGCCTCGCCATGGGACATCGAGCGAATGATCGTGAGCTTATCCGCTATTTTTGCGGTCTCTTTCATGAACTGCCCGAATTGAATTCCCGGGATCTTCGTATCGATCGCTCCAAAGGGACCGCGGTATTCCGCAGGAGCGAATGGTTTGGGATCAAAGGATTCCTGGTGCGACATGCCACCGGGGAGAAAGATATGGATCACGCTTTCAGCGACAGCCGCATGCTGTGGAAATTGTTTTATCGCTGCTTCCGCGCGTGAGCCGAAAAATTGGGGCAACGCCATGCCAACGGAGCCCAAAAGGCCGACGTAAAGAAATTCACGGCGGGAAGAGTAGTTTTCGAGAGGATTTCCTGGGCACTGGAGTTTCATGAGAAAAGCGTGGGTTAACCTTATGGATACGCAGACAGAAGGGTGGCTGTTGCATAAGTTTTTTGTTTATTTCCGAAGCTACGATCGTTGGTGGCTTGGTCAAACGATCGTTCTTTGATACGCCGTGGGTATGAATGCGGGGCAAATGGCGGAAAACTACAACAGCTTGGCCAAGCATTGGGCTGGAGAAGATTTCAATACCATGAATGGCTTGAAACAACACCGGGTGGCATTGCAATTTTCGAAAAGCAGGAAGAAAGCGATCGATATCGGGTGTGGGTCGAGCGGTAGAATTCTTCATTTATTCCATGCGGAAGGGTTTGAAACGATCGAGGGCTTGGACCAATCCGCTGAAATGCTCCGTTACGCCCGTATGAAGCAACCGGAGGCAGCTTTCCATGAAGCCGATATAAGCGAATGGGAGTTTCCCGGAAAATATGACTTCATTTCCGCGTGGGATAGCATCTGGCACGTGCCTCTGGAACTTCAGGAAGGAGTGCTGGAAAAGATAGGCAACAGCCTGTCCGATGACGGGGTCTTTATCTTCACGATCGGAGGTCTCGATTGTGCCGGTGAGGCCACGAATCCATTTCAAGGAGTGCCGCTCTATCATGCCACATTGGGAATCCCGAAAGTTCTCGAAATCATGCGAAGATGCAGCTGTGTTGTGAGGCATTTGGAGTATGATCAGCACCCGGAGCTACATGTGTATTTGGTGGTGCAGAAAACGGCCAATTGAGATAAGCATTTCTAATGAAGTTGCCGGAGATGAATGGGCTCGAGGTTCTGGGATTGATCGGAGCCGGAGAAAGCGGACGCGTATTCGCCGCAAAGGATGATGACGGCAAGGTGTGGGCGGTAAAAGTCTTCGAAGGAATGGCGATCAATCGCGGCCTGATTTCCACAATGACCGAGAGGCTGGAAAAAGGGGGATGGCCGGAAGGTGTGATGACGGTGGAATCGGCCGATTTACAAGGACGTCCCGCCTGTTGGGTTCTTCCTCTGATGGCGGACGGGGAAGGCGAGGGAGATGCTGCTAAATGGCAGCCCAGGAGTCTCCAGCACGCGATTGATAAACATCCCGGCGATGATTCCTGGCGGATTGTGAAAGAGGTCGGGAAAGCTCTCGCGGGAATGCATGGGCGGCGTGTGGCGCATGGAAATCTCAAACCGGGAAACGTATTTTTCGACGAGGCAGGTAAGGTTCTCCTGAGCGATTGGACGCTGGGAAATATGCCGGGGATCAGTCATTTTGATTTTACCGATGCTCTTTTGTATCAACCACCCGAGCAGCTGGTGAATGCAAACGGGTATTTCGATGAGGAAGGTTACGAATGGGATGTTTTTGCCTTCGGTGTCATGGCGTTTCGCTTGCTCACCGGAGACTTCCCCCGCTGTAAGGATATTTTTGCTTCGGTGGCACCAGCTCAAGGGGAGACGAGAAAGGATGGAATTCATGCCGATTCCGGAAAAATCGCAAAAAACCTCCTTTCGCAGCCGGATGTTTCCTGGCCCTCTGAGCCGCGCAATGAACTGGAGCGCGGATACCGGGAGTGGATTGACCGCTGCTTGAAGCTCAATCCCATCAAGAGGCCTGGCTCGATGGTGGAGGTGATGGCCGGGATCGCACAAGTTGACGTAACGGTGGAAGCTACCGAAGTCCGGGAAAAACTGATTGATCAACGCCAGCGTGCAGAGCGCTCGGGACGGAATGTCACGTTTTATGCGGGTATGGTTACCGCCGGGTGCATTGTATTGGGGGGGCTATGGTATCTAAGCAGTAAACAGCTTCGTAACGAACAGATCGAGCGGGAGCGGGAGAAGATTCTGTTGAACACAAAGGCCAATGAGGCACTGGAGGGCAAGTCCTCGGCCCTCCGGGATAAGAAAGCGACTGAGCAGGAAATGGAATATCAGCGCGAGCTTGGCCTGGCACGCCTGGAGGCCTCCCGATTGATTGGTGACCGCCTTTTCGAATGGGCTTTGGAAAAAGGCCACCGGACCTTGCCGCCATTGGACGGCCGTGAACTGCGTTTGAAAAGACTGGAACGCTTTTACGAGGATTTCCTACGCCGCACAGCCGAGATAAAGAGTTTGGATGATGAGCGTGCCCGGGTGAGGTTGCAGCTTGCGGAAGTCTCTATTTCCGCAGGAGAGACAGACCTTGCCGCGACGCGATTGGCTGAGGCGATTGACACCTGGACGGGCTCGATCGATGGAGAAATGAAACTGCGTCTTGGCAGGGATGCATTTCTCCTGGCGCTGCTCAAACAGGAGAAGGGGGATGGGGATACCAGGGAAGCGTTCGTTGCCGCGCGCCGGGCATTACTGGACGTTCCGGAAGCCGAGGTGGATGCCGATCGGCATCAGCAGCTTTTGGCGATCCTCGATTTTCACGAGGCAAAGCTACTGGCAGCTTCAGGAGAGGACGCGAAGGCGCTGGCCCAGTTGATGGCGGCGACCCAGAAGCTCAACCAGCTGGCTGACGCGCGGCCTGACATCGCCGTTCTACGCTCCGAGTTGGCAGCATGTTATCTCTCCTCGGCAACAATTCTGGAAGGGATTGGGAAACTCGGTGATGCGCGGGAGGTGCGCTCGCTGGCTGCCCAGGAAATGGTGCGATTACTGAAGGACAACCCTGCGGATATCAGGCTGCGCCTGGAGCTCGCTGGATGCTACGGGGCGATGGCCGAGGCATCGGTCTTATCCGGCGATGTGGATGCCGCCCAGAAGACTTCCGCTGCCGCGATGAATCTGCTGGATGATGTTTTGAAAAAGAGGCCGGACTCGACGATCGCCGCCATACGGAAGGCCGCCCAGTTGGGCTTGCAAGCTGGCTTGCTGCGGGATCAGGGGAAGTCGGAAGAAGCGTTGCTTGCATTTGAAAATGGCATCAATCTTTTAGAACGTCAGGGATCTGGACACGGTGGAATGGTTGATTACCGGCTAGCATTACTGTGGTGGCAAAAGGGACGGATGCTTGGCTTTGGAGGGGACAAGGTCCGGGAACTGGTGCTCCTGGAGAAGGCTCGTGAAACGTTGATCGATCTCGAGGGAAAAGGGGAGGAGAGCGGACTGCGCAGCGAGGACATCCAGCGCTCAAGTGCCTATCTCCTGGGAGATCTGGCTCACGCTCTGGAAATTTCCGATAAGCCGGAAAAAGCAAAAGAGATCTATCAGGAAGCGATAGATCTCTGGGATACCTTGCTGAAATCCCGCCCACAAAGCGAAGAATACCGCGAGGGCCTGGAATGGATCAAGCAGCGTGCGAAAGGCGTGTGAGCGTAGGATAAACCACGGGCTTCTGCGCTCCCGTTCAGCGCTTATCCGATGTTGTAACAACGGGTGGCATTGCCTTTGAAAATTGCTTCCCGATCACTGGCGGAGAGTGATGCGGTAAGCCTGAGGATAGAATCGGTCCACTCCTTGTAGGTGGTCCGTAAAAGACAGACCGGCCAATCTGTGCCGAACATCACCTTGTCTGCTCCAAAGATTTCCAGCGTTTCCTGGAAATAGGCGGCAACGGTTTCGTGATTGCCCTCTCCTTCTGGAAATTCTGTGAGAAGTGCGGAAAACTTCACACCGATTACGTTCTCACGCTTGGCGAGTTCCTTCATTCCTTCGCGCCATGCGGGCTCGATCCGTCCATCACGGGCTTCTGGTTTAGCGAGGTGGTTGAGCACGATCGGAAGATCCGGCTGACGGTCCACCAGCTGGGTAGCTACCGGCAGCTGGCGCTGGAAGATGAGAAGATCGTAGATCAGATCGTAATCGGGGAGCTTGGCGAGCCCCCGGTGGAAATCATCGCGGAGGAAGTATTCGTCAGGCTCGCCCTGTAGCACATGGCGAACTCCTTTGAATTTTGAAGCAGGTGACAAGCGTTCGAGATCATCTGCCACGTTCTCGTCGATCAGTGGCACCCAGCCGACGACTGCCTTGATGACGTCGCTCGCGTCCGCCAGTTCCAGAAGTGCGTCAGATTCTTCGATAACCTGGCGTGCCTGGACGACGACCGTCCCGGTAACTCCGGCTTCCGCGGTTACTGCCTCTAGCTCGGGAAGAAGCTGGTTTTGCGCAAGCGGTGAGCCGGTCGGGATCCAGTCGTATTCCTCGACGGAGTAGTTCCAAAGGTGGTGGTGTGAATCGATCATAGGACAGGGATATTATAGTATTTCTGAAGAAAAACAAAAAAGGGGGCGGAATCGAAATCCAACCCCTTTCCTGAAAGATGAAGATCAAGCAAAGAGAAGCTTCATGTGACGCTCGAGAAGATTCTCCGTAACGCAACGGGAAACGATTTCACGATTGTCCTTGAGTGCTTGCAAATAGGTGTCACCCATCATTGCCGCGATTTTGAAGCCCACGTGGAGGAGCTGGCGGACATTCGGATCGTAGGCAGGGTTGCTCTGATCGTGGCGAAGGGCTCCCGTAAATTGTTCGCTGGTCCAGCCATTGACGGTTTCCGCGGAAGGGAGCTTTGCGAAGTCGATATCGATTACCGTTGCATACGGCTCGCAGAGAGCTTCTTTTTTCTCAAGAGCTTTGGCATAGATTTCCTTCGCCAGCTCAAGGCCGCTGCCGCCGGATTCCGCGAGGCCGATGACTTCTTCCAGCCAGTTTGTGCCTGCTGTTTTGATATGAAGACCGGCACCGGTGCGTGCGAGAGCGCGTTTGATCGGTGCGTAGATAGAGAATTTGTCTGAGCCGGAATGAACGGAAAGCTTCAGGCTGGCCGGCAGGCCGTAGGTTTTCACCGCATGGGCGATAACCGCGAGATCATCATTGAACTCCTTCTCGAACTGGACGACGTCTCCGACGTAATCAACCCCTTTGTTGAAACGGCCCGTGAACTTAGGCGCGATGGTTTGGATCGGAATTTCCTGATCCGCGAGAGCAGCAAGAATTACTAGAAGTTCCGGAGGAGTCTGCGGGCTATCGGTTTCGTCCATTGAGACTTCGGTCACGAAGTCAGGACCTTTGACTGCGAGGATTTGCTCGTAGATTGCTTTCGCCTTCTGTGTGGCCTTGAGGAACTGGTTTGCCGTTTTTTCGACATCCGCACGGGAAATTTCGAACGGTTTTTCGATACCTTCGATCGAGACTGTGCCGATCAGCTCCGGGTGACGCTCGATAAAAGCGGCAACATCGGCGGGCTCGGCAGCCTCGCCAATATCATCCGCGACATCGAGGGTGAAGAAATCGCAGGGAGCAATGAAACGATCCACTGTCTTGAGATTGATATGATCCGCATCAAGCAGGTAGTCACCAGTCCAGCCGAGGTCTTTGACTGCTGCGTCTGCCGCATCGCGGGTGGTTTGCGGCTGGGAGCCGATAATATCGTGCTCGCGATTAGATTTGTTCCATACCGGAGCAATATCGATCCCCAGTTCCTTGGCTTTGATGAAAGCTTGAAGCTGGGCGTGTGCGCCGTGTGCGAAGCGATCGCCGACACCGAAAGTGAATTTTGGACAGGTTTTCATAAAATAGTATATTGTTGACCGCGCGGGGTGCGATCTCTGGACACAGGTGGGATAGCTTGAAATCCGATCAAAGGAAAGATCAGTTCACCTCAATTACCGCCTTGATCGCGCCAAGCTTCGGATCAGTGAATTTATCAAAACCTTCCGGCACTTCCTCAATGGAAAGGCGATGGGTGATCCAGTTGTTGAGATCAATTTTCTTTGCGCGGATGATTTCGATGATTTCCGGGAAATCCGCAGGAAGAGCATTTCTGGATGCCATGACACTCAGCTCGCGACGGTGGAAGAACGGTGCCTGCGGGAAACTGATATCCTGGGCGGTAATGCCAACGTAGACAACGCGTCCACCTACTGCCGCGAATTCGAAGCATTTTACCATCGATCCGGCGTGGCCGGTGGCATCAATGATTACATCGCAGAACGCGCCATCGGTAATTTTTTCAATTTCAGAAAGATGCGAGCCATCGGCCTGGGCAAGAACCGGGTGCTGGATGCCGAGTTTTTCCTTGCAGAAATCCAGGCGGTTTTGGGCAAAATCGACGACGAGGACTTTTACATCCATGAGTTTCAGGAACTCAAGGCAAGCGAGCCCGATAGGACCTGCGCCGATAACCATGACGGTTTCACCGGGCTGTGGATTGCCGCGCTTGACCGCGTGGTAACCGATCGCGAGAGTCTCAACGAGAGCTAGTTCATCATACGAAAGGTCATTACCCGGGTGAAGCTTGTGTGCCGGGACGATCCAGTTGCTTTTGCGCAGGCCTCCGGATTTGTGAACGCCGATGACTTGCACGTTCGGGCAGGCATTTGATTTGCCTTTCATGGAAGCGACGGTGGCCGGGTCATTGACATAAGGCTCGAGCGAGCATTTGTCGCCGGGTTTTACACTGGTCACACCCTCGCCGACGGCAACGACTTCAAGACCGAGCTCGTGACCGGGAGTGCGTGGGTAGGCGAAAAACGGGAACTTGCCGAGGTAGCAGGAAAGATCCGTGCCGCAGATGCCCATGCGGTGGGTGCGGACAAGAGCTTCGCCCGGGCCGGGTGCTGGCGCGTCGGGGAGATCGACTGCTTTAATTTCTTTTACGTCGGTGAATTCGATGGCGTATGACATGGGAAAAATAGGGGACTGGTGATCAGGTGGAAGAGTCGCGGATAAAGGCTTACTCGCGCGGGAATCAATTGTTCTCAGGACGTCCTTCCTGGTGACCGATGTCTTTGACGGGTTCAAAGATGGCGAGAACTTTATCAAGAAGTTCGCGGTCGATCGGTTGGTCAAGCCACTCGGCCCATTTCTCGATGTTTTTCGGGTTGGCGGAGCCTGCGACCGTTGTCGCCAGATCTGGATACTCACATGAAAATTGGAGCGCAAGCTGTGCGATATCAACGCCATTGTCAGCGCAAAGCTTGGCTGCATCACGGGCAGCTTGCTTCACGTTTTCCGGTTCTTTCAGCCATGCTGGAAGCTCGGCATTGGTGAGCAGACGCGCAGAGAAGGGACCGGCGTTCATCGCTCCGATACCTTTCGCTTTGAGGCGTGGCACAATGTCTGTGACAAAACTCGTGTTTTGGAGGGTGTAGCGGTTGTAGCTGAGAACGCAGTCGATCTCGTCCTCCACGTGATCGAGAACCGTGTTGAAGGTTTTCAACGGGTAGCAGGAAAAGCCGATCGCGCGGATTTTGCCTTGTTCCTTGAGTTTGATGAGGGCGGGGATGGTTTCCTCCCAGACTTGATTGAGATTGGTGTATTCCACATCGTGGAGAAGCATGATGTCCAGATAGTCGGTCTTCAGGCGCTGGAGGGAGATGTGGGTGGATTCTTCGACACGCTTTGCGGAGAAATCGAAATGCTCTTCCGAGTAGCGGCCGAGTTTTGTGCCGAGAAGGTATGATGAGCGATCGATCCCCTTGAGACCCAGACCGAGCATGATCTCCGACATACCGCGGCCGTAATACGGGGAGGTATCGATGAAATTCATCCCGAGATCGAGAGCTGTGCGGGTGGAAAGCATTGCCTCGTCCATGGTGATGGAGCGGAATTCCGCGCCGAGGGAGGAAGCTCCGAAGGAAAGGATTGGGAGGTCAATGCCGGTGTTGCCGAGTGGTCTGGTAGGGATCATGTGTCGAATATATAAAATGTTGGTTTGGGCAGAGGTGTTTGAAACCGGTGCCCGGCTGTCTCAGAGCAGCGATTTGATTGATTTGATGGTTTGGGCGGCTGCGGTCTTCGCATCCGGCAAGGGGAATATCTCCGCGGAGATGCTTCCTGTGTAATTTATTTCGCGTAAAGCGGCAATAATAGGTGTCGGATCCGTGTGGCCGAAGCCGAAAGCACGCCGGTTGGAGTCCGCAAAGTGCACATGTCCGACATGTTTTCCGGCACTCCGAAGTGCTTCGGCGAGGTTTACTTCCTCAATGTTCATGTGGAAAAGATCCGCGAGGAGAACAATGTTTTCGAGCGATTCCGCTTCGATCCATTCCGCGCCATCCTGAAGGCGGGTGATGAGGTTCGTCTCGTAGCGGTTGAGTGGCTCGTAAATGAATGGGACGCCATGCTTCGCCGCTGTCTTGCCAGCGCTTCGCAAAGCCTCTGCCAGCCATTTCAGAGCCTGCTCCCGCGAGACATCGCCACCCCATTTTCCCTGCATCGAGCCGAGAATGGCAGGTGCGCCAAGTGCACCGCCAAAGTCGATCATCCGGGTGATGAAATCGAGTGCCGCAGCACGTTTTTCGGGAGATGGATCAGTCAGGGAAAGGCCATGCTTTACCATGCCTGCACCGGTGCCTACGGCAGCTACGCCCATACCATGGGTTTCGCATAGGGCCTTGATTTCCTCTACGCTGAAGGCATCCGGACCGGGGAAAAATAGCTCCACGTCATCGAAGCCAGCTGACTTTGCCAGGGCGAAGCCATCGGCCAGAGGTTCGTGGAAAACAAAAGGGCCGGCTGCTGCTTCCGGGACTTGTGAGAGTGTGACTGCGGTGCGCATTAGACTGATTCCAGGATGATGTTTCCGTAAGCGGTAGGATCACCGGTGCGAATGAGACCGATGGCGGATGGAACTTGTTTTTTGAGATCAATGTGGGAAGGCCTTTCAATAATGCAGTCCGGAATCTCTTCGAATGCTGTATTGAAAGCTTTGATTTTCTCATCCGGATTCGTGCTAAGAAATTCCTCTGCTTGGACGATGCGGCCGATTTTGAAATTTGGTTTCAATAGTTCCAAAACTTGCAGAACGGTTGGCATTCCTTTTGTCAGAGAAATGTCGACGGTCTCGATCTCTGGCCAGTAGGGGAAGGCCCAGTCGGAAATGACCAGGGTATTCGTGTGACGCACGCGGGCGATTAGAGAGAGAATTTGTGGGTTCAGTATTCCTGTTTGCAGCATTGGCCGATTGGTTGGTGGCGGTTGTCATACAGATCTGCGGGAGAGTTGTCAGACAGAAATTTTGATTTTTGATAAAACATCTGGAGATGAGCCACAGGTATGGGCAGATTTTCCCGAGTGTCACAGCGAAGTCAGGAAATTATTGCACAGATCGAAGGCGAGATCCTTTCGGGAAAGCTTGCACCCGGGGAGCGCCTTCCCTCCGAGGAGAGGCTTTGCGAAGCATTTGGGGCGAGCCGCACAGTGGTGCGGGAGGCGATACAGCAGATGCGTGGTCGTGGGCTGTTAAGGACAACGAAGGGAAGTGGCACCTACATCGCCAAGCCCAGTCTGGATTCCCTGAACACGGCGATGGAAATGTATGCTTCCCTGGTCGCGGAGGCGGGATTCATGGAATTAATCGACTTTCGTATCCTTATCGAAACCGAGTGCGCACGTTTGGCGGCGGTCAATGCAGGAGAATCCATTGTAAAAGAACTGCGCCAGGTCATCGGGAGGATGGAGGGGTTGAAAGGTTCACTCGCCGAATTCAGCAAAGCGGACATCTCCTTCCACTTGGTTCTCGCGAAAGGATCCGGCAATCGAATTTACTCCGGAGTTCTGGGAGCAATGGAGCGCAGCTGTATCGAATACGCGCAGAAAAATCACGGCGATATCGATTGGTATACCGATGTCGTGGAAGGCCACCGGGAAATTGTAGAGGCCATTGCTCTCGGTCTTGGCGACCACGCAGCAGACGCGATGAGACGGCACCTGGTTTCATCCAAACGGCACTTCCTGGATCTGGATAAGTGATCACCAAGGAATGACATTTGAAGATCGGTTAGCAGACTGTGGAACTTGATTGGATCAATCCGGCTCCCATGCTTTGCCTTGATTCAAAAACTGCAGAGGGCAGACTGTTCAAGATAGACTTCGCCTATTGGTCGGCCTACCAGAACGACCCGGCAATAGGAGATTTCGATGTGCCGTGGGAGCCGTATGGCTTCAATTCGGGAGCCGGCCAGATTGACTTTTCACGGGAAGCGGCGAAAGCCCAAGGCCTCAATGTGGAGAAGCACGCCAAGGAAGAAAAACTTCCAAGCCTGAATTCTGGCCTAAGCGCGAGCACGAAGAAGATGGATCCAGCCTTGAAGAAAAAGCTCTTGGACGACCTCAACGGGAAGATCAACAATCCGAGGAAGGGCGCGGGGAATACGCACGGGAGCGCATGGTATCGATGCGGGCAAGGAAAGATGGTGGAAGAATTGTCCTTGAAGCGCAGGGGGATCCAAAATACTTTGCTGTGTTGCCAAACAGATATGAGCAAGAAAACCAGCATGAAGGAACACTACCGCAAAGTTCGCTTGACGCAGCCATCGACGAGCTCAGAAGACATGCGGATACAACTGGAGACGAATCGTTCGAACTACGCCAATAGGCGGCAGTGGCCCAGTATGAAGCTCTCATACGTTGGTCGGAAGCAAATGGCCTGAGCGTCGATTCTTCCCTATGGGAAGATGTTGCAGCCATCGGTGGGTCAGAGCATGATGGCCAGATATGGAAGGCCACTCGTAATGATTCGTTTGGATGGACGGTTTTGCCAGGTGCGGACGGACTCTCTTCTATAAGTGAGGCCACGCCGCTCGAATACTTGGAAAGATGGAAGGTCGCCAACGAAGTGCTTGGTGATCTCGTCGAATTGCGCGGAGTTGCCCGCACGGAAAACGGGGTAAGGGTTGTGATGCTTTGCCTTGATTCAAAAACTGCAGAGGGTAGGCTCCGGAGTTTGTTTCGGATTCCCGAAACCCCAGGCATGCAGGGAGGCAGAGTAGATTCAGATTGATTCGTTTCGATTTCATAGTAATTTAAAAGTCCTGACGGCACCCTGAATTGCTCCAGTAAAAAGCGGACGGTTCAGCGAAGGGTGGGGAGTGCAATCCCGTCCCATCCGTCTTGAGGCACCCATCTTGTGGGTGCCATTTTTTGCTTTGCCTTGATTCAAAAACTGCAGAGGGCAGACTGGCTACGCGCTCGAGAGCTTTGAACTAGCAGCTTTGCCTTGATTCAAAAACTGCAGAGGGCAGACTGTGGTGGTAGAGTGGCCAACGGACATCTTCGCTTTGCCTTGATTCAAAAACTGCAGAGGGCAGACTGATACGACTGAGAGGATAACCACGAAAACTGCTTTGCCTTGATTCAAAAACTGCAGAGGGCAGACTTGGAACAGTGAAATTCACTTTCTTGTTCTCGCTTTGCCTTGATTCAAAAACTGCAGAGGGCAGACTTGAGCGGTGCGGTGGTGTCAACGGTGTTGGCTTTGCCTTGATTCAAAAACTGCAGAGGGCAGACTATGTTAAATTTTAACGTACAAGGCGCGGAGGCTTTGCCTTGATTCAAAAACTGCAGAGGGCAGACTGAATCATATGGATTACTTGAGAATTGCGTTGCTTTGCCTTGATTCAAAAACTGCAGAGGGCAGACTATTTAGAGGTGCGACCCACAAGCAAATGCCGCTTTGCCTTGATTCAAAAACTGCAGAGGGCAGACTAATTGCACCGAGGCTCACATTGGTGAAGGCGCTTTGCCTTGATTCAAAAACTGCAGAGGGCAGACTAGATACAAAGCACCCGCGCCCGTGCCCCATGCTTTGCCTTGATTCAAAAACTGCAGAGGGCAGACTTTTTGCGGATCATTGAGCGCATGGATTCAGGCTTTGCCTTGATTCAAAAACTGCAGAGGGCAGACTAACCCCGATCTTGTCGAGTCCGTTAACTCGGCTTTGCCTTGATTCAAAAACTGCAGAGGGCAGACTCGTTGGGGATTCCGCGGCATACAGCCTGTCGCTTTGCCTTGATTCAAAAACTGCAGAGGGCAGACTTCGATGGTCGCATCCCAGCCTTCCGGCTCAGCTTTGCCTTGATTCAAAAACTGCAGAGGGCAGACTCTCCTCATTTTTCTTCCGCTTGCTCACTGGGCTTTGCCTTGATTCAAAAACTGCAGAGGGCAGACTAGGGGCTAGAGTAGTGATTGTGCCTTATAAGCTTTGCCTTGATTCAAAAACTGCAGAGGGCAGACTGGCTTCGTAGTGCTCGATCTCGCTTTCGATGCTTTGCCTTGATTCAAAAACTGCAGAGGGCAGACTTCCGATTCCAGGAGGCCGACCTTGCCGCCTGCTTTGCCTTGATTCAAAAACTGCAGAGGGCAGACTTCAGAAAGCCAGTTGCAAAGCTCTGGTATTGCTTTGCCTTGATTCAAAAACTGCAGAGGGCAGACTCATCAATCACTTCTACTGTGTAGCTCGTAGGCTTTGCCTTGATTCAAAAACTGCAGAGGGCAGACTCGCCAAAAACGCGCCGTTTGTGGATTCCCAGCTTTGCCTTGATTCAAAAACTGCAGAGGGCAGACTGCCATCGTCGCCCGGGTGTTTGCCAAGGATGCTTTGCCTTGATTCAAAAACTGCAGAGGGCAGACTACGTCGTCGAGAGGGGTTCTCGCGTGCTTGCTTTGCCTTGATTCAAAAACTGCAGAGGGCAGACTCCTACGTGCAGCAAGCCCACGTAAACGCCAGCTTTGCCTTGATTCAAAAACTGCAGAGGGCAGACTCTACGGTTTTTCGTAATGACTACCCGTCTCGCTTTGCCTTGATTCAAAAACTGCAGAGGGCAGACTCAAGGCAGATCATATCAGTTGGAAAGGGTTGCTTTGCCTTGATTCAAAAACTGCAGAGGGCAGACTGCGGGTGAGTTGCCACTCCACTCCTGTGAAGCTTTGCCTTGATTCAAAAACTGCAGAGGGCAGACTTGGTTGATTCTGCTCCTGCTTTCATAGTTTGCTTTGCCTTGATTCAAAAACTGCAGAGGGCAGACTATTTGGCTTTGTCACTGCCAACATGAAAAGGCTTTGCCTTGATTCAAAAACTGCAGAGGGCAGACTAGATCTCTCCTATCTCCTTTAACGTGAAGGAGATAGGAGGATTTGCTGAAAACGAAATTTCCTTTACCAGAGCATGATTTGCTCTGGTATTTCCTCTGCTGACACTTCCCGAGCGGGTTTTCCGTGAATGATGAACGCTTTTTCCCATTGCGCTTTGGTAATGTAGATCGCCCGGACGGATCCTTCATCAGGGACGGCCAAGCGGACGCGGCGGAGGTGGGTTTCCTGACGGGCGAAGGTGACGCAAGGTCGGGCATAGACGCTGAACTGTATCATCTGAAACCCGTCATCAAGCAGGAACTTGCGGAAATCGGTCGCCCGTTTCCGCTCGTCCTTCGTTTTGACCGGGAGGTCAAAGGCTACCATCAACCATCCCATTTTGTAGTGGTTCGGGTCCATGGTTTATAGGGGCCGGATTGGTGGGTGGTGACGGCCTCGCGGAAGCTGCGGGTGACTCCTTCGATCACTCCGCGCACATCAAGCTTGAGTTCCATCCAGTCGATTTTTTCCAAAGGGAATCCTGTGACCCATTGCCGGAACTCGCGGGTGACCTCCGGATTCTCGATTCCGGGATTTTGACGTATCCACTGGGCGACCCGCCAATCGACACAGGGTCGGAAAGGTTCCATCAGATCGTAGGCAAGCGGGGTGGACCTCTCGCGGACGACGTGGCAGATGCCGAAGGTGGGATCTAGGCCGATGGCAAAAAGGTTCTGGAGGATGGTGGAGAGGAGGACAGCGTAGCCGTAGTTCAGGAGCGGGTTCGGTCCGTCGCCATCGCGGCGGCGGAGGAAGCCATCCGTTTCAGCGACATGATCCGCGTAGATGCGCCAGAAAAGTTTGGCACACTCGGCTTCCTTGGTCGGGCGGCGGCTGTTCGCATAAATCGCGAGTCGTTCCAGCCTTTCGTCGCCGGGGGCGATCTCGGTGGCGAGGGTGAGCTGGTTGCGGCATTTCGCGTCGATAGTCTTGTGCCAGAGCCGCTCTTTGAGCTGGGCAGGAATGTATGCCTGGGCGCGGGTCAGGAGGGTGTCGGTGGAGCGGTTTGCCGGGAGGACGAGGGAGGCGGGTTTGAAATTCTCGCAGATCACCAGGCCGATTCCTTGCTTGGCCGCCTCCAGCAGCAGCTTCGAGTGGATGGAGGCGGAAAAGGAAGTGACGATGATCGCGGCGACATCTTCCAACGGCACGCTGCGATCCCCCTCCTTGGACTTGCAGGTGAGCTGCCCGTCCCTGCAGGAGAGCGAGCAATCCGGAGCATCGATGCTGACGATGTGGTAGGACATGGGGGGAGGCTGCACGGAACTTTTCCGCAGTGTTTCCAGAATGCGGGAAACCGTGGGAAATGGCCATTACGTGATCGCGTGTGAATATGGAGAAGGGGTTGAAAACCCCTTCTCCATATTGCGAAGTCGCTTGACCTCAGTAGCTTGTGCGTCAATAGTGTCAACAAATGAGAACCGCAACCGTTAGAGAGGCGCAGCACCATCTTTCCAAGCTGCTGGTGGAGGTGGAAAAGGGCGAGGAGATCCTGATTACCCGCCGGGGCAAGGAGGTGTGCAAAATAACCCCCGTGAATTCCTCCGAAACACGGAAAGTCGATTGGAAACTCATCCATAGTGAAATGCACGAGCGCCTCGGGGAAATGCCGACGTTCGATTATGGGATCGTGGAGAGAATGCGTGAGGATGAACGGTTTTGAAAAACAAGAACTCCGAACCCATCGTTTGCGATACGAGCGTTTTCATCAGTGAGAGAGTGGGCGACTTTCACCGGGATAAGGCACTGGCGTTAATCGAAACCACAAGCAGTCCGATCCTAGTTTCACGTCTGAACCGGCTGGAGTTCACCACCGTTATCTGCCGCTTGGAAGGCGAAGGGAACCTCACAGCCGTGCAGGCACGGGATGTTCTGCATATTTTCGAGAAGCATATTGATGACGGTATCCTTCGGTTGGTGGAAACGGATGAGGCAAGGTTATGGAATCGCGCCCTTGCCTTGGGGAAACAGTATTCCGGAACTCTCTTTGTTCGCAGCCTGGACGTCCTGCAAGTGGCCCTCGCCCTCGAAATCGGAGCCCGGACATTCTGGAGCTTCGACGCGAAGCAGAGGAAGCTGGCGGAGGCGGTGGGGCTTACGATTAATCCTTGAGTGAAACAAAAATAGTGGGACTGGCATAATCTAGTGGACATTTTCAACTTATTTGTTCATTGTTTCCGAGTCGAACATCCCTACGTGGGACTGCTTTGCCATTGATTCAGACCATCCCGTGCTCTCGAGTGAGAGTGCGGGATGCGTTCAATGAGAACCTGGTTTGGACGGGCAAAGCCGGCATTCAAGATATGACAGACAACACAACATGGTCGTTCTACCTCGACCAGAAACACGAATGGCGTTGGCGCAGAACTGCGGCCAACGGCGAAATCGTCGGAGCCTCAAGCGAAGGCTACCAGAACAAAGCGGACTGCGAATCCAATGCCAACCGACATGGTTACGGAGGATGTAGCACACTCGGTTACAGCGACAACTGGACGTTCTACGTTGACGCAAACGGAAAACACCGCTGGAAACGGCAAGCCTCCAACGGTGTTCAAGTCGGCGCATCATCGCAGGGCTACTCCGCTAAAAGTAACTGTGAGGAAAACGCTCGGCTTCACTGCTACCACGGCTGATTCCGGCGTTCAATCGTTAGATGCCCTCTTCGGAAATTCCGGAGAGGGCATTTTTCTTATGAGCAATCCTGTCTCGCCGCGTAATCGCGAGGCAAAATCGTCAAACCGCATTCGAGAAGGGGGCCGATGTTTTTGTTCATGCCTGACCACTCGACTCCGTTTTGCGGAGTGATGTAGGCTGGGCGAATCATGTCGATGAGGAATTTTCCCTTGTTGTTCTTGATGGAGGCAATGCGCCAGACTCCTGAATAGTCCTGTTGGGAGCGGGCGGGGCTTTTCTCCAGGTGGACCAGCATCCCGTTTCTCAAAACGCGTATCGATTTCCCTCCATTTGCTTTACGGAGTTCAGCGAGGCGGGCGGTGACGTTGTGGAAGGGGATGACGGTAGGGGTGGGATCGAGGGCGAGTCCGTAGTTTTCGCCGATGATCATGGCTCCTTTGATGGCGGCGAGTTTGCCTCTGCCGCCTTTTGGATTCGGCCCAAGAAGTTTCCCGGCGCGTTCCTCGCGGGTTTTCGGATCCCTTTTGCGGCGGCCTTCCTCGACGGTGGTGGCGTTCTGGCGGAGGGTGATCCTTGCGTCATCGCCCTCGCCTTCCGTAGAGACGACTCCCCAAATGGTGAGTTCCGCCTTTGCGCCCGAGCGGTCTGCCGGGAGGTGCTGCATGACCCTTGCCTGTGAGAGGGAGAGGCGTAGGGATTGTTTGAGGGAGGCGGGGAGGTCTTCGAGTTTCAGCTCGGTGCGGGCGGGTTTCGGGGTGCCTTCGTGGTCGTAGGCTGGTTTTTGGTAGGTTTTGAAGAGACCGGTTTTTTGGAGGAAGGCCTGTTCCTCCGGGGTGCGGCTGCGTTTCAGAAGGGCGCGCCAGAGTTTTCCTTTCTGATCCTGACCGTTTTTGTTGAAGGGGAAGTAGTGGGCGGCTATGGCGATGGTGGCGGCATCGAGGCCGTGGTGCATGTGGGTGAGGCCGCGGATTTCGCCCTTGGGTTTTACTTTGCCGTCCTTGTCCAAGACCTCCGGGCAGACGCCCGAGAGGGTGCCGGTGAGATCCCATGCCTTGCGGAGTTCTGCGGTGACTGGGCCGGGGATGGGGTCGATGGCGGCACTGGGGAATCGCTTGGTGAGATCGCGCATGGCGAGCTTGGCAAGATGGCTGGTCTGGGTGAGCTGGCCGTCGGTGAAGCCGAGATCCTTGTCGTCCATGTCCTTGGTGAGGAGCAGGGCTTTGCGGGCTTTCTTGCGGCGTGCATCGTCCGGGTGGCCTTTGGTATCGAGCTTTTCGACGAAGGCTTCGTATTGTTTGAGGGTGAAAAGATCGAGGTTGGATTTGCCGGATTTCCTATTCTCTTCTTCGTCCATGATGAATTGCAGGCACGTCCGCTTTCCCTGTTTGCTGTTGATTTCAGGGCGGGTGAGAACGAGAGCATGGAGGGCGTTCGTATTCCGGCTGGCGAAGGGGATGATGTGCGCGCGATCCAGATTCTTTAAAGAGCTCGGCTCGTATTGCTCTCCTGTGAAAGGGCATTTCCAGCCCATGTCCATGGCGATGCGGGCTTTGCGGATGAGACTGCCGTTCAGCTCCATGTCCGGGGCGTGTTTTTCCAGATAGCTGATGGTGGATTTGAAATCCTTGAGACGGTTGTTGAGTTCTGAGGAAATTTCCTTGGCGGTTTTTCCGGAAAATTCTTTGAGTTCGCGGGCGACTTCGATGATGATCTGGGAGACTTCGCGGCCATCCGTTAGAAATTCATTGGCGATGTCCTCCGTGAGGCGGTCGAGGATAAGGAGGCGGTGGCGGACGAGGTGGTTGTTGGTGAGCTGGTCGAGGGGGCGTTCCGCTTCGAGGGTGCGGACGCGGGAGCCTTTTACGTTGAGTGGGTAGAGGATGCCGTCCTGTTCCTTGGTTTCGCCCTCGGAGGCGGAGGTTTTGCGGGCGGCTTTGGTGGGATCGTGGCCTGCGAGGACTTCCGTCAGCACTTGCTTGAGAACGGGTCTGGCGTAGGGGGCGCGGCCGGAGGGGAAGTCCGGGGCGATGGTGGTTTTGCGGAGGTATTGGTCGAAGTCTGCGTATTTGGTTTTGCCCTGCTTGGGTTTGTTGGCTTTGAGGAAAGCGGGCTGGAGGGCGGCTTCGAGTTTCTCGCGCTTGCCGCTGAGGTGGATGATTTCCGCGAGGGAAATGGCTTTGTTTTTCTGCCAGGAGTCTTTGAGTTTCTCCTGTGTCTCCGGTGAAAGGAGGCTCCAGATGGGGGTCAGGATTTGTTTGGTATGGATGAGCTTGGCGACTGGGTCGAGGACGAGCGCGTCGGTGCTATCGGGGTGGAGGGTGAAGTAGTCGGAGATGTTGGTTTTGGCTTTGCCGTAGTATTCCTTGAGCTCGCGGTTGAGGTCTTTGGTTGTGAGTCGGCCTTGCTCGCGGGCGAGGTTGAGGAGGGTCAGGCGGAGTTCCGGGGCGATGGGTTCGCCGTTGGCTCGGAGGTTTGCGATGATGCGGGCGAAGCGGTATTCGAGGAATTCCACGGATTTCGCGGCAGGGACTTTGGCGAATTTCTCGGCGAGCTTGCGGGCTTCTTTGTCGTCCTTTCCTTCGGCGATGGCCTCGTCGTATGTTTTCGCCCAGGTGAGGGGGCAGCGGGAGATGATGCGGTTATCGAAGCGGGGGACGAGCTGGCCGAAGAGGAGGCCGCCGTGGTAGCGGAGGGGGAGTTTTATGCCGACGGAGGTGAGTTTATCGCGTTCTTCGCGGGTGAGGGGGGAGTTTTTCAGGAGAAAACGGACGGTTTCCGTGTCAAGGCCGGGGACAACGCCGGTGTGCTTGCAGAGGATTTTCCCGACTTCCTGATAGACAGTCTCGCGCGGGTAGGCGGAGTTGAGGGTCTTGTATGGGAGGGCGGAGGAGATTCGGGTGGCGTGATCAGCAACTTTGAGGCCGAGGCAGGCGCAGACGGTTTCCGCCATGGTGGAGGTGCCGTGTTTCGCCATGATATTTTTGGCGTTGGTCTCCTTTTCGGTATCGTCGTCGTTGGCTTCGTCTCGTGACCACAGGGAGTTACCATCGTAGCCCCGATTGTGAGCATACCAGCGAAGAACGGTCCAAAGTTCCCAAGCGGAAAGTTCCTTTTTTCCTTGGAGTGTGGCAGCCGCGAGAAGAAAGGGGGCGGGATGGCCGGGTTTGTCGAGATCTTCGCGGGAAAGAACTCCGCGATGCTGGAGCCAACGCTTCATGCGCTCAATACGTTGTCGTGTGGAGCGGATGTGGCGGCGTGTGCGGCGGAGGTCGCGGCGTTTGGAGGCGAGACAATCGTCGGTGGGGAAGGTGACTACGCCGGTGCCAAGAATTTCCGGTGCTTTCGGAGCGGGTGTTGTGGTATCAAGAACGCACCAGCCTATGGATGCGTAACCAATGTCAAATGAGAGAGTTATGCTTTTGTTATACATTTATGTGCGGCGCGATTGCATAGATGTATGATTTTTTGATTGTGTTTGGCGAGAGTTTTTGCATCTTGGAGCTTGAATCAAGACAAAGTTTGAAGCACAAGCCGTTTCCCTGCATTGCACACCGGTTTCAAAAAGTGCTCTAATAAAATAAAAACAGCCACCTGACGAGGTGGCTGTTTTTATTTGGAGTCTGATCGGGAAATAATAATGGAAGATTATCTTAAAGGTTATGCTCCTTTTTGACCTGTTCGATTTCTTCGGTGAGAGCTGACCAGCGGGTGTATGAAAGGTCCAGGGCCTTGGTGGCTTTTTCCAGGGAGTTGGTTGTCTGGCGGAGCTTTTCCGGATTTGCGGTGACTTCATCCGAGCTCATTGCGGCAGAGAGCGTTGCCTGGGTGGATTCCTGTTGGGCGATGTTTGCTTCCAGTTTTTCCAGCTCTTTCTCGAGTGGGGCAAGAATCTTTGTCTTTGCTTCCCGTGCGAGAGCGTCGAGACGGCGTTGCTCCTTGCGGCTCACTCCCGGAGTGGATTGTTTTTTCGGAACCACTGCGGCGGGTGTCACCGCGGCATCTGTCGTCCGCCCGGCAGGTTGCTTGGCGGCAAGGTTTTTGCCCGCGGACTTTTCCTCGGCGATTTTATCCACGTAATAACTGATGTTCCCGTGGAAAAGCCGTGCCTGCTGTCCGGGACGGAATTCAAGGGTTTTGGTGACGAGCGGGTCGAGGAAATCGCGGTTGTGGGAGACGATCATCACGCTGCCGGGGTAGTCCAGCAGGGCGCGTTGGAGGACGCCCTGGGATTGCATATCCAAGTGGTTGGTCGGCTCGTCAAGGATGAGGAAGTTCGCCGGACGCAGCAGCATGCATGTCAGGGCCACACGTGAGCGTTCACCCCCGGAAAGGACGCCGATCTTTTTGAAAACATCGTCTCCGGTGAACAGGAAACAGCCAAGAATGTTCCGGACTTGTGGCATCGCCTCGCGGGATGCCACAGCTTCCACCGTTTCTAGGATAGTGAGGTTGGGATCCAGTTCGTCCGCGTGGTTCTGGGAGAAGAACGATGGGGCGACTTTGTGGCCGAGGGTCACCTTGCCGGAATCCGGTTCTTCCTGGGCGGTGACGAGGCGGCAGAAGGTGGATTTACCGGCACCATTGGGGCCGACGATGGCGAATTTTTCGCCTTTGTTGATCTCGAAGTCGAAGTTGTTGAAAATCTGCAGAGGACCGTAAGCCTTTGATACTCCTTCGATAAGAGCAACCGTGTGGCCGGAGTTCGGCGGAGGCGGGAACTTGAAGTTCATCACTGAGTCATCCCGTTCCGGAGCTGGA
The DNA here is from genome assembly GCF_042683045.1 of Luteolibacter algae. Classification (NCBI taxonomy): domain Bacteria; kingdom Pseudomonadati; phylum Verrucomicrobiota; class Verrucomicrobiia; order Verrucomicrobiales; family Verrucomicrobiaceae; genus Luteolibacter; species Luteolibacter algae. The sequence goes on along the minus strand of NZ_JBHUIT010000012.1, from coordinate 35,713 downwards.
ATCCGCTCGATTTTTGCAAGCAGCTTGATCCGGGACTGGACGAGTGTGGCTTTGTTGGCAGAGGCACGGAAGCGATCGATGAAACGCTGTGTTTCCGCAATCTCGCGCTGCTGCGCGTTATATTGTTTCAGCCGGATTTCCTTTCGGAGCACGGATTCTTTCTCAAAATACGAGAAATTCCCCGCGAATTCCTCCGCACGCCCATGGGCAAAGGCAATCGTGCGGGTGCAGAGTGTGTCGAGCAGTGCGCGATCGTGGGAAATGAGGAGAATCGCCCCGGGATAATTGATGAGGTATTGCTCGACCCAGATTTGCGTTTCGATGTCGAGGTGGTTCGTCGGCTCGTCAAGGAGAAGGACTTCAGGCTGCTGGAGGAAAAGCTTCGCCATGGCGATGCGCATCTGCCATCCGCCGGAGAATTCCGAGCAATCGCGGGTGAAATCTTTTTCGGAAAATCCAAGTCCTTTGAGGATGGACTCGATCTTCGGCTTCATTAGATCCGGATCGTTTGCGTAGAGTTTGAGCTCGAGCTCGCCGATTTCCTCAAGCAAATCGCCATAGGGTGATGAACGCGGATCCATTTTGATCAGCTCGTCGGAGAGCCGCTCGACCTTCTTCTTCAGAGCCATGGTTTCGCCGAACGCGGATTCCGTTTCTTCCCAGAGAGTGCGGCCTTTTACGTGGATCCCTTCCTGTGGGAGGTAACCGATCTTTGTTCCCTTGGGAGCGGATATCTGTCCTCCGGATGGCGGAATAATACCGGCAATACACTTCATGAGCGTAGATTTTCCCGCACCGTTGTGCCCGGCGAATGCTATGCGCTCACGGGGCTGAACGGAGAAGGAAAGATTGTTGAAAAGGACGCGTGGGCCAAATTCGACGCGGAGTGCTTGGACGGAAATCATGAAGCCGGGGAGGGTGCATTTCTTTTCCGTTTGGTCAATGCCAAGACGAGCTGTGCGGGATTTCGAGCCCCGCAAGCGACCGATTTCCATCAAGTGGCACCGTTGAGTTCCTGCAACATTGCTTCCAGGCGACTGCTGGCATCCAGAGGGGAGAGCGTGGCCGAAAGCCGATCCGCCCACAATGGGAAGGCAAAAGGGGTGAGTTTTTCGGTTTCCCGGAGGATGAATTCTTGTTTGGAAATTTTATGCAGAGAGTTGCTCAAGCGGGTGAGCTCCAGCTGTTTCTCCAGGATTTCACGCTCCGATTGGGCGAGAAGCAGGTTCTCGGGATCATAGCGCTGGAGCACCTCGTAGAGCAGGGTTGCGGATGATTGTAGCTCACGTTGGGTATTGGTTTGCCGGCGTCCGGGCATAGGTTGTAGGATCAGGCCGGAAATACGCGCTATTTCCCGAAATTGTCTCCGTGCAAGCTCTGCGGTATTCATGCATTCCAACAGATCGTCGAGAAGGTTTTCCGGCGAGAGTGCCTCCCGTAAGACATCTTCTGCCAGAGGTAGATTTCGCCTCGCTGTGAGAGAAAATCCGTAGTCGTTTTGTGTGGTGGTGATGGTCTGGCGGTTTTCCTTCGATAAGCGGAAGGCGAGCAATGCGGCGAGACCCTCGTGGACAAGACGACCGCCAAAGGGGTAGATAAACAGATGCTCGCCTTCGCGGGAGTGTGCGTGCTCGATGAGTAATGCCTGATCGTCCGGCAGGTGTGACCACTCTTTTTGAATTTTCAAAATAGGTCTTACGCTGCGCAGCTCAGGCGGAACGGTCGCTTTTCCCGAGAGGTTGATCAGATCCGAAAATGCGTGGGCGAGCTCAGTCGAAAGCGGCATTTTGGAACCACCCCAGATGGCGATACGGCCACTGTTCTTTTTCTTCGCTGGTTTGACCGTAGCAATTTTTCCGCGGATTCTGACCAATGAAAGGTGGCGGCCGGAGAAAATAAGGTTCGCCCCGGGTTTTATCTTGGAGATGAAGCTCTCTTCGACACTGCCGAGGGTATGTCCGTTAGCAAATCTCAGCGAGACATGCGAGTCCGAGGTAATCGTGCCGATCGATAGACGGTGTTGGGTGATTAATCGTTTGTCTGCGATGTAGTAGAAACCGTTTTTATCGATCTGCGCTTTTTGGTAACGAGGATAGGCGGAGAGTGCCTTGCCGCCTTTGGTGATAAATGTGAGTGCCCATTGCCATTCATCTTCGCTGAGGTTCCGATAGGAGTAGGTTGATCTGATTTCAGCGAGCATTTCGTCCGCGCGGAAGGGCGTCCCGATGGCACAGGTAACAAGGTGCTGCACGAGGAGATCCAAGGGTTTTAGCAACGGCCGGCGGGATTCGATTTGCTTTGCCCCCGCCGCCTGCCGGGCCGCCGCGAACTCGATCAGTTCCAACGCATTGGTCGGAACTCCCAGAATCCTGGAATCGGCGCCCGGTTGATGTCCGGATCGGCCGGCTCTCTGCAGGAGTCTGGCCACGCCCTTGGGAGAGCCGACCTGGATGACTTGATCGACAGGCGAGAAATCCACGCCGAGATCTAGCGAAGAGGTGGCGACCACACAGCGAAGGCTTCCTTCACGTAGGCCATTTTCCGCGCGATCGCGCTCGGTTCTGTCCAGTGATCCGTGATGCATCGCCAGCTGTGACGCCCATTCCGGACGTAGGCTGAGCAGTTCCTGAAACCAGATTTCCGTCTGGGAACGGGTATTGGTGAAAAGCAATGTGGTGCGGGCATTGGCGATTTTCTCAACAACCTGTGGAGCGAGAGAGGTCCCGATATGTCCTGCCCATGGGAAGCGCCTGATTTCCTTGGGGATGATTGTTTCGATGAGGATTTTCTTTTTGATCGTAGCCGAAATCGTGGCGGCATTTTCCGGGGCAACGGTGTCCCTGGCTTCCTCCAGATTGCCCAATGTCGCGGAAAGCGCCCATGTCCGCAGGTTTGGAAACCAAGTCCGCAACCGCGCCAGGCATAGCTCTGTCTGGACCCCGCGTTTTGTGCCCAACAGCTCATGCCATTCATCGACGATCACACAGCGCAAGCCGGTTAGCTTTTCCCGCATATCGGCGTGGGTCAGCATCAGAGAGAGGGACTCGGGTGTGGTGACGAGGGTGTGGGGGAGGCGTTTTCTGAGTTTTGCGCGAACCGCAGCTGACGTATCATCGGTGCGTGCCTCCGAGCTCAGCTTCGGGTTATAGAAGCTCTGGGCTTCCCGTAAGGCACGTAGTGTATCTGCCGCCAGAGCCCGCAGAGGGGTGATCCAGAGGATGGCGCATTTGTCCGGGCTGGAGATGGAATCAACAAGTGGCGCCAGATAGACAGCCATGGTTTTCCCTTGTCCGGTGGGCGCGTGTAGGAGCCCTGACATGCCTTTGCGATAAGCCGCCCAGGTTTGTTTCTGAAAGGGAAATGGCTTGAAGCCTTTTGAGGCGAGAAACGACGAAGGCTTTGGCATTGCCCCTTATCATAACCTCAAAAGATCTTCACGAAACCCGAATGAGGAAAAAGTTGCCTTGTCGATGATGCTGCAGGGGCGGTTGGCCGGGAATCCTTTGCGAGTGCCGGCCCGATGAAAGCCGGGGATGGGTTTGAACGGGATTTTTCAATGCATTCCCGGTGAGCATGAAGACATTTACATGATAGCAGGATCTGTCCGGAGCGAAGAGGGAATCCTCTCTTTCCAAAGGACGGTTTGTTGATACGCTATCGGCATTGCTCCTGAGAATTTGTAAAGCCATGGAATCTATGGCTTTTATCTTTTTACGAACCACACCTCATTTGAAAAAATGCTTCGAAACTCACTGCTTCTTTTATCTTTGATCAGCTCCACGGCTTTTGCTGCGCCCCGGCCGAATATCATCTTCATTCTGACAGATGATCAGCGTCAGGATTCACTTCCTGTTTATGGAAATACCTTTGTGAAAACTCCGAATATCGATGCCTTGGCGGAGAGCGGAGTGGTATTTGACAACGCCTCGGTTACCTCTGCGATTTGTACTCCCAGCAGAGCTTGTTATTTCCTTGGGCAGTATGAGCGGAAACACGGCGTGAATTTCAATTCCGGCACAGCGATGAGTGCGGAGGCGTGGTCAAAGAGTTACCCGGTCATCTTGAAAGAAAATGGATACTACACCGGCTATGTGGGGAAAAACCACGTCCCGATCGGTGACAACGGCTACGAGACAGGCCTGATGGATAAGTCTTTCGATTATTGGTATGCTGGTCACGGGCATCTCAAGTTTTACCCGAAGGAACATCACAAGATTTTTGCGGACAATCCGGCGGACACCCAGCCGGAAGTAATTGCCGAGGGAGCGCTCTCTTTCCTCAAAAACGATGGGACCTACATCGGCGGCGCGCTTTCCTTTCTGGATGCACGGCCGGAGGGGCAGCCGTTCTGCCTTTCCATCTGTCTGAATGTTCCGCACGGCGCGGGTGTGCTGAATATGAAACAGAAGCCAAGCGATCCCGAGCTGTATAGGACCGGTTACCGTGATGCGATGGCCGATATCAAGTTCCCGGAAACCTTTATCGCAAAAGCCGATATCAAGACCCCGAAACTTCCCGCCGATTTGCTCTATACGCAGTATCGGCAAGATATCTACGATGACAGCGATACTCCTGAGCGGCTGCGCGAGCTCATGGTCCGGGAGTATGAGACGATTACGGGCATCGACAATATGGTCGGCCGGATTCGAAAGGAACTGGAAGCAAGCGGCGAAGATAAAAACACCGTCATCATCATCACCTCCGATCATGGTCTTTTGCACGGTGATCAAGGACTGGGTGGCAAAGCGCTTAATTACGAGGCATGCCTTCAGGTTCCTCTCATCGTCAGTGATCCGCGCCTTCCGGCGGAGAGGAAAGGTTCCCGTGTTCCGGAATTGGTCCAGTCCATTGATCTCGCGCCGACGCTTCTCGATCTGGCAGGCATTGAGCCAGCGGACTCCATGCAGGGACGTTCCTATGTGCGTCTAGTGAAGGGGGAGAATGCAGCGGACTGGAGAACCTTTGCTTTTGCGGAAAATCTTTGGTCCACCATTTTCGGTAACCCGCGTATCGAAAGCGTGCGTAACTCCCGCTGGAAATATATCCGCTACTTCGAAAATGACCGCACGTTATGGAACAAGGTGAAACCAAAGAATATTTATAAGGTCAGCGCCGAACAAAGCGAACTTTACCAGACATGGCTTACATCCACCATACTCGGTGAGGAGCCAGTCTATGAAGAACTCTACGATCTGGAAGCGGATCCCAATGAAACGAAGAACCTCATCGGCGTGGCCGAGCATAGCGAGGTTCTCGATATCATGCGTGCGGAGTGCAAGCGTCTCGTCGCGGTCGCGAAAGGCCCTATCGATGTCCCGGCTTCGACGATTCCACTCTCCCTGGAAGCAGTGCCGCGTTGAAAAATGCTGCGTAGCGGGGATTTCAAGTGAGCTTCAGCCCGAGCACGCCTGCCAAAATCAGTCCGACGCAGACAAGGCGTGTCGCCGATGCGGGATCGTTGAGAAAAACGATCCCGCAAACCACCGTGCCTGCTGCCCCGATGCCGGTCCAGACCGCATAGGCGGTGCCGATTGGAATCGATTTCGAAGCGATGCCTAACAGGATAAAGCTGATAACCAGTGCCAGAATCGTGCCGATGGTCGGCCACAAACGGGTAAAACCATCGCTGAACTTCAGGCCCAATGCCCAGGCAATTTCAAAACAGGCAGCGAGTAAAAGTAGAATCCAAGGCATAGCAATTTTCAAAGTTAGCCAAGGTCGTCCTCGGTAGTATTTTTATGCGAGCGGTGAGGTCGTCCTCACTTCGTTGAAGTGGTCATCCGATAAAACAGGAGATACCATCAGTCAAATGGAATGCGTAAAAGGGAAACGCCTGGTCTGCTGAATCGGGAACTCAAATCATATCGCCCATATCATCGAATGCTCCATCGCTTGCGGTTTCATCAAAGTCCATTTCACGAACACGCTTCTTATCACGCATCGCCTCGACCTTCCTGCGGAGATCTTCGCGCAGCTCCAGGCAGCCGCTGATTGCCGGAATATCGACATGCGGAAGCGAGCGGTCCGATGTTTCCAGGTGGATATTTCCCAGTCCCGTCAGGCGCATCCACCATTTTCTCTCCACCACCATGTCCTTGACGCGGTAAAGTTCGACTTCATCGATGTTCTGATTGATCACTCCCTTCGTGATTCTGAGTCTTTCGGTGGTGAGCTCAAAGGTCTGGCAGCGCACTGTCAGGTAACTCCAGAGCGCGTAAATGGCAGGTAGCATCAATCCTATAAAGGCAGGTGGGAAAAAGATTCCTCCGGCAACGATGCCCGCGCTAAGCAAAATCGCCAAGCTGAAGGGACCGATATTGAGCCATTGAGATGGGCTTCCTTTCCAAAAGGTGGTTTCTTCATTCATAATAATGGGTCTAATCATCCGCTTAACTTATGCGCTTGGCAATGATGGGTTTTTCGCTGCTTGCGGTTCTATGGGAAACAGGGTGAGGCTGTGGGTTCCGTATGAGTAAATTATTCGAAGAACTGGATTTCCGTGAAACGCCTTTGGGTGATTTGATCCTGCAGCGCCGCAAGTATCTCCAGCTCGGGGGACTGGATGTTTACGAGGTAAAGCTTGGCGATGCGTATCTGATGTCCAGCTTGTTTCATGTGGTGGAAGAAGCACTTGCCGAGCTCGGCCTGGGAGCTTTGGAAGGGACGGGATTTGATGTGGTTGTCGGCGGGCTGGGACTCGGATATACCGCAGTTGCCGCCTTGAAATCCAAGGAAGTAGAATCCTTGCTGGTGGTTGACGCCATGGAAGGGGTGATCGATTGGCATGAAAAGGAATTGGTTCCCCTGGGCCGGCGAATGAATGAAGACACACGATGCAGGTATGTGCTGGGGGATTTTTTCGCATTGGCGGCGGATCCTGAACGGGGTTTCGATCCCCTAAGTCCCGGCCGGAAATTCCATGCGGTGCTGCTGGATATAGATCATTCGCCAAGGAATCTTCTAGCGGTGGAAAACGCCGATTTCTACCGAAGGGAAGGATTGGAGAAACTTGCCGCGCAATTGTATGACGGTGGAGTTTTTGCGATGTGGTCAGACGATCCGCCGGATGCCCGGTTTATCTCCGATCTCGAAGCGGTCTTCCGCACCGTGACCACGGAAATCATGCCGTTTCCAAATCCCTTGTTGGAAACGGTCTCCAAAAGCACGGTCTATATCGCATGTCTGTAAGGTTTTATAGGCCGGGTTTCGGCGGCTTCGTGGGGCTGAGCGGATCGGCACCTTTCAGATTTACCTTCCGTGTATAGATGGTTCCTGCAGTGGCTACATATAGGGTTTTTCTATCCGGGCCTCCGAAGGCTACGTAGTTTGTCCGTTTGTCCTCCGGTTTGGGGCGGGGAATGATTAACTGCACGCGACCGGGTTGATCGAAGATTTGAATTCCCAGCTCGGTGGCTACCAACGGCATCCCATTCGCCGTAACCGTCATGCCATCAAGTGCACCCGGGCCGTCGTCTGGAAGGTGTGCGTGGAAATATTTCTGGCGATTCTTCAAGGAGCCATCCTCGTTGATCTGGTAGGAATAAATAAAACGCCCCGTGAAATCCGCGACGAAGAGCAATGATTGATCGGCGGAGAGGCCGATTCCGTTCGGGCGTTCCAGCTTTGTCTCAACGATGCTGTGGTTTAGTGAGCCTGCAGCGAGGTGGTGGACCTTTTTCTCCACCGGATTGGTAAAATAGATATGCCCATCGTGCCGGACGACGATGTCATTGGAGGTGGCTCCGCTGAAAATTGTTTTCCGTTCTCCTGTGGCAGGATCCCAGGTGCGGATCTCCTTTGCGGCAGGGGATGCCCCGTAGATCAGACCGTCCGGTCCAATTGCTAGGCCATTGGTCTTCCCGGTATCTGCATCGATAAGCGACTGCTCTCCGGAGGGGGATATTTTATAGAGTTTGGAAGCGGGAACATCGGTGAAAAACAATGATCCGTCGGGCGCGAAAGCCATACCTTCCGCCCACTGGTGCCCGGCGGTAAGCACCTTCCAGTCCTCACCGGGGATCAGGTATTCACTTGCGCGGGAATTGGATCGCGAGGGATGAACGGAGACGGTTTTACTCTTCCAGAGCCAGCGCATCGCATCCGGGAAAATCGAGTCACCATGTTTGCGATTGTGTCTTCCCTTACCCCATACATGATTAACCTCATAGCCTGCCCATTCGAGGGACCGCTGCATGGACTGATTCGCCATCCACCAATCGCCACCGTAGATATTATTGTCGTTTGAGCCATCCTGGAGAAATATCCGCAGCGGTTTTGGCTCTGTTTTACGAATGAGATCCAGATAGATGCTGCCGCCACGGAGGCCCACATAAGTTCCGATCATCGAATAAACCCTGCGGAAGGAATCCGGCCGCTCCCAAGCACTGGTGAATGCCGCGATCGCGCCGGAGGACGAGCCACAGATCCCACGGTGATCGGGGTTTTCTGAGATTTTCAGATCGTGTTCTTTTTCAATGAAAGGGAGAAATTCTTCAATGAGGAAGCGCGGATAGGCATCGCCCAAGCCATCGTATTCAAATGAGCGATTGTATCTGGCTTCCGCCTTGTCCGGATGGTTTGCGGGCACCACTCCGGGGTTGATGAAAACTGCGATCGTTACCGGCATTTCGCCTTTGGCAATAAGGTTGTCGAACACGATGTGAGCCCGTGTTCCCCTGTTTTCCTGGCAGTAACTCATGCCATCCTGGAAAACCATAAGGGAGGCAGGAGTGCTGCCATCGTATTGGTCCGGGACATATACCGCATAATCGCGGACAGTCCCGGGAAAGATTCTGGATCCGCGATATGTTCCCTGGATGAGTTTTCCCTTGGCTACATTTTCCTGGCGTATTGCCTCTGGTGGCGTCGGATAATTTTCTATCTGTGAGAAAGCGCTGTTGGTTGCAAGAAACAGAAAGGTCAGGAAGATGGGTTTCATGGGAATAATTGCCAAGGGCTTATCAGAAAGCAGAGACTGGAAAAGGGCAAAAGCATCCGGATCCCCCTGTTTCACATAACCATGGCAGCAGTCATACATCCTGCGAGGTAAGGAAGACGATAGCGTCTTCGATATTGCGGAAAGGCGAAACCTTTACGGCCGCCGGATCCACATAGGAAACCCCCATCCTTGTAATGCCGAAATGCAGATCGGAACCTGTCAAAACCGCGATTCTTGAAATTTTTTCCCGCCATTCATTGATGTGGGATGCGACTTCTTCGATTTGTTCCGTCGTCCGCTGTGCAGTGGCTTCCCGGACATCAATCAAAAGATTGGCGGGAATTATTACATCCTGATGGTGCAATACCTCATCAAGTAGTGCCATCGACTCCTGAACGGTGAAGTCACCTTTCAAGGTGACGTATACCAGGCTGTCGGATATGTTATAACTTAAATTGGAGTCCATACGGGGGATAAATAGTTTTCTATCCGGATTTGTCAGGATGTCGAGAATCTATCAGTTTAAATGTCTAACTTAAGTTGTAAGAAATAGGATAGCTTCATCAACCGTGCGGAAAGCTCCAGCCTTCAAGATGGCAGGATTCGAGAAGGCAATACCCATACGAGCATTTCCGTAGTGTAGGTCGGAATCACTAACTATGGCGATCTTGGCGATCAGCGGGGATAATTTTTCGAAACCTCTGGCGATTTCCTCCACGTCTTCCACAGTTCTCGAAGTGGTAACATTCCTAGGCTTTATAAGGATGAGAGCGGGAGTTGATACTTGGGGATCCGAGAGGATTCCCCCGATGTAGGATATCATCTCAGCTACCGAAAAATCTCCGCTCGGAGTGACATGAACGAACCCATTCGCGGTATGATGTGTAAAGCTTTCACCCATGTGAAATCGTTGGGATTATGAGGCATTACGATTAATGGCCGGTAATTTGTGTGGCAAGTGAGATCTTATTTTGGCTATAACTAATACGGTTACAAATCCGGGGTGAAGAACACATGTGAGATCCTGCTCTGCTTCGCTGATGGACTGACAGCGATGAGCCGGCGCTATTCGCCGAAATATTATGAGGTTTATTAACGATCCCAATGAATATGATTCATTATGTTAATTGTTAACGGATAAGACAGGGTTTGATTTCATATCGATAGATTACGTCTTTTTGAGGAATGCTCACGATGCCGAATACGCGCTATTCCGGCCTGCCGCAGAGTGGATTTGGAGTTGCCTGACGCGGCTGCGCGGATACGATTTCAGGACTATGATCGTTTCACCGAAAATTCGCGGGTTTATTTGTACAACAGCTCATCCTGAAGGGTGCGCAAAGCATGTTGCAGAGCAGATTGCAGTGGTGAAGGAACGCGGCCCGATTGAGGGAGGGCCAAAGAAGGTTCTGGTAATCGGATCATCCACTGGTTACGGGCTTTCTTCCAGGATTGCGGCGGCTTTCGGTAGCGATGCTGCGACAGTGGGTGTCTTTTTTGAAAGACCGGGCGATGAGAAGAAAACGGCAACAGCGGGTTGGTATAATACTGTCGGATTCGAGCGTGAGGCGAAAGCAGCTGGTCTCTATGCCCGCTCGTTCAACGGAGATGCATTTTCCGATGAGGTGAAACACGAAGTAATTCAAGCCATTCACGAGGATCTTGGTCAGGTGGATTTGGTGGTATATAGCTTGGCTTCTCCCCGCCGCACGAATCCAAAGACAGGCGAAGTCCACAAGTCGGTGCTCAAGCCGATTGGTGAAGTCTACACAAACAAGACTCTCAATACCAATACCGGCAGCGTGGAAGAGGTGACGATCCAGCCAGCTGAAGGGAATGATATCGAGGAAACCGTTGCCGTTATGGGCGGGGAAGACTGGGAATTATGGATGGATGCCCTGCAAAAGGCAGGTGTGCTTGCCGATGGGGTTCAGACAGTGGCCTATTCTTATATTGGGCCGGAGGTGACCTGGCCGATTTATAAAAACGGAACGATCGGAAAGGCAAAGGAGGATCTGGAAAAAACCCAGCGCTCGCTGGATGCGAAGCTTTCCGCGGTTTCCGGCAAGGCATGGGTATCGGTAAACAAAGCGCTCGTCACCCAGGCGAGCTCTGCCATTCCGGTCGTGCCGCTCTATATCTCTCTGCTTTATAAGGCGATGAAAGATGCAGGAAGCCACGAGGATACCATCGAGCAGATGGATCGTCTCTTGCGCGAGAGAATTTACAATAATCAACCGCTTCCAGATGATGCGGGTCGCATCAGAATCGACGACTGGGAAATGTCCCCGGAAATCCAGAATATCGTCGGAAAACGCTGGGCGGAGGTCAATACAGAGAATCTTAATACCTTGGCCGATTACGAAGGCTATCAAAACGGATTCCTCAAGCTGTTCGGGTTCGGCCTGGATGGGGTGGATTATGAGGCAGATGTGGATACATCTGTAGGTGTGCCGTCGCTATCGTAAATTTTTGTCAATTGCGTCACACGCGCCCCCTTGAGAAGGCAGAATTCCGTGCTCTGCTATATGATCTACACAATCCTGAGTTTCGATTCCTATGTCCAGAAAGTCATTTCTACCTGAGCGGTTCGCCCATAAATATGAGATTGATCCGCGGTTCTCCAAGAGTGCGGTCTACTTTTCCTGTGAGTTCGCCATTGATCAAAGTTTCAAGATCTACTCGGGTGGGCTCGGCTTTCTGGCTGGCTCGCACATGCGTTCTGCCGCGGATTTGCGGCAGAATATGGCGGGAATAGGAATCCTATGGACTTATGGGTATTACAATCAGGTGCGCGGCGAGGATCGGGAGATGGCGGTCCAGTTCCGGAAAAAGGTCTATTCCTTTCTCCAGGATACCGGCATCCGCTATACGGTTCCGGTTCATGGACACCCAGTGTGGGTGAAAGTGATGTTTCTTGCTGGCGAGATTTTCGGCACGGTCCCGATGTTTTTCCTCACCACGGATATCGAGGAAAACGATGACCTCTCGCGGGCCATTACGCATCGGCTTTACGATAACGATCCGCTCCGGCGGATTGCCCAATATATCATACTCGGAGTCGGCGGGGCACGCTTGCTTGAAGAGTTGGGGGTCGATCCGGAGATCTGGCACCTCAATGAGGCACACGGCCTTTCAGCAGCCTTCCATCTCTATAAAACCCATGGAAATCTGGACGATGTTAAAAAGCGATTGATCTTCACCACCCACACTCCAGAGGAAGCGGGCAATGAAAAACACAACTTCCAGTTGCTACGGGACTTCACGTTTTTCAGTGGTCTCGACGAGCATACTATCCGGAAAATCACGGGCATCGAGGGCGAGATTTTCAATCACTCGCTTGCGGCACTGCGTTTGGCAAAAAAAGCAAACGGTGTTTCAAAACTGCATGGGGAAGTGAGCCGTGAAATGTGGAAAGACGCTCCTGATATCTGCGAAATCACACATATCACCAATGCCCAGAACAAGAAGTATTGGGTCGATCACGGAATGGAAAACGCCCGCAAGGAGAACGACATCGAAATGTTGTGTAACCGCAAGCGTGAACTCAAGGAGCGCTTGTTCCGGGTTGTGGCAGATCAAACCGGCAAGTTGTTTCGCCCCGACGTCCTGACGATTGTCTGGGCCCGCCGTTTCGCCGGTTACAAGCGTCCAGATCTTATCACGAAGGAAATGCGCTTGTTCCGTGAAATATTGAACAATAATGAACGTCCGGTTCAGATCATCTGGGCGGGCAAGCCATATCCTTTCGACTATTCTGCAATCGATACGTTCGATCATCTGATCCGGATCACAAAGGATTACCCGAATGCGACCGTCCTTACCGGATACGAGTTGGAGCTTTCCCGTTTCCTCAAAAACGGATCCGATGTATGGCTCAATAACCCAGTGGTGACCAGGGAGGCGTCCGGCACTTCGGGGATGACCGCAGCAATGAATGGCTCGGTAAATCTCTCTACCTACGATGGCTGGATCTGTGAGTTCGCGAAGGATGGGGAAAATAGCTTTATCATCCCTCCTCTGGATCCGGAGCTGGATCATGCGGAGCGTGACAGACAGGATATGCTTGGTTTCTACACCATTCTCAAGGAGCGCATACTTCCGCTGTATTACGACACTCCGGACGAGTGGAATAGGATCGTGCTCAATTCAATGAATGATGTCTCTCCTGAATTCGACTCCGATCGGATGGCTGCAGAGTATTATGAGAAGATGTATCGCTGAAATATTCCAACCACCTACGAATGATCGACCAACGTGCCTTCATCAAAACCAGCGATGAATGGGCGTTCACGGTCCGATAGTTTACAGTGTGGCATGCCATCATTTCGTGAAGCGTTACTCTATTGGTTGAAGCTGGGCTTCATCAGTTTTGGGGGGCCTGCTGGGCAAATTGCCATCATGCATCAGGAGATGGTGGAGAAGCGGAAGTGGATCACCGAGAGCCATTTTCTTCACGCGTTGAATTTTTGTATGTTGCTTCCCGGTCCGGAAGCCCAGCAGCTGGCAACTTATTTAGGTTGGCGGCTTCATGGCTGGAAGGGTGGAGTGGCGGCTGGCAGTTTGTTTGTTCTGCCTTCCGCGCTCATGTTGTTTTTTCTCGCCTGGCTGTATATGGCGGGTGGCCACATCCCTTGGCTCGCGGCAATTTTCTATGGATTGATGCCTGCGGTGATTGCGGTGATTGCGGATGCGGTGCTGCGCATTGGTGGAAAAACCTTGAGAAGCGGAATGCTTTGGTTGGTGGCATTGCTGTCGTTTGTGGGGATCTATTTCTTCGATGTATCTTTTGTGATCATTATCTTCGGGGCAGCGCTTATCGGCTGGCTCGGGCACCGGTGGGCTCCGGAGCAATTCCGGGGAAATAATTCCCGGCAACTGCAGGACGATGCGGCGGACGGGGATTTTCTGACGCTTCCCGCATCGCCAAAGCCAACATTGAAGCGGGCGGCAGCGGTGATCGGAATCTGTTTTGTCCTCTGGTCACTGCCTATCGTCTTACTTGGTCTGTGGCTTGGCTGGGCCAGCACGCCAGTGGCACAAGGGCTGTTTTTTAGTAAGGCTGCGCTGGTAACATTTGGCGGAGCCTATGCAGTTTTGCCCTACGTGGCGCAACAGGCGGTGGAGGGATTTTCATGGCTAACCCATCAGCAAATGATGAGTGGGCTGGCTCTCGCAGAGACGACACCGGGCCCATTGATCATCGTGCTGCAGTTTGTTGGATTTGTCGGCGGCTGGCAGCATCCGGGGAATTTCAGTCCTTTGATGGGTGCTGGTATCGGTGCGCTCATTACCGTGTGGGCGACGTTTGTCCCATGCTTTTTGTTCGTTTTCCTTGGGGCTCCATACGTCGAAAAGCTGCGGGATCTACCACGGATCGGATCTGCGCTCCGGGCAATCACCGCAGCTGTGGTAGGCGTGATCTTAAACCTCGGCGTAGTGTTTGCCGGCCATGCGTTATGGTCTGTTCCGGAGCAAGCGGGTCCGGATGTTTTTGTTCTTGCTGCGGCGATCGCTGCTTTCATCGCAATGTGGAAATTCAAGGTTCCCTTCACATGGGTTTTAGCGGTTTGTGGGTTGCTTGGATTGACTAGCCTATTGTAGGACCAACTTTGGTAATGGATATGGAGAAGAAGAGTTTCCAGCTCGGAGTGAAAGTGATTCCAAATGCTTCGCGCGATGAAATCATTGGGTGGCACAACGAACTTTTGAAAATCAAAACTGCCGCGCAGCCGGAATCGGGGAAGGCGAACAAGGCGGTCTGCCAGTTACTGGCAAAGCAACTGGGACTTCCGAAGAAGGCGGTTTACGTGCTGCGCGGAGGAACGATCCAAACCAAAACGGTCAAGATCGACGGGGCTTCAGGGGACGATGTCCTCCTGAAACTTCCGAGGAAAACCTCTCTCTGAGAAAGCTCGAAAAATCGATCGCAACGATGATCATGCCGTGCTTTCAGAAGGTTCCTTCCAGGCGCTGCCTGATGTTTTTCACCGCTTGCTGCGCACTCTCGTCATCCGGATGATTTTCGAGAAATTTTTCAAAGTTGCCGAGTGCCCTGTGGAGTTTTCCGGAGGAGGCGAGAAGCATGCCTTCCTCGTAAAGCGCGAGCATGAAATACGGATCGCTTGCGACCGCCTTTGAAAGAGCTTCGAGGGCTGGCTGGTCTTTGCCTTCCAGCCTGAGGAGATGCCCCAAGGCATAGTTCGCGGAAGCATTGGCAGGATCGAGCGAAACTGCGGTTCGTGCGGAGGAAAGAGCCGCGTCCGCTTGACCGGCCTGAAGCAAGGCGAGGGCTAGACTGGCATGAATTTCCGGGCGGGAAGCATCAAGCTCAATGGCGGAACGGTAGTGCTCGATCGCTGCCCGGGCATCCAGGTTTGTGGAGGCCTCGGAAGCTTTCAATAGAATCTCATCGATCTCATTTAGACCGATATCCTGGAGCTTTTCCGTAGCCTTCCGGGCATCTTCCGTGCGGCCGAGGGAATTGAGAATCAATACATACAGCTGCCAGGTTTCACCGTCGCGCGGATCTTCCGTGAGAGAGTTTTCCACCGCGGCGAGGGCTTCGGGAAGTTTGCCGGCTTGGACAGCATCAATGGCTGCGTTATAAAATTCGATACTCGGTTTAGGCATATACAGGAATAGGCTAGAGAGGTGATTCCGGAATCCAAGGTTGGAAACCGAGAAATTTGTTACCGAATCGTAACCTTGGTTCCCTTGCCGGCGATGGTGTGGAAGGTTGCCGCATCCCAGTTGGAAAGCCGGATGCATCCATGGCTGCCTGCGCGGCCAATGGTATCTGGTGCCGGAGTGCCATGAATACCGATGCCTGCGCGGTTGAGACCTGCCCAGAGAATGCCGACCGGGCTGTTCGGTCCCGGCGGTAAATTGTAAAATGTCTCGGTGCGCTCACCGCGCTTCAGAACACCCTCGTCATACCGATACCACGGCCATGGCACAGAGCCCACGATGCGCCATTCGCCGACGGGAGCCGGATGTTCTGCCGAACCGGGTGTGATGGGGAATGAGGCGATGAGGCGTCCATTTTCCTCGATCGTTAGAATACGCTGGTTGATATCTACCGTGACATGGCGGTTTGCCGCAAGCGAGCTACCCGCCGCCGGGTAGGAGGAAGGGTAGCGATCCACCCGGAATGGCCGTTTCACATTCGGCACGGTAATCATCTCACCAGCTTGCATGGATGAGAAGTTTTTGCCCGGATTGAGTTTTCTAAGAAACTTTTGGGTTGTGTGGAAACGTTCTGAAAGTAGCTCAATGAGTGTTGTGTAAGGCATTTTGGATTGCTTAGCCATCTCTTCGGTGGAAGAGGCCATCGTGCCAAGAGGAGAGAAATCGGTCGCAGTGATCGTATAGCGGGTGTAGGGGCGGATCTGGCTGATATCCGGAAGCGCATCCGGGGCGAGACCTTTCGCACGGCGATAGTTGATCAATGCCTTGGCCGTGAATTCCCCATAATGGCCATCGACAACTCCCGGCCCGAAGTTTTCCGAATCCAGGAGAATCTGAAGGCGGAGGTTCTGCTGCTGTTTTTCGATGCTGTCCGCTGTCTTGGGAAGAGCGAAGGGGGTGCAGCCGATGAGAAAAAATGAAAGGAAAGAAGCAATGAGGAGTGGATAAAACCCTGCTCTGAGACACCGTGCGCGGATGGTGGGACGGGGAGTTTGACTGGAAAATCTCATGTTCCCGTCACTGGAGCACATGAATGCCGTTTTGGAAGGTGAAATAGTGTGAAATCGGTGCGATTTCCTTCTCCCGAGACTGGACGAGCAGCTTGTGGTTATATTGGATGCTTCCCACTGTGAGTTCGAATCCACCCGTCACCATGTCTGCCGACCTTGAGATCAAGGATGCCCAATTGATTTTTAACCGTGTCTGGAAACAGCTCGAGAGCGAAGTCGGCGTGGAGAATTTACGATTTCCCAAGGAATTGATCCTTCTGGGTGGCGCGCCGGGATCAGGTAAAGGGACCAATACCGATTTTATCCGCAAGGTGCGTGGAATTACCGCGCGCCCGATCGTGGTCAGCCAGCTGCTCGATTCCCCGGAAGCACAGAAGATCAAAGCGGGCGGCGGCATGGTTGGAGACGAGGAGGTCCTGCGGCTGTTGTTTCATGAGCTGTTGAAACCGGAATTCCGCGATAGTGCGGTGCTGGATGGTTTCCCTAGAACCAATGTCCAGGTGGAGTGTCTGAAAATGTTTTACGATGAAATGGTGCGTCTTCGTCGCGAATTTTCCAATACCCCCCGTGCGCATTTTTTCCGTCAGCCGGTTTTTCACATTATGGTTTTATTCGTGGATGAGGCGGAGAGTATCGCAAGACAGCTGAAGCGGGGACAGGAGGCACTGGCGAAAAATGCGGAAGTCAGGCACTCGGGAGTGGGCGAGCTGGAGGAGGAAAGGGCAACGGATTTCGATCCGGAACTGGCGCGTAACCGGTATCGGACATTCAAAGAAAAAACCTATGATGCATTGGTATCGCTCAAGCAGCTTTTCCATTACCACTTCATCAACGCCCAGGCACCGATATCCGAGGTGCAGAAAAACATCATCCGCGAGCTGGAGTATCAGAGCTCTCTGGAGCTTGACCCACGGACCTACGACACGTTGCGTCACATACCCCTGGCCGATGAAATTGTGTTACAGGCGCGGCAGGAGTTGGTGAACCGGCTGGATAGCTACCAGGTGGAATATCCGGAGCTATTGCTCAAGGTCGTGGATTTCATCCAGGAGAAAATGATGCCCGTCATCAAACGCTATGCGGTCACAGGGCGGGCAACGATCAATACCGAAGAACCAATTTTCCACGATCCGGTGGCGCTGGCCATTCTGATCGATATTTATTCGGAACGAGGCTTCCAGGCAATGGTGGATATACACCGCCAGGAAATCCCGGAACGCTTTGATTTGCAGACTGGGAAGATAGAAACCCGGCAAAAAAGGGTTTACCGGATCACAGTGTTCTTCAGTGGATCAAAGATCCGCCGCGGATAGAGAGAACCCACGACGGAACGGCTCGAAAGCTATTTCAGGACTGGTTTTGCCGGGTTTGTGGAATCGTGGACAAGGTTTGGCGAGTTCCAGTTTCCTTCATATAATTTGAGAGTATTCACCCAGCCAATATGGCCATCTGCGAATGCGCAATTTGCGCCGCCACGAATACGTGTGGCCGGGCTACCTCCTCCAATCCAAGGCGAGATATGGAGTGAATTCGAACGGACAACGTGTCCGGGCATAGAGGATTCCAGCTCGGAAAGTTTATCGGCTGCCGCAGCTTGGGCAACGTAAATCAATGTGGAGGGTCTGGTGGTCTGAGAGATCAGAGCGTCACGGTCTCCTTCATAGCCGCCTGCGCCGCGTTGGAAATTCTGACTCCACGGATTGATGAAGGATCCCAGCTGGGAGTTATACGCATAGTGGGAGGTTTTCCAGAGGGTCCCATTGCCACGGGCATTTGGCACCCCCGTGTCTTCGATCTCCCAGTCTGCGGTAGGATCGTGGAATACTGTTTCGTTGGGATCGGTGGTCCATACAAAACGTCCGCCCCAGCCATCCGAGTCGTAATGGCCATATCCCATTTGTTCCGCCGCTTCATATGCCCAGGTATATAATTTACCGCCGGGCTTGGTGTAGCCGGCTTCAGCAGGATAACTCCCGTTTAGCTTAAATTCCCCGAGGGCTCCGCCATCCGATTGGATAGTAAATAAAGTTTGCGAAATCGTTCTCAAATTTGAGACTGCGGTGGACTCGCGCGCTGACTGCAACACTTTTCTCGCACCCATAAAGGAGATGCCCGCAAGCGTGGCTATGATCACGATGACCACGAGTAGTTCAACCAGTGTGAAGCCTCGTGCGGCGGTATTTTTGAGACACCGATTAGAGTCGGCACAGAGAGAATTGTATTTTGATTTCATTTGGTGGGTTTTGGATTGTCTTTCTGGATATAAGCCTAAAAGCGCCCATTGCTCATAAGGATGTGCTGCTGGAAACGGGAAACTACAGGCGACCAACTAAACCTAAGACTACCATCTTGGAGATTGTTGACAATGAAATGTTTCACAATACGCCGATTTTTTGAGGAGGGAGAGGCATAGGATTCTTCGCTTGCGCAACGCTTTCCGGGAAAAGGTGACGCGAGCTGGCAAAATTTTTCGGCCATTTTCCAATTAGGCGGGAGTAGGGAGGGTAAGAGGTGCTTACCGTGACAGGTGACGAAAGATTCCTCTTATGTGCTCATTAGATTTTTATGAAAAAAAGTTCAGCATTACATACAGCAATATTATTGGTCACATCTCTAATGATGCCTGAATCCAATGCTGAAGATTCTGCCAACGATATTCAGGCGATCATGCCGGACAAGTATCAGCAGCTATTTGAGAACTATTGCTACGAATGTCATGATTCGCTTTTCGAAGAGGGTGAAGTGAATTTGGAGACGCTATCCTTTGATCTGGGACATGATCTGCAGACTGCCGAGACCTGGCAAAAAATTCTCAATGTTCTCAACTCCGGCGAGATGCCGCCAAAGAAAGAGCCGCAGGTTCCCGCAGAAGAAAAGACGGCATTTTTGGGAGATCTTTCCAACCAGATGGTATCCGCCCGTAAAATCCTGAGCGATAACGGAGGAGTGATCACGATGCGTCGCCTCAATCAGCGGGAGTATGTGAATACGATGAAAGACCTTCTGGGGGTGGCTCCGGATGTGAGTGAGCTGCCGAAAGATGATGATACAGGTGGATTCGATACCCTGGGAGCATCATTGTTTTTCTCTAGCGACCAGTTCGAGCAATACATGTCGGTTGCGAAGGAATCCTTTGCCCTTGCAATGAGGGAGTCTCCACCGTTGAAGTCGAAAATTTTCAGGGTGGAGCCAGAGATGGGAGCCAGCCGGAACTATCGCGAAAGATTGGAGGCGTATAAGGAGGCGATAAAGAGATCGGATGCTTTTTTCGCACAGAAGGAAAAGCCGGCTACCGATTTTGGCTTCGGTGATGCCTACGGAGCCAGACGGAGCCGGCAAAATGCGGTAGATTGGATTCCGCAGCTTGAAGAGTATCTCGGACGTCCCGAGACGAAAACCGGAGCAACCCTTCAGGTCACCATCAAGAGTGGTGGATTTGTGACTGTGAAGTTACCCGGCTTGTCCTCAGACGATGCGGGGAATTACGTTCTCAGAGTCCGTGCCGGCGCCTATCCCGACGCATCCAAACGCCTCCAATACCTCGAATTCACGAAAAAGGTTTCCGGGGATTCCGGTGAAACACGGCTCGGCTGGCGCAAGATTCATGGCACGGTGGAGGAGCCGGAGATCATTGAATTCCCGGTCACTCACATAGCAGGTGAAAAGGCTCAATACATCATTCATCAGCGAAGCCACCAGGGTCGTGGAGACAAAAATCTCTGGACTTACGATAGGAAGGTCAATGGCATGGGCACCACTCCCGGCGGCTGGATCGACTGGGTGGAAATCGAGGGGCCATCGGCACCGGCAGAAGACACCCGAAATCCTTTGGATGAGGTGTTTTTTGAAAAGCCCCGGAATTGGGATGATGCAACCTACGCCCGTGCGGTTATCGAAAAATTTGCCGGTAGGGCGTCAAGGACGGAAGCCCCTAGCGAAGAGTTCATCGAGAAGCTTTTCGGTCTGTATGAGAATCGTTTGGAAGATGGACTGAACACAGAACAGGCCCTTGTGGAGCCGCTATCGGTGATTCTTTCATCTCCAAGCTTTCTCTACATGGTCGAATCCACCGGAAGCCAGGGGAAACCCAGGTTGAGCGAGAGGGAGCTTGCCGTGAGACTCTCGTATTTCCTTTGGAGCACTGCCCCGGACGAGGAGCTATTACGGCTGGCGGATGAGGGGAAATTATCCGATCCGGAAGTCTTGAGTCAGCAGACGGAGCGAATGCTCGCGGACGATCGTTCGGATCGTTTTGTCGAAAGCTTCCTTCACCAGTGGCTGGATATGTATCGGCTCGATATGTTTGAGTTCAATGCCGTCAGCTATCGGGATTTTGACAATGCGACCCGTGAGAGCGCACGCAGGGAGATTTACGAGACATTCAGAACCTTAATGGATGAAAAACTCCCTTTGGAGAATCTATTGAAATCGGACTTTGTTGTGATCAATGACGTGCTTGCCGATTACTACGGGATCGACGAGGTCGAGGGTTGGCATTTCCGCAAAGTCAAAGTTCCTGAAGGATTACCACGCGGCGGGTTATTGGGAACGGCAGCGGTTTTGGCGATGGGTTCCGATGGTCTCCGCTCATCACCCGTGGAGCGCGGAGCGTGGGTTCTGAGGCATTTGTTGAATGATCCACCGCCTCCTGCCCCGGCAAACGTCCCGCAGCTAAGCCGGCTGGAAGGTGAGATTCTATCAGCCAGGGAATTACAGGAAGCCCATCAGGAAGAACCCCAGTGCGCACAGTGTCACGTGAAGATCGATCCCATTGGCTATGGCTTGGAAAACTTCGATGCGGCAGGTGGCTGGCGTATGGAAGAACTGGTGAAAGCACATGGCGGAGATGGAGAGAAAAGCTTTGAGATAGATTCGAAAGGGGCCCTTTACGACGGCACGGAATTCTCCGGCTTTTATGAGCTTCGGGACGTAGTTTATTCGCGGTTGGACGCGTTTGCCCTGGGATTTACCGAACAGCTGATCTCCTACGGGTTGGGCCGCCCGTATGGCTTCACCGATTACGATTTGGCGCAGTCCATCACGAAGCAAGCACACGCAAAAGACTACCGGATCGCCGACTTCATCCATGCTCTGGTGCAGTCCGAGATGTTCCAAACGAAATAACCGATCAATTCTAACCAATCATCCACAGATCCTATGAAATCATTCGCACAACACACACGCCGGGCGTTTCTCCGAGGCAGCAGCGCACTGGTCGCGTTGCCATTCTTGGAATCGCTGGGATTCCGGAAATATGCCTCGGCAGCTACTACAAACATCGCTGCTGCACCGAAGCGGATGGTCTTTTTAGGTATGGGTTATGGCGTGACGGAGAACCGCTGGTATCCGGATATTAACGAAGTGGGCAGAAACTACACCCTGCCAAAAATGCTCAAACCGCTGGAGCGGCATCGGGATGATATGACGATCATCCAGAATCTGGAAAATCAGTTTTCCAACGACGGACACAGCGGAAGCACCTTCTGGCTGACGGGGGCGAA
Organism: Luteolibacter algae; assembly: GCF_042683045.1. Lineage (NCBI taxonomy): Bacteria > Pseudomonadati > Verrucomicrobiota > Verrucomicrobiia > Verrucomicrobiales > Verrucomicrobiaceae > Luteolibacter > Luteolibacter algae. The sequence continues at coordinate 13,574 of NZ_JBHUIT010000012.1, read as the reverse complement.
CCGCTATGCGATTTCCGGACAAAGTTTCCACAATACCATTTCGGCCGATCAGGTTGCGGCAGAGCAGCTGGGGAAAAATACGCGGTTTACCTCCATACAGTTGGCCAGCAAGAGTGGGGCAGGGGGCGGCTCCTCGGATGGTCACGGTCCCGGCCTATCGCTGGCATGGAATCGCTATGGAAAGCCGATTGCTGCCCAAAACACACCGGTGGCAGCTTATCACAGGCTTTTCTCCGATAGCACAATGCCTCTGGAGCAGCGCCAGAAATTGCTCGCGGAGCAACACAGTGTGCTTGACGCGGTATTGTCAGACGCAACCTCGTTGAAGCGTAAAATCAATCCAACCGATGCCGATAAACTTAATGAGTATTTCCAATCGATCCGGGAAATCGAAGTCCGCCTCGAGAAGGAAAAGCAGTGGCTGGGCATTCCGGTGAAAGAGCCGGAACGCGGTCTGAAAACGCCCGGTGAATCGTTGGAAGGAGTCGAAGAAATCCGGATGATGTATGATCTCATGGTCGCTGCAATGCAGGTGGATGCAACTCGGGTGCTCAGTTATCGTATGCCTGTCAATGCCCTGATCTCAAGTCTTGGCGCGGAGATGAGCGCCCATACGATGAGCCATTACACTGCGGGAGAGCGCTATATCGTTTCAGAAATGAGGGATTTGGCAAATTCGAGATTGCTTGCGGAATTTTTCGACAAATTGAAGGCGCTGAAGGATGCCGATGGTTCCAGCCTTTTCGATAATACTGTGATCACCTTCGGAAGTAATCTTAGAACCGGCCATAGCCTCAAAAATTGCCCGACCTTGGTAGCCGGGGGAGGTGCGGGAATTGTCCACGGTCGCCATCTGGTGATGGAAGACAAGAAAACTCCGCTCTGTAACCTATGGTTGAGCTTGCTAAACGGCGTGGGAGTAGAAGCCGAATCGCACGGCGATTCGACCGGAATTATCAAAGAATTATTCGAAGCTTGAATACAAAAAAGGCCGTCGACTCAATAAGAGTCGGCGGCCTCGTGATATATCAAATATTAGTCTTCAAGACCGGCAAAATCATCAAGTGATTCGGGAACGATCACCTCGCCCACAGAGTGCATCACACCATTGGTAGCCATTGTATCAACACTGTAGACTTTTGAGTCGTTGGCTTTGACTTCGTCACCGTCGATATCGATTTCCAGAAGCTCGCCATTCATGGTTTTCACTTTCTGATCATCCTTGAGATCAGCAACCATGACGTTTCCTGCAATCACGTGGTAGAGAAGAAGTGAGCGCAATTTCTCCTTATTCTCGGGGAGAAGAAGCTTCTGCAAAGTTCCTTCCGGAAGCTTCTGGAAAGCTTCGTCGGTAGGAGCGAAGATCGTGAAGTTATCATTGCCCCCGAGGGTCACATCCAGCTCGGCGGCCTTGAGCGCTGCGGAAAGCGTTTTGAACGTCACACTGTCTGCGATCACATTGGTCAGGGAGCCTTGTTTGATCTCCGGCATTGCTTTTTCCTCCATTTTCTTGTCCGCAGTTCCGGCCTCCTGAGCGAATGCGATAGGAGTGACAGCTGCGATTGAGAGAGCCAGAGCGATTTGTGTAATATTCTTGTTCTTCATAATAGTTGTTTGGTTGAGGTTGCGTCGTGAAGGAGGCGATTTCCCTTTTGGGTTAGCATCGAATCCATTCCTCTGCGTTTCGGTATTCGTTATCGCAGCGCGTATGCCGATCCTCGATTTTCATGCGTTGAATCCATTTTATCCCTTAAGTTATATAAGGTTCTTGGAATGTTGTGCGCAGGATGAGGTCTGCGTGCATCTATGAAAAATCATGCAAATGGGAACCCTGCTTCATGCAACCTGCAGATCCCGGCGGCGATAACGGAGATGAAATATTTCAATGTATTTAAATGAAAACGCGACGCCCGATTTGGAGGATCAGGAGCCGCGTTAGGGGAAGAAAGTGCTCGCAGAGGAGCGGTCTTGGAATCCACTCAGTAGTCACTTTGATCAGCTTGATTTAAGACGAGAGCAGAATTATCGCGGAGAAGCACTACTTTCCCTGAATCGTTTGCGAGCGACCAGACAGCCCTTGCCACTGCTTGTCGTGAACCCTCTTCGGTCTGATTACCAATCAGTAATGCGCCCTGTTCGGGAAAATATTGCCACACCATAATACGAATACTGACCTTTGGATTTTGACGGAGGGACACTGCTACCTTTCCGCTTGTCGAGCCATCCGACATCCCTTTCCCGAAGTCGAGAAACCATTCCTGTTGTCCATTCATCGGAAACAGGGGATCGCTACTGCTGGCTACTTTATACATCCCGCCCAAATGCGTGGCCGGGCGATCCGGAATATCAGCATGGGCAAGCTGAAAGGCGAGTGCGGAGATCACCGCACAAACACCGGTTTTCAATTTTGTGGCGTGGCGTTGATATATTGAGGCATTATGTTTTTTCTGACTAGGAATTGAATTTTTCATGGCAATTCCTTATTTGCTCAAATCATGCCAAGTGGACGACGGTAAGAAATATAAGGGATTCTCCTCCGCTAAGACAAACGACGGGGTCAAAATGAGTGCATCTTGCATGGTCGGGATGAATGAATGGAGAGATTTTCTCCATCCCATATCGGAGAGGCGGTTGCTTGGCGGAGAGGGGATGCTACCTTCGACAATGAATCGCAGGAAATTATGCGGATTAACCGCAATGAGCTCTTTGGCTATGCTCACCCCCAGATCCCTTGGAGAAACCGAGACCATGAAAACAAGCAAACGCCCGGAAGTCCTCTTTTTTGACGTGAACGAATCTCTTTTGGATTTGGAACCTCTGAAAAAGAGTGTCGCGAAGGCATTTGGCGGACGTGATGACTTGGTGACCCTATGGTTCACCACGATGCTTCAATATTCTCTGGTGGAGTCTGCTGGAGAGTCGTATCAGGAATTTGGCGAAATCGGAGCAGCGGCGATGGTGATGGTCGCCAGAAAAAATGAGATCGATCTCGGTATCGAAGAGGCTAAGGAAGCGATCAAGCCGATCACTTCGCTTCCGGCCCACCCGGATGTGAAGCCTGCTTTGGAAAGACTCAAAGATGCGGGATACCGCTTGGTCACTTTGACCAACTCTCCCCAAAAGGGTGTGGATGCCCAGATGGAAAATGCAGGCCTGAGCCACTTTTTCGAGAAACGTCTCAGTGTCGGTGAAATCGAAACCTACAAGCCAAACCGCAGGACCTATCTTTGGGCGGCGGAGCAAATGGGCGTGAAGCCAGAAAATTCCATGCTGCTGGCGGCTCACGGTTGGGACATTGCCGGAGCGCGTTGGGCGGGCCTGCGGGCAGTTTTTCTCTCTCGTCCCGGCGCACAACTTTATCCCTTGGGACCTCCACCGGAACATAGCTCCGCGGATTTATCAAAAGCTGCGGACTATTTGGTGACGCTGGAATAGTGTCCTGTCTTTACGAAGGTAAGGGCTAACAGCAACCGGACGAATTTTTGGTTCGCTTTGCTGAATTAGACCTAGGTTTGGCGGCTTTTGGAAGAGCGTGGAAATCGTGCTATTTTCGACTTTGCTTTTTTTTCGTAAATAGTCTGCAATTATTTCTCGTCGAATACATAGCCTAGGTTGGAACCATTTTTGTATAAAAATGACTTCCGATCAAAAACCCACAAACCCACGTGACCACAAAAATATCCCATGTCTCGGCATTCGCCGTGATGGCAGGGCTTTCAACATTCACCGTGTATGGTGATTTCGAAAGCTTTGACCTAGATCCCACCGGAAACCTCAATTTGCTGAAATGGTCTGAGACCAATATTGCAAGTCCCTCCACACAACGAAATTTATTCAAGATCGGAGGTAGTAATGGAGTCAACGGAAGCAAGGGGCTTTACATCAACACCTCGGAAGCTGAAAGCAGCTATCGCGCGACTCACACAGCGGGAGCTTCGGGTGCGGTTTATCAGGTATCGAGTCGCTTCAAAATCACGATCGGCAATAGCGCTCCGGTCACCGCGAACCATGCTATTTGTAGCGTATATCTGAGCTCAAGTCCGCTATGGAGTAGTGGAAATGGAATCGTCCTGAATCTTGTAAGAAGAGACGGGGGAAAACGATATGGATTGAGCGGGATCGGTAAGTCCTCGACCGAGTTCCAGGCATGGCAAGTCAGCGGATGGGAGGCGAATAGTGAGTTGGGACTGCCGAATTCCCTCCCGGGCTCCACTGCGAGCAGTCAGTGGTTCACCCTTTCGCTGACGGTCACCTCGAACTCCAGCGTAGATGCCTTGGGGCGACCGCTATGGGATGTTCTCGGCGAGGTGAAAGATGAATCCGGCACCGTGGTTTTCTCATTGGATATTCCGAGTCGGCCAATCACCTCCAACCAGAATGATCCCACCAATGCCGCAGCGACCGCCGCATTCCAGGCAGGGGATATCGTTTACGCAGGGATCGGAGTTCCCTATGTGGAGAGTGCCACTTCCAAAGTGTTGTCCAAAGGTAAGGTCACCGCGGTGAATGTGGATGATTTCAGTTTTACAGGCGGCACTCCACCACCTGTCCTACCTCCGCATCAGATCACTATGAGCCCTAGCTCGCAGGATCTTGATGAGAACGGACTGCCGGATGTATGGGAAGCACTTTACAAAGCAAAAGATCTGAACCCGAATGCGGATTCCGACGGAGATGGAGTCAATAATGCCCGCGAGGCTGCCGCGGGAACAGATCCTTTCGATCCCTTCAGTGTCTTCGCCTCTGAAATCGCAGAGCGCCAGGGGACTGCGGCAAAACTCAAATGGACCTATTTGAACGCACGAAAAGGAGTGGTGGAGACCTCCACGGACCTGGGCGCGACCGATGTGTGGGATGATATGAACACTACTGCGACACGAAATGGAGGCATGTGGGAAACCCCGATCGCTCTCTCTGATCCCCGCCGTTTTTATCGCGTCCGTATCACTGAAGACGATGCTGATCTCGACGGGGTGCCGGATTGGCTGGAACCCTACTTCGGCTTTTCCAGTGCCAGCGGACAATCCAACTCCGCCGGAAAGGCACGCTCCTACGACACCACCGGAAATGGCACGGCTGATACCAGCGTCTCGGGCGATTTGGCGGCGTTCAATGAAATTTACCGTCGATCCGGTCCGGGAAAACAGCTGACGAATGCGCAAGCCGCGCGTCTGCTCCTTCAGTGCACATTCGGTCCGGCGGACAAAGCCGAGGTCGAGAGGGTTGCAAGTATCGGCGCGGAAGCCTGGGTGGATGAGCAGCTGGCCAAGCCGCCCGTGTTCACCAAGCCATATGTGCTGGCAATCAAAAATGACTGGAAGAACAATGAAAACAACCCTTCGCTTGCCGGCTACGCAGCCAGTTCGGACCTGATTCACGGACTTAACTTCATGAACTCATGGCCGCGTAACGCGGTTCGCGCACCGGATCAGCTGCGGCAACGTGTCGCATGGTCTTTGAGCCAGATTTTGGTCGCTTCCCGTGCTGGTGCCATGCTGGCCAATCAGCTGGAAACGACGGCGGATTATTATGACAAAATGATCAATCACGCCTTTGGTAGCTATGAGGATCTCCTGTTGGAGGTTTCGCTTAGTCCATACATGGGGCACTATCTCAGCCATTTGGGAAACCGGAAGGAAAACGCCGCGGCAAACCGGTTTCCGGATGAAAACTATGCGCGGGAGGTGATGCAACTTTTCAGCATCGGGCTGTGGGAACTGAACCCGGATGGCACCCAGAAGCTCGATGGTGATGGCGAGCCCATACCGACTTATGACAATGGCGACATCACTCAGCTCGCCAGAGTCTTCACGGGGACTCATTACAATGCCTCGAATTTCGGTGGCGGTTACCGCGATGATGGCCCGTATATGAATACCCCGATGAAGGTTTTTGCCTCGGAGCACGATTTCAATGCTAAAACGGTGGTTTCCGGGAATGGCACGAAATATACGATTCCCGCCCGTAGCGCGAATGATGCGAACGCGCTCAAGGATGTCAAAGATGCGATTCATCAGCTAGTGATCCATCCGAACACAGCTCCATTCATATCACGGCAGTTGATTCAATTTCTGATCACGTCCAATCCTTCTCCAGAGTATGTGGCTAGGATTTCCGCTGTTTTCACCAACAATGGAAACGGAGAGGTAGGCGATCTCAAGGCGGTGGTTCGCGCGATCGTCTTGGACGAGGAGGCCCGCGATCCGATGCGACATCTCAGCACCCCACACTTCGGGCAATTGCGTGAGCCAACGGTGCGCACCATGCATCTGGCAAGAATGCTGAAGATGGGGAGAATCAGCAATCTCCTATGGTGGAGCTGGGATAGTTCCACATCTTATAAGGAAACTACTCTCCAGGAGCCCATGAACGCACCGAGTGTGTTCAACTATTTCCGGCCGGATTACCGGCTCTTTGGAGAGCTTGCCCAGCGGGAGCTCGACTCACCGGCCTTTGGTATAACCGATTCCTACTCTTCCATTTCATTCCCGAACTATCTCTGGAATATGTGCACCAAGGGAATTCAGGTCCCGAATATAAACTCCAACCAGCAGCGGGAAGATCTTAGCGAGTTGGAAGCACTTGCTCCGGACATCCCGGCACTGCTCGATCACTTGTCATTGCTCTATTGTGCTGGAACGCTCGGTGCGCAGAGCAGGGCAATCATTTCCACCTCTTTAGCCTCTGAAAACAACATGACGGACAGGGCGCGGCTTGCCGCTTATCTGGTGCTCGTTTCTCCGGAAGGTGCTTGTTTGAAATAATCAAAAAAACCCAAATGAATCCCAGTTTAAAAACCCGTCGTCAATTTCTCGGCGAAGCATCGTGCGCTTCGCTCGGTTCCATCTCAGTGCTGGCCAGCCTGTTGAACCTCAAGTTAACCAACCAAGCCGCAGCGGCGAATCTGCCGTCCGGCAACGATTGCAAAACTCTCGTATGCATCCTTCTTGCGGGCGGTTGCGATACTTTCAACCTCCTCGTCAGGCGCGATGGGGGTTATAATGATTACGCAGCGTCGCGCAGTGATATGGCCTTGCCAAAAGCCGATCTCATCAACCTGAATCAGGCTGGGGGAGGGGACGGAAATCTCTATGGAATTCATCCCAGCTGTCAGGGACTTGCGGACATGTTCAACGGGACCGGCGAGTTTGCCGCCTCAGGTCCAAGACTCTCGATGGTTTCGAACATTGGCACATTGGTGCAGCCGGTGACCAAGGCCCAGTATGTCTCAAGCAGCTCCGGGGTAAAGTTGCCCAAGTCGCTGTTTTCCCATATCGATCAGATCAACCAGTGGCAGACGTCGGTTCCGCAGGGCCTCTCCGAGTTGTCCGGTTGGGCAGGACGTATGGCGGATGTGATCCATTCGGAAATGAATACAGGTGCCACTTCCATGTCGATTTCTCTGGCCGGAAATAACGTTTTCCAGATTGGAAAGGCGACCAGACAGTTTGCGATCACTCAGAATGGTGCTCTTCTTCCGACGGGAAACTCTGCCGGATTAAATAATATCACCGCGAGGAAGAATCTTGCGGTGGATGGCTTGCTTGGCGCGACCTATCGCAATCTTATGCAGGACGCTTTTGCGGATCACGTCAAACTCAGCCACGAGTCCCAGCGCGCATTTGATGCGATCTATAAGAGCATTGACGATTCTGCGATTGCTCCTTTGTTCCCGAATTCAAACATCGCAAAGCAATTGCTGACCGCGGCGAAAACGATCAAGGCCCGCGATCAATTGGGGCTCCGCCGGAGCACGATTTTCATTCAACGCGGTGGATGGGATCATCACGGAGAGCTGCTCAATACCCAGGCCGGTATGCTGACCGAGCTATCAGAGGCAATTGCCGCATACCAAAAAGCACTGGAAATTCTGGGAGTCGCTGATGATGTCATCAGTTACACTGCATCCGACTTCGGACGCACGTTGAGATCGAACGGACGTGGAACAGATCATGCGTGGGGTGGGAACCAGATGGTCTGGGGAGGGCCGGTTGCCGGAGGAAAAGTGTATGGAGCATTCCCGGACCTAGCGCTCAACAGTAACGATGATATCGGATTGGGCGGTCGTATGTTGCCAACAACTTCAATTGATAAATTCTATGAGGAAATGGCGCTCTGGTTTGGCGTATCGAGCGCGGATATGGATTTGATACTCCCAAACATCGGCAATTTTTCCTCAAGTCCCGATCTTGGTTTCATTGCCTGATATGTTTCGTTCCTTGGGTTTGAAATACCATAGAAGATTCACTCAGATACTGCTTTTCGCGGCAGTCATTGTGCCATTACTCATGGTGCTATTGATATCCCGTGGAAAGCAGGCTGAACAATCGACTCTTCCTTCCCGGGAAGTGCCTTTCCCTCCGGATTACGATGATGAGAGTAGAACCCAAACCCGGCCGGGAGATGAACTGCTTGCCGGGTATGGGGCGGTGACCACAAAGCCCGAGGAAGATTTACGTAAGCTATCCCATGCGGTGGAAGGTATGCTATTGTTGTTCAAAAACTTGGACACCCGCTTGATAGCAACGAATCAGCAACTCTCAGCATTTTTAAAAGGAGAGAACCCGGAGGATCTCCAGTATGTTTCTCCGGATTCAGCCGCTTTCAACAATGACGGCCTGCTGGTGGATCGCTGGGATTCACCCATTATCATCCATCCTTTGGGCACAGGGTTATTGGAGCTCCGAAGTGCTGGGCCGGATCGCGTTCCCTACAATGAGGATGATATAGGCATTCATCCGGACGGCCATATTCTCCGCGGCTATCCAGCTCAGTAAGACACGATCCACGTTTTTCGGGAAAAAATCATTGGGTAGCGCTCAAGGGTTCTGATGTATAGTTAGCGTATGAGATCCGTGATCAATAACGCCGATGAGAGTCGCTATGAGCTGACTGAGCAGGGAAAACTCGCCTTCGCTGATTACGTTTTGGAAAACGATGTAATAACCATACCCCACGTCGAGGCAGATCCTGCTTTGCGGGGAACCGGAGCCGCGGGAAGACTGATGGAAGGGATGCTGGCAGATGTGAGGAAAAAAGGGCTGAAAGTGCGGCCTATCTGCGGATACGCGGTAGCATACATGAGAAAACATCACGAGGTGTCCGATCTCTTGGCCTGATTTTTTGCCCCGGTTTTATGCTAGTCCATCGCATTCTCCTGAGTCACGATATCCCCAGAACCAAGTCCAATCACTTTGCAAATACTGATCAGAAATATCGACCGCAGCGTTACAGAAGAAGAAATCCACGAGCTTTTCCGAAAACACGGGAAGGTGAAGTCCTGCGATCTCGTCCTGGATGAGAAAACCGGAGGCTCCAAGGGCTTTGGTTTTGTGGAAATGCCTGAGCTGGGAGAGGCCATCAAAGCGATTGAAGAACTCAACGGAATGAAGTTGAAAGCTTCGACTCTCCGGGTGAAACGTGCGGCAAACTCGACGATTTTGAAGAAACAAACAAAGCATAAGCCATTTTAAAAAGGCGGTATGTCAACAAACGCTAGAGCTCAAGCACAGTGATGAATCCTAATTTCCGTATCCTATCCAGCTGTGGACTGACGTCCATACTCCTGACGTTCATGGGGTTGATTTCGATCACTTTTGCGGCAGAGGTGACAAAACTTACCCCTGCTGAAGCCATGGATCAGATCAAAGAAGGCAAGGCTGTTTTGGTCGATGTTCGTGAGCCATCCGAATGGGCGGAGTCCGGCGTTGCCGAGCCGGCAAAACTCCTTGCAAAAAGTGACTTTGACGGAGCCAGGAAACTCTGGAAGCCGTTCCTACAAAAGAACAAGGATAAGAAGATTATCGTCTATTGCCGCTCAGGTGCCCGTGCAGGCGCGGTTGCAAATGCACTCGCGGAAGAGGGGATTGATGTCGCCAATTCCGGCTCATTACAGAACTGGATCGATGCTGGCCTCCCCATCCGCAAAGCGGAGAAGAAGTAGCTTAAGCCCAGCGTGTGATGGCATCGGCGATCTCAATTTCTTTTCCGGATTCCGTGCGGATATAAAGTTCCTGCAATCCTTTTGCTGACTGGGTGACGGCTTTGATTCCGCCGGAAATTTGTCTCTGAACCTTGATTGTCCCTGTCGAACTACCCGGCCCCAGCGATTTACCTCCATACGATCGTCCGATAATCACACCGATCACTCCATCCATGGCTTCAATCTTTTTGATCGATGCCCGGCATTCCTTGGATGTTGATTGGTGGCGTCCTCTGGAGGGCATGGTATGGATGTGATATGAAGTAGGTATCGACGGGAAATCAATCATTCAGGTGCTTTTCTTCCCATCGGCCAAAAACGCCATTGATGACCAAAATCAGAACGGTCATTCCAATCGCAATTACAAAGCGTTCCAACGCAACGCAGATCCCAATCCCTGCTGAAAACAACAGGGAAGCCGCAGTGGTGAGGTATTTCACCCTGGCACCGTGATCGTTATTGGAAATCTTCAGTATGGTGCCGGCTCCGATGAAGCTTACGCCTACAATAACGGCCTCGATAATTCGGATGGGATCGTAACGTAAACTACCTTCCGGTCCTGCAAAGATCTCATCAATGACAAGCCACTTGCCGCAGACGACCAGCAGAGAAGCAGCGCCACTAATGATCATATGGGTGCGGAAGCCAGCGGGTTTCCCGTCGGACTCCCGCTCTAGACCCACGGCACCGCCCAACAGGCAGGCGAGGGTAATTAGACCGATATCCCTGAGTTCACTTAAAAAATCCATTCCAGAATGTTAACGGAAAAACGTCGGATTTCAAATGGACTGAAGGGATTTTCGGGGCCTCATTTTTTTATGGCGGTCACGAAGCCCCGCTTGGAAATCGTCGGGTTGAAAGATCCAATTTCGAAACCCAGCGGTGCAAGAATCCCGGCATACTCGGCGACAGAATAGCATTTTCCCTGAGTGATGTTCATCAGCAGGGCGGAATATTCGGCAATCTCGACCGGGCCGCATTTGTCATCGTCGATAAATGCGTCATGAATGATCAACAGGCCATCCGGGACCAGGGATTTTGCAGCTCGGATTATGATTTCGCGAACTTGAGGAATGTCCCAATCGTGCAGCACATTCGAAAGGAGAATGATTTCGGCCTCCGGCCATTCATCAAGAAACATGTCCCCAGTCTTCACAGAGATCCGATCTTCCAAGCCATGTCTGCCAACTTCCGAACGAGCGATGCGATCCACAGGCGCCTGCTCGAAAACCGTAGCGCTCAGCTGCGGATGGGCTGCGCAAAGTGTGGCGGAGTAAATGCCAGAGCCGCCTCCAATATCGAGAAGCCTTGTCCGCTCTCCCAAAAACGGCGTGATACTCTCTGCCAACTTCTGGCCGAGAAGAAGGCCACGACAGTTCATCAGCCCGGTGAATTCTTTAGCAAAAGCCGGCTCCCGCATAGAATCATGCCAGTCGGCTCCAGTATCCTTTGCCCGCCAGTTTCCGGGCTTTCCGGTGCCGAGAACATGAAGGTAGGTGCGGACGATGGGAGTATCCCGCATCGGTGTGTAATAGGGACCCAGATACCATGGTGATCCCTCGACCAAATGCTCTTTGCCCATGCCCGTAAGGCTCAGCCCATCAGCTCCACCGGTGATGAATCCGTAGGCACGGCACAAGGTGAGCAAGACATCAAAAGGACGGTTCTCACACTGAAAATACTTCGCTGCCGCTTCCTCCGTCGTCCCTTCATTTTCCTGCAACCAACTGAAAAAGTCGAATCGCAGGAGTGCCGTTGCTATCAGCTCCGCCGCATATTGCCTATCACGAAGCTGGAGAATAATTGCAGGATCTGTCGTTGGGTGTTGGGTCAAGATCGGGTTCATGGCGGTAGGTTGATATATTTTGTATGTAAAATCCATTGGCAAAATCGCCTGTTTGATATCGCTCGTATTTTCCGGCTGGCCGATGCACTCTCCCGTCAGAAATTTATTCACAAACGATTTTGAGCACATTCAGACAATTAGGAATTCCCGCAGATTTGGTAAAAGGCTTGGACGAGCTGGGTATCATCACTCCCACGGAGGTTCAGGCGCGTTCCATCCCATACCTATTGAAAAGCGGGGGAGATTTCGTCGCGCAAGCACAGACCGGCACTGGCAAAACGGCGGCCTTCGGCCTGCCGCTGATTACGAAAATCGATCCCAAGGCAAAGCAAATCCAAGGCCTTGTGATCGCACCCACCAGGGAGCTTGCCAAGCAGATCGCAAAGCAAATTTTCAGGTATACGAAGTATTATGGTGAAAAAATCTTTGTTGAAACCCTTACGGGCGGTGAGCCGATGGAAAAACAGATTGCGAATCTGCAAAGGCCAACCCATATCGTGGTGGCCACTCCGGGTAGACTTTTGGACCTACTGAAAAAGAAAGCGCTGACATTGATCCATGTGAAGCACCTTGTCCTGGATGAGGCGGATGAAATGCTAAGTATGGGTTTCAAAAAAGAGCTCGTTTCCATCTTCGGCCTTACCAGGCAGCGCCGCAGCACATGGTTGTTTTCCGCCACCTTTCCGGATTCTCTGCAAACGCTCGTCAAGGGCTCCATGCACAGCCAGCCGGAAATGTTGAAAGTCGATAAGGCTCACGTCGTTAACCAAAATATCGATCACCGTTATGCAGTGTGTGGAAAAGACGAGAAAAACGAGTTTATCTCCGAGTTTCTCGATGATCATGCCGATGAGCGGGGTCTGATATTTGTCCGAACCAAAGCCGGGGCGATTGCACTTGGCCGCCAACTCGAGAAATTCGGTATCCCGGTGGATGTGATCCAGGGCGATCTCTCACAGCGGGAGCGGGACAAAGTGCTACGCGGGTTCCGCAATAAGAGAACACGTATTCTCATCGCCACGGATGTAGCCGCACGTGGAATTGATGTGGAAGGGCTTTCGTTTGTAATCCATTACCAATTGCCGGAGCAATTCGAATACTATACCCACCGTAGCGGACGGACCGCCCGGGCGGGAAAGAAGGGGACATCCATAGCTTTGATAGATCCCCGGGAGCGGAAAAAAATCGCAAAATTCGAAGAGGCACTGGGCGTGGACTTTACGGAAATGGGCTGATGTTTCCCTGGCATGGAGCCTTATCCCCTCGCGGACTACATGGGATCGTCGGGGCCGCCGATATCCATCTCGCCGTTTTTGCCCGCGAGATGACCGGCGAACGCGGAGATTACGGTTAGAAAAACGATCAGGCCGAAAGCAAGAGGCCAGCCACCTGCCGTCGTGCTAAGTAGCCCTACCAGCCACGGCCCCGGAGCAGCAAGCAGGTAGCCACCTGCTTGGGCGAAGGAGGACAAACTCGCAGCTGTTTCAGGATTTCTACTGCGTAGGCCGATCAGGAGTAAAACCAGACCAAAACCAGCATTAATGCCGAACCCGATCGGCAGCGCGGCCCATCCCGCAAAGCCGATAGGCAGCAGTAAAACTCCGAATAAACCGATGATATTCAGGGCGACACATGAGACGACCCAAAGACTTTGGGCTTTTGAACGTCCGGCTGGCCTGACCCCATTTTCTGGACAGTTCTAAACTAGAGCTAACGTGGCTGGTGTTTGTCTAAGGAGAGGGGCGG
>NZ_JBHUIT010000011.1:0-43109 GCF_042683045.1 Luteolibacter algae | reverse complement strand
CCGCCCCTCTCCTTAGACAAACACCAGCCACGTTAGCTCTAGTTTAGAACTGTCCAGAAAATGGGGTCAGGCCAAGACCTTTGGCGTTCTTTCTATCGCTTATGATCATGATATGAGCCAAACGTGGCGGAACTGTGCAGGTGACAAGATCTCCGGGGCGGAAGGTCATTTTATGGATCGGGTCAGACACTGGCAGGCTTTGATGTTGTCTCTTGAAGAAGACTATCAAATTTGGCACCCGGCGATGATCGATATTCCGATCAGGGCGCTTCAATCCCCAGATCCCCGGGTATTTAGGAAAATTTCCTGCCATATCCTCATGGACAAGTTTCTGCAGATCCGCATCCATTCCGTCACGTAGCGCTCTGATCACGACATCCGTGCAAACTCCCCATTCCCTTGGCACATCGCCACCGGGATAAGCCAGTGTGGCATACGCCGGATCATAGCTTAGCGTCACACCGATTTGCTTTTTGGCCGCAGCCACGATGGCATCACCCGTCCCGGCACACACGGTGAGGACGCTTACCAGAAATAGAAGAAGGATCTTTTTCACGTTACCCGGGTAACCTCTCAATTCCCGATGCGATGACAAGAAGGATATCCGGGGCAGCACGGAAGCCGCTGGGCTTTCGCTAGTGGGAGGCAACTATCATTCCCACTCCCAGGGAGAAAAAAGTATTCCCGGCATCGCCATTGAGATCGTGTTTTATCCGATGTATAACCGCTTCGTATCGTCAGACTTGTAAACGCTGGCACTTTCCGACGACTCTCCATCAATATTTTGAATACAGACTTCCCACATTTTTCCGACGCCTCTTCAGGAGATGCGTCCCCTCACCCCGCTCTCGGCATTGATTATGGCGAAGCCCGCATCGGTGTCGCCGCGACAGATGAGTTCGGCATCATGGCGCATCCGGTGGAAACCGTGGCAACCAACTGCAAAAACCCTATTGGCCGCCTCACGGAGATCGCTTCCCAGCGGAAAATAAAAACACTCATTGTCGGTCTACCATTAAGATTGGACGGCACGGAAGGAAGCTCTGCGGAGAAAGTCCGCTCGTTCGCCAAAAAACTCGGTGCCGCCATGCCGGAGATCCCGATGTTTTTCGTCGATGAAACCTATACGACCTCGGTGGCTTCGGAAAAACTCCGCGCGGCCGGTCGGAAAGCCCACCAACAGAAAAAGATAATCGATCAAGCGGCAGCGGTCGAAATCCTCAACCAGTGGATGGAGGAAGCATCATGAGAATGAAGCTAACGATCGCCTACGACGGACGCCCCTACCTTGGCTGGCAATCGCAGGCTGGAGGAAATACTGTTCAGGATTATTTAAACGAAGCTCTTGAAGAAATCGCAAAGCAGCCGCTTCGCATTCATGGCTCTGGCCGCACGGATACCGGAGTGCATGCCTCCGGCCAGGTTGCACACTTTGATGCGCCAGACGATAGTTCAATGAATCCATATAACTGGGTGCCCGCGCTAAACACAAAACTCCCGGCAACAATCCGGGTCATGAACTGCGAGGAAGTTCCCGCCGATTTTCACAGCAGATTTTCTGCAATTGGCAAAAGATATCATTACGATATCTGCACGGACCCTGTGCTGCCGCCATTGAAGGCAGGCTTGGCGTGGCATCTTCCCCGCCTGCTGGATGCGGATGTTCTGCAGCGGGCTTTGGACACTTTATCCGGGACGCATGATTTCCATGCTTTCGCCGCTTATCGTGGAAATGAGCAAGCCGATACAGACTACACCCGCACAGTTTTTTCCGCACAGCTGGAAATGCTACCAGACGGCTACCGGATGAACTTCCACGGAGATGGCTTTCTCTACAAAATGGTTCGGATGCTCGCAGGCTCCGCCATAAAGGCAGCACAGGGCAGACTACGGCTTGATGACTTGGAAGCACTGCTTGATCAGCCGCAAGGACTGCCCTTCGGCAAAGCTCCATTGTGCGCACCAGCTGATGGATTGTATCTACAAGAAGTCGTTTACCCCACATCCTAGGACAACGATGAGCGAAAGATGCTGGATTGCCTTTGACGCCGCTGGAACCCTGTTTGATCCAGTGGAACCAGTCGCAAATGTTTATTCGCGGTGCTTTGCGAAATATGCCCCGGAGATCCCACCTGCCATATGGAAGCAGTCCTTCATGATGGCATTTTCACAAACTCCCGATCCCGTTTATACAGATACAGCATCCGGAAATGCGGTTGAGCGTGAATGGTGGAAAACTGTCGTCACTCATTCTGCCACAGCGGCCGGCATCGATTCATCCTCAGTCCCGATAAATGAGATATTCGAAGAACTGTTCGATCACTATGCCAAGGGCAGCGCGTGGCTGCTTTTCGATGATGTGGTGGAAGTTCTCACTCAATTCCGCGATGCAGGTGTCGGAATGGTCATCACCTCGAATTTCGACTCCAGATTAAACCGCATTTTAATTGAATTGGGAATCTCTCACTATTTTGAGCACATTTTCACCTCCGCAAGTGTGGGAGCAAGAAAGCCAAACCCGGCGATTTTGCACAACTTCCTTCTCAAAACCGGAGCCAAACTCAAAAAAACATGCCTGGTGGGCGATTCGGAAAAAGCCGATGGATCAGCCGCAAATGCAGCAGGTATGGGCTTTTTTCATCTGGAACGTCCCGAGAGAACCCTCCGGAATTTCGAAAAGTGGCATAAACTTCACTTTTTTTCGTGAATGAGCTTGCCAATTTTAGTCGTTTCACACTACTTTGCCGCCCCCGCGACAAGCGGCCAACCAACGCGCAGATAGCTCAGTTGGTAGAGCAGTTGGCTTTTAACCAATTGGTCCTGGGTTCGAGTCCCAGTCTGCGTATTTTCACTTTCCAGCCCGCTAGGTTTAAACACCGAGCGGGTTTTTCTTTCTCTATACTTTCGTTATTATACCAAGATCACCGGACCCGAATTCGGGGGGAATCGATAAGAAGGAGCTCGAGCAACTCCATGGAACCGTGATCGCTCACAATATACCTCATCCACTTGCGCAACGAAGTGACCGGCTCATGGTGATTCGGGCACGCACCAAACAACATCATATGAGGCACCTGCGGGGCCCAATGACATTCCCTTGACAGCAGAGAGTCGGGAAAAGGCGCTCGAAGGCACTTGAGTGCCCTCAATGCGAAAGTTTCAGCACGGCGATGCCACCAATCAGTAGGACAGTGCCGATGATGAAACACCATTCCAGATGCTTTTCGATAAATGGCCGAACTTTCTGACCGAAGATCCGGATGAGGCCTGCCACGATAAAGAATCGCCCAGCACGACCTACCAGAGATCCCATTAGAAGCAGCGGTATATTCACATGGAACACACCTGCGGCAATGGTGAAAACCTTGAACGGGATCGGTGTGAATGCAGCGGTAAAGACCGCGAGAAACGCATTTTTCTCATAAAGCAGTCCCACATGATCGAATTTTTCCTGGGAGAACAAATGTGGGATAAACAATCCATGGACGCTTTCCCACAATCCCCACCCGATAAGCCATCCGAGCAGCCCACCCAATACGGAACCAGCCGTGCAAACCGTGGCGTATTTAAGCCACTTTTCCCGGGCTCCAAAACATAAGGCAAGTAGCAGAACATCCGGCGGAATAAGGAAGAATGATGATTCGGCAAACGCGATGCAAAACAGCGCCCAGGTGCCCGCCGGATGATCTGCCCATGAGACAGTCCAGGCATAAAGGCGGCGGATAATATTCGGACGGGCAGGTGAAACTTCGGCGGTCATATCAGAGCTTGAGTAAAATTATTCGCATTCGCTGCGCGTATCCCGGGTAAGTAGCTCGGTCATTGCTACGGCAGCGGGTTTATTTTTATAGATAATGGAGTAAACGGCGTCGATGATAGGAGTCCGGACACCGGCACGACGGGCTGCTTCATAAATAGAGAGTGTATTTGGCACTCCTTCCGCGACCATGCCGAGCGACGTGATCGCTTCATCAAGCGTTTTGCCTTCGCCCAGAGCAAGTCCTACCCTGTGATTGCGTGAATGCGCTGAAAAGCAGGTGACAATGAGGTCACCAACTCCCGAGAGCCCGGAAAAAGTTTCCGATTGCCCGCCGAGAGCAGTGCCGAGGCGGGTCATTTCCGCGAGTGCGCGAGTTACCATCGCAGCCACGGCATTGTCTCCAAGGCCCAACCCGTGGGAAATCCCCGCTGCGATCGCATAAATATTCTTGATCGCCCCTCCTAGCTCGATCCCAGCAAGATCATTGCTCGTATATGGCCTGAAATACGGAAGCGTGAAGAGATCCTGCAGCGAGCCGGCGAGAGAACTGTCTTTAGCTCCAATGACCGCACAGGTGGCCTGCCCGACGGCCATTTCCTCAGCGTGGTTCGGCCCGGACATCACCGCGATCGGGTTTTCGGGGAACACTCCCTGAAGGATTTCGCTCATCCTCAATCCCGAATCCTTTTCGATACCTTTCGCACAGGATAGCAGAACCACATCTGCTGCCAATCCGGCTGCGAGCAATGCTTCCGCGCATTCGCGTGTGGCACTCGTCGGCACCGCAAAAATGACGAGAGGATGACCTAATGCCTCGGACAAATCCGTGGTTGCGGAAATGTTTTCGGGAAGAACAATCTCCTTTAGATATCGGGGATTCTGGTGCTTGGAATTGATCGAGGCAATGGAATCTTCATCTCGCCCGATGATACGAATATTCTCGAGGTTTGAGGATACCACTTTTGCGATCGCCGTGCCGAAGGAGCCGGAGCCTAGGATAGCTGCAGATTTAAACATCGGGTGTTACTGTGTGCTTTTTCTTTCCCCATACAAAGCGGGATTCCGTTCCACTCATCAATCGTCCGATATTGGTGCGGTGCTTCCACACGGCAAGAATTCCAATGATTAGCGAGAAAAAGAAGAGTGGTTTGTTCCAGGTTCCAGCTTCCCAAAGGCTAATACCATCCGGCGTTTTATGGAATCTGGCTCCGAGATGGGTTAGGATCGGCAGCGAGATTGCACTGACGATGCTGGCGAGAGCCACGTAGCGGCTGATCAGAAGGGTCACGAGGAAAATGATTAAAAGCAATACGATTGCTGCCGGCATCAGAGCAATGATAACTCCTGCGGATGTGGCAATACCCTTCCCTCCCTTGAAACCAATCCAGGGAGAGTAGTTGTGACCCAGGACTGCGGCCAAAGCCGTGATAACATGAACAAGCTGGGCGGTGAATTGCTCGGGTGGAGGCATCATTTGAAACGCATCCAGTAATTCAAATTGAATTGCAGGATCACGGCCAAGCACCGGAACGAGATTCACCGCCAAAATCACCGGAATAAAACCCTTCAACGCGTCCAAAAAGAGGCAGATCAGCCCTTGTTTTTTTCCGATCACCCGGAAGACGTTTGTCGCGCCGATGTTACCGGATCCATGATCACGAATATCGATTCCCTTGGATTTCGCTATAAAATAACCAAAAGGAATCGAGCCCATGAGAAATGCCACGAGCGGGCAAAGCCACAATTGCATACGAGTGAAAGTATAGGGAAATTATTCAGCAGTCGCAGCCTCAATCACGATGGGTTCCAAGGGAACGTCTTCCGCTGAAGATGCCATGGCCTGGCCTGTATGGGGGTGGATCATCATCAATTCTTTTTCGCCAGTCTTCACTCCTTTGATTTTATTTACCACGTCCATCCCCTCGACAACTTTTCCGAAAACCGCATATCCTCCGTGACTGGGATAATTGAGAGCCGCATTGTCGCTAACATTGATGAAAAATTGGGCAGTGGCGCTGTCAGGATCGGACGTCCGTGCCATCGCGATTGTGCCTTCATCATTTTTCAAGCCATTCTGGCTTTCGTTTTTGATTCCTTCACCGGTCTCTTTCTCGACCAATCTGCCGCTGTCCATAGCGAAACCGCCTCCCTGGATCATAAATCCATTGATCACCCGGTGAAAAACGGTGCCATTGTAATGCCCCACATTCACGTATTTGAGAAAGTTAGCCACGGTTACCGGAGCTTTTTCAGCATCAAGTTGCAGAACAATATCGCCCTGATTGGTTTTAAGACGAACTCTGGTGGACACATTTTCGGTTGCGTCCACAGGCTTTGCCGCAGTGGAGGTTTCCTCCTGTTTTTCCGCGTTGCATGAGCCAAGAAAGGCAAATCCCAGCATTGATAGTAATACGAGTCGTCGTTTCATCGCAGGGAGAATTATGCGGAAGAGAACGACTTGGCAAGCGGAGTCGGCAGACAAAAAAACAGACGCGGGCAGTTTCCCACCCGCGCCTTGCAATTTATACACTCAAGAAAAAGCTTTCAAAAAAGATTCATCCCGGAGCGAATACCCCCCGGTATCCATAACCTCCAGCATCGCTGACATCTTACTCAAAACTCCGGATCAAGAACAGGGCACTGTGCATGACGTGCGAACTCTTCTTTGATTCGTGAAGCATACGCTAGTGTGGCACTCCGGTTACAGACTTTTGATTAGGGAAAAACGGCCATAACACGGAAATGTCACACTTTTCCGAAAGAAAAGAGGCGCGAACCGTAACCGGTTCGCGCCTGCTATTGCACATTTCCCCCCAAAGTGTCTTCGGACCGATTTCGAAGGCAAGGCGGGTTCCCCCCGGATCCTACCATTTCCTTCGAACCTATCATCAAAGACATAAGGATATGTCGCAGAGGTTTTCAATCGGCTTACACTGATTGATCGCCTCCGTTGGTAGTAAGTTAACCGAAAATTCTAATCTGGGAAGATTTTTGACTACCGAAAAACGGCCAACATTATCGGAAAACGGCCATATTACACTAATATTGACTTTTTAAACTTAGGGACTTGTGGAAATTTTCGAAACTTGCAAAGTCGAATCCACAGAATTTAAGAATGGATCTAAACAAGGCAAAATCAACCCAGAGCGTTATTACGTGCCGCAATAGCCAAGGAACGGAGCTAACCGCCAACTTGCTGCGCATCAAACGCTATTCCGTCGTATTCGAAGTTTATAACCCATACAGTATCTTACAGTTATCTGAGGTTTTGTCAGATTTCCGTATCATGGCTTCAAGGCGTCTACTCTACAATGGCAAGGCGGTGGTGAGCAACCTTTTGAACACCGGAATTGTTCTCGTCTGCGAGGCAATGCTTGATGAAGGCTGGGTGGAAGTGGATTTCTTAGCCGGCATAACAGCAGAGTTGGGTCAGGATGCCGGCAATACGGATCTCAAGGCCCAGTTCTCGGATTTCATGAGCGAATGGAAGAGCGGCAACGAGGTTCAGGATCCTTTCAAGATCGTGGTGGCGGATCTCGCCAGCATGCTTTCCGGAGTGCAACATTGGCTGACTGGAATCGATGTTGGAATCCGCACAACGGTAACCAGACGGCGTGAGGATTTGGAGAGGGAAATTTTCTCCAAGGTTGAGCAGAGGGTGGTAGAGGAAGTCATCCCATCGATGGAACGTTTTGAAATGGTCGCCAAGGAAATTGATGATACAGGCATGGCGGTGCATAAATCCTATGTGCGGCGACAGCTCCACCCGATCGTGCTCTGCTCCCCTTTCCTATTTAGAACCTATACAAAGCCGTTGGGCTACGCAGGCGATTACGAGATGGTGAATATGATGCTGAGAGATCCGTATGAGGGTTCCTCGGCGTTTGCCAAAATTCTTAACTTCGCGTTGCTGAATACGGAGCCTGTCGTAGCACACCGTAACCGTATTGATTTCCTGGTCGAACTATTACGTTCAGAATGCGAGAAACGCGTTTCCAAGGGTAAAACCCGTGTGTTCAACCTTGCATGCGGCCCTGCCGTAGAGGTTCAGCGTTTCCTCAGAGACTGTGATGAAAGTGATCTGGCCGAGATTGACCTTCTCGATTTCAACGCCGAGACACTTGAATATACCCGGGCGAGAATCAATGAAGCCAGAATGGCTGGTGGACGGGAAACGCAAGTCCGTTATTTCCAGCGTTCCGTTCATCAGTTGCTGCGTGCGGCAACCCAGGGCGGCGAGGAAGATTTTAATAATTACGACGTGGTATATTGTGCCGGTCTCTTCGATTACCTTTCCCAGCGTGTATGCAAGCGTCTGGTAGAGCTTTTCTGCACGATGGTAAAACCAGGTGGCCGTGTGATTGTAACGAATGTGGCCGCCGCGAATCCCCGCAAAGCCTGGATGGAGTATGTCATGGAGTGGAACCTCATTTACCGGGATAACGCAGAAATGGAGGATCTCGTTCCGGATAATGTGCCAGTCACATCATACGAAATCAAAGCGGATTCCACAGGGGTGAACCTTTTCCTGGAAATTGAAATTGGTGGCAACTGAGTCAGAGACGGCCGGTATATCCGAGTCTGTGCTGGTAGCGTTCAAGAAATACGAACGTAAGGTCTCCTTTGTAAATGCACGAAGGGCGGCCATTCTTGCTGCTATTTTCATGGTCGCTGGCGGCACACTGGATATCATCGTCTTTCCAGATTATCTTCGGCTGTTTTTTGTAATCAGAATCATATGTAGCATATTACTTCTGATCATATATTTCACATTAAAAGGTCGTAGTGGCTCGAAACGTGGAGATTTTATATCAGGATGGATTGCGCTGCTACCGATGATTTCGATCTGCGCAATGATCTATTTCACTGGTGGGGGCAATTCGGTCTATTACGCAGGCCTCAACCTTGTGCTGGTGGGCCTTTCTCTCTTGCTACGCTGGAATTTCTGGAGGTCATTGAATATGACACTCATCTGTGCCGTATTTTATGCAATCAGTGTAATTTTCGCTTTCGAAAAGGCGTCGTTTCCCATTTTATTCAATAATAGCTACTTCCTCTTTGTTACGTCGGTTTTTGTGATTGTCGGAAGTTATTTCTATGAACGGTTGCGTTTGAGCGAGTTCGCATTGCGGGCCGAGGTCGAAAACTCCCGCGAAACCCTGCGCTCGCAATACGAACGTTTGGGAGAACTAGATGAAGCGAAAACACGCTTTTTTGCGAACATCAGCCATGAGCTCCGCACTCCGTTGACGATCATGCTGGGTATCAGCGAACGCCTGGGAACTGTTGTCAAGGATACCCCGGACACGCAGAATATCTCGGAGATGGTTCGTCTTTTGGATCAGAACGGCCTGCGGTTGATGAAACTCATCGACGATTTGCTGGATCTTGTCCGTTTCGATACCGGCCATGCTGATTTGCAGTTTCAGCCAACTCCTGTGGAGCCACATTTCGAAGGTTTGCTGAAATCACTGCGCCATGTTTCCGAACAGGATAATGTCGCTCTGCTTTGGAGCTGCGAAAGTATTCATCCGACAATTTTATTGGATCGGGATAAATTTGATAAGATTGTTCTCAATCTGGTTATCAATGCGATCAAGTTCACTCCCTCCGGCGGCACTATTGACGTCGACTTATTGGTCAATGATCAAGGGCTCGAGCTCTCGGTGAAAGACACCGGCGTGGGAATTCCAGAAGACAATCTGGATCGTATTTTTGATCGTTTCTGGCAGGTTGATACCTCTTCTACGAGGAAATTCCAAGGATCCGGCATCGGTCTAGCTCTTGTCCGCTCGGTTACTGAATCAATGGGTGGAAAAGTCGCTGTCACCAGCCGGGTAGGATACGGGACCCATTTCACGATTACCTTCCCTGTCGAAGCGGCAACCATTGACGAAAACACCATCGAAGCCATGGTTACCGGACGTGGAATCGAAGAGATCCACCGGAAAGCCGCGTTGGCGATGCCTTCCCAACCACGGAGCCGCAAATCTCAGGGATTGAATGGGCAGATGCATTCAGCACCTCATATTGGAACACGGCATAGCGATGCCAGACCGTTGGTTCTGATCGCCGATGACGAGCCGGACATTCGCAGATTTCTCATCATGCAGCTTGAGAATGTGGAGATTATCGAGGCTGCCGATGGTGCGGAAGCGCTGGAACTGGCGCGATTGCACCAGCCGCAGATCGCACTTCTGGATCACATGATGCCGGAGCTCGATGGCGTGGAAGTTTGTCGTCGCATCCGGGAAAATCATTCAACCAGGGATACTTCGGTGATCATCCTTACCGCTCGTGCGGATGAACAGACAAAGCTTGCAGCCCTTCAAGCCGGCGCGAATGACTTTCTAACCAAACCTTTCTCAACCGCTGAGCTCGGTCTTCGACTCCAAAACCAGATCCTGATGGGACGCTTCCGCCGGGAAATGTCGGATATCAATCGTGAGTTGGTAAGCGCCTTGGAAAAAATCAAGGAAAACGAAGTGCTCTTACTCCGGAATGAAAAGTTATCGGCTCTTGGCCGGATGAGTGCCGGTATTATCCACGAGATCAACAATCCGCTGAACTATGCGAATGCAGGGCTACATGCACTTGCGACATATGCGCAGGATATCTCGGATGATGATCGGGCAGACTTCGAGGATACTTTGAAAGATATCCAAGAGGGTGTCGGGCGCGTCTCACAAATCGTAATTGATCTTCGCCAGTTCACCCGTGATGAGAATGCGGAATCACCCAAGGATCGCGTGGATCCTTGCGAAATTTTGGAACGCTCTATCCGCATGATGAACCACCAAGCGGGAGCAAACATTGAAATCGTTTTGAAGAAAGACGATCCGCAACAGATCCTGGCCAACTCGAATCAACTGGTTCAGGTCTTTATAAATTTTTTCCAGAACAGCATTGATGCGATCAATGAACGGAAGAAGAAAGAACCTGATCTAGCAGGTAAAATTAAAGTATTCGCTGGTAATGATGGTGATAATACTTTGATTACTGTCCGTGACAACGGAGTAGGCATTCCAGCTGAAGATGTCGGTAAGATTTTCGACCCTTTCTTTACATCAAAAGATGTTGGCCAGGGCATGGGCCTTGGCTTATCAATCACCCATCAAATATTACAGAATCATAAAGTGAATGCGGAAGTCATGAGTAGACCTTATGACTACACAGAAATTCGATTGCTATTTCCAAACATCAATTCAGCACAAGAACAGGACAAAGAATCAAATTCATATCCAGATCCGCTCGCGGACCCTGCGAACCATTTATCAACATGAGCTCAGAAAACGACACCTACGACTACCAACGGCATGCTATCCTCTTCGTTGATGACGAAGCCAACTCCCGTAAATACTTCCAACGCCTTTTTGGACGCAAGTTCCGCATCCTGGAGGCAGAGGACGGCGTGCAAGCTCTGGAAGTCTTCCGCGCAAACGCGGACGATATCGGAATTATTGTTACCGACCAAAGAATGCCTAATGAAACGGGTGTAGGTTTCCTCACAAAGATCGCTGCCGATTATCCGGATGTTATCAAAATCCTTTCAACAGCATATGCCGATATCGATGCGGCTATCGGCTCGGTGAACCAAGGAGGCATCTTCCGTTATATTACTAAGCCCTGGGATATTCCGGAATTGGAAATCACTTTGCGCCGTGCAATGGAATTCTACATTGTGAAACGTGAGCGCGATGCTCTCATGGGTGCCAAGATGCTCGCTGTCGGCAATGTTCTACTCGCCAATCGGCTTGCGGCTTTCGCATTCGTGCCCGTTTGTGCAGCGATTCCTTCCGCCAACGCCGCAGAAGCTATTGCATCCTTCATTCGTCTCGCCATTTCCTCACCTGATGCCGCTACCGAATCAAGGAATGATACCTCCACTCCGAATCTGAGCAAACTCCATGCGCGGCAACTGCAACTGGCGACTCTTCTTGAGCAGAAGCTTCCATCGGCAATCAAAGCGTCGGATTGCGCGGGACGGGTCAAAAATCTTGCAGAAGCGCTCACATCTGCAGGAGCCAATGGTCTTACTGTCAATGAGGATGCGACCGAAATCTGTGCCGAAACCGATCCCACACCGGTTCTTCTTGAGGCGATACTTGGCAATGAAAGTGATCCCAGAGTCTCTGAGGATGCGATCGCTGTGCTGGCCGCCATCATGGGAATTTATGACTCCGGTTTCGCGGTTACGCGCAAACGTGCCGCTACTCTACAGTTGACGGTCAGCCCACGGGTAGAAAGAGCTGGATCAGCTGACCAGACAGCTGGTTCCCAAGCAGCCAAATGGCTCATCGAGGACGAGCTTCTTGTTTCGGCAGCTCTCGGGATTCTTTGATCGCCCCGCTACCCTCTCTGGATTATCTTTAAAAAGTTGACAAACAACTCCCGTTGACCTTATGTGAAATAGGCATGGCAGATGTTCATAAAGATTTAAAGGTAGTCCAGCGGGATGGGATGGTTATCTATATCCCCACGAACGGACAGGGAGTTCCCCTCTCCAAGCTCGCATTCCAGTGCGGCTACCGTATTGATGCCATGTGTTCTTTGCTTGAGGTGTCACCCCGTCATTTCCGCCGGATTTTCACGGAGGCACTGGGAATGAGTCCGAAAAAATGGCTTAAATCAGAGAGAATGGTTTTTGCCCGCAATCTTCTACGCGGAGGCCTTTCCATAAAGGAGGTATCAGATCGCCTTGGATTCAGCTCACAGAAAGATTTTTACCTGGATTTCCGGGAATATTACTCGATTGCTCCTTCTGATTTCCAGTTACAAGAAACGGAACGAGTGATGGAGAAACTGGGATGGGCGAACTGATCACAAAAGGATCAGTCTACCCCTTACGATTGTCAAAATCGTAGAGTTCGCGAGCGAACAGCGAACAGAGAAGAGCGAAATCTAGTGCCGTTGAAAAATTCTCATAAACCGTCTATGGAAGATCCCCAATAATGATGGGGTCCAACAGGATAAGGTCCAAAGGAATTTTGCAGTGAAGGGGAAAATAATCTTCTCCTTATTTTTTACGACTCCATCGAGAAAACCCCATGCCGCCATCTCAGGGGTCAACATTCTTACGGGAAGGTCTTTGATCATCGATTCTCTGTCTGCCCCTACAATGCGATCCTGGGAGAAGATAGAGCTATTTACATAGCCCGGACAAGCTACCGATATCCTAATTCCGTGATTACATGCCTCCGCACGCAAGGATCTTGAAAACTCCAGAACAGCACCCTTGGAAGCCGTATAGGCGGCAGCAGTCGCGTATCCGGTAGATCCGGCAATAGAGGCAGTATTGATGATATGTCCCGAGCCTTCGGCTATCATTTTGGGATATATCAGATGGGTTCCGTTTACGACTCCCATTAGATTAATGTCCAAAAGCCATTTCCACCGCTCAAATGGTAAATTCTGGGCTTCGCCCAACAGTGTTACCCCTGCGTTATTGAACAAAAAGTCCACTTTTGGCGAAATTTTATAAACTTCATCTACAGCTAGCGAATACTCAGCTAGATCGCTCACACTGACGCATCGAGGATGGATCTTCCCGTTTTTACCGGAAAGACTCCCAACCAATTCGTCCAAGCCATTTTGATTTATGTCAAATGCGTGGATGGTAGCTCCACATTGATAAAGCAAGGTCGCCAATGCCCGCCCTATCCCGGATGCAGCGCCAGTCAGAACGACCGTTGCTCCTTCGAAAAGTTCGATCATTTTATCCGAAGGTTTCATAAAATACTGTTGTGAATTTTGAGCATTCGTCTGTGAACCAGATTCACAAGCCTCGGGACACGGGGAGCAATCCATTTCATCAACGTCGCATATGCCGGTGTCGCAAAATTTGTTTTACCTCTCTCAACACCCCTAACAATTTTTTGCGCCGCTTCACGGGGTTCCAAAATAGCAAATCCTAGTTTTTTTATGGATTTCATTGTCCGCTCATACGTCGTATTCCTATAAATGGCATTTTTATATATACTGCTATTTACATACCCTACTGCCACATGAACGACTGATACACCGTGACATTTTCCTTCATAAACCAAGCTCTTATATAGACCGAGCAGACCAGCTTTGGTGGTCGCATAAAAGCTGGCAGTCGGGTATCCGGTAAATGCCGACAGGGAGGAAACCAACACAATTTCGCCGGACTTACGAGCTATCATATGCCTGTAAAAATGATGACACATCTGGATAGGACTCAATAAATTGACCTTATATAGAAGCTCCAAATCTTCGCTCTTCAAATACTGAAATTCTCCGAACGACGTCATTCCTGCAGCAAGATAAACACTGTCTATCGGTAAGTCCTCAGGAAAATTAACATTAAGAATTTCCGTTAATTCGTCAATATGTGAGAAGTCGAGAATTACCGTCTGCACCTCCGCTCCCTTTTCCCGGGCAAGGTCGCCTGTTGCCTTAAGACGCTCGGGGCCTCTACCAAAAATCCAAAGACAAACACCTGGCTGGGCCAACATTATGGCAATTTCTCGGCCAATTCCAGAGCTAGCTCCGGTTACAACGACTCTTCGTTTTATATCGGCACTCATCAGAAATTTTTCTGCAATGAAAGAACGAGAGCATTGTGTCGGGACTTATACTTTCCATTCGCCAAGGGGTTAGAAGCTCCGTCCACCGTGCGGTTAGAATAACCGAACTGGTAGGCCAACATCCAATTATATGATTCAGATTTCCTGCCGAAACCTAGATTGAACCAATGTCTGTCGGCATCGGAAACACCGGGAGTAAAATCTCGATCGGGCTGCGAATTGGCATTGAAGTCATATCCCACAGCAAAAACATATCCCTCTGGAGTTATATAAGAAGCACCGATTTCATAAATGAAGGATGACTGCCAATTGAATGGAACCTCGGTTGGTCCGAGCACATTGGGAGATTCCAAGGTTAAGCTATCCAGCGAGTCCCAATTCAACCACTCGATATTGGCTTCGATATTCCAGCCTGGCGCTGGACGATAGGAATATCCACCGGCAATCCTTGAAGGAGTCTGGAAATCAATTTCCGCGCCACGATCACCAGGAACGAAATTCGAGATCGTTTCCCCTTCTAGATCGAACGTTGAAGCGGTGGCATATACTAAACCAAACGCATGTTTCGGTGCTGGCTGCCAGCGCAGGCTGACAGCTGCGGAAAGCCCCACGTCATCACCTTCAAATCGGAGAAATTGATTGGGAATACCCGATCCTTGCTCCAGTGTGAGATCCGCATAATTCGCAGAGATCGACGCTCCGATGGATAGTTCATCGGTAAGTTTGAATCCGACAGCCGACGTCGCCGATAGATAAGTCAGGCGCGCCTCGGTAACGACAGAGCTAAAGCTCGTATCCCTCCCCCAATCAGTTCCCAGTCCAAAAGGGCTATTCAGGGAAAAACCATAGGAAAGCCGATCGTTATGCGGTCTGACATAATATAAGCTAGGTGCGACCTGAAGCTCCGTATTTGCATCGACAGACTGCCCCATGACATTCGCCTCGTTTCCGAGAATAATAGAATAAAATCCGATTTGTGCCTGGGGTTCCTCCAATTGGGTCATCCCGGCAGGATTATAGAATACTGCGGAGGCATTATCGGCGGTCGCTACAAACGCATTACCTTTGGCGGTAGCGAAGGCGTCTTGATTCGGCAGATAGTAGCCAGCGCCCATGGCCATGTTTGTGACCAGTCCCATGAGCGTCATCGGAAAAATTTTGGGGAAGGCCTGTTGTGAAATCGCTCCTAATTCTTTTTTCATGGCAGTAATCTTAAAATCGCGACTAAGTCGGGCTATTAGGAAAATCTATTCAGAAATAGCTCACTACGAACTCGACACTCGGAAAGTGTCCTAAGCCCTGTCCCTATCCAAGACAACTTTTCGCTAACCGGGAGAGTTTGTAATATTTGCAGGAATCAGTGTCTTCCTGATCTACAAATTGTTGTAACAGTTCTTACAACTGTCTAGTAGACTGGTGCACCGTATTCGTATTCCTGTCCCCCACTGTTGCTGCCAGAATTTTGAATCTTATTTTTTGTCCAATGATAGCCATCCTTCGTATCGCGCCAAAGGCCGATGGTAGTATTGCAGGATATCAAAGTGCAGCTGGTGATTAGAATCAAAACGAGTTTCATAGCAGCAAAATTCTAGATGCAAAAAGTCTTTAAGCAAACTTGATTTTCAACCGTTGTCTTCTTTGTGTATAAAAAATGCCCGGTGGCAAATCATACCACCGGGCTTTTGTAAAAAAGACTAGTTTGGGATAATTACCAAGTCTTGACCAAAGTGCTTGGTTTTGCTTCGCCAACGCTCTCAACACCCAGGCTATAAACGGCGGCACGGCGGCCATTGAGAGTCACCGCAGAACTACCCTGTGGAGTAACTCTGATCTGGTCATCATAATCTGTATCCAAAACGACGTAAAACGGCTGCCCCCATGGATCGAGCAAGCTATCGATGGAACTGCCATTAGCGGAGTAAACCACCCCGTCGCGCTTACCATTTTTCGACTCCTTCAATGAAAGGAAACGGATCTTACGGTCATTTTGAATATTATTTCCGGTGCCTTCAAGACCAGCAAGGATATTCAACAATTCCCCCTCAGAAGTATCTGTCTGCTCTTCAACATCAGGAAGGGCCGAATACTCTGCGTAGAATTGTTCAATTGCTGTCTGAACCGAAGTGGCAGATGCCTGAGCTGTTACTTTGCGGGCCTTGTTCATCGCGGCCGTGCCGCCTGCGAAACCAGCGGCTGCAAGGACAGCAATGATCGCGATTACGACAAGCAATTCCACTAGAGTGAATCCTTTTTTAGAATTTAAAGTATTTGGGTTTTTCATAAATCAGATAGGAAGATTGAGATGTTAAACTGCGGATACGTCAAACGCATTTTCAATTTTTGACGCATTGACAACGTAAATACGTAATCATCGGGGAGAATGAATTGCAAATCATTTCGATTGCTCCAGCATGCGCAATAGAGGGAACTCAGCCCTTCTGCGGACCTCCTCATCCATTTCGACCCTGGGTTGAAGATCACGAAGGCAGTTCCGCAACTTTTCCATCGTGTTCATTTTCATATAGCGACAATCCGCACACGCACAGCGATCGGTAGGGCCGGCTATAAGATTTTTATCCGGGCATTCGCGTCTTAGTCTATGCAGCATGCCGCTTTCCGTAACAACAATGATATCCTTTACGGGCGCATCCTTGCAGTAATGAACCATTTTTTCGGTGGAGCAAACTTCATCGGCTAGCAATCTTACCGCCTGAGTGCACTCGGGATGAGCAACCACCAGTGCGTCTGGATATTCTTCCTTGATGCGGTTGATCGAATCTCTCGTAAATTCCACGTGGACGTAGCAAGCACCCTGCCACAAATCCATCTTGCGACCCGTTTGTTCCATGACCCATGCTCCCAAATTTGCATCAGGAACAAAAAGGATGGGCCGGTCAGCCGGAGCCTGGTTGACAATTTTCACCGCATTTCCCGAGGTGCATATGACATCACACAGCGCTTTGACTCCACCCGAGCAATTGATATATGCGATCACGTAATAATTTTTCTCGGCATTCTCTTTCAGGAAAGCTTCCAACTGGTCAGCGGGACAAGATTGCTCAAGCGAGCAACCGGCATCTTTATCCGGCAATACGACGATCTTGCCTGGATTTACGATTTTCGCAGTCTCAGCCATGAAATGCACTCCGCAAAACACGATAACATCGGCGTTGGTTTCTTTTGCCTTGTAAGCCAGCCCCAAAGAATCGCCGACATAATCCGCGACGTCCTGGATATCTCCAGTCTGGTAATTATGGGCTAAAATAACCGCATTCTGAGTGCGCTTGAGTTCGAGAATCTCGTCTTTCAAATCGAGGGCTGCTTGCATGGGCAAATGTCCCCACCCAGACGGGAATATGCAAGTTTGAATCGAAGTCTATCACGATGCATCCGCACCACCGCGCACCACTTCCATCACTCCAGAATGTTTTGCTCCCGGCTTAACCACCAGCCCCGCAGCCCGTGCGAGTCCTTGAAGATGTGCCTTTTTCTCAAGAGTGATTTTCTCGCTGCACGTCAACTGGGCTTTCACCTGACCATCGATGTAGGCACTCTTTGCGTGAACATCCCCTTGGAATTCGACAATAGCGCCCCGTTCTACGCGAAGCTCCCCACATCTTACGTTCCCAATGATCTTTCCATGACTCCTGATCTTGAGTGTGCCCGAACACTCAACGGATGCCGCAAGCTGTCCCAATACCGTGAGATCATGACATTGAACATGGACGCCATTGATTGATCCACCCTTGAGAATTGTCACATCCCCCCTGGTTTGAATCCGGCGTCTCCATGCGTGATCTACTTCGTAATCACGCAGGCTTATGTATCCACCACATTTCGGACACTGGCTGGACTGAGCATCCGGCACGACTTCGAATAACTTCTGGCAGTGATAACACTCGATTTCGCGCTTGACGATTTCACGCCTGAAAAAATTCTTCAGTCTTAAAACGGGCGTAATCCGTTCTATCTTTGAGACATTGGATGCCTCGCCAATTGTAGGATGCTGGATAGGAGGCTTGGAACTGGAGGCCAACCGAGTAGCATACTTCGGCCGAAGGACAGGCTTCCCGTCCTTCACATCCATGTGCTGGCCGCAGCTCCGGCATAGCGTTGAGATCACCATGGATGGTTCCATTTGGTGATTCTCACACTTCGGACAAACAAGCTCTATACGCCGGCTGTTAAACTCAACACCCATACTTGACTATGCTTGTTTGTAAAAAACTTTTCTCGACGAAAAGTTACTTGGCAGGTTGTGCCTGCTGTGAAGCTTGGGCAGGCTTGGAATCAGCTGCGGAAGCTTGGGAAGGAGTGCCCACGGTGGATTTACCGACGAAGATGGCACCAGCCTCAATGGTGAGAGTTTTAGCCTTGATATCACCGACTACTTCAGCACTCGATTTCAGTTCCACCCGGTCTGTTGCCGTCATATTACCATGAACCTTGCCGTAGACGATCACTGTCCCGGTTTTGATTTCAGCTTTGAGACGGGCATTTTCACCAACGGTCAGATTGCCGGTAGACTGGATGTCTCCCTCAATCTTTCCATCGACGATGAGATCATGCTGGAATTTGACTGTTCCTTTGATCTCCACGTCCGAGGAGAGAACGTTTCGGGTATTCCCGGACGCAGGTCTTGCCGATGGAGAGCTCTGTGGAGCCGCTGGTGCGGAGTAACTTGAAGCCGGAGCTTCTCTTGATGGTGTCGGAGCGGCCGGCTGAGGCGCACGCTCTTCAGGAGTGGTCAGCGATGGCTTGTTGGATTCGCTTGCTTCTTGGCCAATAACTTTCTTAAACACGATGGAAATAAACGTTTAAATTTTAGGTATGTCAACGGGATTTCCCCACTCTTTGGGGCATGATTTTAGAGGGTTCCTTGCAAACTATTCAGGCAGTGAAGGCGTCTCATTTGCACCATCTTTCACAGCGTCGATAAGATCATTGATTTCAAGATCTCCAGCCGGGGCCTTTTCATCATCCTCTCCTGTCAGCTTGACTTCAGGGACTGTGATTGGAGCTGAAACCAGCGCTGGCGCTTTAGCCTTTACCACTTGGGAGCGCAATGTTGCCTCTTGGGAGAAGGAGCTTCCCGGAAAATCCCGTCCGACAGTCTCATAAGCCTTCACCGCAGCCTCCACGTTACCTTTAGATGCCTCCAGGTCACCAAGAGTGATCCAGGCAAAGGGCGCAAGATAACGCGAATCGGAGTCTTCCGTGAGTTTTTTGAGTAGTTCCACCGCTTCGTCGGCTTTTCCCTGGCTGGCAAGCTTCGTCGCCAGGCTTGCCTCGGCGCTCGGACGTGCGGGGTGTTCGCCTTCGTTTTCCACAAAAGCGCGGAGTGTGGAGATTGCCTCATCCTGCAAGCCCTCTTCCCACTGTTTTTCCGCGAGCAGGATCTTTGCGCTGTTCGCTGCGGCGGTGCCCTCGTGATTTTTTACGACCGACTGTAAATCCTCGGAATCGACGGCTTTTGTGAGAAGTTCTCCAGCTGTTTCCTCACCTCCCTGCTTGATGCCACTGTAAACAACATAGGCGGCAGTCAAGATCGTAAGAATCACTGCGATGACGATCAATTTCATCTGATGCTTATCGAGAAATACCTCCAAAGCCGGCGGCGCTTGCGAAATTTCTCCCAACGGGCTTCCTGTTTCAGCGTCTAATGTGGTATGGTTGGACATAAAATTCTTTCGCCATTGCGGCGGACGCCCATGCAAGCCATGCATGGCTCCAAAATCAACTGGATTATTTGATTAGCGCTTCATTACTTCCATTGCTTGCCAAAATCCCCAAATCCGCTTCCCTCTCCCGCCCACCCAGATAAGCTTTACCGCGCGCATGTCAGACTCCTTCGTTCATCTCCATCTCCATACAGAATTTTCACTCCTTGACGGTATGATCCGCACCAAGGAACTGGCCGCCCGGGCAGCGGAGCTCGGCATGCCAGCTGTGGCAATGACAGATCACGGCAATCTCTTCGGAGCGATCGAGTTCTATCAATCTTGCCTGAAAGCGGGAGTGAAACCGATCCTAGGCTGTGAAATCTATCTTGCTCCTGAGGCGATGAGCCAGAAAAAGAAGATCCTCAACCGTAAATCGGCAACGCATCTCACATTGTTGGCGGAGACTGACGAGGGATGGAAAAATCTCTCCAAGCTCGTCTCGATTGGTCATCTGGAAGGCTCCTATAACGGCAAACCGCGGGTGGATCGTGATATTCTCCGCGCTCATTCAGACGGAATCATCTGTCTCTCCGGCTGCATCTCGGGTCCGGTAAACGAATGGCTTCTCAAGGGTGAACAAGAGAAAGCACTGGAAACGATGACGGAACTCCGTGACATCTTCGGACAGGACAATCTCTACGTGGAACTTCACAATCACGGATTGGAGGCTCAGCAAAATCTTATCCCCCAGCTTGTCGCCATGGCTAAGGAGCTGGCGCTGCCTGTCGTCGCTGCCAATGACGTTCATTTTTTGAACCGTAGCGACCATGAGGCTCACGACGTCATGATCTGTATCGGCACAGGCGCGATGATTATCGACGAGGATCGCATGCGTTACAATCCGGAGGTTCATTTCAAAACCGCGGAGGAAATGCGGGAAATTTTCAAAGATATTCCCGAAGCCTGCGACAATACCCTGAGAATCGCAGAGCGTTGCAACGTGAACATCAAGCTGGATTCCACATCTTCGGAAAAATACCCACAGTTCCCCACCCCGGATGGTTCTCCCCGGGAGGAATATCTAATGCGGATCTGCCAGGAAGGTGTGGTAAGACATTATGGCGAAGAACGGGCCAATTCGCCGGAGGTTCAAGAGCGCTTGAAATACGAGGTCGACACCATCAATAGTCTGGGATTCGCGTCCTACTTCCTTATAACCGCGGACTTCATCCAGTGGGCCCGCGATAATGATATTCCGGTGGGACCGGGCCGGGGATCGGCGGCGGGATCGCTTGCTTCCTACGCAATGGGAATCACAAACATCTGCCCCCTGAAATTCGGCCTCCTTTTTGAGCGATTCCTCAATCCGGAGCGGGTTTCGCCACCCGATGTCGATATCGATTTTTGTCAGTCCCGGCGCGCCGAAGTCATTGATTACGTGCGTAAAAAGTATGGGGAACGGTCCGTTTCACACATCATTACCTACGGCACCATGGGAGCGAAATCGGTGATCCGTGACGTAGCGAGAGTCATGGGCGTTTCATACGGGGAGGCGGACCGTATTTCAAAAATGATCGAAGCGAAGCCGGGAGTCACCCTTCAGAAGGAGTGGGACACCAAAGAAGAGCTCCGCGAGCTTATCGAGTCCTCCTCCACCTACAAGGAACTCTGGTCCTACGCGTTACGCCTGGAAGGAATCAACCGGAACGTTGGGATCCACGCTGCCGGTGTTGTGATCGGCGATAGGCCATTGGACGAACATGTCCCGCTGACACGGGGTAACGAAGGCGAAGTCGTCACTCAATACGATATGGGAGCGATCACCGAGGTCGGCTTATTGAAAATGGATTTCCTCGGTTTGAAAAACCTCACGGTAATTCAGGATGCGGTGAACCATATCCGCAAACACACCCCCGATTTTGATATCGAAAAAGTCCCGCTCGATGATCAGGCAACCTTCGACATGTTGAACCGCGGCGAAACCATGGGGGTCTTCCAGCTGGAGTCCGGAGGCATGGTCGAAACGTGCAAGAAATACGAGATTCGTAGTATCGATGACATTATCGACCTTATTGCTGTCTATCGCCCCGGAGCGATGCAGTTCATCGATCAGATGCTTGATGTCAAAAAGGGGAAAAAGGCGATGTATGAGCATCCGCTTCTCGAAACCATCTGTGGCAATACCTATGGCGTCATGATTTATCAGGAGCAGGTGCAGAATGCAGCCAAAGTGCTCGCCGGATACACGCTGGGGGGCGCCGATCTCCTTCGCCGGGCAATGGGTAAAAAGGACGTCAAAAAAATGGCGGAAGAGCGGGTCAAGTTCATCAAAGGTGCGCAGGAGACCAATGGCATTGGCGAAAAACTTGCTAACGCAATCTTTGATAAAATCAATGCATTCGCGGGCTACGGATTCAACAAATCCCATTCCGCATGCTACGGCCACATCTCGTATTGGACAGCCTACATGAAGGCAAACCATCCCGTGGAATTCATGGCGGCATTGCTTTCCAATGAAATCAACAACACCGATAAGATCACCGTTTTCGTGGCCGAGTGTCACAAGATGAAGATCGAAATCCTGCCACCCAATCTCAACAAATCACTTTTACGTTTCGCCCCCGAAGAAACTCCCAGCGGGGGCAGAGGTGTCCGCTACGGACTTGCCGCAATCAAAAACTGTGGTGAGGCGGCAATGGCGGCTGCGATCCGCGAGCGGGTGGAGAGCGGTGGTTACAAATCGTTGGAGGATTTTTCAAACCGTCTTGATTCAAAGGTCATCAACAAACGGATCCTCGAGAACCTGGTAAAGGCTGGTGCTCTCGACTGGACGGGCGAGAACCGCGCTTCGATGTTTGCCCGTTTGGAGCAAGTCGTTGCTTCTGCTTCCGCAGCACAGCGGGACAAGGCCTCCGGGCAGGTGTCATTGTTCGACGCCATGGATTTCGCCCCGCCGCCGATCACCAGAGACTCACCTGCGGCAAATGCGATCGAAGAGTGGTCGAAGGATGACAAGCTGGCTCACGAAAAAGAGCTACTTGGATTCTATGTAACCGGCCATCCGTTGGACAAATTCCGCGGCGTATTGGACTCCGACAAATATAACAAGATCGGACTGATCGATGAGATCGAGCTGATCAATCCACGCGAACGCTATCCCATCGCCGGGATGATCCGTTCCGTAGAATCACGCATGACGAAGGCAGGCAAACCTTTCGGGATCCTCACCATCGAGGATTTCACCGGATCGTGTGAGATCATGCTCTGGTCGGAGTCTTTCACACCGGCAAGAGACTCGGGAATTCTTGTCCCGGGAAATATTGTTAAACTCAAAATCGCCATCCAGGTCGATGATCGCACGGGCGGGCGCCGGTTGACGGGCAATAGCCTAGACGAGCTTAAGCCCAAACGCGGAAAAAGCACCAAGGGCCCCCTGGAGCTGCTGCTTTGGACACACATTCACACACCGGAAGATTTGAAGCAAATCCACGAAGAACTTGTCAGCCACCCCGGGCAGACACCAGTTATCCTACATTTCCAGAATTCTGCGGGGAAACGCCTTTCCATCGAGCCATCGGAGAAATTCATGATTAAACGCAATCCGGAGCTCATGCAGGCGCTTGATCGCTTTATTGAGTGAGTTAAACGTGGCCTGGAACATCATGGCGATGCCAGTCATCTAATGGCGCATCCTCTTGCGGAAGTTTTCGTCTGGAAAGCCGCAGGATCCGGCTGTTTTGCCGACGAGGAGATACCGATGTCTCGCAATAAGATCATACAGCCGATTTGTGAGAAACAACGGGAATAGCCTCAAAAGAAAACCCAGCAGCCTATAAACCCCGCCCAGTATTTTCCCCAGCTGGGATACGGCCTCGAATTTGAAGAATTTCGCGCCGCTTTCCTCATCCAAGAGCACAATGGTTCCATTCAGGCTGGCATATTTCTCCAAGCCGAGACTTCTCGATAATTCCCCCTGAAGTGGGGCAAAATCTACCCGCTGATGTGTGTCGATCCGGTGAACCCGCTGAATGGATTTATTACAAAATCCACAATCACCATCAAAAAAAAGCACCCATGCCATGGTTCCAATCTATGCTTCACAGACCGGTATATCCCACTAAAAAGTTACAAATACCGGCTTTCCATATCTGTCTGTAATTGCATGATCCCCCGCATATGCCAGCCATCACTTTCAAACCGCTTTATATGGAACGCATTTGGGGCGGCCGTCAGCTAGAGACATTCTACTCACGTAGCCTCCCGGAAGCCGATAAACCTTTCGGCGAAGCTTGGGAAATCGTCGATCGGGCGGACGCTCAATCGATAGTGACCGGGGGCGAATACAAAGGCATGTCACTGCACGATCTATGGAAAAACCATCGTCCGGAAATTTTCGGCAGTAATCTACCGGATTCCGAGAGGTTTCCCATATTGATCAAGATCCTTGATGCCGCGGATGATCTTTCAGTTCAAGTTCACCCTCCGGCAATAATCGCGGAAAATCTGGGCGGTGAGCCAAAAACCGAAATGTGGTTCATTGCAGACTGCAAGCCAGACTCCAAACTTTACGTTGGCATGAAAAACGGTGCCACGCGGGACTCGTTCGAAATGGCCATCAAGGAAGGCAGCGTCGAGGAGCAGATCCATTCCATCGCACCGGAAAAAGGCGATTCAATTTTCATTGAGTCAGGTCGCCTGCACGCCATCGGGGCTGGATTCCTCATCCATGAGATCCAACAAAATTCGGATACCACCTATCGGGTGTTCGATTGGAACCGAACCGATGCCGAAGGCAATCCCCGCCAACTCCACGTAGAGCAGTCGCTTGCTTGTATCGATTTCCACGATTTCGAGCCCCGGAT
The DNA here is from genome assembly GCF_042683045.1 of Luteolibacter algae. Taxonomy (NCBI): domain Bacteria; kingdom Pseudomonadati; phylum Verrucomicrobiota; class Verrucomicrobiia; order Verrucomicrobiales; family Verrucomicrobiaceae; genus Luteolibacter; species Luteolibacter algae. The sequence continues at coordinate 18,274 of NZ_JBHUIT010000011.1, read as the reverse complement.
GGATCAACCCGAAGGCAACACCTTGGCAGAATGCCCCTACTTCAAGACCACACTCCATCATCTCGCCCAGGGAGAAAGTATTGGGAATCCCTCGGCGGATCAATTTTCTCTGATCACAATCGTCAGCGGATCACTGGATAATTCGCATACCAAAGGCCAGACGCTATTGCTACCCAAAGGATCCGGCAAGATGGCCGCCAGTGAGCAAACAACTGTTTTACAGATTACGATTCCCTGAGACCTGCCGGAAAAATCGGCACGCGGGATCCAACGCCCGCTTCATTTGCACGCAGGCATCGAAATCTGCTTTCCCTTCACTGCGGTTTTATCCACACTCCCCCTCCCATGGCAAAGCAAGCACTCGGCAAAGGACTCGGCGCCCTCATCAAAAAGAATCAGGCACTTCCAGGCGAAGCACCTGAAGACTCTACCGATGATTTATCGCGCGTTCGCGATGTCGCGATCGACCAGATCGTTGCATCTCCGTTGCAGCCGCGGAATCAGTTTGTCGATGCTCCACTGGATGATCTTGTGGAGTCCATCCGCCAACATGGGATTATCCAGCCACTCATTGCGCGGGTGGTCGATGGGAAGTATGAACTGATCGCGGGAGAGCGCCGGTGGCGAGCTTCCAAAAAACTCGGACTTGGAACGGTTCCTGTCATTGAGCGAGCGGCATCGGATCGCGATGTTTTGGAAATGGCTCTTATCGAGAACCTCCAACGCGAGGATCTCAATCCCATCGAAGAGGCCGCTGGTTACGTTCGCCTGGCGAAGGAGTTTTCCCTCAAGCAGGAAGAGATTGCCACACGGGTGGGTAAATCCCGGGCCTCGGTGGCGAACGCAATGCGCCTGCTCGATCTTCATTCCGATATTCAGCTGAATCTTGCCCAAGGTCACATCACCGTTGGCCACGCGAAAGCAATTCTCGCGCTTAAGAACTCGGATACCCAGAAACTGGCTGCAGATCAGATCATCCGCCGCAAGCTCACCGTCCGGGCCGCTGAAAAGCTCACCCAGTCCCTGTTGACCAACCCGTCCGGGGATGCGGATCAGAAAAAAACTCCGCTGCGGGAGATTGATATCCACGTCCAGGCACTTACCAAACGTCTCCAGGAACATCTCGCCACCCATGTCGCGATCAACCACTCTACGAAGAAAGGTAAAATCGAGATCGAGTATTATGGAAATGACGATTTACAGCGCATTCTGGAGCTTCTCCGTTTGCCGAACACGACCTTGTAGCTCCGGGAACGCGGCAGCAATGTATCACCTGAGCCATGTCGGCTACCAAGGTGCTCCTTAGTCCGCAGAATCCAAGCCATCGGCAATTTTTTATTTATGTCAAACCGCGAAGCAGCCACCGCACAGGCTGAAATTCTTACCAAGGCCGGCCACATCACCTATTTTGCAGGCGGCTGTGTCCGTGACAAACTTCTGGGCCTGAAACCAAAGGATTTCGATCTCGCCACGTCGGCCACTCCTAAGGATGTATTGAAATTATTTCCAGGCTCCAATCAGGTTGGTGCTCATTTCGGAGTCGTGATTACAAAATACGCGGGGCATCATATCGAAATCGCCACCTTCCGGACGGATGGCTCATACGCCGATGGCCGCCGACCTGACAGCGTCACCTTCTCCACTCCCGAAGAAGATGCCCATCGGCGTGACTTCACGATCAACGGACTCTTCGAACATCCGGAAACGGGTGAGATCATCGATCACGTCAATGGTTTGGCTGATATCAGAGACAGAGTCCTGAGGGCGATCGGCACCCCTTCCCATCGTTTTCAGGAGGATGCACTACGGCTGCTGCGGGCGGTCCGCTTTGCCACCACGCTCGATTTTCCCATCGAGACCAGCACACTCACCGCGCTTCGGGAGAATTCACATCTCCTTCATAAAATTTCCCCGGAGCGCATAAGGGATGAATTTTCTAAGATCATCACCTCAAGAAACCGTCGCCGAGGCATTGAACTCCTTGTCGATACGGGCTTGATCCAACACGTGATTCCGGAGGTTATTGCCTTGATTGGCTGCGAACAACCCCCGGAGTGGCATCCTGAAGGTGATGTTTACACCCACACGTGCATCATGTTGGAAATGCTTGAAGACGATGCCTCTTTGGAGCTTTGTTTGGCAACCCTGTTACACGATATCGCCAAGCCTCCGACTCAGACCTTCGACGAAGAATCCAACCGGATCCGCTTCAATGGACACGACACACTCGGGGCGGAAATGACGGAAGAAATCCTTTCTAGATTGAAATATCCCAATGCCGTCATCCGCGATGCCGCGCACATGGTTTCACGACATATGCAGTTCATGAACGTCCAGCAAATGCGGAAAGCCAGGCTCAAGCGTTTCATGTCGGTCCCGACATTCGAGCAAGAGATGGAGCTCCACAGAGTCGACTGCGCATCATCGAACGGTTTTACCGATAATTATGTTTTTCTCCACGAGAAAGCCGAGGAATTCGCAGCCGAGCCATTGATTCCACCGGCATGGATCAGTGGAAAAGACCTGATCCAATGCGGCCTGACACCCGGCCCGGGGTTCAAAGAAATCCTCGACGAAATCCAGACCGAGCAACTTGAAGGACGCATCACTTCCCGGGAGGAAGCCCTCGCTTACCTGAAAAAGCTTCTGTGAACCCCTTGCTGAAAATTACTCACTTTCTCTCAAATCCTCCGCAAGAATCAATCTGGCTTGGACGTTCCTAAATCCCCGCATACCATCCGCCCAATGACTTCCGATATCCCTACAGCCGTCTCAGACCCCATCAACAAGCAGATCCTATCAATTTCAGAAGATTTGATTGCAGGCTTCCAGCGCCATCCTTTCCAGCTTATCGCAGAAAAATCCGGAGTTCCGTTGGAAACCGTCATCGAGCGCATCCGTGCCATGCAGGACGCCGGCATCATCCGCCGCGTTCGTCAGACGATGCTAGCCACGAAGCTTGCACACGGAGCATTGGTTGCCTGGAAAGTGCCCGAAGATAAGCTCAATGCGGCCTTCGATTTCATGGCGAAGGAAGATCCGTTTTCTGGACATGTGGTCATTCGCTCCACCGATACCGAAGTGTCCGGCTCCGGCTACCGGCTCTGGACCACACTGAAAGTTCCTGTCGGCGAGTCGCTTGATTTCCACGCGACCAAACTCCTCGCACTCACCGGGGCAACGGAATATCTGCTAATGCCTGCCAACGGTGTTTTTGCTCTTGGCGTTGGCCACATGCGCCGCAAAACCATGGAGCCCGGGGAAAAATCCCCTGATCCCGCAGTCATGATGACCACTGTCCCCGCGGATCTTACCGATGAAGAATGGGAGATCCTACTGATTCTCAAGGAAGAGCTTACCTTGGACGAAATCAATGAAAACCCTTGGGAAAAACGAGCAGAGAGAGCAGGTGTTTCCCTGGATCGTTTCTGTGAGGTTGCAGAGGCATTGAACGAGAAGAAAGTTATCGGCCGTTTCTCTACCTTCCTGGAGCATGTGAAACCCTCAGAAACCGGGGAGCGGGTTACCCGCTTCAATGGACTCTTCCATTGGGCTGTGCCAAAGGGCCGGGAAATCGAGGCCGGAGCCGAGGTAGGCCGCCACTACTGCATGACTCATTGCTATTGGCGTGAAGGTGGGCCGCAATTCGGCGATGTAAATATTATGGGCGTGGTTCACGGCACGGAGAAGGATCGCGTGCTGGCTCATAAAGCAGCCATCGATAAACACCTGGAGGAAATTGGTATCCCAGTCTCCTATACGAATGTTTTCTGGGGCGGCCGTTCGGAAATCAAACCATCTGAGATTTCACCGAAGGTCTATAAGGAATGGCACGCGAAGCATCCTTAATTCCGAAAATTTCGAATCCAAAACGGCGGTCATCACGATCGCCGTTTCTTTTTACCACAAGCCGTATTTTCCGTAGGACATAATATAAAGTCCCATCAGGAAATTCGCCACCGCATGCATGACGATGCAGGCTCCGAGGTTTTTACTCCAGACACAGAGCAAGTAGGTCAACGAGCCATAGATAAACGCTGCCGGCCAGTCGATTGGAGCGTGCGCGAGCATGAAAACACCGGTGACGATGGTATAGTTCTTCCAATGAATCCGTCCAAAGGGCTGCTTCCAATAATCTCCCTCCCAGTCCATCACAAAACGCATGAGGAAGCCTCTCCAGAAGATCTCTTCCACGAAAGCCACGATCACTGCCGCACGGAAGAATCGCATCGTTAGCGAAGTCCAATATGCCGCCGGATTTTCAAACATCCCGGGATCGAAGCCATCATCGCGTTTTGCGATTCCCAGCATTTTCATCCACCCGTCAGTCTCCCCCGTTAGTCCCCAGGAATCGTAGAGAAATGTCGGGAGAAGCCAGAATCCGATCCCTATGGCTCCAAAGGCCACTCCGGCGAGCGACCATTTCACGCTCCAATTGAAATCGTAAAACTTCCAGAAGCGGATCAGCAATACCAGCACCACGAGGCTCTGCAGCGGGTAAACCCACTGGGCAACATCCTGCTTATACCACGGAGCAGCGGGATGGTCCCAACCGAAGACACTATCACAAAGCTGTAGCAGAATGAGGAAGACCATGAAAACCCCGAAAGGCACTACATGCGCTTTGGTCAGTTTTTCAGGATTTTTCAAATCAGCTTCCATTGCCTTTATCGCCCGGTATTACAACGTGCCGACAAAGCGTTCCATGCAGTTCATCGCCGTGCGGAGATCTTCCATCCCCGTTGCATAACAGCACCGGAGGAAACCTTCACCACTCGGGCCAAAAGCTCCGCCCGGAACAGCTGCCACGCTCTCTGCCTCCAGCAATTGCATGGCGAATTCCTTCGATGACAAGCCGGTGCTCCGGATATCCGGGAACACGTAGAAAGCTCCGCCCGGTGTGTGGCAGTCCAATCCTAATTCATTGAGTCTTTTCACCACGAAATCCCGTCGTTGATGATAACTGTCCTTCATCATCTGCATCTGGGGAGCACCATTTTCGAGTGCCTCCACAGCTGCGTTTTGACTCATGATCGGAGCGCAGAGCATGGAGTATTGGTGGATTTTCATCATCGCTTCGATGATCGGCTGCGGAGCACAAGCGTATCCGAGACGGAACCCTGTCATCGCAAACGCCTTCGAGAATCCATGCATCAGCACCGTTCTTTCCTTCATTCCGGGTAAGGATGCGATCGATACATGTTTCACTCCATCGTAGCGGAGCTCGCTATAAATTTCATCTGCGAGAACGATCAGATCGTGCTTCACAGCCAGCTTGGCAATTCCTTCCAGATCCTCGTTCGTGGCGACGGCACCCGTCGGATTTGTCGGGAAATTCAGCATCAGAATCCGGCTCTGGGGCGTAATCACCTTCTCAAGAGCTTCCGGCTTGAGTGAAAAGCCGTCTTCTTTGGTGGTTTCCACTGCTACAGCCTTGCCGTGGGCCATGACAATACTTGGAGAGTAAGAGACGTAACAGGGCTCGTGATAAATCACTTCTTCCCCGGGATTCAGGAGCGCGCGCAGGGCGATATCGATCGCCTCCGAGACCCCAACGGTCACAAGAATTTCAGTAGCAGGATTATAATCGATTTCGAAAAATCCGCTGACATACTTTGAAATCGATTTGCGCAGACTGAGCAAGCCGAGATTGGAAGTATACGTTGTTTGGCCCTTCTCCAGCGAGTAGATCGCCGCCTCACGGATATGCCAGGGAGTGACGAAGTCGGGCTCGCCGACACCCAATGAGATCACATCATCCCTACCCTGCACCAATTCGAAGAAATCCCGGATTCCAGATCTTGGAATCGATGCCACATGCCGCGCTATTTTCGCTGAATAATCCATAAACCAAGCCGCATCAGCGGCGGCGAATGAAACCCTCCATCGCTGCCCCAGTCAATCCCGCATTAGGAGGGAACATTCCGTATCCGCACGAAAGCTTTCGTCTGGTAATCAACCTAAAAATCATATTTACCTTTCCACGTCCATGTCCACAGAAGCCATTCTCTCCACCACCAGACAATATCTGCAGATTGATCCGACCACGCCGGTAACGATGGTTCCGATGAAGCGTGGCGCGTCTGGCAGGACAATCGTGCGAGTCAAAACACCTGTCCACGAGGATCTCATCGGCGTCCATTGGACCGATGAACGTGAAGACAACGCACAATTTGTCCCAATTGCGGAGTTTTTGAAGCAAACCCGGTTCAATGTTCCGAAAATTCTCTTTGATCGCTCCCAGCACAATGTCGCGCTGATTGAGGATTTGGGCGATACGGATCTACACTCCTTGAAAGACCAGCCCTTTGAGGCACGCCTGCCGTATTACCGCTCCGCACTGGAGCAGATCGATCGGCTTTTCTACGCTCGGGTTCCAAAAGATCTGGAGCTGATGCCGCCATTTGATGCGGATCTATACCGCTGGGAGCAAAAATACTTTTTCGATTATTTTATCGAGGATTTTCTAAAAGAAAGTCCGGTCCCCTTGGAAAAGAGCGAGGCATTCATCGAAATGGCGGAAGGCCTCGGCTCCTCGCACAAGCACTTGGTCCACCGGGATTTCCAATCGCAGAACCTCATCATCAAGGACGGGAAAATCTATATGATCGATTTCCAGGGCCTCCGCCGCGGGCGCCAGGAATACGATCTCGCTTCATTGATTTTTGATCCATACATGGATCATTCCGCAGATGAGCGGGAGCATTTGCTCGATCTCTGGGAGGACATTTCAGATGAGCGACCGGAAAAATCACTTTTCAACCAATGTGCCGCACAACGCTTGATGCAAGCACTCGGAGCCTTCGGGAACATCATCGAGAACCGGGGAGACAACTGGTATCGCCAGCACATTCCTGTCGCGGTAAAGTCCCTGCAGCTAGTGATCAAGGACACATCCATTGAGGATATCCTTTCCCCCGTTCTGAAGAAATATCTTTCCAGCCAGTAAGGGCGGATTTACCGGAAGTCTCATTTCGTGACCCGGACCCCGCCGGGAGAGATCAAGTTGTTTCGATCAGGCAGCGCATCGGGATCATATTTGAATACTCGAAGCCTTGTTTCCGGAAGAACTCCTGGCTTTCCGCACTAATCCGATCTGTGAGCAAGGTGATCCGCAGAAAATTCTTCTGTTTCGCGAAAGCTATCACGTAGTCCAGCAGCATCGAGCCATATCCCTGGCCCCGGTGATGGGGATGAATGACCACGTCTTCCATCAGGATGACAAAACCACCGCGGGCTGTGGAGATCGTGAAAAGCATATTCACCATCCCAAAGATTTGATCGTCATTTCTTATCACGGCGATTCTTCCACGGCTTGGCTCCTCCAAGATAAGACGTAGCCCCCTTTCCTGCACATCCCGGTCTGCGGTAAAGTCCCCCGAAGACATGGAAAATAGATCCAGCACAAGTTCCGTGAGCGCCGGAAGATCCTCGAGAGTCGCCATTTCAACACGCGTTCCATTGAAATGCGGATGTTCCCCTTCATGCAACAAGTCTTCAGAAATCGTGGTCAGATCCATTTCTTGAATGATGGATGGGACATTACGGAATGACAAATATTTTCCATGAATCCGCCCGATTCCACACCCATGACTCAAACTCATACTTCCCACATATCATTTTCCTTACTCGCTGATCCACCCACCCAAGAGCTGGCACCACCGATGCTTGAATGGCTACCGGAAAACAACCCCAGCAATACATGGTCGATATCAATAATTCAGTCTTCACCGTAGAGCAGCAAAACTATCTCACCGGATTCGTTTCAGGAGTTCTCCAAGGAAGGTCGCTCCCCTACCTCGGGCAGGATGCGGAAAAACGATTCACCGATGATCCGGAGGAGGCTGTGGAAACTGTTTATGGCACCCCGCTGGATGAGCTTTGCCGGGAGGAACTCATCAAACACGCCCAGAACGGCCTGGATTGTTACCCGACGATGCTCCTCAATGCGGAATCAAATAGTTTTCCGACTGCCGAGGACTCCTTTCGTTATAAGTTTCATGGCCTTTTTCATGTATCTCCCGCCCAGGACTCTTTCATGCTGCGCTGTAGGATTGCTGGCGGCGCTCTTAGCAGCTCCCAATTGCGCGGCCTAGCCCGTATGGCAGAGCTTTACGGACCGGGCCATGCTGATCTCACGACCCGCGCCAATGTCCAGATCCGGGAAATCGAACCAAAGAACTGCCCTGCCATCCTGGATGAGCTTTGTGATCTCGGGCTTACCTCACAAGGTTCCGGTGCGGATAATGTTCGCAACATCACCGCTAGCCCGACGACGGGGTTCGACCCGGATGAGCTCATCGATGTGCTGCCTTATGCCAAGGCGATGCATCATTATATCCTTAGAAATCGCGATCTTTATGGCCTCCCGCGCAAGTTCAACATCGCCTACGATTCCGGCGGCCGTATTTCAGCCTGCGCGGATACAAATGACATCGCATTTTATGCGGTCCGCACGATGAATGGTGAAGTGGCTTTTCGGCTCCAGCTCTGTGGTATCACAGGTCATAAGCAGTTCGCGACCGATGCCGGAATTCTGCTGACACCTTCACAAACAATTCCCGTGGCAGCCGCGATTCTGCGCGTCTTCATTGAAAATGGCGACCGCACGAACCGTAAGAAGGCCAGGCTCAAATACCTGGTCGATGATTGGGGCATTCCACGTCTGCTTCAAGAGACGGAAAGAAAACTGACCTTTCCGCTGACCTTCACTCCGGTTGAGAGCTGCAAGGTTCCCAATCCCAAAACGAAGCATGGCCACCTTGGCATTCATGCTCAATCGGACGGAAAGAACTACATCGGGGTGCTTACCCCGGTTGGGCGCCTGAGCTGTCGACAAATGACGGATCTCGCCTCTATCGCAGATCGATATGGTCGCGGTGAAATCCGCCTGACCGTATGGCAGAACTTACTGATTCCAGGGATTCCGGATGAAAATGTGGAGGCAGCGGCTGCCGCAATTATCGCCGCAGGCCTGGATTATCGCCCTGCCAGCATCACCGGAGGTATCATTGCCTGCACCGGCTCGCGTGGGTGCAAATATGCAGCCGCGGATACCAAGGGAAATGCTGTCGAACTCGGCAGGCTGCTCTCGGAAAAATTTCAGCTGGATCAGCCTATCAATATTCATCTGACAGGATGCAATCACTCATGTGCCCAGCATTACATCGGCGATATCGGCCTGATGGGAGTCCCTGTGAAAAATGCGGCCGGTGAAACGGTGGACGGATACAACATCGTCTTGGGCGGCGGCGTGGATGATACGCAAGCCATTGCCCGCGAGGTGTGGAAGGCTGTCGCTTTTACTGATATCCCGGCACTTTTGGAAAAATTACTTTCCCATTATCTCTCCAACCGTGTGGAGAATGAAAGTTTCATTCGTTTTACGAACCGTCAGCCGCTCGAATCTCTCATCGCATTACATTCCTGAACCGCGGTTTTCCGCTTGAGACGGTAGATCATCCATCAAACCACTTAGAAACCTTTCGCATGACCACCCTGATCGACGAGCTCTTGGCAGAACAATCCAAGCTCCAGACACCTGTTGCGAAGTTTTCCGAGAAGCATCGTCCCGCACCCGATCTGGAACCCCAATACCGTTCTCTCATCCCTTTGACCAAGCCAGCCACCGGAGAGCAATATGCCTTCGAGGTCTCCCTGGATCGCTGCACCGGCTGCAAGGCATGCGTTTCGGCATGCGCATCTCTGAACGGACTCGATGACGGGGAAACGTGGCGCGATGTCGGGACGCTCCTGGGGGGAGAGGCCGCACCTTCCTACCAGCAGACCATCACCTCCGCCTGCCACCATTGTGAAGATCCCGGCTGTATGGACGGCTGCCCGGTGGGAGCTTACGAAAAAGAGGAGGACACTGGAATCGTCCGTCATTTGGACGATCAATGTATCGGCTGTTCCTACTGTATTCTGAAATGCCCGTATGACGTGCCCAAATACTCAAAGACACGTGGAATCGTCCGCAAGTGTGACATGTGTCACCAACGTCTCGCGGAGGGCGAGGCCCCGGCTTGTGTCCAGGCCTGCCCGACGGAAGCGATCCGTATTGTCAAACACAAGACGATCGACAACCGCGATAGCGCGGACATATCACTTTTCAAATCCTCTCTCTTCAGCACCGCCTCCTCCATTCCGGACTCAAAAATCACGCTGCCAAGCACCCGTTATGTTGGGCGCAAGCCTCCTCTGACAGCTCATGCTGCGGATCGCGAAAAACTTTCCCCGGAGCACGCTCACTGGCCATTGGTTTTCATGCTCGTGCTCACCCAGGCAGGCCTGGGTCTTGCCGGAAGCGCCAGTTTGCAAAGCGATTTTCTTGTTTCCAGAAACGCCCTGTTTTTGACAATCTGCTCCGTGGTTCTCTTCAATTTTGGGATGATTGCGGCCACATTGCATCTCGGGCAACCACTCAAAGCCTGGCGCTTCTTTCTCGGTTTGCGGACCTCCTGGCTGTCCAGGGAGATTCTAGCCTTTTCCGTCGTTGCCCCCCTACCCCTTGTTCTATTGGGAATGCGGCTGGTGCCAGATTTCCCGTTCAAGGATATCATCCTCCTGCTTACTACACTTTCTGCGATTCCCGCAGCCATGGCGGCAATATTTACAAGCGTGATGATCTACCAGGATACGAAACGTGTGTCCTGGCGTTTTTATCTCACCTCCACACGTTTTTACGGAAGTTTCCTGGCATTTCTACTCATCGGACTGACGGTCGGCAATCCATCCTTCGGGATATTTGCGGCAATGGCGATCATCTTCAAATTGTTACCCGAAGCCAGAGTCCTGAAATCCGCCGGATCGGAAGATGCCGCATGGGATGCCGATCTACATTCCGCCAGGCTTCAGCTCAGCCCTCTTCGGAAAATCCTCAATGCCCGGGTCATTCTCGCATTCGTCGCCGCCTTCGCTGCTCTCGTCAGCCCCTGGCTGGCTCTCCCGGTCCTTCTCGGGGCTGAAATTCTGGAACGTCAGCTTTTCTTTCAGTCCTGCCATGCTCCGAAAATGCCCGGACATTTTGGGTAAAAACACGGAGAATCGGTTCTAGCAAATCTCGGGAGCTACGCTAATTTCACGGCGTGGACGATTCATCAGCATCCGAGCTACCCATCTGCCTGCGGCGAAAATTGCTACTGGCAACACCTTCGCTCGGCCAAGGTATCTTCGAGAGGAGTGTGATTCTACTCTCAGAACACGACCCGGATGAAGGAGCCGTCGGAATCATATTGAATCATCCGACGGATGCGAAACTGGGCGACCTCGTCTCTGATCCTGCGCTTTCCGAGCTCCAGGATCTTCCCGTGCACCGCGGCGGCCCGCTATCCACAGATCAGCTGGGATTTACCGCATTTTCATGGAAAAAGAACAAGATGGATCTGAAATCCGGAATTACAGCCAAAACCGCCGTCGATTTGCTGAAGCGCGGCGATTGCGTTGTCCGGGCGACCGTCGGCTATTCCGCATGGTCCCCGGGACAATTGGAGAGTGAAATTCTCGCAAAAGCTTGGTTTACCTCCAAACCCACTGCCGATCTCATTTCTCTTCCCCATGATCTCAGCTTGTGGAAAAACCTCCTCCGGCAGATTTCCCCCTATCATCACCTTCTCTCCTATTCCCCAAGAAATCCGCTACTCAATTAAGCGAAAATTCCCATCACGAACTCTTTTTTACCCGTATATCCACTGTGTCCACTCTCATCTTTCATTCCATTGACGAAATTATCGCTGACATCGCCGCCGGTAAGGTGGTGATCGTTGCCGACGATCCATCCCGCGAAAACGAAGCCGATCTCGTTGGCGCAGCCTCGCTCTGCTCAAAAGAAATGGTGAACTTCATGGCTGTTCACGCACGTGGCCTGATCTGTGCACCAATCAGCCGGGAACGGGCTGAAGAGCTCGATCTTCCCCAGATGACACGCCGGAATCTTGAAGGAATGAAGACTGCATTTACCGTCTCCGTGGATGCGGCACAGGGAATCACCACAGGAATATCCGCAGCGGATAGAGCATTGACCTTGCGGCTTCTCGCGGATCCCGATTCACATGCGGAGGCGTTTGTAAAGCCAGGACACATTTTCCCTCTACAGGCGATGTGTGGTGGCGTTCTCCGCCGCGCTGGTCATACCGAAGCTGCTATCGATCTCGTGAAGCTGGCAGGTCTGCCCGAAGCCGGAGTGATCTGTGAAATCATGGATGAAGATGGCTCGATGGCCCGCGTCGGAAATCTCGGGGAATATCAGAAAAAGCACGATCTGAAGGCGTGCACCATCGCACAAATCATCGAATACCGCCGCCGCTCGGAAAAGTTCATCAAGCATGAGAATACAGTTTTGATGCCCACCGACTTCGGCGATTTCAAATGTCATCTTTACACAGTGGCGCTGGATAATTCCCACCACTTGGCCCTGACTCGTGGAACGATCGATCCTGACAAACCTACGCTTGTGCGCGTCCATTCCGAGTGCCTCACCGGGGACGTTTTCCATTCACAGCGTTGCGATTGCGGACCTCAGCTTGATGCCGCAATGAAGCGGATTTCCGAGGATGGAGGAGTATTGCTTTACCTGCGCCAGGAAGGACGCGGCATCGGGCTTCCTGCAAAAATCCACGCCTACAAGCTCCAGGAAGAGGGCCTGGATACCATCGAAGCCAACGAGAAACTCGGATTCGCTTCAGATTTGCGGGATTATGGCATGGGTGCCCAGATTCTTTATGATCTGGGAGTCCGTCGCATAAAACTCCTCACGAACAATCCGAAGAAGGTTATTGGACTTGAGGGTTACGGCCTAGAAATCACAGAGCAGTTACCTCTTTCATTGCCGCCTAATGTGCATAACCAGAAGTATCTGGATACCAAACGCCTGCGCATGGGGCACACGCTTTAAGTTTCAGGTGCAAACGGGCATGAGAGCGGAATCCAAGCAGCAAGCATTTTGGGTGCAGAGGGCGAAAAAGCTCTCGCATCGCATCAATTTCGCTTGGTTTCTTCAAACGCTGTCTGCTCCCCTGCTCATCACCGCTGCGCTCGGAGCGGTCATTACGCTGGCAATCCGTCGTGAAATGCCTGCCATGCCGCCACTCTACATCGGCTTGGGACTGGGCTGCGTCATCTTTGCTGTAGCGCTGATATGTCTTAGACTCGCCTGGTCACGTTTTGAAAGCGTTGCCCAGGCACTTGTCCGGATCGAAGCGGATTCCGGGATGAACAACGCCCTCTCAACGGCAAACTGCGGTCTTATCGATTGGCCGGAGCCACCAAATCATCGAATCGAATCACTGGGTTGGCATCTTCCCAGGGCAATCATCCCGCCGGTTGGCGCTCTGGCACTTCTTGCTTTGGGCTTGTTCATCCCCATTAGCGCAAAACCAGACGAGACTCCTCCACCCTCCCGCGAGCCTCAGGCATGGTCGCAAATCGATTCCCAGCTTGAGCAACTCGCTGAGGACGCCGCAGTCGATTCAGAATACCTTGAGGAGATGCAAAAGCGTCTTGATCAATTGCGTTCCCAGGAGGAGGAAGATTGGTTCAGCCACGCATCGCTTGAAGCGACAGATAGTCTCGAACAAACCCAGAACTCCAATGTTGAGGATCTGCAGAAGAACGTCTCCGAAGCGGAAAACGCATTGGAAGAACTGGGAGAGAATCCGGAGCAGATGAGCGGGGAGCAAAAGCAAAAACTCGCAGAGGATTTTGAGAGCGCTCTCGAAGCCATACAAAATGGCGCGATGAAGCCCAATCCGGAACTGCTGGATCAACTTTCAAATTTGGATCCGGAAAACCTCGGAAAACTATCTCCCGAGCAGCTATCGCAACTCAAGGAAGGCATGAAGAAACTCCGCGAGTCTTTGGAAAAATCAGGAGTCGGGGAAAACGGTGATTGGTCCGAGGAACTGCTCGGCGAAGGCGGAGAAAACGGCGAGGGAGAAAGCCGCTCCGGAGGAAAGGAAGGTGCTGAAGGTTATGGCTCCGGCGGTATCCAGCGGGGACCCGGGCATGATCCAAATGTCCTCGGCGATGAAAAGGAGGCCCTTGATACCGGCGAATTGACCGGACTCGAGGCAAAGGATCTTTCCAAGGCAATGCCCGGCGATCTTCTGCAGCTACAGGATGGCAAACACTCAGTGGATGAGGATCCTACGGCACCTGTGGAGGGTGGTGAAGGCTCCCGGGGAAAAGGTGGTGATCGGGTTTGGAAAGACTCTCTCGCGCCGGACGAGCAACGGGCCCTTAAGAAGTATTTTGAGTAGGATCTTCCGTTTAGCTGACTTTTCCATCCTTGATAATCAGCGTGCGGTCGCCCACCTCGGCCAAACTACGATCGTGGGTGACAACGATCAACGTCACGCCGTGCTCGTCAGCCAGCTCGAGCAGGATTTTCATTATCTCGCCGCTCGTATTGGAGTCTAGATTCCCTGTCGGCTCGTCTGCAAAAAGGACCGTAGGTTCATTGACGATAGCTCGCGCGATAGCGACCCGCTGTTGTTCCCCCCCGGACATTTCCGCCGGTAGATGATCTGCGCGGTCTCTCAATCCCACGCGTTCAAGTGCCGAAAGCGCTGCTTCCGTGCGATTTTCTCCCGCGATCGCTCCCGGCACGGCCACGTTTTCGACAGCTGTCAGTTCGGGCAATAGATAATAATTTTGAAAAATATAGCCTATCGACTTGTTCCGGAATTCTGCCTGCTCCTTCCGCCCCAGGGAGTAGAGATCCGTGCCGGCAATGTGGACGCTACCTTGTTCCGGCGGCTCCAGCCCGGCGAGCGTGTAAAGAAGTGTGGTTTTCCCGGCGCCAGAGGGCCCACAAAGGAAGACCTTTTCTCCTCTGGAGATGCTAAGATCTATGCCATGCAGCACCTCGATCGATTTCTTCCCGATCTTATAGCTTCTGTGCAAGTTTCTCGTTTCAATCATCACTTCGCTCACTCCGCCAAGATGCACTCCACGACCTGCGCCTGTCCACACACATCCTAAAAAATCATGCCTACTCCCAGCTTGGTGGAAGTTTACAGTTTCAAGTTCCCGCTTTCCTTCTTAGAAAAAAGCCATGACACAACCTGTTATTCTCTTTTCCGGACAAGGCGCTCAAAAAATCGGCATGGCACGCGATTGGATCGAATCCTCCGCAACAGCACGGGATTTAGCCAATCAAGCGGATCTGGCACTTGGCTACTCGCTGACGGAAATCATGTTCGAGGGTCCCGAGGAGAAACTCACAGCGACTTCCCATTGCCAGCCGGCCCTCTATCTGCACGGACTCATCGGCCTCGCCTTGCTCAAAGAGCGTCTCCCTGACTTCAAGCCCGCCGCAGCAGCCGGCCTTTCACTCGGCGAATTCACCGCTCATGCCGCAGCCTACACATTTTCCTTCGAGGATGGCCTCCGGCTGGTTTCCCGCCGTGGCACTTTCATGGAAGAAGCCTGTAACGCTACCGACGGTGCCATGGCGGCCCTAATCGGCGGCGATGAGGAAAAAGTCCGGGCCTTGGCCGAAGCCACTGATGTGGACGTCGCCAATCTAAATGCTCCCGGACAAATCGTGATCTCCGGAACGACCCAGAACATTGATGCAGCTGTCGCACAGGCAAAGGATTTCGGAATCCGTCGTGCGATCAAACTCAACGTCGCTGGCGCGTATCACTCGCGTTTGATGGCATCGGCGCAGGAAAAACTCGCGGAAGAGCTTGTAAATACGATTATTACGACTCCTGCGATTCCCGTTGTGGCGAACTTTACCGCAAAGCCGGTAGGTTCCGAAGGAGAGATCCGCTCCACACTCACCTCCCAGGTAACCGGCTCGGTCCGTTGGATCGAGTCCATCCAGCATTTCATCGATGCGGGACACACTTCCTTTATCGAAATCGGTCCTGGTAAAGTTCTTGCAGGACTGGTTGCAAAAATCGCCCCGAGTGCGACGGTAATTTCCATCGAAGATCAGGCCTCCCTTGACGCCGCAGTCGAGCAGCTTTCCCAGTAATCATATCCGGAGAAACAAATCATCATCCGGATGACCCTCTCCGGACGGAGATAACTTCGCCAGCGTGTCATCACGCGACATTTATTCCATTATGCTCCCCACTTCCATAAAGTCCGATTTCCCGATTCTTTCGGAAACCGTAAATGGCAAACAGATTGTTTATCTCGACAATGCGGCCACAACCCATAATCCAACTCAGGTTCTGGAGGTATCCCGCAACTACTATGAGAAGCTGAATTCAAATATCCACCGGGGAACACACCATCTCGCACGCGCGGCGACCAATGCCCATGAGCAAGCGAGAATGACGGTTGCAAAACACTTGAATGCCGCTAGTCTGGACGAGATCATTTTCACTTCGGGAACGACGGATTCAATCAACCTGGTTGCAAACATCCTCACCGTTTCTCCAGGCGATGAAATTCTAATTTCGACATTGGAGCATCATTCAAACATCGTCCCATGGCAAATGCTGGCAGAACGCTACGGTGCCAAAATCTCCGTCATTCCTTGTGATGAAGATGGTGTATTGGACCAGGATGCCTTCCGGGCATTACTTTCCAATAAAACAAAAATACTTGCGGTGGGGTGGATTTCCAACGCCTTCGGGACAGTCAATCCCGTGCGTGAAATGATAAGCGCCGCCCGGGAAAACGGAACGCTCACCCTGATCGATGCCGCGCAGGCGGTGCCACACATGACGATTGATGTCCAATCACTGGGAGCGGATTTCGTCGCGTTTTCCGGCCATAAAATCTACGCCCCTACGGGAATCGGAATTCTTTGGGGAAAGCTGGAATTATTGCAGCAGCTTCCACCCTGGCGCGGAGGTGGGGAGATGATCAAGCAAGTGAGTTTTGAAGGCACCACATACAACGATCCACCATTCAAATATGAAGCGGGCACTCCGAATATCGAAGGTGGCATCGCTCTGGCTGCAGCCATTGATTACGTCAATGAGATTGGAATGGATGAAATTCACGCCCATGAACAAGCTTTAATTGAGGCAGCCGCGACCGCACTCCAGGATATCCCGGGTGTGAGGTTGTTCGGCCCATCCGAGCGAGTCGGTGCACTTTCTTTCGCCATCGAAGGGGTTCATCACTACGATCTTGGGACCCTTATCGACCAGATGGGAGTCGCCGTCCGCACCGGCCATCATTGCTGCCAACCTCTGATGGCTCGATTCGGGATTACGGGGACAACACGCGCGTCCTTCGCGATCTATAATACCATGGAGGATATCGAGCTCCTTGGAAATGCGGTGAGGAAAGCCTCTTCCATGCTCCGCTGAGCTTCACGAGATCATGAATATTGTCCTCGGTATCACAGGCTCGATAGCTTCCTACAAGGCAGCGGACATCGCCTCACAGCTAGTCAAGCAAGGTCATCGTATTCACGCGGTGATGACCAGATCCGCATGCGAGTTCATCACACCTCTGACCTTACAGACACTTACCAGAAACCCCGTTCTAGTCTCTCTGGAGGACGAAAAAAATTCCTGGAAGCCTGGCCACATCGAGCTGGCTGACAATGCGGATCTTTTTCTCGTCGCACCGGCTTCTGCCAATACGATTGCAAATTTCGCCCATGGGTCGGCACCGGATCCTCTTTCATCCATATACCTTGCTCTTCCCAGGGAAACCCGAGTGCTTATCGCACCGGCCATGAATGGAAAGATGTGGCTGCACCCGGCAACGCAAAGAAATGTCGCTCAGCTCAAAGCCGACGGGTGTCATTTCGTGGAGCCCGCGTGCGGAGACCTGGCCTGCGGTTATCAAGGAATCGGTCGGCTGGCGGACATCAATGAGATCCTTGCCCAGTGCGATGCCTAGGGAAGCTTCGCATACCCGAATACGAATTTCCCAGCGCGATCCCGCCCAATCATTTTGGCCGCAAAATTGCTATCGCTGATTCCATTTCCCTCACCAGAAAAGGTGACGATCAGATCAGCTCCCGATGCCATTGATCCTAACGGAACGCAACCTCTCCCAAAATTAACTTCCTCCGGAGCTCCGAATCTCAAGGTGCGGATATCAATATCGTTCAATGGATCGAAGCCGTCTTCCGCCAAGAATTTCACCTGAATCTTTCCGGTGTCCGCCGAGATTGGAGTAGAATTCACTATCTCCAGCCGCCGCTGCACCACCAAAGGCACGACGATGTTTTTCGAGCTGTGCTTGTCGCTGCCTTTATCCTGATCTTTTACGACATCGATTACAGCAAAGTTCATGTTGGCCTGACCCCAGAAAATCGGACAGCTCCTTTTTAGAGTTCTTGTGGTAAAACCAC
>NZ_JBHUIT010000010.1:0-84340 GCF_042683045.1 Luteolibacter algae | reverse complement strand
AATACCCCAATCCCCTCTCAAAAACACCACACACACGCACTCCCACTCCAAAAATCACTCTTCCCGTGCTTAATACCGATGATTCACCAAATCTCTGAATAGTGAGATATTCCTAATTTGACAAATCCCAGGCCCAATTGATTCTGTGCTCGGGATTCACGCTAGAGCATTCTGACTGGTTCCACTATCTGATGAGCGCTCCTGACAAAGGTCTTTCCAACTACGCAACGACTATCTGGTTGTTCGCCGTTGTCGCGCTATTAACTCTAAGCCTTTCCGGAAATAACGTCTCTGGTTTCAGAAAGGACAAGTATCTGGATGGCTGTAGCCTCAATCAGATAGCCGGCGAATCTGCCATACTTGGCAATCCGACAACTCCCCAGATTTTACTGACTCTTGATCCAGCCGATAGCGCCAGACTGATCGGACCGACTGCCATCCGATTGAAAGTTAGTCGGTATGGAAGCCATTTTCCTTCCCACTGCAGGAATGAACGAGCCCAAGGCCGAGCTCCACCTATCGAGATACTTTGATGAAATCGCCTCGTGTGGATCTAAAAGCGGCGACCCCGTTAGTCCATATAGAGCACTTAATTTCTCGTCGCTATATTTGCGATTCCTCTCTCTTAACCTCAAGAGAGTTTTGATCCATGCGGTCGTAGCTCACCCCTCCTGCATGGATTGGTAAATACTGGCAGGTATGAGCCTGCACAAACGCTCGGGAATACGAGCACAAACACCCATCAAATCTTATCTCTTTATATGATCACTTGGTCCTTACCAAAAATTCTCGGCGGAAAAAATGAACGCGAACTTAAGAAGATTCGCCCAATCGTCCGCAGAATCAACGAAATCGAAATTTCGCTTCAGGGCGAGACTGCCGAAAAACTCACTATGCTCACACGAAAGTGGCAGGAACATCTCGCTCGCTATCATCCTCTCTCAGCACCCACCAAATCGGAACTGGAATCCTATGACACTCCTGCTCTTGAGAAGATTGCTAAAACCTTGGAGTCGCGATTTTTGGCTTTAGCCGATGAATTCCCGGCCATTCCCCGCAATCTATCTGCGACAGTCGACTCGATAGAAAAGGCAAAAGCATTTTTTCAAGAGATCGAGAGTCACTTCCCTTCCGCTCGTGCAAAATATTTACAAAAGATCCTCCCCGAAGCCTACGCCGTCGTCAAAAATGCCGCGCGACGTCTCTCCGGGAGCAAGATCGTGGTCAACGGACATGCCGAGACATGGCAAATGGTTCATTTTGATGTCCAGCTCATTGGAGGAGTAGCACTTCATCGTGGATTGATTGCAGAAATGCAGACCGGGGAGGGAAAAACCTTGGTCGCCACCCTACCCGTGTATCTGAATGCTCTTACTGGACTGGGAGTGCATGTGGTCACGGTAAATGACTACCTTGCGAAGCGGGATTCCGAATGGATGGGCGCCCTCTTCGGGTTTTTGGGCCTAACTGTCGGTTGCCTGGAAAATCAAATGCCGCCGACCAAACGGCGCACCGCGTATGCTTGTGATATCACTTACGGAACAAACTCGGAGTTCGGATTCGACTACCTCCGGGATAACGGCATGGCGACAACCAAAGACGAGCAAGTCCAGCGCGGGCACTACATGGCAATCATTGATGAAGTGGATTCCGTGTTAATTGATGACGCCCGCACTCCGCTCATCATAACTGGCGCATCAGAGCAAGGTCCGCACCCTTTTGACATTCACAAACCAAAGATCGAAAAGTTGGTGCGACTACAAACTGAACTGTGCAACCAACTGGCAGCGGATGCGAAACAGGCTTTGGAGAAGGGCGATACCTCCGCCGCCGGCTTGCTCTTGCTGAAGCTGAAGCTTGGGCAACCAAGACACCGTCAGTTCCTCCGCTTCATGGAAAAGCCAGAACTACGCCGTTTACTGGAGAAAACCGAGCTCCGCTATCAACAGCAAGCATTCAGGAAAGATATCTTCAAACTGAAAGAACAACTCTACTTCGCCATCGATGAGAAAGGCCGGGATGCTGATCTGATGGAAAAGGGCAGAATTTTCCTCGCGCCTGACGATCCGGATTCCTTCACGATACCGGATATTGGCCCCAATTTTGCCGCGATCGATGCGGACGCCAGCCTTTCCCGTGAGGAAAAGAAAATTGCCAAGCAAAAGCTTCATGAGCAACGCAATGCACGTGCCGGCACTGTCCACAGCATTTCCCAACTACTCAAAGCCTATTGTCTTCATGAGCGCGATGTTCATTACGTGGTCCGCGATGGAAAGGTCACAATTATCGACGAAAGCACTGGCAGGGAAATGGAAGGGCGACGTTGGTCCGATGGCCTCCATCAAGCCGTGGAGGCAAAAGAAAACGTGGCGGTGGAGGATGAAAACCACACTTTTGCCACGATAACGATTCAGAATTACTTCAGGCTTTATGAAAAACTCGCCGGCATGACAGGGACTGGTGAGACCGAAGCCGCGGAATTTCATGATATCT
The DNA here is from genome assembly GCF_042683045.1 of Luteolibacter algae. Lineage (NCBI taxonomy): Bacteria > Pseudomonadati > Verrucomicrobiota > Verrucomicrobiia > Verrucomicrobiales > Verrucomicrobiaceae > Luteolibacter > Luteolibacter algae. Next base: position 81,847 of record NZ_JBHUIT010000010.1, on the reverse strand, counting down.
ATCAGCTCGACGTGCTTCCTATTCCGACAAATGCGCCAAGCCTGCGGATCGATGAGAATGACCAGATCTTCAGAACGCGTAGAGAAAAATTCCAGGCCGTCATTTCGGCCGTGGAGAAAGCTCACTCCAGCGGGCAGCCGGTTCTGATTGGCACAGCATCGGTGGAAGCCTCGGAGACTCTGTCCAGAATGCTACAGAGGGCAAAAATCAGCCACACCGTTCTCAATGCGAAATATCATGAGCAGGAAGCAGCCATTGTCGCATTAGCAGGCGAGGCAGGGGCCGTTACCGTATCAACGAATATGGCAGGACGTGGCACCGATATCAAACTAGGAAAGGGCGTTGCCGAATTGGGCGGACTCTTCGTCATCGGCACTGAACGGCATTCTTCACGTAGAGTCGATCGTCAGCTTCGCGGACGTTGCTCCCGCCAAGGTGATCCGGGCAGATCGCAGTTTTTCATATCTCTGGAAGACGATTTGATGCGCAATCATTCGGCTCCGGGTCAGATCGCCTCCACAATGGAGCAATCTATCTCCGCGGCCAGAAAGGACGGGAAAGTGATTTCATTGGGAAAACTCGTCGAAACCGCACAACGCCAAGTCGAGCAACAGGACTATAAAAACCGGAAGCGTGTGCTCGACTTTGATGATGTGATGAATCTCCAACGGGAAATTGTCTACGGACAGCGCAATGAGATTCTCAACACTGAAGACACCCGCAAACTAGCTCACGAAACGATCGCGGAATGCATCACGTGTCGTATGCAGGGATATTTTTCGGAGATGGAACAGTTCGACCCAGATTTCGAGCCCCTCATCCAATGGGCCGAGAGTTCGCTGGGTATTATCTTGGATCCGGGACACCTGAAAACGGCCGATCCCCGGCAGCTTCTCGCAGAAGTGGTGGACGAAATAGCGGAATCATACGATCAGAGGCTCAAAAAAGCACCCCGGGTCCTTGTCGAGCAGGAAGAACGACGAGCTATGCTGGTAGCCATCGACAGCCTTTGGCAGGAGCATCTTGCCGACATGGATGAATTACGTGAAGGAGTCTATTTGCGCTCCCAAGGCCAAAAGGATCCGCTGGTGGAATACAAGAACGAGGGATTCAAACTTTTCCAGAAACTCATGGTTTCTGTCCAGGAGCAGGCAACCGGTTATTTACTTCAGCTGGCATCGGGGCTGGAAAACTATTTTTCATCGGCGAAAGCCAGCTAGGCATCCCCATACAAAACAGCCGAAGCACATTGGAGCTTCGGCTGCTTTTTCCAGTCCAGTGTAAGGCGATTACTTGAGCTCAGTTTCGAGCTCGATATCGATGAAGCGAAACGATCCGCACGGTATTTCGATTTCCACGGATTTCGGATCATCAGCCCGGAAGGACTCCCCACTCATCAGTTCCGTCATTAACTTCGGGACCACCGAGCCGAATTGAACTTTGGCTTTGCGGTCACCCGGGTTGATATAGCCGCCGTCCACAAGAGTGAGGCGGAGATGTTTCGGAGCAGTTTGCGCTACGACCCATGCCACATTTTCGCCAGATACAGTGAGGGGCAACTTTTCGGCACCTTTTTCTATATCAGCCGCGATCACCCGATAATACTCTTCCGCAGCAAAGGTTTCCGTGCCATCAGCTGAGTAGTAATTCCTCCCATCGGTAATGTATTCCTTGGTGATTGATTTATAAAGCGGGTGCAAATGATCTGTCAGCTTGCCGCGGGGCGCTTTCGGATCCGAAAACACGCCTTCCTGAGGCGGCGTGATGAGAACAGTGCCGTGTGGATACGGAGGTAGATAATTCAGACGACGCTCGCCCACACCAGACGCATATCTTGAGAAATCCCATTCCGTGATTCTTGCTCCCTTCCAGCTGCCATTCATCCGGCTGAAAACCATTTTGTTCTCTTCCTCGGATTTGGCATCGAAGAAAACTGTCCAGTGGGCGTTTCCACCCTCATTGAGGAAATGCTCATCGGGCGATTTCATTGAGAGATGCACAGGATTGATACTGACCAGCTCTTCCCGCTTAGGCACATAAAGAGCACCTTTTGCAATCAGTTCCCATAGCAGGCTCATATAATCCTGATCCACGGGGAAGTTGTCCAGATATTGGGCTCCGCTGGAGACATTGTAGATCATGTGGCGGAGAAAATGATTTGGCAGCATTTGGTGAGAGTGTTCACGCGTTTTGTCCCAGCTGGCATTATCACGGGCGCATCTTGCCCCCCAGCTATCCACCGCTCCGCTAGCCCAGATTCCCATTCTGGCACCCACACTCACATCCATTGTTTTGCTGTGCGATTCCTCCATGGCGGGGACAAATACATGGGGAAACTCCCCGGCGATCAACCGTGACCAACCCGGCAAATAAACATCGCCATGCCAGAATGTGTTTTTCGAGCGAATATAGAGGTTCGTATTACGGCTTTCACCGTATTCCGCGAGCGGATAGATCAGATAGTTCATCAGCCATGGAAAACTATCGGTTTGATCCTGGATCTCGGGAAAAATAAGCACGGTCTTCTTCCCGTTCGCCGCATCAATGATTTTCTTGGTGGTAGAGACCTGATAGTAGTTTGGATCGTTCCCGTGTCCCCCCCAATAGGCGATACCTGGCACACCTTGATATTCCGGAATGATCGTATCCAATACCTCCTGCTGGGTCAGATCGTATCTTTTCCGTTTATCACGGCGCTCGCGGTAACGTTCACTCTCCATGGATGAACGGTCGAATGACTCGACCCTTCCCTGGTGCCTTCCACCAAGAAAGACCGGACTCTTGTAATTCGCTATAATATCAGAGGCGACCTTTTCCGAATGTTCCGTAGGAAAGCCATCGCTCATCAGCCAGACAGGGAGCGGGTCACGCTCGTGCGAGGGCTTTTTGAAGCCGGCCAATTCCTCGCGGACCCTCGCCGTGTTATCCAGGATTGACTGGATTTTTCCGGGCGGCGCCAAATTCTCGTAAGAATTTTTCCACTCCGGATTCGCAGGATCGATAATGTGCACGCAGCTGCCACCGCTCTGTGCGCTCGCCAGAATAATTTTTCCTGAAACAGGATCCTTACACATATCATTGAAGGAATAGCGGGATGTCAGGACCTCGGCCTTTTTCATATCGGCATCCGGGCCGGCAAGAACGATTCTGGATCCGTATAGCACGAAATATTCCCAGCTATTTCCCTTCGCGATCACCTCCGGCTGGGCTACCCGGTAGCCGAAACCTTCGATCTGTTTGCGCAGAGAGGATAGCATCGTTTGCTTCTGCTCACCGTTTGAAATATCGATACTGACAAACGATACGCCACTCAAAGAGTCCGCCGTGCCAAGAAGAACTTCCTCGGTCCCATCACCATCGGTATCCGTGGTTGTGAAAGAACCGATCGGCCGTCGGCTTTCAATTTTGGAGATTTTGAAAGGCTTCTCTTCGAGCGGTTGGAACAGATAGAGTGAACCCGTGGAAGTCTGGGCGATCTGACCAATTACCGCCAAAATTTCAGTGCCATCCTTCTGCTTGATCGGCCTGATGAAATTCGCCGTATGTTCTCTTTCCTTCGGGCTCACCAAATCAGCCCACTGCCAGGGCTTTTCCTGGGAATAGGTGATCGAAGCGATTGCTTTCACTTTTTTCCCGGAGGCATCGAGATAATATAAATTCTTATCAAATCCGCCGCATACCACATACGGGACTCCTGCTTTCGAAATCACACAGACAGAATACATCGGTGCGTCGTTCTCCTTGAAGGTCCATTGAATTTCGCCCTTACTATTCAAGCAGTAGATAGATCCATCACCGTTCGCAGCTAATATTTCATCGATTCCATCGCCATTGATGTCCGCGCAGAACACATCATGATTCACCAATCCCGAGAGCTCTTTTTCCCACGCGATCTCACCGCAGTCATTCATTGATAGGATGCCACCTTCATACGTGCTGGCTACGACGAGTGATTTTTCACCGGCGCGAGCCGTGCGGACTTTCGTAATCGTAGATCCTGTATCGACACTCAGCAGGGCTTTCCCCTCTGGTGCGGCGATCGCAAAATGGGTGGATGCCGTCAGGACCACGGCAAGAAAAGGAGATATTTTATTCATTCGATAATTGGATATGACGGATTTGGATGGTAATCGGCCGCTTCAGCACTGCCGCAGCGGACGCGACAAAATACGCATAGCATCATAAATCCTTACAGATATTTTATATATACATAATTACGCAAAATATATTCACTTTATTGTCACCACGATTGGAATTCCGAGAAAGACGCTTTGATCAGCTACCGTAAAATGATGTCCTCAAAGATCTCGCGGAACTGAGAGCGTCCGTAAAAAAATCCTGCATCCATGAAAAACAACACTTCTACGTTTTACCATCGTCTAGCCGCGGCAATCACGCTACTTGCCTCCCCATTGCTAGCGGAAGTCCAGCCGGCAATGGTTTTCACCGATGGTGCGGTGCTCCAGAGAGAGGAGCCGGTCCGCATATGGGGTAAAGCGGCCGTAGGAGAAATCGTGACAGTCGATTTCACAGGGCAGAAATGCTCCGCCACCGCTGATGAAGCTGGAGAATGGATGGTCACCCTGGAGCCTCTCGCCACCAACGCCGTGGGGGAAAAGCTTACTTTTACTGGCACAGAGACCCCGGAACCCATCGTGCTCGAAGATGTGCTTGTAGGGGAAGTATGGCTCGCAGGCGGGCAATCAAACATGGCTTCCACCATGACCACCTACCGCAAAGTCACCCAGCCGGATATCGACTCTGCGAACGATCCCCTGCTCCGCTGCTTCACAGTGCCGAGGCTGTTTTTCCCAGAACAGAAACCTATGGCAGGAATCACGTGGAAGCCCAGCAATCCGCAGACTGTGGGGAACTTTACCGCCACGGGTTATTATTTCGCTAAAAATTTGCGGGAGAAGCTCAATGTCCCGATCGGGATCATTTCATGCAGCGTGGGCGGCACACCGGCGGAAGCATGGATGAGCCGTGAGACTCTCGCCAGCAAGCCGGACTTGAAAAGGATCATCGATAGCTACGATCAGCACGTCGCCAACGCATATAAAGACGAAGCGGATTATCTAAACCAGCTTCAAGAATTTGAAAATGCCGTCAAAGCAGCAGCAAAGGAGGGGAAAAAGAAGCCCAAGCCGCAGGAGCTGATGGGTCCGCGGAACTTCAAGCGTCCGGCCGGACTGCATGAGGGGATGCTCACCAAAGTCATCCCATCGACGATCCGCGGCGTCATCTGGTATCAAGGGGAAAATAATGCTAGCTCCAGCACAGGCTTCCACTACCGGAGGGTGTTTTCCACACTCATTGAAGAATGGCGGAAAGAGTTCCGGAATCCTCAGCTTCCATTTTTGTTCGTTCAACTTGCCACTTTGGATTTCAAAGATGGTCCCGAGTGGCCGGAGCTCCGGGACTCCCAACTGTGGGTCGAGGAGAACGTGGCGAATACGGGAATGGTCGTAGCAGCAGATGGCGGCGAAAGAAAAGACATACATCCACATTCAAAAAAACTCGTTGGCTCGCGCCTTTCCTTGCTCGCGCGGAATATGGTCTATGGAGAGGAAGATCTTGTGGCCCGTGGTCCTTACCTGAAGAGACACAGAGTCGTAGGATCAGCTATCGAGCTGGACTTCAAGAATACCGGCAGTGGCCTGGTATTGAAAAAATCTCCGGAAAATCCTTTTGAGATAGCAGGTGCCGATGGCGAATTTTTCCCGGCGCAGGCGCAGCTGATCGACGATAAAATCCGGGTCTCGGCGGAATCCGTCAGCGAGCCAAAATTTGTCCGCTACGGCTGGCATAAATGGTTCATACCTACGATTTACAACACGGAGGACCTCCCGGCATCGCCCTTCCAGACAGGTAATCTGCCTGCCGCCACAGAAGGCAGATTCCTCCTGGATTCGCTCAATAAATAAAATCCATCCAAATAAACCCAGATCCCATCCATGAAGATCCTTCATCTCAAAATCAGCCTATTGCTGACTGCCATTCTGCCATGGCAGCTGCTTTCCGCCAATGAAACTACAGACCCCGTAGATAAACCGAATATTTTGGTGATCATCGCAGATGATCTCGGCTGGGCAGACATCGGCTACAATAATCCGGAAAAAGTTTACTCGCCGAATTCGGACCGATTGGCCAGTGAGGGAGCCACCTTTGAAAACCACTATGTCATGCCTCAATGCACGCCCACCCGCGTCGCACTCATGACCGGCCGCTACCCGGGGCGCTTTGGAAAAGCCGCACTGAAGGCTACAAACGAAAGATGCTTTCCGGTCGGCACCCCAACCATCGCCACCATGTTGAAGCAACGCGGATACGAAACATTTCTTTGTGGGAAATGGCATCTCGGGGCGGAACCGGAAGACGGGCCGAACCATCATGGCTTCGATTACAGCTATGGCTCGCTGGCCGGAGCCGTCGGCATGTATGATCACCGCTACCGCAAAGGGAAGTATTTCGAGACCTGGCATCGTAATATGGAGTTCATTCCGGGCTCGGAAAACGGCCGTCATGCGACAGATCTCATCCAGGAAGATGCCGTCAGAATCATTTCGCAAAAACACGAGAACCCATTTTTGCTCGCACTGACATTCCACGCACCGCACACACCTCTCGATGAGCGCGGCCGGTTTACCGATCAACCAACCCGTCTGGATCCTGATAATCCCGGGCGCTGGCTCAATGAAGACGAGATAGAATGGTTCAACGATCCAAAAGGCATCATCCAGAAGGAAAAAGACCCGGAGAAGCGGCTCTTTCTTGCCGCAGTCCATCATCTGGATCATGCGATCGGAATGATCGTCCAGTCACTAGATGAACGCGGCCTTCGTGAAAACACGCTCATTCTATTCTCCTCGGACAACGGCCCACAGCACAGCTGGCCCGGAAATGCGTATCCGGATGATTTGAAACTAACGGATTTCAATCAGCGCATCCCCATGAGGGGACACAAGGTCGACGTGTGGGAAGGCGGGATACGCGTGCCCGGATTTGCAAACTGGAAAGGCAAGATCAAGCCTGGAGCTGTCACGGATCAGGTTCACATCATTGATTGGTTCCCTACGCTTGCCAAAATTTCCGGGAACGATCCGGTAGATGCAGGCGACTTGGACGGCATCGATATCTCTCCGGCGCTCTTGTCCGGAAACACCTTGGAAAAACGGGATCTTTATTGGATCTGGAATCCAAAAATCAACCGTTGGGCGCTTCGCTTTGGCGCGTGGAAGATCGTCTCCTACGGCACCAAACAACCGGCCGTTCCAGGCGATTGGCAACTTTTCAATATATCCGAAGATCCTATGGAGAGCAGAAACATCGCAGAACAAAATCCTGAGATACTCTCCGATTTACATTCAAAATTCCTAAAGCAGCGCGCTAAGGACAACCAGCAAAAGTCCCTCAATTAGACTCATGTTCCACACCAAAAAACTCGTTCTCTTCTTCGCGGCTACCGCCTGCCTCTACCAATTCTCCACAGCAGCCAATGAACAGCCCAATGTAGTTTACATCCTCGCGGACGACCTCGGCTCGGGAGACCTCAGTTGCTACGGACAGGTCAAATTTCAGACGCCCAATATCGATAAGATCGCAAAAAACGGGATGCTCTTCACCCAGCATTACTCCGGAAGCGCGGTTTGCGCACCGGCACGATGCACGCTGATGACCGGGCTTCACACGGGGCACGCTCCTATACGCGGCAATGCCCAGGATCCGGATGCCATCGAAGGGCAAATGCCGATGCCTGCGGATACCTACACCGTGGCACACCATTTCAAAGCAGCTGGCTATACGACCGGAATTTTTGGAAAATGGGGACTGGGTTCTCCTGAAAGCACCAGTGAGCCGCTCAAAATGGGCTTCGATTCCTTTTACGGGTATAACTGCCAATCGATCGCCCACTGCTACTATCCCTCCTTCCTTTGGCATAATGACAAAAGGGAATTGCTGTGGGGAAATGTGGGGACAGACCGGACCGATTATGCGCCGGATCTGATTCACGAGCAGGCTTTGACCTTTATCCGGGATAACAAGGACAAACCTTTTTTCTGCTATTATGCAGCCATTCAGCCGCATGCCGATATGATCGCACCGGAGGAATACATGCAGAAGTATCGCGGAAAATTCCTTCCGGAAGCCACCTACAGCGAAGACTATTACATCGATCAAGCCGAATGCCATGCGGCTTTCGCGGCTATGGTCAACGTCCTGGACGACTACGTGGGAGAAATTCTCGGCGAACTGGAGAAACAAGGACTCACCCAGAATACCATCGTCATCTTCAGCTCCGACAATGGTGCCCACACCGCTGGAGGTCACGATCCCGACTACTTCCAATCCAGCAGGAATCTCCGGGGCTATAAGCGCGACCTATACGAAGGCGGGATCCGCGTTCCATTCGTCGCCCAATGGCCGGGCCATGTAGAGCCCGGTTCGCGAAATGACCATGTTTCCACCTTCTGGGATTTTCTTCCTACCGTCGCGGAGCTTACCGGCCTACCTCTGACAGCCCACACTGATGGCATCTCGTTTCTACCATCCCTGCTTGGCAAAACCGGGCAAAAGGAACATGACCATCTTTACTGGGAATTTCACGACAAGGCTGGCCGGCTTGCGGTCCGCAAAGGAAAATGGAAAGGCGTGCGCTACGATGTTCAAAAAGCTCCAAACAGCCCTCTCGAACTATACGATCTTTCCGAGGATCCCGGTGAGAAGAACAATATCGCCAGCCGGCATCCCGAGCTAGTGCAGGAGCTTGATGCGATTCTGAAAAAATCCCACCAGCCTTCGCCCAATCCGAAATACAACCTTGTGCAACCTAAGAAGACCCACCGGGAAAAGCATAACTAAAGCCTGCCGCTCTCGTTCTCAAAAGTTTTCTGCACAATCGGATTTTGAAAGAACATGCATGTGCTCCCCGTTTCCATTGCACTTGGTTCCATGGGGACACACACCGTTTTTTTCCCAATATTCCTCTAAAGAACCCAACACTATTTTATGAAAAGATATTTGAAACCCACCTCCCTGCTACTGCTCGGGATAACATTTTACCTGCCTGTTGCTTCCGCTGCCGAGAAACAGGAAAAGCCCAACATCCTTTGGATCACCATTGAGGACTGGAGCCCGGATCTGGGCTGCTACGGCACACCCGGTATCGAGACTCCGCATGTGGACAAACTGGCCTCAGAAGGTATTCGCTACGAAACGGCTTTTACCACTTCGCCCGTTTGCTCGACTTCCCGCTCGGCGATGATGACCGGCTTCCACCAAAATTACATTGGTGCAAACCAACACCGCGAGGACAATAAGAAGCCTCTGCCATACGGCATCCGGCCCATCCCGCATATCCTTGCGGACGCCGGTTATTACACCTGCCTGATGAGTTGGAAGGTCGATTGCAATTTCCTCCCGGACAAAAAAGAAGAACTCTTCATGGGGGAGGACTGGAGTGGCCGTAAAGAAGGACAACCATTCTTTGCACGGATCACTTTTGGAGGAACCCACCGCTCCTGGAACCGGGATCCTATCGACCCGATCGATACCAAAGATGTTGTTCTACCGCCGACCTATGCGGACACCGAATTCCTCCGCCGGGACTGGGCAAACGGACTTGAGCAGATGCAGATCGTGGACCGCGAGGTCGGAGAACTTTTGAAACGACTTGAGGACGAGGGACTTGCCGAGAACACCATCGTCTTTTTCATCGCCGATCACGGCCGCTGCCATTTCCGCGGAAAACAATTTCTTTATGATGAAGGAACCCGGATCCCGATGATCATGCGCTGGCCCGGCAAGGTGAAGCCTGGTCAAGTCAGTGAGGATCTTGTCATGGCCATCGATATCAATGCGACGATTCTTGAAGCCGCCGATGTCGAGCCTCCGGTGCCCCTGCACGGCAAAAGCCTTTTCAGCGACGAGGTCAAGAACCGCAAATACACCTTCGCTGCAAGGGATAAAATGGATGCCACACATGACTCCATGCGCTCGATCCGCTCGAAGGATCACAAGCTCATTCTCAACCTCATGCCAGAGAGAGCTTACATGCAGTTCAGCCATTACAAGGAAGGCGCCTATCCCGATCTAGCGGAAATGGCCGTGCTCTACCTCGAAGGAAAACTAACACAGGAACAAGCGGCTATCATGGCTCCGAAGAAACCGGAGATCGAGCTCTACGACCTGAAAAAAGATCCGCATGAAGTTCATAACCTGGCGGAGGACCCTGCCTACGCTGAGATTAAAAAAGAACTGCTCGCCGCCCTCGAAGACTGGAGGACCAATGTTATCAAGGATCAAGGTGTGAGCGAAGATTTCCGCGCCACGGATGTTTTCCCGGAAAAATGCCCGACACCGACCGTGGGCGAATGGGTTTACGAAAATGCGGACAAATACGACTTCAACAAAAACGGGTTGCCGGGATGGTATCCCACGCGCACTCTGGAAGAATGGAGAAAAGTCCGCGATATGTGGAAACCGTATGTCTTCCGCGCTCCTGATGAGGATATTGCCCGGCCTTTGATTCCCGGCACCACAAAGCCGCAGGACAAAAACAAAGTTAAGAAGAAGAAAAAGAAATAAGCTTCCAATTCCCAGGCCACCTCATTGCACATCCGGCCGGAATCAAGCCAACTGAAAAGCCATTGGAAAAACACCCAATGGCTTTTCTATTGCCCCCATCTTACAAAACCAGCCTTGCAATTCATCTGTGAAAAATGAATATTTCTTACCTGCAAATTTTAAATCTATGAAAAAAATCAAACTGCTTCTTCTCACACTTGGCGCTATTGCATTCAGCCCCGTAATCCATGCGAAAAATCAGGCGGATAAAGACGGCTTTGTTCCGCTTTTCGATGGAAAATCGCTTGAGGGTTGGAAAAACCCCTACGAGTGGGGTGAATTCAAAGTCGTCGATGGAGAGTTCCATCTCACCAGTCCGAAAAAGTTTTTCCTGATCACTGAAAAGAAATACTCTGACTTCATTTTTGAGGGCGAAGTGCTTCTACCAGAGGGCAAAGCCAATAGTGGCTTTCTTTTCCGCGCACAGACGAAACCCGGCCAGGTCTATGGCTATCAGGCAGAAGTAGATGGAGATCCGAAACGCGGCTGGTCCGGTGGACTCTATGACGAAGGCCGCCGGATGTGGTTTATCAGCCCGATCAAGGGCGATAAGGCCAGCGAAGCAGCATTTAAAAAACGCGCCGGAGATGCCTTCAAACGCAACGACTGGAATACCTACCGGATCACATGCAAGGGAGATCATCTGACCATCGAGGTCAATGGGGTAGTCACCACAGATATCCACGACGCGAAGGACTCGGAAGGTCATATTGCCATTCAGCATCATGGGGAGAAAGGCCAGACCTACAAGTTCCGTAACCTGCGTATCAAAGTTCTCGATTGAACGCCCTTACTTCCGAGGATAGGGCTATTCACAGCCCGTTATGAAAAAATCGCCCGTCCACCTCTCCACCGTATTATGGTTAGCTATCGCCTCAGGCTCCGCCCACGGAGCCTTCCAATCCTTTGAAGGTGATGGTTACGGAGATTGGGCGGTATCGGGCGAGGCCTTCGGGGCCTCGCCGGTCCACGGCACAATCGATGGCCTGGACGGAAGTTTCAGCACATTTTCCGGGGATTCCTTTGCTGCATCCGTTTATGGCGATGAGTCAGCCACCGGGACCCTGACCTCTCCTGAGTTTAAGATCTCCAAGGACTACATCTGGTTTCTCGTCGCGGGTGGAGATTCGGCGGGTAAGACCGCCATCCAGCTACTTATCGATGGCAAAGTCGAATACGAGACCACCGGGAAACGCTCCCTGCGTTTTGAGGGAGTCCGCTGGGATGTCCGCAGATTCATGGGGAAAAAGGCGGTTATCCGCTTGGTGGACGATGCAACCGGGCCCTGGGGCTTCATCGCCGCCGATGAAATCACCATGACCAATGGCATGCGGTTGGACTTTCCCCCGCCCACCAGAAACGGTGAAGTATTCGTCGAAGGGCTTGTGCCAACTCCGGAGCTCCCCGGGGCGACCATTCCCGAGGGCAGCACGCTTAAAATCGAAGCAACCTCCGAAGAGCACGGAATTGCCTCTCCGACAGCTATATCGGTAGATGAAAAAGGCGGGGTCTTTGTCGCGGAAACCCACCGTCTGCGCCACGGTGTAGGCGATGATCGGGATAGCCTTTACTGGTATCTGGAAGACCTCCGTGCACAGACCACGGACGATCGCCGCGAGATGTATAAAAGACACGAGGACAAGTTTTCACACGAATTCATGACCGAGAAATCCGAGATCCTGCGCCACATCTCCGATACCAACGGAGATGGGAAGATGGATTCCAGCAAAGTGTTTGCTGACGGTTTCAATGACGAGCTGGATGGGGTGGCCTCCGGAGTCTTTGCCTTTGATGGAGCGGTTTATTTCGCTTGTATCCCGAAGGTCTATAACCTCCTGGACAAGGACTCGGACGGGGTGGCAGACGAAAGAAAAATCATCGCGGACGGTATGGGCGTGCGCGTGTCTTTCTCGGGTCACGATATGAACGGCTTCGCGCTCGGCCCCGATGGTAGAGTCTATGGAACCATTGGTGACCGTGGCTTCTCATTCACCACCAAAGAAGGCGAAAAGCTCCACCATCCCAACGAAGGAGCGGCTTTCCGCTTTGATCTGGACGGTTCCAACTTCGAGCTATTCCACATCGGCCTACGTAATCCAAAGGAAATCGCTTTTGATCGTTTCGGGAATGCCTTCTCCGTGGATAACAACTCGGACCAGGGCGACTCCGCCAGAGTCGTCTATCTGGTCGAAGGCGGTAACTCCGGATGGCAGATGGAAAACCAGACCATGCACTCATTCCACCGTCAGATTGGACTGGAAAACCGCCCTCCAAACCGCTGGATGGATGAGAAAATGTGGGAGTTGGAAAACGATTCCCAGCCAGCCTACATCGTCCCGCCGGTAGCTCTCCTTACCTCCGGCCCCAGCGGCCTGACTTACCATCCCGGCACAGGCTTTCTTGAATCTGAAAAGGATCGTTTCCTCGTTTGCGATTACCGGGGCAGCTCCGCGAAATCCAGCATCTGGTCCTTCGGAATGGAACCAAAAGGAGCGGGAATGCAGATCGCCCAACCACGCCAGTTCGCCCGTGGTATCGCAGCGACTGACCTCGAGTATTCCTTCGATGGTCGCCTCTTTATCTCCGATTACGTCACCGGCTGGACCTCTCATGATGATGGTCGTTTGCTTTCACTCAACGCCGGGGAAAACCTCTACCTCCCGGAAGAAACCGCGGACACGGCGAAAACTATTTCAGGAAATTTCGACGAACGGACTTCGGAAGCCCTCGCCGCGCTCCTCTCCCACCCAGACTCCCGCATCAGGCTACGCGCACAAATCGCTCTCACCCGCAAAGCGGACGCGGTCGCCACATTCGAGAAGGCACTCGCGTCCGAGGATCAGATGACCCGGATCCACTCGGTTTGGGGGCTGGGGATCATTGCCCGCCGTGGATTTGCTCCTTCCGCCACAGATGATTTCTCCCCCATTCCTCCGAAGGGGTTACGCGAAGAAGCAGCGGGAAAGCTAATCCCCCTGCTTGAAGATCCGGATCCCGAAATTCGCTTCCAAACTGCCCGCGCCATCAGCGAAGCTCCAATTTCCGGCGATTCCCTCCCTCTGGGAAAATTGCTGAACGATCAATCATCACGCGTCCGCTCTGCCGCGGCTATTGCTATCGGACGGATGAAAGCAATCGGGCAATACTCCGCTATTCTGGACCTTCTCCGAAAAAACAACGGTCGGGACGTTTACCTCCGCCACGCCGGTATCTATGCACTTGAGCATATAGTCTCCTCACCCCGGCAGATCAGCCCGCTATATACAGACCCTTCGCCCGCCGTTCGCGTGGCGGCGGTTGTCGCGCTCCGGCGGATGAAAAGCGAGGAAGTCGCCCGCTTTGTGAATGACGAGGATCCCAAAGTGCAGAATGAAGCAATCCGCGCCATCTACGATAATGATCACAAACAAATGCTGGGAATGGTCGCCGCTCTTCTGGACGATCTGGATTCGCGCGAGTGGTCGCCTTTCATGCTCCGTCGCTTGGTTCACAGTGCATATCGCTCCGGCGGTGAAGAGAATGCCAAGCGGTTGATGAACGTTCTCGCAAACGACAAACTTCCCGAAGAAGTCAGGGCCGAGGCATTGCGGCTTCTCCAGGAATGGGAAAAACCTTTCCCGGCAGATCAACTCACCGGCCACTGGCGCCCATTGGAGCCACGCTCAGCGGAGACAATCAAACCGGTCCTGGCAGAAGCAATGCCTGTATTGCTCAAAAATGATGGGATGGTTCTCGAAGGTGCGCTGGGCCTGATCGAGCAATACCACATAGATGTGGCCGCACTGGACGGAAAAACCCTGAAAGCGCTTTTCGAAAACCCGGAACTGCCTCCCGCAACGCGCGCCGGGGCATTGACGCTCTATATCGAGCGGGACGAAGCGGATCTTACGTCTGTCCTGAAAGAGCTCGCCATTTCCAAGGATGATGCAATCGCTCTCACCGCACTGAAAAGTCTCGCTGAGCGGTCACCCCAGGCAGCGATTCCCGCACTCCGGGCAGCAGTCAGTTCGGACTCAGCCTCCAGAGTGCAGAAAGCCTGGCCCGTGATCAGCTCGATTCCCGGCGATGAAACTGCCGGAATCATCGCTTCCGGTCTCAAATCGCTCATTGAGCTGGAAGGAATTTCCCCGGGAGCGATTGAGCTCCTGGAAGCGGCGAAAACACGGAAGGAACCAATGGTCGCGAAAGCTCTCGCTGAATTTGAAAAAGCGGTTTCCGAAAGTCAGGATCCTCTCGCAAAATTCAATATCGCTCTCGAAGGAGGCAATCCGGAAAATGGGGCTTCTCTCTTCAATTCCCATCCTTCGGGGCAGTGCCTGCGCTGTCACAAGGCCGATGACAAAGTCCACTCTGCCGGTGGAGATGCCGGCCCGAACCTCGCCGGCATCGCGACCCGTCACGAGCGCAGATATTTTCTGGAGTCCATGATCCTGCCGGCTGCAGTGGTCGCCCCGGGCTACGGGATCACCTCTGTAACGTTCAAAAACGGAGCATCGCTTGCGGGTAACTTCATTGAAGAAACTCCGGAGGAAATCACCATCTCCACGCCGGAGAAAACCTATCGAATCAAGCGCAGCGATATCGAAAGCTTCAGCCCGCCGGTCTCTGCCATGCCGCCGATGGACCAGCTTCTCTCACCGACTGAAATCCGCGATCTGGTCGCTTGGCTGGGCTCTCTGGACAAAGCTAAAAAAGCTACGAAAGGCCCTCAAGCGGAGCTTCTCGATCCGGCGACATTGCCGGGAGCCAAACCTCAATCCAGCAACGAAGCAAAGGATCAGACCCTGATCCCGATATCGACTGCCGGACAGGAAAATGGAGGCGAACCGGTCGTTAAGAGCAAGGAGAGTGAGGCGAAGGCCATCGATGATGAAAAGGCTAACGCGGAGGCATCCAGCGAAGAAATGAAGTTAGGCAAACAGCAGTTTGCAATCTGTGCCGCTTGCCACGGGCAATCAGGTGAAGGAACTGCGGCCGGGCCACCGCTGGCGGGCTCCGAGTGGGTCAATGGACCCGCGGAAAATCTCATCCTCATTCAGCTTCGCGGCCTTGTCGGGCCAATCACAGTCAAAGGCCAGAACTATAGTTTTCCAGCAGGCATGACTCCCCTAGCTTATCAAAACGATCAGCAGATCGCCGCGGTGCTGACCTATATTCGCAGCAGCTTCGGCAATAACGCGCCTCCCGTCAGCCCCGAGGAAGTCGCAGCCTTACGAAAGGAAAACGAAGGAAAGCCCCAGCTGCAGGCAAGCGATCTTATCGAGCCGGAGCCCTATGGAACCGCTCCCGCTCCTGAAGATATTGGCAAAGAAGCCCCGAGCAAATATGACGATCTCAAAACATCAAGCGGTTTGCCGGGCTGGATACTTGTTGCACTCCCGCTGTTTGTTATCGGCTGCTTGGTTGCCGGCCTCCGAAGAAAATAAGTTTTGGAAAGTCATCCTCCAGAGCGACTCTGAGATTGGTTCGCGCGATCGGTTACGCTAGAAGCTAATACATGAATCGCACGGATCGTCTCGTAGCTCTTGTCATGCTGCTGCAATCCAGGCGTGTGATCACTGCTGCGGAGATGGCGGATCACTTCGAGATTACCGAACGCACGATATATCGGGACATAGCTGCATTGTGTGAAGCGGGGGTGCCAATCATCGGGGAAGCCGGGGTTGGATACAGTCTAACGCGGGGTTATCAGCTTCCCCCGGTAATGTTTTCCCCGGAGGAGGCATTCGCGCTCGTCACTGGCGGATTGCTTGCGGAAAGGATGACGGATGACTCCGTGCGGAAGCCCATCATCACAGCCCTGGGAAAGCTCACTGCGGTATTACCCAACGAGTTACAAAATCGCGTGCATCGCTTGAAAAAATCCATGCACGTCGGTCACTTTCAGCAACACACCGGGCCTGTTTCCCTAAGTCAGGTGCAAGCCGCAATGGCAGGAAAGCAGGTAATGCACTTGCAGTATCTGGGCGCGTCCCGCGGTCTCGCAACAGACCGGGTCATTGAGCCTCTTGGGCTGGTCTATTACCTGGATCACTGGCACCTTATCGCCTGGTGTAGATTGCGCGGCGAAGTCAGGGATTTCAGGGTGGATCGCATTATCAAATGTGAAATCTTGCCAGAGCCCTCTCCTCCTCGCGGGGATTTTGATCTATCTGCTTATCTTTCAAGCTGCACTCAGCCCGCCCTGAAGGAAACAGCGATCCTTCACTTTCATCCACGACTTATAGAAACCGTGCGTCGTCATTGGGGACCAATGCTTATCAGGGAACAAACCCATGAAGGCGCAATCCGCGTCCATCTCTCCTATGCCCATCCTGATCACCTCGCTCGCTGGCTTTTGAGTTTTGGAAAAATGGTGACGATTATCTCGCCGGATTCACTCCGCAACGAACTCATCATTGCTGCCGAGGATGCAATTTCGCATCACTCCCGCGTCGAAAAGAAACAGGCAGAGCCAATCCTTACGTAGGGCATTATCGCATGCGAAATTTCAATGGCGGCCCCTATCGAATGAGATCCTCTTCGTACATCAACCTGAAACCGCTGCGGTTTAGGACACTCGTCGCAAAATCGTAATCCTCCACATGCATCGCAAGCAATGCCATCTCTTCGGGACACGGCAACAATGCATAGGCAAAATCGACGTTTGTTTCCGCGGTCATCAGAATATCGAGACACTGTAGAAGCCCCGGACCAGCCTCTTTCAACCCTACAATCACCAGCTGACAGATGGTGTATGGAATCCCCTTCTCGCAGAAAATTGCTTCCGCGCTATCTGTATCCGAGACCACAAGACGTGCCACTGTTGCATCCCGCGCGTCCTGCATACTGAGACCGATCACCTCGATCGAAGAGCTTCTCAGGAGCTTCACCAGTGACGCCAACGCACCGGCTCTATTTGGAAGCATCACGGAAAACTGCCTCACCGGCGTGCCATTTTCGGCGACCAGGCCGCCATCATTCGAAGGGTCAAAATCATTCATCATAATGGAAAACTGGTTCTTGCTATCCTTTGGGCCCACGCAGAGGGAGCGTGCGGACCTCGCCACTGGCCACTTCTTCGATGACCAACTGACTCGGGCGGACATCGTTCACAAGAAACTCGCGTCCGTCTTCCGAATAAAAACGCTGCCCTGGCCTGGCAAGGTATCGCTGCCCGGTAGCCGCATCTTCCACCATCGCGACCGGATCGTGACCTGCGGCCGGACGCCCGGCGATCCATTCACGGCGCTGCCCGCTAAGACTATCCTCCACTTCTACGATTCCAACTTCCAAAGGCTCGTTATTATTCAGCTTCCCTTGCTCGGTGCGGCTGAAAACACGGATCACCACCAGATTTGAGTCCGGGATTTTCTCACCAGCCTTCACATTCACCGTTCTCGGCTGCGGACCGATCAGATGCAGGGAGGCAACTCCTCCGGAAACTTCACGAACCTCCACAGGAAGCTCGCGCTGCCTGTAATGACGCATCACCAAAGGCAATTCGCCCTGCTCTTCTTCCCGGGCGATGCCACGTTGCCTAGAATTTTCCCTTGCTCCCACCTCCTCTGGCGAGCGCTCAGCATTTCCCATTGCAGGCTCTACAGCCGCTGACCGTGGCTTCGTAACACCTTGGCTGATTCTTGCACCCTCCAATGATACCACGGGACGCCCCACAGCGGATCGGGATCTACTTCCTGCTGCCTCAGAGCCCGCCTGACCGCCCGCTTCTCGTTGTCTACCGGGAGCCTCGGTGACTGGGTTCCCGGAAAAATCTCTTCTGGAATTTTCATGATCCACCACCGGCGAGCCATCGAGAGCGGCAAGCCCTCCTGCTTCGGCACTTCCATCAGATCCTTGTGATCCGCCGTTGGCAGGATCGTCTTTCTGATCATTTCCCTCCAAAGTATCTGCATCCAAGGCCAGCAGGCCATCCTCATCAACTCCATCGATCCCGGCTTCCGGCTGCATCTCATCCAGATACTCGTCCATGGCTTCCGCGACTTCCTCATCGGACTCCAGCGCCAACTTATCGCCAACGAACCCTGTCTCTATCATTTTCGCGATATCCCCATGCCCCGCGGCAACGGCAAGGCTCAGAGCGCTGTCTCCATTGTCAGTGGTCGCAAAACGGCTGGCTCCGATATCGATCAGCAATGCCACGGCATCACGGTGCCCATTCTGCGCGGCAAGCATCAGTGGAGTGCGGCCGTCTTCCATCCGTGCATAGACGGACGCGCCATAATTCGTGAGCGCGTCAATCACTTCCGCTTTCCCTACCAGGGCTGCCAACAAAAGTGCCGAATCCAAATCCTCCCGATGATAGGTCGCCAGCTCTTCGACTTCCGCCTTTCTGCCATTCGTCACTGCCAGCATCAGCGCCATAAAACCATTTTTGTCCTTCAGTTTAGGATCGGCTCCCTGTCTCAAGAGCCATTTCACCATCTCCGTTTTATCTGCCAGCACGGCCAACATCAGAGGTGTCTGGCCGGCTTCATCCACTTCATCCACTGAAAAGCCACGGTTCAAGAGATATTCAGCCGCTTCCCTGCTCCCGGATTCCGCTGCAATGTGCAGTCCGTTGCGTCCCTGTTCATCTTTGATTTTCTCATCGAAGCCCCCTCCCACCATCTTTTTAAGCACCGACACGTCATTATTCAGCACCGCTTCAAACCAGCCCTCCGCAGTCATCGCATATCCTGCCTCACGGACTTCCTTTGCGACTGATTCCGATTTCTTACGACAACCTCCAAGCACTGCCACGAATGCGCAAATGAGAAAGATTCTGAAAATGTCCATAGCGCTATTTACTTCAGAAATATTAAGCATTCAATCTTCAAAATCCTGCTGGTGGAAATGAAGACAAATGTGAGCGAAGGTAACGCTACTCTAATACCTCCTAAGAACATGTCCGCAATCGAAGCTCAGACCCAGAGCTCCCCGGCCACGACCGCCTGGCGCGCGTGGCTGGAAGAGCACGCACCCAAACTATTCCTTTTTGCAAGAAACCAAACCAGATCCCATGAAGATGCCCAAGACGTCCTCCAGGATGCGATTGTCAAACTTGTCGAAAAAATTCGGGCGGGTGAATTCGTGGGCGGCCAGGAAGCCTGGCAACCCTATCTTTATACAACAATCCGCAGGCTTGCCATCGACCTGTCGCGAAAAGACGACAGACGTAAGAAACGCGAAGACAATGTCTCGGCAGAGATCGAAGCGGAGCAGTTGGAAGCCTTCCACCCTTGGTTTGATTCCGACGGCGGCGACGAAGAAACAAAAAACCAACTCGAGGACGCTATCAAATCACTGCCTGAAAAATTCTCTGAGGTGATCGTCATGAAAATTTGGGGAGAACAGACATTTGCACAGATCGGGGAAGCTTTAGGCATTTCCCAAAACACAGCGGCCTCGCGGTATCGCTACGGACTGGACGCACTGAAGCGCGAGCTCGGCACTGCCCGTATCCGCGGCGACCTATCCATTTGACCAGATCCTTTATTATCATCAATTCACCTAATATTGAAGAACCTCCCACTAATACTTCACTAGAGTTAGCCAACGTTTATATA
The DNA here is from genome assembly GCF_042683045.1 of Luteolibacter algae. Classification (NCBI taxonomy): domain Bacteria; kingdom Pseudomonadati; phylum Verrucomicrobiota; class Verrucomicrobiia; order Verrucomicrobiales; family Verrucomicrobiaceae; genus Luteolibacter; species Luteolibacter algae. Next base: position 61,673 of record NZ_JBHUIT010000010.1, on the reverse strand, counting down.
TATGTCAAAAATTCCAACATCCACCGAACAAGAACTTGGCAAGCTCGTTCCTTGCTGTCTTGACGAGGATTTCCTTTCCAGACTGACCGCTTGTGCGGAAGGCACGCTCACCGAGCTGACAGCCGAGGAACTGGAGATGGAAAAACAATTACGGGCCGTCAAACCGCGCGCTATTCCATCTTCGCTGCAGGAAAAGCTCAGCAGCACCATCAGCGACACGCCCTTCGCAGTGGACGATAAAATTGTTCTATTCCACAAATCCAATCCCCACAAAACCCGGCACGACCCAGCCAAGCGATCGAACCTTCTACGGTTCAATATTGCCGCAGCTGCAGCAGTTGCAATACTGGGCTCCATCGCTGCTCTCATGACGCCAGGCCGTGAAGATCATGCAGGGCAAATCGTCCGGCAGGAAACGATCGCCCCGGTAGCTCCGGATCTTATGGTGCAGGCTCCGCAAGCAAGCCCGGTCTCGAATTTTTCTCCGGCAAGCTTCAATAGAAATCTCAGCAACACGCAAGACGAGGGAGTCATCTGGCAGAACAACAATCAGCCGCACCGTGTTTTGAGATTCACCTACACAGATCAAGTCACCATGACGAACGAAAATGGAGAGCAGGTCCAAGTCGAGCAGCCTCGTGTGGAATATGTAATTATTCCGGAAAAAATCGACTAATACATTTTAGACAAAAGGGCAATAACAATACGCTATAAGTATAAAATGAATCATATGAAAATTAAATTCACCATCATTTCCGCAAGCGGTATCATTGGCGGATTAAGCATCTGCCCTTTCAATGTGGTGCAAGCTATCGAGCCAGCACCGGAAAGCACGCAACCACCAGCCATTCTTCGCGAGAAATTCGAGGCGAAGGCAGTCCGTCCCAACGAGCAGGTCCCGTTTATCGGTCTCGCCACAGCCACTCTGCCAAGCATGGTGGCGGATCATTTGAACTTGGAAAGCGATGCCGGCGTAATCATCCGCACGATCTGCCCGAATAGTCCGGCTCAGAAAGCAGGACTTTTCATCAACGATATCATTCTCAACATCGACGGAGCGGAGATCAATAGTCCTGAAACACTCAGCTCAATCGTCCGCGGGCATAAAACCGGGGATCGTCTTTCCATAGATCTCATCCATAAAGGAAAACCGGCAAAAGTCGAAGTGACGATTGGCAACCGCCCTGCGGATCATGTCGCCCAGCTGAATCAGGAGCCCTTGCTTGAAGGACTTCCCAAAGCCCATGCAGATCGTCTCCGCGGTCTTATCGAGCAAAATCTGGAGGCCTTTGGAGCCGGTAACGCAAGTGCTTTCAGTGATCCCCAACTCCAGAATACCTTCCGGATGATGCGTGAGCAGATGAATCACTCGCTGGAAGAGGCAGTGCCTCCAATTCTACAGGACAAGAAAGGAGGGATCAGCTTCCAGCAGAGCTCCACCGTCCGGATGATGGACAACAATGGCTCGATCGAAATCAAATCCAATGGTGACGTTTCCGAGGTCACCGTCCGGGATACTGACAACAAAATCGTATGGTCAGGGCCATGGAATACGGAAGAGGATAAGCTGGCGGCGCCGGAAGATATCCGGAGCCGCATCGACAAAGTCAAATCCGGAACAGGTGGCGGCCTCAACCTCCGCTTCCGGAAGCTGGACTCAAAGCCTGATGTGCTCGAAAACTAATTTATAAAATTCCAGGGAGGCAAAGATACACCCGCGTATGGTTTCATTACCATCGCGGGTGTATCGATTTTGCGGGAGCCGAACCAACGAAAAATTTGAACTCAGCGATGACCTAGCTGGGTTTTCACAGCATTGATGATGACCTCCAGGTCCGAGGTCTTACTCACGAAGGGTAATCCGCCCTTCATCTGCAGTTCGCCCGGGTTGGTCGGATCCTCCTCGACCAATGCAGTCAGCATCAGGACCGGTATGGCTGCCAGTGCGGAATCACCTTTCAAGGCGCTCACCACGTCTCCCCCGTCCATCCGCGGCATCACCAGATCAATGATACAGATGTCTGGCTTAAAGGTCCGGGCGGTTTCCAACGCCTTTGTCGGATCGTTGATCTGGCGCACGACGTAGCCGGACTCTTCAAGGTTCGCGGCAAGTAGCTCGGTGAAGTCCACCTCATCATCTATCAGCAGGATTTTTGTAGAAATATTCATATACTCCATCTTTGTCATTTATGTGAATTCATCAAGGAATTAAGAGGGCTAATTCGCGACTCTCAGCGATAATACCGCCATCGCTCCCTTGCCATCCGGACGGTTCATCAAAACCAGATCTCCGCCGTGAAGCTCTGCGATTTTGCGCGATACAGTCAGGCCTAGTCCGGTTCCCTTTCCGGTAGCTTTCGTAGTGAAAAACGGATCAAAAAGTTTTCCCAAAACCTCTTCGGGAATTCCCTTCCCGGAATCCTCCACAATGATCTTAACGAAGCGGTCGCCTTTTCGCATTCTTTCCCTCAATCTGGATCCTTCATCATGGATCACATTGTCCATACTGATGAGTTCTGTGGTGATTTTCAGGTCTCCACCTTCGTCCATGGAGTGCATCGCGTTGATAAAAAGATTTACTAGGACTTGTTCAACTTTCGTCTGATCACCCTCCACATCCGGCAACGTTTCATCCGCCTCAAATGAAACGCTGATTCCGCTCTTGGTAAGCTGGTATTCGATGAGCTCCAGGGCATCCGTGACGAGCAAGTTCGGGCTGATCGGGTGCATTTCCAAACGTCGGTCGGATGAGTAATCCACCAGCCCGCGCACAATTTTCTTTGCGCGGTCGATACCCCGTTTCATCCGCTCAATGGTTTCGCGCGCTTTCTCATCATCCTCGGGCATCCTCCTTGCCAGCAGCTCCAGGCCCATCCCGATCATGGCCAAAGGATTTTTCACCTCGTGCGCTACCCCGGCCGCCAGCCTGCCCACCGATTCCATTTTCTCTGCCTGAATTAGCTGCTCGTGTGCGCGGGTGAGATTTTCATGGGTCTGCATCAGCTCCTGATTGAGCTCCTGCAATGCCTGCTCTGCCTTTTTCCGCTCTGTGATATCTGTGGAAATGCCACCGACGGCATAGATCTGACCATCAAGATCCCGCATTGGAAATTTCACGGAGACGTAGGCACGCTCGCCATCGGCAAGTTTGAGAACTTCGTCAAACTGAACCGGTTCACCCCGCTCGAAGACTAGAGCGTCATTTTTTTGCAAGCGCCTTACGATATCCTCGTTCCCGAGTATTTCGATATCGGTTTTGCCCACGACTTCTTCCGCTTTCAGGTTGAAAAGTTCCTCGTAGCGGCGATTCACCATCAGATAGTGACCGGTTTCCGATTTCGCATACATCGGCGAAGGGCTGTTATCAACGATCTCCTGCATCCTATGCTCCGTCTGTTTCACCGCCTCCCGCGCACGCTCCTGTTCAGTCACATCCCGATTTATTCCAAGTATCCCCGATACGTTTCCTGCGCGATCCCTCACCGGCACTTTTGTCGTGGAGAGATGGCGCACCTCGCCTTGGAGGTTTTTCACCATCCGGATGGGATTGACCACCGTGACGCCTTCTTTCATGAGCTGTAGATCCTCTTCCAGAAACCCTCTCGCTTCTTCCTCAGGGAAAAAATCATACGGTGTCATACCGGCTACTTTCTGCGGATCCTCCACGCCCACCATATCGGCCAGCGCACGATTGACCACAAGGTAGCGCCCCTCCGCATCCCGGATATAGATACTGTCCGGAATGCTATCCAGAAGCGTGCGCAAAGTGTTGCGCTCCATCTCCAAGCTTTGCTGGGTGCGGATCAGTTCCGTCACATCGCTGGATATCCCGAAAGTTCCAAGAATACGCCCGTCCTTATCGCGGAAAGGCAGTTTCGAGCTCAAGACCCAGCCTTCATCTCCATTGGGGAAAGTCTCTTTTTCGATGTATTTTTCGATCCCCTCCCCCCGCTCGATAATCCTGATCTCATCCTCCCTCGCCGCACCGGCGTGCTCGGGCCCAAAGTAGTCGGAATCCGTTTTGCCGATCATATCTTTCGCCGATTCCGCCCCAAGAGCCTCCACCATCGAATGGTTTACCTGAAGGAAGCGCGATTCCCGGTCCTTGAAGTAAATATTCGAGGGAACGTAATCCATCAGCGCTGTGAAATACCGATCCAGATCGTCCCGCTGTCTCAGCGCACGTCTGAGCTTTTGCCGACATTCAAATAATTCCAACCTCGTGGATCCGGAGCCGCCCACCATCAGCATCAAGACAATCAGACCCAGGGCCATTGAGATCCATTTTAGCCATTGGGGGACATCCTGCGCAACGGCGAGAACGACCAGAATAATGGCGATGGTCGCTCCCATCAGGGCAAAGGTGCGTTCTTTTGCGATAAACATCCCTCCATTAAATCAAAAGAATGCACGCTGGCTAGATCTTTCCCGGATGAGGCGTCCGGCTCCACGATAAAATAATTGTCATCAAACCACAAAAATAACGGCAGGATGTATCGAGCTACGAAATAGGGATAAACCCGGCGGGAAAATTCACGAAGGCTCCCAGGCTTTCGCAAAAAACCGGATGCTCCCGCTACCTCGTTCTGATTCTTGGAAACTATCTATGAAATTCAACAATACACCGTTAACCCCCGGCCGCATGGCGCTTCTATTTGCCAGCCTGACGTTTGGCGCAGCCATCGCTGCGGAAAGGCCAAACATCATTATGCTCTTCGCCGATGATATCAGCGCCCGGGAAATCCCCGCCTACGGCTCCTCCACATGGTCAAATCCCGATAGCGAGGACAGCAACGACCTCCAATACCGGGCGGTCACGCCAGCTCTCGACCAGCTCGCGAAAGAGGGCTGCCTGATCAAAAACGCCTGGGGCGCGACGGTATGCTCTCCCAGCCGCGCGATGATGATGACCGGGCGCTACGCCCATATCCACAAGTGGTGGCACAACGGAGACATCGGAAAGACGAAGACAAAGAACGGGAAATTCACCCAGTGGACGCTCTATGATAGCAGTCCGCTACAGATCGGCCACATTGCGCAACAAGCTGGGTATGGCACCTATTGGGCGGGGAAAACCCAAATGCCCGGCGATCTTACCAAATACGGCTTTGACGAAGGTTGTTTCACACCAGGCAATCTGGAAGACACGGACAACCCTTTCACTGATTTCAAAATGTATGAGAAAAAAGTGGATGGGAAAAAGCTCCTCTTCAACTCGGATACCGATAAGCAGATCGATAGCTACAAACAACATGGATGGTATTGGGCGCCACACGTCCGCCTGATGAACCGCGAGGGGAAAGAAACCTTCAGCTGGTGGCCGGACGACGAGGAATCGAAGAAAAACTTCGGTCTCAATACCTACGGCCCGGATGTCGAGCTGGACTTCATTTTCGAATACATGGAGCGCCAGCGGAAGGAAGACAAACCCTTTTTCATCTACCACACCAGCCACCTCGGACACGATGCCTTCGACTGGTTTTTCCCGGAAATCAATACCAAATGGCCCGGCGCACCTATCGTGAAATGGGACGGTGAAAAATACACCCGCACCGAGCCAAACGTCACTGGTGACAATGGCGTCTATGACACCCACGATAGCATCACGGGACCCGGCATTCATAACCATGTCAATTATCTGGACTATCAGGTATGGCTCTACCGCAATAAGCTACGCGAGTTAGGAATCGAGGATAATACCGTATTCATCTTCTGTGCGGACAACGGCACCAGCGGCTACGGAAAAGCAAGTCCGGAGAAACAAAAGGGCACCCATATCCCGATGATCATTTATGCTCCCGGGATGGTGAAACACGGCCCACAGGACGTATTGGCCAACCTTTCGGACTTTCTCCCGACGATCGCAGACCTCGTGGGGGTAAAAATCCCGGACGACTACGAAATCAATGGTGAGAGCCTCGTCCCTTTCCTTTTCACCGACAAGCCGACTCACCGCGATTGGATCTACGCATATCGTGGCGATCAGCAGCTGATCCGCGGCACAAAGGTCATGAAAGACGGCTACGACAAATGGTTCGATGTATCCAAGGAGCCGGCGGATCTCATCAGTTTCCCCGAGATCAAGGATTGGAACAGCGTGGGCGAAACCCACAGGGCGGAACGTGAAATGTTGGAAAAAATCCTCCCGAAATTCGATGTTTATGAGGAAGCCCATGACGCTCCGGGAGTGATCGTCCCGCCAGAACTAAATCTCACAAAAGCCCAGAAAAACGCCAAAAACAAAAAGCCAAACCAAAAGAAGAATAAGAAAAATGACTAATTTCCGAAAATCCATTCTCGCCCTAGCGCTCGCTTGCACCTCCCTGCATGCGGAAACGATCGACTACAAGATTGAGCTCGGAAAAGCCCCGATGACCGCAAAATTCGTCAGCGACGAAATGAGCATCTGGGGAGGTTCCCTGACCAAAGGGGAAGATGGAAAATACCATCTATTCTACTCACGCTGGCCGAAAAATTTAGGCTGGTCCTGGGTTACCGATTCCGAGATAGCGCACGCGGTTGCAGACAGTCCCTATGGTCCGTTCAAATTTCAGGACGTGGCACTCCCTCGTCGCGGGAAAGAATTCTGGGATGGCTGGTGCACCCACAACCCGACGATTCACAAATTCAACGGGAAATATTACCTCTACTACATGGGCAATACCGGCGATGGCGTTGTCACCGGAACCCCCGGCAAGGAGAAGCTGAATTTTGTCCACCGCAACAACCAACGCATCGGCGTGGCCGTGGCGGACAGCCCGAATGGACCATGGAAGCGTTTTGACAAACCTTTGATCGATGTGGATCCGGACAAAACTGGCGATGATTCGCTCGTTACTTCCAATCCCTCCATCACCCAACGTCCCGATGGCGGTTTTCTCATGGTTTACAAAGGCGTTGGCCAGGAGGATCCTCTGCCGAGCGGTGGCCCGGTCGTCCACTGCATCGCAGCCTCTGATAGCCCGACAGGACCTTTCGTAAAACACGACGAGCCCACCTTTTTGGTTCCCGGAGAACGTTTCCCCGCGGAGGATCCCTACATCTGGTATGCGGATGGGAAATACCGCGCCATTGTCAAACGCATCGAAACCCCGGACACCGGCGGCCGCTTTTTCTCACTCGTTCACTACGATTCCGAGGACGGCTACGAGTGGACCAAAGGGAAACACTTCGAGGTATCCGGCCTGAAGATCAACTGGGAAAACGGAGAGACACAGGAAGTCGCCCATCTCGAGCGGCCCCAGGTCTACATTGAAGACGGCGTGCCAATCACTCTTCTCTGCGCCTCTGATACACGCGATGAAAACAATGTCCGCCACTCCTTCAACGTTCAAATCCCGCTCAAGATCACAAAAGAAACCAACGAGGACTGATCCCCGCACTTCCCAGTGGGAATCCTGAAAAACACCCCCGAAATCCTCAACGGGCGAATTCAATGAATTCGCCCGTTTTTTCCCTCAAACCTTCGAAATTCGTCATGAAAAAGATTATCACACTTCTCCTTGCGGCCCATTGCGCGACCGCCCACGCGAAGCCACCCGAAAAACCCAATATCATCCTCATTTACGCAGATGATATAAGCGCCCGCGAGTTGCCCGTTTATGGGTCGTCCGTTTGGACAGATCCCTCGGGACACGATACTTCGGATCCAAAATATCGAGCTGAAACGCCGGTTCTTGATAAGCTTGCCGAGAAGGGCTGCTGGATCACCAATGCTTGGGCGGCAACCGTATGCTCCCCGAGTCGCGCCATGATGATGACAGGCCGCTACGCACATCTCCACAAATGGTGGCACAATGGCGATCTGGGAATGACGATGACAAAAAGCGGGAAGCTCAATACTTGGCCGCTTTACGAAAGCTCGCCCCTTCTCATCGGCCACGTTGCGCAAAATGCCGGATATAACACCTACTGGGCCGGGAAGACCCAGATGAAAAACAGCGATCTCACCAAGTTCGGATTCGACGAAGGAGTGTTCAGCCCCGGTGAAGAAGGCAACAAGGAAAGCCCGTATTCCGACTTCCAGATCATCGCCAAAAAAATCGACGGAAAGCAAGTCATGATCGATAGGTCCACTGGCAAGGAAGGTGGTCTCTATCCTGGCTCCAGCTACTTCTGGAAACCATTCGTCAGCCTGATGAATTTCCCGGGCGAGAAATCAGCGATGACATGGTGGCCGAATACTCCGGAAACCCGGAAAGACTTCGGGGTGAACACCTACGCTCCGGATGTGGAGCTCGATTATATCTTCGAGTTCATGGAGCGGAAAAAATCCACGGGCAAACCATTTTTCATCTACCACACCTCCCATTTGGGTCATGGATACTACGATTGGTTTAATCCTGATTTCAAGAGCTGGCCGGGAACTCCGAAGGTGAAATGGGATGGTAAAAAGTATATCCGCACGGAGCCCACAATCACAAAAACAGCTGATGGTTATGATACCAGCTCCATTACCGAGCAAGGCATTCACCACCACATCAACTACCTCGATTACCAAGTCTGGCTCTATCAGAACAAGCTGGAGGAAATGGGAATTGCAGAAAACACCGTCCTCATTTTCTGTGCGGACAATGGCACCAGTGGCTATGGTAAAAGCAGTAAAGACAGACAAAAGGGCTGCCACGTTCCCTTCATTATCTACGCGCCGGGGATGACAAAACACGGCAAACAGGACGTGCTTCTGAACCTGACCGATCTGCTCCCGACCATTGCAGACCTCGGCGGCTACAGCTTGCCGAAGGGTTACGAAATCAACGGAGAGAGCATGGTTCCTTTCCTCTACACAGATAAGCCGGACCTTCGGGATTGGGTCTACGCATACAATGGAGCATCCCAGCTCATCCGTGGAAAAAAGGTGCTTAAGGACGGGAACGAAAAATGGTGGGACGTGGACAACATACCCGAAGACCTCATTTCCTTTGATGAGATCAAAGACTGGAACAGCGTATCTGAGACACATCGCTCGGAGCGCGATAAACTCGAAAAAATCCTCCCGGACTTCGACCTACATGAGAAGGAGCATGATGATCCGAACCTGCCCGAAGCCGCGAAGAAGCCGTCCGACAAAAAGAAGAAAAAGCAACCGAAACCCAAAAAGCACAATTGAGCGGCTTCCCAGACGCGCTTTGGATATTTTTGTAGAATCAGGGATATTCGGGAAACAGAAAGAATTCGACGGTGCTTTTCTGAACGATTCGCCACCGTCATCGCGTATATATCGATCTTTTCCGAATCCTTGAAAAAATCCAAATGCTCCCAAGAAGATTGTCCTTTCTCACCTGCATTGCCTTTGCCGTCACCATGGGCAATGCGATCGCAGCCGAAACCACTCTTAAGCCAAATGTCATCTATATACTCGCGGATGATTTAGGCATTGGGGACCTCGGCTGCTACGGGCAGGAAAAGCTCAAAACACCGAATATCGATCGCATTGCCGCACAGGGCATGCGTTTTACGGATCACTATTCTGGAAATACTGTCTGCTCTCCATCGAGAGCAGTTCTGATGACAGGTCAGCACCCCGGACATGTTCACTGCCGGGGAAATGGAGTGGAGAATAACTTCGCGCTGGATCAGACAATGACCACTTTGCCGCGGCTTTTTAAAAATGCAGGTTACAACACTGGAGCTTTTGGAAAATGGGGACTGGGGCAGACGGATATGGAAGGTGCGCCCAATCCTCTCTCTCACGGCTTCGACCACTTTTCCGGGTGGAAAACCCAGTCGATAGCACACACCTATTACCCCACGAGTATCATCCGTGATGGCGAGGAAATCCCCTTGGAGCCTGGCACTTACATTCATGATTTACTCATGAATGATGCCACGGATTTCATCAAATCCAGCGTAGCATCCGGCGAGCCGTTTTTCTGTTATATTCCGACTGCCATCCCGCACGCAGCCATGCATGCACCGAAGGAACTGCACGAGAAGTGGAGAAAAATTTATCCAGAATTCGATAAAACAATCGGCACCTATGGAGCGGGCAAAGGAGAAACGACGCCCGATGTTCAAAACCCGATCGCCGGATTTGCAGCGATGATCGAGCACCTCGATAACCAGATCGGCGGGATACTCGATATGCTCGATGAAATAGGGATCGCCGGGAATACCATCGTCATGTTCTCAAGCGACAACGGAGCCCATCACGAAGGTGGACACAATCCGGAATTCTGGAACTCGAATGGAGATTTCCGTGGAATCAAGCGCGATCTATATGAAGGCGGGATACGCACTCCGTTTCTTATCACTTGGCCTGCAAGGATTCCGGCCGGAAGCCTTTCGGATCATCTCAGCGCGTTTCAGGATGTATTGCCAACCATGGCGGAAATCACCGGGGAACCGACACCTGATCAGACCGACGGTATTTCCTTTCTACCAACACTCACCGGGCGGCCGCACGCACAGAAGAAACACGAAGCGCTTTACTTCGAGTTTATCCATGGAAATGCCAGTCCATATAGCTCACGTGCTTTGCGGATGGGTGATTGGAAGGTCGTGGAACGCTCCAAAGGTCGTAAAGAGCCGCGCCAGATCCTACCTATCGAGCTATACAACCTGAAGGAAGATATTGGCGAAACCGATGATATCGCGGCGAAAAATCCGGAGCTCGTTGAGCGCATGAGAAAACTCATGGACGCAGCACACGTCGATATTAGGAACAAACCATAGGCTCCCGAGACGAAAATCCTCTGATATGGTGCTAAAAAAACTGACTACGTTCATTTTGCTTGCTGGCTCGCAGTTACTTCCTGCCGCTGACTGAACTCCACCACGGCTATTTACCGAACCTTAAATGATCGATATATATTTCTCACAATCCAATGAAAAGGCGCATACCGCCAAACCCAACTAAATCATTATGATCAAACGTCTTACAACATTACTTTTGCTGGCAGGTGCCCAGTTACTCTCCGCCGCTAGCGAGAAACCAAATATCGTGTTTCTCCTTGTTGATGATCTCGGCCGCGGTGACTTCGGCTGCTACGGTGCGCAATTCTATGAAACGCCGAATATCGATAAGCTCGCCGCAGAGGGCATGCTTTTCACAAATGCCTACGCTGCCTGCACAGTCTGCTCCCCAAGTCGCGCGGCGATTTTAACCGGCTGCTATCCGGCGCGGACACATCTTACAGACTGGATCACCGGGCATGACCACCCCTTCGCGAAACTGTCCGTTCCGGATTGGAACATGAGAATCGATCATGAGCGTGTTGTCCTACCTGAAGCCTTGAAAGCAGGCGGTTACGACACCGCATTCTTCGGAAAATGGCATCTCATGCCAAACGGCCAGGCTGATGAACAAGAACACTATCCTACCGATCACGGCTTCGATCTCAATATCGGCGGCCGTGAATGGGGCCAGCCGAAAGGGCCGGGAAAATACTTTTCTCCCTTCGATATGCCGAACCTCGATGATGGCAAACCTGGTGACTTTCTTACCGACAAACTTACCGACGCTGCCATTAAATTCCTCGATAACACCAAGCGGGATAATCCATTCCTGCTCTACTTTTCCTATTACACACTGCACGGCCCAATCATGGCTCCGCCCGCCTATGTGGAAAAATATAAGGAAAAGGCGAAAGGCTTCGATAACGCCAAAGATGAACTACTTGACCCCGCTCGTGCCGGGATGGTGGAAATTCTCGACAACAGTATCGGTCGCATCGTCTCTAAACTCGAGGAACTGGGCATTGCGGAGAACACGATCATCATCCTCACAGGAGACAATGGTGGCGATAACCCGAAAACCAGCGGCGGTTTCCGCGATTTCAAGGGATTCTCCCACGAAGGTGGTGTGCGCGAGCCATTTCTTGTGAAATGGCCTGCAAAAATCAAGTCCAGCTCCAAATCTGACGCGACTGTCATCGGAATGGATATTTACCCGACTTTGCTCGATGCCGCTGGAATGGATTTGCTCCCAGAGGAACACAAGGACGGCATCAGCATTCTGCCGGTATTGGAAGATGGCTCTGCCAAGCTAGAGCGCGATTCCGTCTTCTGGCACTATCCGCATTACCATCGCACCAAGCCCTACGGTGCCATCCGCCACGGAGATCTGAAACTCATCGAATTTTTTGAGACCGGCGAGCTAGAGCTCTACGATCTCAGCTCGGATCCTGCGGAGAAGAATAACCTGGCAAAGTCCCAACCGGAAAAGGCGGCAGCCCTCTTGGCCGAGCTCCGGGAATGGAGAAAATCTGTTGGTGCCCAGATGATGACAGAAAACCCGGATTACGATCCGGAACGGGAAGAGCACACAAGAAAAGGAGACAAGATCAGTCCCGGGCCCAGAAGAGGCGCAAAGAAATTCTAGGCCTTCTCATCGCCATGAGCTGCAAGGTGGTTCCGCTCACACCGGAATCACCTTTTTTTAGCAGGAAAATCCCATCCGCAATTTAACTGCAATTTCATCGCCAAAGCATACATTTCCTACCTGATATATGAGACATTCTAATTTTCTGCGACTGGCAGCGCTCTGCTCGCCATGGATGGTTTCTCTCTCCGCCAGAGCGGAAGATAATGCCGCCGGCAAAGCAGCGTATGAGATCAATTGTATGGCCTGCCACCAGCTGGACAGCATTCTGGTCGGTCCTTCGCTCGTTTACATTTCAAAACATTATCCTGAGGGCAAGCTCGCTGAGTTCCTCGCGTGGGCGAAAACGCCGGGGAAGAAAAACCCGAAGATGATCGAAATGCCGTCCATGAGCCATGTTCCCGATGAGACACTGGCACAGATCCACGAATACATATTGGAAGCCTCCAAAGGGAAAGTGGAGAAAAAGGGAAGAAACCAGTTCAAACGCTTCAAAGAACCGAAGCGCAAGCTCCCATATGTCTTCCATACCTACCTCCCGGATACCAGCCCCGCGTCGGTCTCCGTCGTCCTCCCGGGAAATATCTCCATTTGCTGGGATACCGAGATCTGCCATATCAGATATGCTTGGGAAGGCTCCCAAACAGGCACCGCAGCCGGCCGCTATGAGCGAAAGATCGAGGCCGAGCCGTTTTTCAAAATTTCATCGGATCGGCTTTTTTCCTTCGGTGAAGATCAGCCGATTGAATACCTCGGTTACCGGCTCATTGAGGGCTATCCGGAATTTCAATACAAACTGGGAGAGACGGAAGTCCACGAGTTGATCCGGAAAAGCGGCAAGGACAATGCCTGGACCAGCACGTTCACTCTGACGAAGGCTCCGCAGGATTTCACCTTGAATCTTTCCAATACCGGCTCTGCCAAAATTACATCGGATCAGGGCAAATTGGATGGAGACCGCCTAAGCCTATCCGGCACTGAAACATTCACTCTAACATTTTCCCAACCATGAGACTCGGACTCACCACATTTTTTCTATCCCTGCTTACCTCATCCCTGATCAGCCGTGCCGATGATTGGTCGAAATACTACACCATCGAGCCGGTCAAAGTTCCCGAAACCGTGGACGCGCAGTTGGGCGGACTCACGACACTTCCCGATGGCCGCCTTGCCGCGACCTTTGAAACAGGTGAAGTGAGTATTTATAATCCGAACACCAAAACCTGGAAACTCTTCGCTCAAGGGTTGCAATGTCCGCTCGGCCTATTGGGGGAAGAGGACGGCTCCATCCTCGTCATGCAATGGACAGAACTCACCCGGCTAACGGATACCGATGGAGATGGCGTAGCGGATCTTTATCGCACAGTCTTCAACAACTTCGGTGTCTCCGGGAACTACCATGAGTTCGCCTACGGACCGGCGCGCGACAAGGAGGGTAACCTCTATGTGTCTCTGAACGTCGCATCAAACAATGGCCCTATCGGAAAAAATATCCGTGGCCCCTTCACACCCATCGGGGTCTCCCGGGAGATCCTCACCAGACTCGGGGAAGAAGAAATCAAAGCGAAGTATAAAAACGATGCCGGACGGATGTACTCCAGAGTCGCCTACCGTGGCTGCGTCATAAAGATCACACCGGATGGAAAATCAGAACCTTTTGCCTACGGCTTCCGCTCACCGGACGGGATCGGCGTCGATGACCAAAACCGCCTTTGGGCGACCGATAATCAGGGCGACTGGCGTGGCACAAGCCCGCTCTATCATGTGGAAGAAGGAAAATTCTACGGACATCCGGCATCTTTGGTATGGAAAAAAGATTGGGATGGCCGCAATCCCCTCGATATTTCCGTCGAAGAGCTCGAGAGCATGAGAACTCCCGCAGCCGGACTTTTCCCGCACGGGGAACTTGCCAACTCCCCCACCGAACCCATCAGCACAATCGATCCCAGCCTGTTCGGCCTCCCGAAAGGCGAACTGCTCATTGGCGAAATGAACCAGCCAACGCTAATCCGTTTTCTCCCCGAAGAAGTCGATGGCACATTGCAAGGCACGATGATTCCGTTTCTGTTCACCACGGATCTTGGAATCGGCAACCACCGCCTTACCTTCACGGAAGACGGCTCGCTGTGGATCGGGAAAACGCATCTAGGCTGGGCTGGTGCGGAAGGCCTGGCGCGCGTGAAATGGAAGGGCGATCAGACCTTCCTAGCGGACAAAGTTCAGCTTCTTGAAAACGGTTTTGAAATCCACTTCAACCATCCGTTGGGCGAGGAGATGCCGACTCTTGCCGTCAGCCGCCATACCTACCTTTATCACAAGGACTATGGTTCACCGAAAATCGATCTCAAAGACGTCTCGATCGATAATGTGGAGATCTCCGGGGACCGCCGCACCATCCGCCTGACACTTCCGGAGATCGAGCCCCGTCATCTCTACACCATCGAGCTCGGTGGCGCGGCAGACTCGAAAGGCAACCCGCTCATGGGCAAAATCCTCCGTTACAATGTCGTCAAGAACATCCCTGGAGCCAAAGATTCTGCCGGGGAGGTATCCGCCGTGGTTCCGGAAGGATTCACAGACCTTTTGGCCAAAGGAGATCTTTCCGACTGGTATGCGGGCAATAAGAACAAATGGACGCTGAAGAATGGGGTAGTCTCCCGCGGCACGGAAAAAACCGGAAGCTTGCTCACCAAAAGGAAGTATAAACACTTCGAGCTACGTTTTGACTGGAGAATCTCGGAAGGGGGCAACAGCGGCGTCATTTACCGCGCACAGAAGGGCAGAGGCATCGAATACCAGGTGCTGGATGATGAGCGTCACGTGCGTGGCAAAGAGCCGCTTTCTTCATCCGCCGCGCTCTATGATATTATCCCGCCTGCCGCCGACAAACCCTACAATCCTGCCGGTGAGTGGAATTCCGGCCGCATTGTTTCCAACGGAAACCATATCGAGCACTGGCTCAATGGCATGAAAGTTTTGGAAATCGAAATTGGTAGTAATGAATGGGACGAGGCTTTCAGGAAAAGCAAATACAGCAAAATCGAAAATTATGCCGGAGAAGCCAGTTCCATCCAGTTCCAAGACCACGGCGCGGATGTTTCCTATCGTAATATCCTGATTCGTGAGTTTTAATTACTACGAAATCACGATATACAAAAATGCGTCACTCCAGATTTTCCCTGCTTAAGTTCCTTACTCCCGCTCTAGCTCTTTGTGTTTCGGCGGCTCCTGTCCTTGCCGGGACCCAGGAGCGCCCAAATGTGGTCTGGATCATCTCCGATGATCTGGGGCCAGAGCTTGGATGCTGGGGCTATCCCGGCGTTTCCACGCCAAATATCGACAGATTGGCCAGGGAAGGCACCCGCTACACACAAGCGTTCTCATCAGCTCCAGTATGTTCCGCGTCACGCACCGCGTTCCAGACCGGTCAGTATCAGACAACCGTGGGCGGTCACCATCATGAGACCCACGATAAGCCAGTGCTCACCGATGAAACGCCAACGGTTGTCGGACTAATGCGTGAGGCCGGCTACTTCACCAGCAACGGAGATGGCACAAAGGAATCCATCGGGAAAAAATGGGCCAAATCCCATTTCAATTTCGTCTACAAGGATGAAACCTTTTTCGATGGTCAGGATTGGTCACAGCGTGCGGAAGGTCAGCCATTTTTCGCACAGGTGCAGATCAAGGAACCTCACCGGGATTTCGTCGAAAATACGAAGAAGCGCCCATTGTCCCCAATTCCTCCCTACTACCCGGAACACCCGGTGACCCGTGCGGATTGGGATAACTATCTCGCCTCGATCGAGGTGCTGGACCGCCACGTTGGAGAGGTGCTGGACCGGCTCGATGCGGAAGGCCTTACGGATGATACCTTGGTCTTCTTCTTCGGGGATCATGGCCGCCCGCATGTCAGGGATAAACAATGGCTCTATGAAGGGGGATTACACACACCGATGATCGCCCGCTGGCCAGGAAAAGTTCCTGCCGGGGTGACGACGGATCATTTCGCATCTTTATTGGATCTCATGCCAACCACGCTTGTAGCTGCCGGAGCAAAACTCCCTGAGCTGCCCGGGAAAAATCTTTTTGCCCCGGATTGGAAGGGACATGAAAAGATATTTGCCGCCCGTGACCGCTGTGGTGACGCTGTGGATCGCATCCGCTCGGTAAGAAATTCGCGTTTCAAATACATCCGGAACTATCATCCCGAGAAGTCATACATGCAGCTCAGCAGTTACAAAAAACTCCAGTATCCGGTCGATACCCTCATGCGGATCCTGCATGCGGAGGGGAAATGGGATGGCCCGTTCATGGCGGAAACCCGTCCTGTCGATGAGCTCTACGATCTCAAAAATGATCCGTATGAACTGAACAACCTGGCAGCGAACCCTGACTACGCGAAACAGCTCAAAGAACTTAGCTCCGCTGTGGACGAGTGGATTGTCGATACGGGAGACAAAGGCGAAATTGAAGAAAGCCTGACGGTTGATCTACCCGCTTTATTCGAGAGCAAACGCATCAGCTACTACGAGGGCACCATGAAAAAACGCGGCTTGGATCCTGCGATTTCAGATAAAGACTATCTTGACTGGTGGCAGAAAGAACTTCACCTCGACCCGGCAAAAGCAAGGTAATCCAGCTTTCCACACGGCCCTGCGCCCTCGCGCAATCGCGGGCAGCACCCGCGATTCCAGCCATTTTTCACAAATTCCAGGACATGTTAAAACAAGGCATCACACTCACAATTCTGTTCTCCATGGTGATCTCCGCGTTAGCGGCGGATCCTCATGTGTTGTCCTTCAAAGGCACGGACGGACCGGGAAATGGAAAAAAAATCGTATTGCTCTCAGGTGATGAAGAATACCGCACGGAAGAGAGCCTTCCCATGCTCGCAAAGATTTTTTCCCGGCGTCACGGTTTCGATACCTCCGTGGTTTTTTCATGGGATGAGAGCGGACGATATATCGACCCGAACAATCAGCACGGCATACGGGGACTAGCCGCCTTGGGGGATGCGGATCTACTGATCGTCGGCACTCGTTTCCGCAATCTTTCCGAACACGAAGCCAAACAACTTAGTAACTATCTAAATGCCGGGAAGCCGGTGATAGGGATCCGCACATCCACCCACGCGTTCCGCGGCAAAGGAAAATTCGGCGAAAACCTTCCCTACGATGCGTTCGGCCTGAAAATCCTGGGAGAAAAATGGGCAGGTCATCATGGTGCACACAAGAAACAAGGAACCCGCAGCGTGGTGGAGACCGCAAATGCGGGCCATCCGATACTCAGCGGAGTGGAGGAAATCACCGGGCCGACGGACGTATATGGAGTAGCCAACCTTACCCCGGCCGACACCATTCTTCTCCGCGGAGCGGTCACCGAGACCCTGGAGCCGGATTCGAAACCCGTTTCCGGGAAAGCGAATGAGCCAATGATGCCTATCGCCTGGCTACATACCTACACCTCTCCGGACAACACGACAAAAGGCAATTCCTTCTGCACAACCATGGGCGCATCGATTGATTTTGCCGATCCGGACCTGCGGCGCTTGATCGTGAATGCCGCTTACCATCTTACCGGACTCAAGGTTCCGGCCGATGCAGCCGTGGAGCCAGTGGATCCCTACTATCCGGCCTTTTATGGATTTTTCAAAGGACAGGATCATTGGAAAAATCAAAACCTGACGACCGAGAGCTTTGCCCTAGGCAGCTCGCCCACAATTCCGGATCCGGAGCCTAGCCCGGCGCTGAAGCATCGGCCGCGCCCGGATCTCAAGGAATACAATTTCCAGTCTTTGTTGAGTCCGGTTCCACCAACCGCCAAATTTTATGATCCCGAATACGAGATCTGGGGAGGCTCCGCGGTCAAGGGAGACGACGGAAAATATCACATGTTTTACTCCCGCTGGCTGCGAAAACTCACCCACGAGGCATGGGTAACCCACTCGGAAATCGCCCATGCTGTCAGCGACACACCCTTTGGGCCATGGAAACATAGCGATGTATCACTCCCTCCCCGCGGCGGCAAATTCTGGGACGCAAATTGCACCCATAACCCGACAATCATGCGTGCGGAAGGAAGATACTACCTTTACTACATGGGAAACCGGGGTGACGGCACCTACTGGGATCACCGGAACAATCAATGCATTGGCGTGGCAGTGGCGGATTCCCCCTTCGGTCCGTGGACCCGATTTGACGAGCCTGTCATCAACATCAGTGAAGCCCCGGATGCGCTGATGATCGCCAATCCCACAGTTATCCCGCGCCCGGAAGGAGGCTATCTGATGATCTATAAGGCGGCATCCCTGAAAGGCGAGTTACCGAAGGGCGGCCCGGTCATTCACCTGGTTGCCACGGCCGACACCCCGGCTGGACCCTTCAAAAAGACCTACAAGGAAGTTTTCGGCAAGGAGGGCGTTCATTTCCCGGCGGAGGATCCATACATGTGGTATGCGGGGGATCGTTACTGGGCGATCGTCAAAGACTTCCAGGGAAACTTCACGAAAAAAGGCACGTCTCTGGCGTTGTTCGAATCAAAAGATGGTTTTACCTGGAAAACAGCAAAACATCCCTTCGTCAGCAGTTTGGAAATCCACTGGAAGGACCAAGGCGTGCAGAAGGTATCCGCCTTGGAGCGTCCCCAGCTGCTTGTCGAAAACGGGGTTCCAATCGCTCTATTCTGCGCTGCGGCAGAAAACAAGGAACGCGTCGGCACCTTCAACGTGCAGATACCTCTCAAGGCCTCCGGAACAGACAGATAGTTCCTGCAATCTTTCCCTACGATAACGGCGGGAACATCCGGGATCGGCACCGGAGAAGCCTGCGTTGCCATGGCGGACCGCGAGCTTATCCTTGTATTCTTTCCCAGTCCGCGGTTTCCAAACAGCATGGGTCCGCCGCGACCCAATGTCCGGGATCAATCTCGCGCAGCGAAAGGTCCATCCCGATGGTTTCCTTATAGCGTGGATGGTCGATACGATGCCCAAAGGCACTTCCTGCGGGAGGATCGATTGGGGAAGGAACATCCCCCTCCAGAAGAATTTTCTCTCGCTTTACCCTCGGATCCGCGATGGGAACGGCCGACAGCAATGCTTTTGTATAAGCGTGCTTGGGATTGCGATAAATCGTCTCGGAATCTGCAAGCTCCACGATCTTCCCCAGATACATGACTGCTACACGATCGCTCACATGCTTCACGACAGATAGATCGTGGGCAATGAAAAGATAGGAAAGCTGGAACTCCTTTTGAAGATCCACAAGTAGATTGAGAATTTGAGATTGGACGGAAACGTCCAATGCGGAGACGGGCTCGTCGCATACCAGCCACTTCGGCTTCAAAGCCAACGCGCGCGCGATCCCGATCCGTTGTCTTTGTCCTCCTGAAAATTCAAATGGATAGCGCTCCGCGGCTGTCTTGGAAAGCCCAACGGTATCGAGTAAATCATCCACCCACTTTTTTCTTTCCGTGCGATTACCCAGCTTGTGAATACGGAAAGGCTCCTCCACTAGCGAGCGCACATTCATCCTCGGATCCAGGGATTCTGCGGGATCCTGGAAAATCATTTGGAAATCCCGACGCAATGGCCGGAGCGAACGCTGGCCGATGTGCGTGATATCCCTGCCCTCGAAAGTGATTTTACCGGCCGTGGGCACGAGCAAACGGACCAAAGATTTCCCGAGGGTCGACTTTCCGCAGCCGGACTCTCCGACAAGACCCAGGGTCTCCCCCACACCCAGTTCGAGTGACACGCCATCCACAGCCTTCACCGCACCGGTCTGCCGCAGCAGCAAACCGCTCCGCACAGGAAAGTGCACCTGTAAATCTTCAGCTTTCAACATTGGTAAATCACTCACAGGTTGGAACATTCCTTACATATTTCCAGCCAGTGCCCCGGCTGCACTTCTTTGAACTTGGGGCGCTCTCGGCTGATGGCAGTCACCCTCCCCATACGTTGGCAGAAACGGCATCCGTGGGTGTATTCTCCCAATCCGGCAACGGTTCCGGGGATCGTCTGCAAGACTGACTTGGGAACGGTATCAAGAGTAGGAATCGACCTCAGAAGCGCACGCGTGTAGGCATGCAACGGATCGGCGAACAGTTCTTCCACCGGCGCACTTTCCACAACCCTGCCGCCATACATGACCACAACTTCGTCACAGGTCTCGGCAATGACGCCCAGATCGTGCGTGATCAGCATCAGAGACATTCCCATGTCACTTTGCAAATTGCCCAGAAGATCAAGAATCTGTGCCTGAACGGTGACATCGAGAGCGGTTGTCGGCTCATCGGCAATCACAAGATCCGGGCGACAAGCAAGAGCCAGCGCGATGACAATCCGCTGCCTCATCCCCCCGGAAAGATGGTGCGGATAATCCATCATGCGCTTTTCAGGCGCGGGGATTTTCAGCAGCTGAAGCATCTCCGTAGAGGCATCCCATGCATCCTTTTTGCTCATCTTTTTGTGTATCCGGAAAACCTCGGACACTTGTCGGCCGATCCGGTGCACGGGGTTGAGGGCAGCCATCGGCTCTTGGAAAATCACACCGATTTCTCCACCGCGGACCTGCCGCATCCGCTTTGCGGGAGCATGCAGGAGATCTTCTCCTTTGAAATGAATTTCGCCGCCGAGGACTTTTCCGGAAGGATGGGGCAAAAGACCCACGATCGACATCGCCGTCACACTTTTCCCGCAGCCGGACTCACCCACAATGCCGACAGTTTTGCCGTAGGGAATCTTGAAGGAGACCTGATCGACAGCCCGCAGCAATCCTCGCTCGGTTTCGAAGGAAGTGATCAACCGATCCACTTCCAGCACGTATTGGTCACTCATTGCTCCACCTCCTCTTGTATAGTTTCTCCGGGAGTCCCTTGTTCATCGGACTCTGGAACCGGCTGTCCGGAACTCGCACCATCCTCGGAATCACCTTCCTCCGCAGCCTCGATAAGTTCACTGGGATAGCGATAGTCATCAACAATCTTGTTCACCTCAGGGAAGGTTTTACCACTGCGTTTCGCATCCATGGTTTCTTGTTGGATCTCTTCGTCAATCCAATGAACAGAAGCCTCAAGAGGCTCATAGACCACTGGGGGGGCGAAGCGTGTTTCCTCACAGTCCGGCCAGCGGACCCAACGCCAACAACCCAGCCTCACAAAATCGACAGTGTAAGCGGGAACGAATATCGCCTCGTCATGCATGATATGCTGAAGCTTGAAGGCGGCATCCCGCAGTTCCTCCTCAGTTCTCGCAGCGCGAACTTTCTCCGATAAAACATCAGTATCCTCACGTCCCCAAACGAACAGATTGTTTGTCTGTGTTTTAAGATTCCCCCGTTCATCGCGTGCATTCGATGAATGCAGAAACTGATAAAAATCCGGGACGGGAGGAGTGATTACCCATGCGGCAAAAGTCATTTCGTGCTGCTTCTGCATGACTTTCTTATATTCCACAGTCGGCTCCAGTGAATCCAGACGGAGGTCCAACCCACATGCTTTCGCCTCCTCTCTGAGGATTGCCAGCATTCTCTCATAAATCGGAATTGCCGGATAAGTCAGCGATATAGAGAGCTTTGTGCCATTGGGGCGCTGCAGGATTCCGTTCCGATCCGTTTGCGTAAAACCCGCGTTTCTAAAAGCAGTCCGGGCTTTTGAAATCGAAAACTGGCGCGCCTTGATCGTAGGATCACTGAAAAGTAGGTAACCTTGATTGAAGGCATCCAGCCGCGTATAATCGCCGCGATAAATGACATCGATGATTTTCTGCCAATTCATCGCATGTTGGATACCAATGCGGATTTCTTTCTCATCCAACAACGGCTTGCTGACATTCAGATAAAGCCCACGTGGGAGGGCCGGGTATTGATTATAAAAGGTATAGCGCTCGATGTATCCTCTGAAGACAGGGTCAATCTCCGATTTCTCATACCAGTATTCCGGGCGTGTGATATAGAAGGTATCGAGCTCCCCGGCTCGAAATAACTCGAAGGATTTCGACTCATCTCGGACGACGATATGAACGATCTTATCCGGATTGAAACGATACTTGTAGTATTTCTTATCCTTCGCCCACCAGTTCTTCACCCGCGTCTGCGTGACGGAGACACCCTTCACGATATCCTCTTCCTTCACTTCATAGGCACCCGTTGTAGGAGGAAATTTCCACTGGTATCGCTCCACAAAATCCGGGCCGTAATCATTGTAGAAATCGGGCTCGGAGGGAGAAAAACCGCCTGCCTTGGCAGGAGCATAAATTTCCGCCTCCGGAATAGAGACAGATAGCGTTAACTCATCGTAAACCACCATCGCCGCAAGATTCTCACGGTAGTATTGCTTCGCGTAGGAATTGACGATGTCATCCGAGATACGGATATAGCTACCGAAGAGAAAATCCCTGGCCCGGACAGGTTTTCCGTTTGAGTAAGTCGCAGTCTCATCCAGGCGGAAATAGACCGTCCGCCCATCTTCGGAAACTGCCCATTCCTTGGCCAACCCAGGGATCATTTCCATCGATTTCGGATGCAGTGTGACGAGGGGCATATCGATATCGTCATAGATGGCACTGCGGAAGCTGTTGTTTGAATTGTCGCCGAAGGGTCGCAAAGTGGGCGGAAATGATGGAATAGATGTCCGGAAAACTCCTCCCTTTTTTGCTCGCGGATCACCTATTTCTTCTTTATCCGCACCGTTTTCCCATACCAGACCAGCAGGAATCTCCTCGGGAGTGCCGAACCGGAAGTAGTCTCCCAGCCCAAGCCGGAAATCCAATTTCTCCTGCTCACGTTTCAGATTGATCAAATGACGCTCAATCGCCTCGCTCTCCTCACCCTCGGTCGTCAGCATCTTCCGCTCAGCTTCCTGGACAGCAGCGGTGTTCTCCGCCTTTTCTTCCTCTAGCCAGTTTTTGATATAGCTGTTGTAACGGGGAATAAAATCCTCAAAGCCCGAGACTCGCAGCCCGGATTCTTCATCGCGATGGCAGGAACCGAGCGCGAGAAACGCCACGGCCAGTAGGAACATGGAAAGATAATTTCGCATCAACGGTAGTAACTGTATTTTTTCGGGTCAAACGCCTCACGCACAGCCTCACCGATAAAGGTGATAAGAACCAGCTGCCCAACCAGAACAAAGAAGGTGGAAGAAACCAGCCAAGGTGCTGAGAGATTTGAAAGTCCATCATTCAATAACCGCCCCCATGTCGCATATTCCGGGGGCAGCCCGAAGCCGAGATAGTCCAATGCGGTTAGCGACAAAATCAACGAGGAGATCGTGAACGGCACGAGCGTTACAATGATTGCCACGGTATTGGGCAGCAGATGCCGGAAAATAATGCGTGGCGTGCCTGCGCCCAACACCCGGGCTGCGGAAATATAATCACGCTCCTTGTCACGATAGGCCGCGGTTCGCATGAGATAGGTAATCCCCATCCACCCAAAGACAATTAGAATGCTAAGAATCACCGGTAGCCCTTTGAATTGCTCTGGCACCATGCTCGAAAAGATAATCACCACGAACAGGAAGGGCATATTCGAGAAAATTTCGATCAGTCGCTGCATCACAAGATCAAACCACCCCCCCAGATAACCCATCAGCATCCCGAGGGTGATGCCAATGGCATAAACAATCGGCAGGAAAATGAGCGCGGCTTTGAAATTGATCTGTAAGCCCCCATATAAATAAGCCAGCACATCGTAACCCTGCGAAGTCGTTCCCAAAAGATTTCGCTCCTCTGGAATCGGCGGGGCAGGATGATATTTTACCGCCCGCAACTCTCCGCTTGGGATGGCCAGGAAATCCTCCACCGCCCCCTCTCCCGTATACTTTTCCTTAACTTTCTTACCTTTGTAATATTCAGCACTGTAAACCCGCTCGCCTTCGGTATCCCAGCCATCCACAGGCCCGCTGAGCAAGCCATCCCGCAGGGTGTAACGCAGGTGGAATCTCGCATCCTCCAGATCATAATATTGCGCGGCCAGGCCGAAGTAGGCTTTCCGACTCCCGGACTCATGGTAGACCCCTTCACGCTTCACCAAGGACTTCGAGCGCGGCTTCAACGTGTCATTCGTGGCTCCAAACGGGATCAGCGGCATGATCACCCTCCCGTGGGTCAGATGTTTTTCCTTTTTCAGATCAATCTTCAGCTTGCGGTAATTGACGGGAGCATCCGCCCGCTCGCCTTCAATGCCAAAATCGGATCCCTTGAACGGTTTAGGAGTGAACGCCGGGAAGCTCCACTCGCCTTTATAGCGCACTGCCAGCGCTTCCTTACCGACAATCACCTGATCCAAAGCAGCCAGGCCGACGAGGCAATAGAGTATAATCAATGAATAATAGCCCCGTTTGATCTCTTTGAAACGTTGGATCCGGCGAACGCTGACAGGATCCGGCGGCCCACCAAAAAATGATTTTACAATCGTCACCAATCCAATGCCGATCAGAATTGCCGAGCTCAGCCAGCCGAACCAAAGGACCGTCCCACTTTCCCCTTTCCACCGTAGCAGCGGCACCTCGCGGCTCGTCTCGAAAAACCAACGGGCTGTTGGAAAATCGATACCACGCAGCTCCCCAAGGACCGCAAGCAGTCCGAGTATGAACATGACCAATCCTATCGTTCGTTTGCTCATTTAAACTTAATTCTTGGGTCGACCATTGCCACGATGATGTCGGAAATGAGATTCCCCATCAGCATCAGAAACGCTGCGATGGTAAGAGTCCCCATGATCACAGGGACATCGCGGGCAATGACAGCCTGGAACTGAAGCAGGCCAAAGCCCTGAATATCGAAAACCGTCTCCACCAGCATCGATCCACTGATGAAAATCTCCACAAGTGCACCAGCGCTGGTCGCCACGGGAATCATGGAGTTCCGGAATGCGTGGCCGAAAACCGCCTTCTTGAAGCCCACACCTTTTGCCACTGCCGTCCGGACATAATCGGCGGCCAGCTGATCCATCAGATTATTTTTGGTCAGCATGGTCAGCATCGCGAAAGAACCAACCAGGTAGCAGAGCAAAGGTAAAACCGTATGATGGGCCAGATCTTTCACCTGATCCCACGGGGCCATATCGCCGAAGTCCGGGCTAGTGAACCCAAACAGCGGAAACCAATTCATCCGCGCTCCCAGGTGCACCAGCAAGATCGCTCCGAGGGCGAAACCCGGAATGGAATACCCGACGAATATCAGCACCGAGCTGGCGCTATCTATGAAGGTGCGGTGCTTCAAAGCCTTCAAAACACCCAGCGGCAGACAGACGGAATACGTAAGGATCGCCGTAAGCAGCCCGAAGTAGACGGCCACCGGCACCCGCTCGACGATCATACTCCAGACAGGATCATTATAAACATTGGATCGCCCCAGATCGCCCTGAAGAAGCCCGCTGAAATGGGTGCGATAGGCAACCGCCCGAGCCGGATATGAGGGTAGATCCGCGCCATCGGCGTTCCGGCGCTGGAAACGTTTTTGCCGCATTTCCTCATTCTCGTATCGTAGCTTCCAGCCATCCGCGGCGATGTCCTTGCCACTGCTTTTATAGGATGCTGATACAATCTGATCTCCCTCTTTCTTCACCCGCACCACGCGGCCATCGCCCCGTAGCACCAAAATCGCCGTATTCTCCGGATCCGCCTCGCTTCCGCCAATGGCATCATCACCGCGCGCGCCGAATTCACCTTTGGAAATTCTGACCTCCCGCGGAGCAAGGCCGAGCCATTGCAAGTAGGCGACCGGCATTGATTTATCGAGCCCGTATTGCTCTTCCAGCTCTTCCATCTGCTCCTCACTGAGGCCGCCGCTCGCCTCATTGGAAGCCTTTTTTCCACCGCCTCCATCAGCACTTCCGGCCGCTTGCTGAAGCATCCGGTCCATCGGCCCACCCGGGACAAACCGGGTGATCGCGAAGACAAGGAAAGTAATCCCAAGCAATGTGGGAGGGATCAGCAGGAATCTTCTTAGGAAATAACTTTTCACGCGGCGGAGCCTAGAGTTTCACCCGTCTGGTCGAGTTGGCAAGCTTCACTCCCGCTTAATATTCCTGTCCTTTTTGCTTTTTCACGGCCACCACGTAGTCGAGCACGGCTGTTTCATCGGAGGAAGGCAGCCCGGCATGCCGGATCATATCCGGCATAGCGTCTTCCCAATCCATAATGTCAACCCGTTCAGGGAGCTGATACTCATGACATTCGCCGCATTTCAACATGTAAACCACGTGTCCGCGCTGGAGCTGGGAAAGCGAGGTTCCACTTGCTTTGGCCATCTCCGGGCTAGGGTTTGGCACTTCGGAAATTCCTCCTACAGCACCGTCATCGCCCGCGGCCATATCACCCATTTCCCCGCCGCCTGTGGCGCAGCTTGTCAGATGCCAGCAAACAAATCCAATCAGAGCCCATCCGTATTTCATGGCGCTATCCTTCTCCATTTCGCCAGTTGTATTCAATACTTAAGTTTCATTGACCTTTTCCGCATTTTTCTGAAACTCGTCAGTGATAAGGGCAGCCGTGGGATGAAACCTATTTCCTTAAATCCGATGAAATTTCTACTCTCACAATGTCTACTATTCCCGTCGATATTTGCGGGCATGGCTAGCGCGTTGGTGATCTATGGAGGGGACAATTCCACCAATCGCACCGATCCGGGCAGCGGCCTGCCCTTCGAATCCGTCGGTAGTCTGAGCAATTTGAGCGGAGATATCGGCGGGACCGGGATTTATCTGGGAAACGGCTATGTTCTCACGGCAGGCCATGTCGCCCCCTATGACAGGATCACCTTCGATGGGACAACGTTCTTCACACGTGACGCCTCTCCGGAAATACGGGTCGCACCGGGCGTGGATCTGAAAATAATTCATTTAAGCTCCGCCCCTCCGCTCTCCGGGGTCAGTATTTACACCGGCTCCGATGAGTCGTTGAGCCCCGCCACAATCGTCGCCTACGGAGTGGGCAGAAGTGATGATGGATCGTCGTTGGACACCGTTACATGGGGCGATACCTCCACCGTGGCCAAGCGTTGGGGCACCAATCAGATCGGAGGCTCGATCGATGATTTCAACTACTCCAGCTACGCCTTCGACGCGCTCCAGACCACGCTGGGACAAACCGCAGGTGAAGCGGGAGCAACAGTTTTTGACTCCGGCTCCGGACTATTCCAAAACATAGCCGGAAACTGGTATCTGACGGGCATCACCTCCGTCGTTACCCAGAAATCCGGCTCCGGCACATCCACTTTCGGCACGGACTCGCCCGCTCTCGTTCTGCCTGGTGCGCCCAGTAGCCTACTGCAGCCACCCGGCTCCGGCGACGTGAATCTCTTTGTTCGCCTCAGCAGCTACGCAACAGCGATCACAGGCCTGACCTCCGTGCCGGAGCCGTCCACGGCCCTCATTTTATCGCTACTTTCAGCTGCCACACTGCGCCGCAAACGCTCCTAACCCATTATAGGCATTTCCCGTCATTGACGCATCGCGCTCCATCGTTTCCCATCCGCACATGCCTTCCGCGGATAAAAAATCTCCCATTTCCTCAAACAGGTGGATCTTCTCCTACCTGCTGGGTGAGAAAAAAGTCTTCATCCCCTCTCTCATCGCTCTCTTTGTGACTGCCGGTCTGGCTCTCGCATTTCCTTATTTTCTAAAAGAACTCATCGGGAACCCGGCAGACGCACTCCAGAATGCAGTCCCACCCGAGCAAATTCTTGCCGGGATCAACAAGACGGTCTTGATGCTTCTCGGCGTTTTGTTTCTGCAGGCAAGCATCGCGTTTTTCCGCGTCCAAGGCTTCATCAAGTCCGGCGAATCCGCATTGAACAAGCTGCGCCAGGATATTTTCAAACATTTGTTGAACCTACCGATCTCCTATTTCCAGGATCAACGCGCCGGCTCTCTTAGCAATCGAGTTTCCTCGGATCTCAGCCTGGTCCGCGAGACCCTGCTTACCACGGTGCCCCAGGCAGTCCGTCAGCTTGTCATTTTAATCGGGGGCCTGACCTTCATTTTCATCGCCTCGTGGAAGCTGTCTCTGATCATGCTCGGCTGCATTCCTGTCGTGATTCTGCTGATCGCATTTTTCGGAATGAGGGTCAAAAAGCACTCGAAGGCCGCGCAACAATCATTGGCCGAGGCCTCAACGGTCATTGAGGAATCAGTCCAGAACATTGCGGATGTGAAAGCCTTCACTAACGAGAAATTCGAGCAGACCCGCTACGCGTCCTCCCTCTCGGATTTTCTTTCCGTCACTCTCAAAGGTGCCCGCGCAAGGGCGGCGTTCCTCTCATTCATTATCTTCGTGCTTTTTGGCACCATTGCCTTCGTGGTCTGGTATGGAGCCCGGATGTATGCCACCGATGGCATCTCGTGGACAAATTTCTCGTCCTTCATCCTTTTTTCCATTTTTGTCGGAGCGTCGCTTGGCTCATTCCCGGAAATCATTTCCCAATTCCAGCAAACCGCGGGAGCCACCGAGCGCTTGCGGGAAATACTCGATATGCCTACCGAGCGCGGGAGCGGTGCCTCGGATCTAACCATCTCCGGCCAGATCACACTGCAGGACATTTCCTTCACCTACCCCTCCCGGCCGGATGCTCCGGTTTTGAAAAATATTTCCACCGTGCTTCCGGCAGGGCAGCGCACGGCGATTGTCGGCCCCTCCGGAGCAGGAAAGTCGACTTTGTTTTCCCTCATTCTCGGCTTTAACGATCCTACCTCGGGCAACCTGCTGCTGGACCAAACCAACTCCAAGGAAATTTCGCTCAGCTCGCTGCGCTCCCAGATCGCGATCGTGCCCCAGGAGGTCATGCTCTTCGGCGGATCAATATTGGAAAACATCGCCTATGGAAAACCGGGTGCCACTCGCGAAGAGATCGAAAACGCAGCCATCCAGGCAAATGCCCACAGCTTCATCACAGAGCTTCCAGAGGCCTACGAGACGATTGTCGGTCCGCGGGGCACGAAGCTTTCGGGAGGTCAGCGCCAGCGGATTGCAATCGCCAGGGCTATTCTCGCGGATCCGAAAATCCTACTGCTCGATGAAGCGACATCCGCTCTTGATTCCGAATCCGAAAGACTCGTCAATGAGGCTTTGGAGCGCTTGATGCAGAACCGCACTTCGCTGGTTATCGCCCATCGTCTTTCGACCGTGCGGCACGCCGATCAAATTCTGGTCATTTCAAAGGGTGAATTGGTGGAACAAGGCACTCACGACAGCCTCTATGCGGCAAACGGAACCTACAAGTTCCTCGCGGAAACCCAGTTGAGCTGAAAACAAGCGTCGATCCAGCTAACCGCTCCGGCTCCAAATTTTCTCACAAAGCCTGGAGATAACCGCGAAGTCCGCCGAACCCATGGAGGAATGCGCCGCGGTAGCGAGACAATCCGCCGCCACGGCGGACTCCGCGACGACGGTCACACTGGAATTTTTGCGTAAGCCGGCGGGCTCCCTCCGATTCACCACGTGGCTTAGATGAAGCTCCTTATCCGAGATGGATTGGTAGAGATCGCCGGAGGTCGAAAGTGCCTGATTCACTAGAAACACCGATTCACCCGCCACCGCTCCATTTGGATCCAGAATGGCAATTTCCCAGCCGGATTTTCCAATTGGAGCATCCGAAGCAATGATCTCCCCACCGAGATCGAGCACTGCCGCGGTGATTCCGGCTTTACGAAAACAAGCCATCGCCCGATCCGCCGCGTAACCTTTTGCAATTCCTCCGTAATCCAGCAGAATTTCCCCGCTTTTGGGATGGAACGTGATGGTTTTTTCTCCAAGTTCCAGTTGTCCCCAACCGACCCGCTTCCTTAGAAGCTCGACGCGTTCCGGATCGGGAATTTTTTGCGATGCCGCACAAAATCTCCAATAGTTGGTCAGTGATCCAACGGTGAGATCGAAATGCCCACGGGTCATCTCCGAATATTCCAGGGCGCTCCCGGTGACCTTCATGAGATCGTTGCTTACAGCAATGGGTTTCCCCGGTTGTGCATTTGCCTTTCGGCAGAGCGCCAGGGCTTCACTGTCCGGCCGATGAACTGAAAATATCAGCTCCAGCCGCGATAACATTCCGGCCACTTCTTTTCTGAGGCTGTTGAACTCCGCCTCCGTCCGACCCGCAGGAAGCTGGAAATAAGCCTTGAAGTAGCTGCCCATACAGCCCCACTCCCACATACAATCATGCCCGAGCCGTCCCACGGCAAACGCCCGATTCTCCACGCCCATAAAGCCCAGGCCGGTTAAAGCCAGTCGATTGATGAACGCGCGGCGGTTCATGACGCGTCAGGAAGATGCCTATCAATCATACGCCACACCGGAATTCCAGTATTCATACATTTCCTCCACGCTGGGAATCACTTCGCTGCGCACCGGCCGGAAGCCAATCCACATAATATTGGTATGATACCAGATACTCTTCGGATTCTGGGGATCCGAGATTTTCCATTTGGGATCCGAGCCTTCACGTCCGTCGAACTTCAATTGTGCGTGATCGGAGTTCCAATGCCCCCCTTTGCAAACATGGGGGTAGGGACCGGTCGCTTTGATCCATGGCGCCTTCACAACATCTTTATCGCCCAAAGCCGCGCGCCGGTTTTCCACAAATCCATCCAGGGTCCATTCCATGACGTTACCGAGCATATCCTTCACTCCCCACGCGTTCGCTTCCTTTCTGCCAAGCCGTTGGTAGGATCCATTGCTGTTATCATTATACCATCCGTATTGATCCATCTTTCCTGCGTCGGCATCTTCTCCCCATGGATAGGAAGTAGCTACTCCGGCCCGGGCCGCATATTCCCATTCCGCCTCAGTAGGCAGCCGGTAAAAATGCCCGGTCTTCCAACTGAGCCACTGGCAGTATTTGTTCGCCGCATGCTGGGTCATCGCAATCGCCGGATGCCTGCGCACCCCCATGCCAAAGCTCATTGCATGATACGGCCGGGATGGCTGGGCCAGGATAACCTCATCTTCACCCACCAGCGACATATCCTGCGGGTAGCCATCCTTATTGCGGCCGATTTCCGGCTCCATGAAAGGAGAATAGAGATCCCACGGCAGCTCCGTTTCCGCGATCCAAAACCCATCAAGCTCCGCGGTAAATTCATCATCTTTCCCGGATCCTTTCATCTGGAATTTTCCGGCAGGAATCGGCAGCATTTTCAGCGGCACACTGATATTCTCCACTTTGTCAGAGTATGGCTCGCCGGGAGGTGTATCCGCTGAGTTTTCGAGAATTTTCGCATGGATCAGTTTTACAAGTTCCAGCTCCTTGGGATCAATTCGAGCTCCGTTGGCTTTTTCCTTTCTATAAACAATTGTCTCGCCCTCCGGCCAGTGCGCCCCGCGATTCACCCACTCCCGGATGAGGCTGATTTCAGATTCCGGAATACGGTCGAAACGATCCCGTGGAGGCATGGCAAATGGAGCCTCGTGGGCAATCAAGCTGGTATATAATAAACTGCCTTCCGCATCACCAGGGAGCAACGCAGCGCCGCGGTTTCCTCCTTTGATCAGATCCTGGCGTGTTTCCAATGAGAGATTTCCACCATTTGCCAGCTTGGATTCCCCGTTATGGCAGCTGATGCAGCGGCTGGAAAGAATCTCTCCCACCTTCGGGAAAAGCTCGTCATCCTTCGCCTCGGCGGCATCGAGCGGCACGACATACATACTGCGATAGTAAACGCCATCCGCATGCCCACCCAAGCAGAGATGTCCGGACAACCGCAATTTGCCGACTTGGGGATGGAATTCCGATTCCGCCTTTTCCAGATCAGCATCCAGAACCAGCGAGCCGTTCAGCCAGGCCCGGATCCTGTGCCCGCGGACTTCCACTGTCTGAAAATTAAGCTCACCGACGGGTTTTAAAAAACCTTTCTTCGCCGCTACCAACCCATAGGCGCTTGCATGGTATTGGCTCTCCTTCAGCTTGGAATACTTCTTCGCGCTGTTATCCAGCATCTGAAGCTCACACATGGAGTCATAGCCGGTTCCCTTGCCGGGATAGCGCAGAAATATTCCGCTATTGGCCTCCGGCTCCAGCATGAACTCGCAAGATAACACAAAGTCCCCGTAGGATTTTTTGGTATACGGCTGGCCATCTGGCACCTTGATCATTCCCGATTTCCTATCGGTGGATTTGAAGTGGCTCCATACACCCTCGACTGCCGCGCCCTCGGAAATGAGAGGCTCCGCCTCTGGATACTCAGCCAGAAACGCGTTCATCGATTTCTGCTCAAACGTTGCCCCGGAAAGATGGGCAATACCTGCCAGAAGGATGATGCAGGTGGCGCTAAAAAATTTTCGGAGAGACATTCGGTGGATCAGACTAGGAGTTTAGTGGCGAGGGATAGGGCATGGTCTCGAATGGAGTGTCGTAATCCCACTTTTTCTCACTGTCGAAATAGGCTTCATCAGACTCCAGCACATCTTCCGGATAAATTTCCTGCCCGGTCTGGGTGGCCATCCTTCCCATGAGAGCAAGGAGGTGGGTATTGTAGGAAGGCTTCAGATCGCTGTAAACCTTGCCAGCTCTGATGTGCTCAAGAAAAGTGACATGCTCTAGCTCGTAGCCGAGAGCTACCGTATCAGCCTCGAAAATACGCTTTCCTTCCTTTTCGATAAAGGAACGTCCGTTACTGAGCTTCGTCCGTCCCTTCGTCGCGAAAATTTCGTCATGAATTGTCCGGAACCGGCTCATGTGACTGCCATTCAGCAAAGCTCTTCTCCCATCCTGGTATTCGTAGGTGATGTTAATAAACTCCGTGGTATTTCCCGGAGAGCCATTCAAAGGGCGACCACCGTTTCCGTAGCAACGTTCCGGCACATCGTCATTCATGGCCCAGCCGAGCTTGTCCACCGAATGGATAAATTGCTCCATGATCCAGTCACCGCCCAACTCGCGGAAACTAAACCACCTCTTGAAACCATTATGCTCATGCAGCGTTTTCAACTTTGCCGGTTCCAGGGAATTCTTTTCCATTCCCTGCCACAGGCAGTAGTAGCCGGTTGCCGTTAGTATATCTCCGATTTCTCCGGAAAGAGCTGTTTCATAGATCTTTTTCGCCGCTTCCGTATGCCGCCAGACAAGACCGGTTAAGAAGGAAAAACCCTTTTCATTCCCCGCTTTCACAGCGCTTTCCACCATTCTCAGGCCCGGTGCGTCCACACACCATGGCTTTTCCGCGAACACGTGGACTCCTTTTTCGAAAGATTTTCTCACCTGAGCCGGGCGGAATGCCGGAGGCGTGGCGAGCATGATGATATCAATCCCGGAGTTAAGAACTTTTTCAAAGGAATCATACCCAATGAAAGTCCGCTCCTCACAATCGATCCGCTCACCGTAGGTTTGTTTCAGTTTGCTTTTGTTTTGCCCGGTCGTTTCTTCATTCACATCCCCGACGGACCAAATAACCACATTCGGGTCGGCCCCGAGAACATCTCTTACAGCACCCGAGCCGCGGTTCCCGAGCCCCACAATCCCGATCTTTAGTTTCTTTGTTTTCAAATCCCCCGCTGTATCGGCTCTCGCGGCAAGAGTTCCCAGACAGGCGCTCAACGCAACCGCCCCGGAAGCGGTGAGGAATTGTCTTCTCGAAGGATTTTCTGGAAGAAATGGCGAATCGGTCTCCCTGGCGGATAATTTATTTGAAGGCATGATTTTCAGCAGCTGGGTTTAGGAACAAAAAATGGACGAATTTTTCCCATCCTTTCGCAAACGGTTACGTTTAAGCGGGAAAAATTCTATCCACCGATTCATGAATTGATCATACCGATCCGACAAGCTCCCGTTTGTTATAGTTACTGGAATCGCATCCGCGAAGATCTCAGATTTGGAAACCCATACGCCGAAACCACCCATGACATTACTCCAATTCATCGCAAAGCGAACCGGTAAAGGAAGGCGGTTTGCAAAGGCGGCATTGGAGGCGGGGCAAGT
Source organism: Luteolibacter algae (assembly GCF_042683045.1). Taxonomy (NCBI): domain Bacteria; kingdom Pseudomonadati; phylum Verrucomicrobiota; class Verrucomicrobiia; order Verrucomicrobiales; family Verrucomicrobiaceae; genus Luteolibacter; species Luteolibacter algae. The sequence continues at coordinate 27,444 of NZ_JBHUIT010000010.1, read as the reverse complement.
CTTTCTCAATAAAATCCAGCAAAGCGAAGGCAGAGTAGAGGTGGGCAAGTTCGATCAGTTGGAACTCTCCGGGGAAATTCTCCAGCAGCGCACAGCACGCTATGTGATGCTCCACAAACCAGCAGGGGCCGTCAGCGCAACCCAGGACCGGGAGCACACGACAGTCATCGATCTGATAAAGACCGATTGGGCTCACGATCTCCACTTGGCCGGCCGTCTCGATCGGGCCACCACCGGCCTTGTCATCCTGACCAATGACAGCGCTTTCTCGGAATCCCTCACCCAGCCGGCCCAGAAGATCCCCAAAACCTATTTGATCCATACAGATCTTCCCATTCCGCCGGATGCTATTGCGAAATTCCGCAGCGGAATGTCATTCGATAAAGAAAAAATCCGCACCCAGCCCGCGCTAGTGGAAATGCTGTCCGAGACCAGCTGCCGCTTGACGATTTACGAAGGGAAACACCATCAGATCAAACGGATGTTCCTCCGTTACGGTATCCGCGTAACCCAGCTCCACCGGGAAACCATCGGCCCCTACCAACTACCGGATCATCTACTTCCGAGAAAGTGGATGGCGATAGATCCATCTCTGGTTTTCAATCCTTCACCCGGTCATTCGCAGCAAGCCAGGCCATAAACGTATCCGCTGCCGCTTGCGAGTTCATCACTGGGATACCACCCGCCTTTTTGATCTTCGCAGCATCCTCATCCTCGAAAACCCGTGCGATGACTGGAACTCCTTTCACGTATTTTAAAACAACCATCGCATCGCCCACTCTCCGCATAGAGGCGATGACGATCTTCGCGCGGGAAGCTCCCGCTTTCTCCAAAACTTCCTCCTCGGCCCCATCACCCCGTAAATAGGGGACATTTTTCTTCGCCAAAGCCCTGCAAACGACAGCGTCATCATCGACGACCAATACCTTTTCCCCCTGAGCCAGGAGCGGCTTCAGCGTCCACATACCTGCCGACCCAAAACCAAGAATCAACACATGTCCTTCCAACGCGGATTCCACCCGCTTCCGTTTCCGCAGCGGGTGGAATGGAAGCAGAAAGTTCGCCACCTCCTCACGGCCCAGGATAGGAGTCGCCACCATCGTGATCACAGTGGTCAGCGCCAGAATTGAAAAGGTATCCTGACTGACATGCCCCAAAACCACACCGCTCAGCCCCAGCAAAAGCGAATATTCGCTCGTCTGAGCCAATAGCAGTCCGGACTCGATTCCAGCCCGCGCATTGAGCCCGCGCCACTCAGCGACCAAGGCAACAAGTGGCGGGGTAACCGTGATCACCACGATCGAATAAAGCCCCGCCTGCAGCCAAAGATTGAGCTCCGGGATACCCAGTAGCGCCCCGAGCGCGACGAAAAACATCGCCTGGAAAAAATCGACCAAAGACGATAACTGCCCACGCACCAATCCATTGAGAGGAAATGCGGAAAAAACAAAGCCCGCCGTGAAGGCTCCGGCAATCAAAGGTAGCCCCAGCCATGCGGCAACCCCTACAAACCCGAGCAAAACAGCCACCAGCCAGAGCAGCAGGCTCTCTTCATCCGGCTTGAAACGGAGAACCATCCTGGGAATCACAAACCGCTGGGCCACCCAGGCAATTCCGCCCAGAATAAACGTTTCCAAAAGCCCTCTCCCAACATCCCAGCCCCCTCCGTCGACCCTCGACAACAGCACGATCAGCAGCACCAGCGCGACGTCCTGGAGCAGCAGAACTCCGGTCACTACCCTACCATAGGGCTCGAACATTGCCTTGCGGCTTTGCAGATGCCGTAGAACCACCAGGGTGGAACTCGCAGCCAAGCCCCCCCCCATGTAAACCGCTTCCAAAGTCCCGAGTCCCATCCACTTCGCACACAGAAATCCCGTGCCCATCGCCAGGCCGAACTGCACTCCGGCGACCCACGACACAGCCTTTCCGAGACGCATGAAACGGCTCGGATTCAGCTCCACCCCGGATGAGAACACTAGGAAAACCAAGCCCAGCTCCAGCATATCCATCGCGCCCTCGCCTCCGCCAAGCTGCAGCTCGTGCGGCACCAGACCAGCCAAGCCCAGACACATTCCGGCACCGATCAGAATGGGCACCGACGGCAATCGGAAAAATTTGGCGATGCCATAGGCAATCGCTGCCATCACTAATAACAAAGCGAATGTATTCATTTCAAAACCCCCATTTCCTGCAGAATCCGTAGCTGCGCCTTCACCCCGTCAACTTTGGAAACCATCAGGTAATCCGTCTCGAGCTCCAACAGGTTATCAATCACCGAGAAGTCCACCACATGGATGGCGCATGGCACTCCGGCAGCCCTGCATCGGTATGCGAGCAAATCATTTGTTTGCTCGATCTGAAGGGCGGAAACCAAAAGCTTTGCCCGCGAATAGCCGGCCTCCTCCAAAACGGAAAGATAGCCGACGCTGCCCAACAGGCTGCTACCCGGAAGATCTTCCATTTTTTGCGGATCTGTATCGACGGCCAACACATTTTCCCCCTTTGCGCAGAGGCGCCTCACAAGCTCTCTCCCCAGGGAATTCATACCCACCACAATTATATGTCGGTCCAAATGCTCCCCGGCATGAACGATGCGATCCGCCACCTCCGGCTTTCCATCAAGGAATTTGAATTTCAATAAACCCATCCGCAAAATCCATGCGTAGAGGCTGTGGCTGTAGATGATCGTATAGGATGAAACAGCGATCGTCACCACCCCGATCAAAGCGGAAATCAGGAGAATATTTCCTCCGATCAAGCCCTTGCTCATCGCCAACCCAGCCAAAATAAAAGCGAACTCACTGGTCTGCGCAAGCGTCACACCAGTCAGGAAAGCTGTCTTCCGTCCGTAACCCCTCCAACCTAAAATCGCGAGGAAGAGCAACGGCTTTCCCAGTAAAACAAAAGTCGAAAGTGCCAGAACGCTCCCGATGTGATCGGAGGCTCCACTGAAATCGATACGGATCCCGAGCGTCACGAAAAACACCGCTACAAAAAGGTTCATCAGCGGATGCACCCGCCGCCTCAAGTCCTCATTATACGGCAGCTGTGCGAGGCTCATTCCGGCAAGGAAAGCTCCAACCTCCAGCGACAACCCGAACTCGTGCGCTCCGAAAACCATCAGGAAACACCACGAGAGCGCCCAGATGAGAAGCACATCCGGGGAGCGTGCCGCCCATTTGAAAGGCTTTGGCAAAAGGTATTTTGAAGCGACCAGCGCCACAACCAGCAACACTGCCATTCCGCCAAAGGCCTTCAATAAACCTATCCCCACCGTGCCGGCATTCATCGCCTCGCCCGTCTCATCGGACATTCCGGCGAGGAAGGTCAACAGCATGATCACCGCCAGGTCCTGCACCAGAAGCACACCCAGACCTATACGCCCGTAGAGACTTTCGAGCTCTCCTTTCTCATCCAGCAGCTTCACCACCACCACGGTGCTGCTGAACGTCAGCGCGATCGCAAGAAAGACAGCCTCCGCCATCCCAAACCCCAAAAGCGAGCACAGCACATAACCGCTCAGCGCGGTGAAGCCAATTTGCAGCACCCCTGCCACCACCGCGACTTTGCCGACATCCTTCACCTTGCCAATGCTCAGCTCCAGCCCAACGAGAAAAAGCAGCAAGGCAATTCCGGTCTCGGATACAAGCTCCAGCCCCTCCCCCATTTTCACCCATCCAAACCAGGGCCCGATCACGATCCCACAAAGAAGATAAACGACGATCGCCGGCATTCTGACCATTCTGCCGATCGCAACCATCACCGCGGCGCAGACCGAGATGATTCCTAAACTTTCCAAAAACTCGGCCTCAGGCATTCGCAGCCGGACTGTAAGCCGATTCCGATTACCCGCTCAATGACCAATCAGAAAAACATCGCCCGCCAGATCGGATTTCCCTTCAATTTGGGGTTTGAAGTTTGACGCCGGGCGTTTAACCGTGCCGCCATGATTCGCCCTGACGCACGCGCAAACGACCAGCTCCGCCCGATCTCCTTCCACCCGAATGTCGCCCCCAATGCTACTGGATCGGTGCTCGTCGGTTTTGGCGATACCCGTGTCATCTGCTCCGCGACGATCGAGGAGGGTGTTCCCGGCTGGATGCGTCACCAGCGCGTGCCGGGCGGCTGGCTTACCGCCGAGTATTCGATGTTGCCCTACTCCACGCACGATCGCAAATCACGCGATATTTCCCGCGGAAAACTCGATGGCCGCTCCTCGGAAATCCAGCGCCTGATCGGCCGTGCAATGCGTGCCGTTGTCGACCTCCAGAAAATCGGCCAACGCACGTTATGGATCGACTGCGATGTCCTGCAGGCGGACGGAGGCACCCGCACAGCCTCCATCACCGGCGCATGCGTGGCTACAGCAATCGCCTTCAACCGCCTGCTAGCCGAAGGAAAGATCAAGGATTTCCCTCTCAAGAAACTCGTAGCCGCGGTCTCCGCTGGCATCTATGAGGACACCCCTGTCCTTGATCTCAATTACCTGGAGGACAAGGCTGCGACTGTCGACTGCAACATCGTCATGACAGAAGCTCTGGAACTCGTGGAAGTCCAGGGATCCGGCGAAGAGGCCGTCTTCACCCGCGCACAGATGGACTCCATGCTGGACCTTTCCACCAAGGGAATCTCTGAAATCTTCTCCCTTCAGAAAATGGCCATTCTCAATGCGGATAAGGCAGAGCCGGTTGATTTCGCGGCGCTGCTCGGGACCTTCGGAAAGCATTGACCTTTGTCCTCGCGGAGGACGCCGATCGCCTGACGTGTTCAGGCGGTCACTTTACAGAGCGCGGAAGTATCGTATGATATCATATGATCGATACTAATCTGAATACTTGTAATGTTGCTGCGGTAGCCCTCGGACTTTTGTCCGGAGTCATATTTATCGCACCGAAAACTGCAGACGCGGCGCCGGAGCCAAGCAGTGAAGCCGTCCGGGATTCCCATGCCGACAGGGAGGCGCTCGAGAAAGAGAAAGCCGTTCAGAAAGCACGCGAAAAAGAGGACAACGAAACGGGAGCAGCAGACACCGTTCCCGCGGGTAAAGACGCTCGCCCGGCCAAAGGCGACGCTCCGGCTGGCAAGAACACGGTTCCGGCGGGCAAAGGAGCCCAACCAACCCAAGGTGATGCTCCCGCCGGTAAGAATACCGTTCCGGCAGGAAAGGATGCGCAGCCTGCGAAGGGTGACGCTCCTGCAGGAAAAAATACCGTCCCTGCCGGGAAGGACGCCCAGCCAACTAAAGGCGACGCGCCTGCGGGCAAGGATACAGTTCTCGCAGGCAAAGATTCCAAACCGACCAAAGGAGATGCCCCCGCCGGTAAAAATACCGTTCCCGCTGGTAAGGATGCACGTCCCAACCATGGCGATGCACCTGCGGCGAAAGATACGGTGCCGGCTGGAAAAGACGCCAAACCCATCAAACGATAGCCGCTCGAAAATTCATCACCAGGCACCCATATCCCGCAGCTGCTTTTCAGCCGCTTCCGCCCAGCCACGATTCGCGGCTGGGGATGCGGGCGAGGGATGGAGAATTTTCCCGATCGTTCCTGCCACACCGAGCTCCGCCTTGGCCAAGGCCATTTGTTTTCCCGCATAAGCCCCCACTCCAATCAGAAACTCCGGTTTGGTAAGCTCGATCAACCGTCTCAGATGCTTTTGACAAGCTGCGTCTACCATGACCATTTCGCTGGCTTTGATTTTGTCGGGCGTGAGGTTCGCCCCTGTGTCTTTCATCCAAATCAATGGGCAGAAATTGATCACCAGATGCTCTGCAAAAAAATCTTCCGCCTGCGGGAATTTTTCCGAAAAAAGTCCCCATAACCTGCGCCCGCTTACCTCGGATTTCGGGCAGTCCATTCCCAGAACCCTCCGCTTTGGATGCTCGATCGCCGGCTTCCCGATTTCCGGGGAAAGCCGCATCCAGTCCCTCACCATCGCAATTTCGCCAAAAGGAACCCCTGTCTGCGCCATCCCATAAGGTCCGGGATTCATTCCCAGCATCAGCACCCTTTTTGTCGTGCCTGCAAACTTCTCCAGATACTTCTCATAACCGTCCCGAGCGTAGTCCACCGTCAGGTAGGTATGGGAAACCGGATCGGAAAACTCAAGCGGGCGAAGCTCGTCCGCCAAATCACGTCCGGCTGTTATCAGTTTTCGTGCTATCGTTTCCATGCGATGAGAAGCACCGTTAGGGCAACGGGAAGGTAAATAAGAGTCGAGAAGAATAACTGTCGGCAGGAAGTGCGTTCACCATGCTTTGTGAAACGCAGGCTGAGCGCCGCGATGGCCAAACCAAAAATCGGCCCGCCGATCAGCCACAAGAGATTCGTGAAACCCCAGATACCCGGCAATAATGAGAACGCGGCAAGCACGAGGGAAAACATCACGCAAAGAATTCCACTGCGTCTTCCGCTCAGATCACCATTGGACCACATTTTATATCCGGCATCCTCATACTCCTGGCGGCAAAGCCAATTGATCGCGACAAAATGGGGAAGCTGCCAGAAAAACAGTATCCCGAACAAAAACCACGCTTCCGGATCAATGATCCCGCCTCCGCCACCGACCCAGCCGATCACCGGGGGAATTGCTCCGGGGATTGCACCAATCAACGTATTGACCGAGCTCATACGCTTCATTGGCGTATAGATGAAAACGTAAATCGCAATGGTCGCGGCTGTCAGATAAGCAGCCCATTGCCCAACCATTACCGCGAGATGAATGATACCGATGGCAGAAAGTATCCAGCCGACCGCAAAGGCGGTGATCGGATTCATACGCCGAGAGGGAAGCGGCCTATCCGCGGTGCGCTTCATCAGCAGATCCAGATCGATTTCCATCAGCTGATTGAACGCAGCGGAGCCAAAAGCCGCGGCTGCCGTGCCAAGCAAGGTGTGAATCAGAATCCCCCACTCCATCGGCATTCCTTTCCTCGCCAGCAGATAACCGAAGAATGTTGTCACCAACACGAAAAAGTTCAGCCGGACTTTCATCAAAACAGTCAGGTCCTCCCGAAAGGTAGGAGGCTTGGTGATATTTTCTTCGTTCTCTGGCACGGCGGGAACTTGCCCGAACATTTCCGCCTAGTCTAGCAATGACGGCAACAAAAAATGCGCCACCGATGAGTGACGCATGAGCAACGGAAGAAAATTGTTCCGGCACTTTGCAGAACAAAATGCCGGAATAAAATGCGGATTTAGCGGACCACCCGAGCGCCGCCGCCGGAGATCTGCTTTTCGACTTCCTTGCGGGTCGCCATGGAGGTATCGCCCGGCGTTGTGGAAGCCAGTGCGCCGTGTGCGGCTCCGTATTCCACAGCTTTTTTCGGGTCGTTGAACTCCATGAATCCGAACTGGACGCCGGAAGCAAAGGAATCACCTCCACCGACACGGTCGAGGATTTCGAGATTGTCATACTTGCGGGATTCGTGGAACTCACCGTCGTGCCAGAGGATGGCGGACCAATCGTTGATTGTAGCGGTTTTCACCCCACGCAAAGTCGTTGCCGCTGCCTTGAAGTTCGGGAATTCCTTCACTGCGGTTTCAATCATTTTCTTGAACGCTTCTGTCTCGATTGTGGAAATATTGTGGTCCACTCCTTCGACCTCGAAGCCGAGTGAAGCTGTGAAATCTTCTTCATTCCCGATCATCACATCGACGTATTGGGCGATCTCACGATTCACCTCGCGGGCTTTTTCAATGCCGCCGATGGTTTTCCAGAGCGAAGGACGGTAGTTGAGATCGTAGGAAACGATCGTGCCGTATTTGTTAGCTGCTTTCACAGCCTCCAATGTAACTTCCGCGGCGCTCTCGGATAGAGCCGCGTAGATTCCGCCGGTGTGGAACCAGCGTGCGCCAAGCTTTCCGAAAATGTGATCCCAGTCGATATCGCCAGGCTTGAGGCTGGATGCGGCGGTGTTGCCACGGTCGGGATTGCCGACAGCACCACGGATGCCGAAGCCACGCTCGGTGAAGTTCAATCCGTTGCGGACGGAGCGGCCGATACCGTCATCCTCACGCCATTGAATGAAATCCGTAGCCACGCCACCTTGCATGATGAAATCTTCGATCAAATGGCCCACTTCATTGTCCACAAATGCGGTTACGACCGCAGTCTTGTAGCCGAAGCATTTGCGCAATCCACGTGACGTATTGTATTCGCCGCCGCCTTCCCAGGCTTGGAAACTACGGGCAGTGCGGATGCGGCCTTCGCCCGGATCGAGGCGGAGCATCACTTCTCCCAGTGAAATTTGATCAAAGGCGCATTCGGATTTCGGTTTGATAGTTAAAGGCATTGTGTCGTCTGGTTTAAGAAAATTGACTGCGCATTCAAATCAGAGCGTATCTGCATGTAAAGGGGATAGACCCGTTTACATGGTTCATTCTCTCCCAAAATAGGCGAATTCTCCGAAAACCGAGGATGCCGTCGTTATTTTCCAGAGCGAACCATCCACCTCTCCATGACGAAAAAAACAAGTAATCGAGTGAGCGGTCCTGCTGGATCCCGAAGGAAAACCGGAAAGATTTTCCGCTGGATGGACACTCTTGCTCAAGCGATATGGGTTAGTTCGTTCACTTTGAAATCGGCCACTGCTCCCTCGGTAGCAGTCTGGTAGGCGGCCAGGTGCGCATTTTCCATGTGAGCCTCCCAATGCGCCCGGGACTCCCAGTTTTCGTGAAAGAAAAAATGGGTTGGATCCACATTATCCTGATGAAGATCATACTGGAGGCAGCCATCTTCGGCCCGGGTGACTTCGACGAGTTTCAACAGCTCCGCCTTTACGAGATCAATGCGGTCGGGCTTGGCGTAAATATCTGCGGTGATCGTAAGTTTCTTGCTCATGGTTCTGAATTCTTTGAAATGTGATGATTGGTTTTCCCGCACTTACGCCCAGCCGGAAATGGTGAGCTTTCCAATGGATCTGCCGGATTCGATGCGGCGGTGTCCCTCAAGGATATTTTCCGCATTGATGGGGCTGAGGTTGTCATTGGCAGTGGCGAGGAGCTCACCGGATTCGATCAACTCTGCAATGCGGGTAAGGATATTGTGCTGCTCGATGATGTCTGCGGTCTTAAACATCGCGCGGGTGAACATGAACTCCCAACAGATTGCCACAGACTTAGCTTTGAAGGGACCGCCCATATCGAGATGAGTTTTGTGCTCCGTGATCAGGACCACACCACCCTGCGGTGCTATCATTTCTCCCATGGCTGCCCAAGAGCTATCGACATTGTTGTAGTTTGCGATGTAGCCAACATTTTCAAAGCCGAGTTCCCGGAGCTGGGAGGGCATGTCACCGCGGTGATTGATAATATGATCCGCGCCCAGTTTCCGGCACCACTCCGCGCTTTCGTCCCGCGATGCGGTGGCGATCACCGTAAGCCCCGCCCGTTTTGCCAACTGAATCGCCATCGATCCTACTCCGCCTGCTCCACCAATGATCAGGAGGGTTTTCCCGGCGTTTTTACCGGAAGCTTCCGGATCGATATGGAGGCGGTGGAACAAAGACTCCCAGGCAGTGAGCGCAGTCAAAGGGAGTGCCGCGCTGGTAGCCGCATCAAGGCCTTCCGGCCGCTTTGCGACGATACGTTCATCGACGAGCTGATACTCCGCATTCGATCCGGGACGCGTCACATCACCTGCGTAAAAAACCTTGTCGCCCTCATTGAAAAGAGAAGCTTTATCGCCTGTGGCCACAACCACACCAGCAGCATCGTAGCCCAGAGTCTTCGGTTCCCCACCTTCCGCGGGGCGGACTTTTGTATCCACGGGATTCAGCCCGATTGCCTCGATTTTAACAAGAATATCAAAGCCTTCGGGAGACGGAGTCGGAAGTTCGGTCTCAATAGCGGAGCCTGCCTCGCTGCTATTGCGGATGAATTGGATTGCTTTCATAGGTGCGGTAATTTCGGTTGATTCTGTCTGGTGGATTATTTTCGGCATACAGCCGGTCAACTGCCTCTTCCTGGCAAGTGATTCCCGGCAAGTGGTTTTCCCGGGCGGCACAATCATCGCGCGAAAAGCGATAATTGCCACCCAACACTTTGGAGATTCTACCGCACCATGGGTGCCACCTCAGGAAACCCGGCTGCATCGCATTCAGAAATATCGGATCCCTGCCTTTTTGCAGCAGAAGCGACCCCAAGAAAATCGCTGGACATAACGATAAATTACGTTATGACTATTTTCGTTATGAGCAACCCCGCAAAATTCTTCCGTGCTCTGGCGGATGAGACCCGCTGGCGTATCATCCATCTCGTGAAGGATCGCGCATTATGCGTGTGTGAGCTGGCCGATATCCTGGAAATGCCGCAGTCATCCGTTTCCAGCCACGTTCAGATTATCCGCAAAGCGGGATTGCTCGAAAGTGAGCGCTGCGGCAAGTGGACCTATTTCCGCATTGATCCGGAATACCTCCCGCTCCTTGGACAAATCATCTCTTCACTTCCCGACGATCTCGACCACCGGGCTGACTTCAAAAAGGCGGAAATCCGACTCGCCGACCGTGAAAACAGCTGCTGCCCGGGCCCGGTTAAACTTGCAAAACTACCATTATGAAACTCCTAGAACTAAAAGCATTACTCTCAGAATTCTCCAGCCGTTACTTCCGTATCAAACTTCCGGATGGCAATCAGGTTCCGCTTTCCTTCCACGTCACGGAAGTCGGCCACGTGCATAAAACCTTCCTCGATTGTGGGGGCACGCTTCGCGAAAACCGCTGCTGCCAGCTCCAGATCTGGGTGGGCGAGGATTTCGATCATCGCATCGAGACCGGAAAAATGGCTGCCATTATGGAAAAAGCAAAAAGCATCCTCCCCGATGAAGAGGTGCCGGTGGAGATCGAATACGAGGACAAGGTCATTTCCCAATACGTCATCGTCGGACATGAGCTAACCAACGATGCCGTCATCCTGATCCTCGAGAACAAGCATACGGAATGCCTCGCTCCGGAGCTCTGTGGCCTCCCTGCCATCGGCCGGCTCCCTGCAATCGGCGGGAAGTCATCCTGCTCCGGCCCGAATTGCTGCTAACCCATACCATTTACCCGTTATGTCTGACACCGTCGCAAAAAACATGTCATTTACGGACCGCTATCTGACGGTCTGGATCTTTGTCGCAATGGCGATCGGAGTTTTTCTCGGAAACTTCGTGATTGCCGATCCGGCGGCCTTCTTCGCGCCAATGACACTTGGCACGACCAATCTGCCGCTTGCGATCGGCTTGATCGTGATGATGTATCCGCCGCTGGCAAAGGTCCGCTATGGAGAGCTGCCGAAAGTTTTCTCAAACACAAGGATCCTCAGTCTGTCACTGGTGCAGAACTGGCTGATCGGTCCCGCATTGATGTGGATTCTTGCCGTCATCTTCCTACGGGATCAGCCGGATTACATGGTCGGATTGATCCTTGTCGGCATCGCCCGATGCATCGCCATGGTTCTCGTCTGGAATGATCTGGCCAAAGGCAGCAGCGAATATGCCGCAGGTCTCGTCGCGCTGAACAGCATCGCGCAGATCCTGTTTTACAGTGCCTACGCTTGGTTTTTTATCACTGTGCTTCCTCCGTATGTCGGGCTGGAAGGGATCGTGGTTCCGGTTTCCATGTCGGATATTTTCCATAGCGTTCTCATCTATCTGGGCATCCCTTTCGCAGCTGGAATCGCAAGCCGCCTGCTACTGGTGAAAGCCAAAGGCACGGAATGGTATGAAAATGTTTTCATCCCGAAGATTTCCCCGCTGACCTTGTTCGCCCTGCTTTTCACCATTGTCGTGATGTTTACTTATAAAGGTGATGCGATCGTCCGTCTGCCGATGGATGTCCTGAGAATCGCCGTTCCGCTGGTGATCTACTTCGCGATGATGTTCCTGATAAGCTTCTTCATGGCGGCAAAGCTAGGCTCCGACTATCCGCGCACCGCCAGCGTGGCCTTCACCTCTGCAGGCAATAATTTCGAATTGGCCATCGCGGTGGCCATCGCGGTCTTCGGGCTGGAATCCGGAGTCGCCTTCGCAGCTGTCGTTGGCCCTCTGATTGAAGTCCCCGCACTGATCGGGCTGGTCCACGTCTCCTTTTTCCTGAAACGAAAATTTTATCCAACAACCTGAAAACAATGAATCCACCAACCATTCTCATCCTCTGCACCGGTAATTCCTGCCGCTCACACCTTGCCGAAGGTATCCTGCGAAAAGCTCTCGGCAGTGACTTCAACGTCCGGAGCGCAGGCTCGAAACCCGCGGAATATGTTCATCCTCTCGCGATCAAGGCGATGGAGGAAATCGGTATCGATATCAGCTCGCATCGCTCCAAGCACATGGACGAGTTTCTGGAGCAAGATGTGGAAACCGTGATCACCGTATGCGGAAATGCCGATCAAGCCTGCCCGATGTTCCCGGGCCAGATGAATCGTCACCACTGGCCTTTCGATGATCCTGCACACGCGACTGGCACGGAAGAAGAGCAACTCGCCGTTTTCCGCCGTGTGCGCAATGAAATCCAGCAGGTCTTCGGCGCATATGCTGCCGGTCGTCTGGATGCCCTGAAAGCCCGCTAGAAAAATTCAACCGGCAGGGGCGGAGTCGTTTACCGCCCTTGCCAAAACCGCATCCTATCTCAGAATTTTGCCGCAGCGGCTGCCTTGATCTCATCAAGCTTGCCGCGATCCCCCGCAGCGCCACGTGCCTGATCCGGCTTACCACCGCCTTTCCCGCCGGCGATAGCTGCCAGCTCCCGGAGAATATCACCTGCTTTCAGACCTTTTGCCAGAGCATCCGGGCCGCAATGAACTGCGAGATGAAGCTTCTCACCATCGTCGACAACCAGTAGAGCCGGGCCGGCGAAAGCCTTTTTCTTCAGGCCATTCTGGAGCTCCTGAAGCAAGGAAGCATCCGAGTCAAAACTGACGATAATCGGCTCTCCTTTTGCGATGAGATCCGTGAGGGCTTCGTCAGCCAGAGCCGCGGCTTGGGAGGATTGAATTTTCCTGATGCGTTTCTCGGCTTCAATCGCAGCCGCCTGGGTTTCCTCCAGCGTGCGCTGACCGTGGGAGAAGGTTGCATTAATTTGGGCAATATCGGCACGCTCGGTCAGCATCGCCGTCATGATGTGCGGGAAGTCATTTACGGTGACTGCCTCTTCGCCTAGCTCGGTCAGTTTCTCATTGGCCACCTTGAGCTTCTCGCGGGCAGCCTTGAGATCCGTATCCCATTTACTGACCGCCTCATTGAGATAATCCCATGCGGAGTCACCGCAAACCGCCTCGATCCGCCGCACGCCGGAAGCGATCGCGCCCTCGGATTTGATTTTGAAAAGACCAATCTCGCGGGTGTTGCGGACGTGGGTTCCGCCGCAGAGCTCCATCGAAGGACCGTCAAGCTGGTTGGCATGACCGCCAATTTGAACCACCCGAACGGTTTCTCCATATTTATCGCCGAAGAACTGCATGATATCCTCGCGATCCTTGATGTCCGCGTGCTTCACCTCTGTCCAGGAGACGGTGAGCTCGCCTTGGATCGCACCGTTCACCAATTCTTCCATTTCAGCGATCTGCCCGGCGGTTAGGGCAGCGCTATTGAAGTCGAAGCGGAGGCGGTATTCGTCAACCGAGGAGCCTTGTTGGGTGGCATCTTTGGAAACCACTTCATGCAGCGCCCAATGAAGAAGGTGCGTGGCGGAGTGATGCGCCTCGATCGGACGGCGGCGTTTTTCATCGAGCTTGAGGGATATCTTATCGCCCACGCCAACCGCGGCGGCAGAATCAATCACGTGGGCACGGGCGCTGCCAATCTGCTGTGTGCCGGACACTTCGATCTCATTGCCGTTCACAATCATGACCCCGGTGTCGCCTGCCTGCCCACCCATCTCCGCATAGAAAACGGTTCTATCAGTGATCACGAAAAGCGAATCTTCCTGCGGATGGACTTCGAGGACCGTGGCTTCAGTTTCATCGTTTTCAAAACCGAGGAATTCAGTAATAGCATCCGTGGAAATATCCAGAGCTCTTACGACAGTTGATTTTTGCGCAGCACGAGCGCGCTCACGCTGCTGCTCCATAAGCTTCTCGAACTCGTTGGTGTCAACTGTCAGGCCACGCTCCGCACAGAGCAGCTCTGTGAGATCGAGTGGAAAGCCGAAGGTATCGTACAATTCGAAAGCGATCGACCCCGGGAACGTTGTGCCGAAGGAAACCGCCGGGGTGCCGGGATCAGCCGGAGCCACAGCATCCTCAAAGCGCTTCAAACCGCGATCCAGCGTCTGGTTGAAGCTCGCTTCTTCGTTCTCAAGAGTCTTGCGGACCACGTCCTGACGGGCCTTGAGCTCTGGAAAAACCTCGCCCAACTGCTCTACCAGAGCGACAACGAGGTTCCCGAAAAATGGTTTTTCACCGGAAAAACCGAGTTGACGGCCGTATCTGACGGCACGGCGCAAAATACGGCGGAGCACGTAGTTCCGGCCATTATTGCCCGGCATGATGCCATCGGCAATCGAGAAGCTCAGGGTGCGGAGATGATCTGCGATGACTCGGAAGGCGACCGCTGTTTTCATCTCCTCGGAAAATGCCGCCCGGTCAGCACCCGGCTCCGGATAGATATCCGAGTAGGTTTTTCCACTGAGTTCTTCGAGCTTGCGGAAGATCGGTTGGAAAACATCCGTCGCGTAATTCGTCGGTTTCCGGGAGAAATCTGTGAATTTGCGGGTATTCTGGATGAGTGAGCAGGCGCGCTCAAATCCCATCCCAGTATCGATATGCTTCGCCGGCAGCTCACGGAATGACCCGTCTGCCTCCGCATTGTATTGGATGAAAACGAGGTTCCAGATCTCGATGCATAGATCGGAGTCCTGGTTTACCAGCTTTCCTTCGGAATCCCCGTTTGGAGTGAGATCCACATGCAGCTCGGAACACGGTCCGCATGGACCCGTCTCACCCATCATCCAGAAATTATCCTTCACGTTGCCATTGACGATGTGCTTCGCCGGATCAAGCCCTTTGGTTTTGAAAAGTTCCGCCCAGAGATCATATGCCTCCTGGTCGAAGCTTGATGGATCCCCCTCCGATGGCGCGTAGACCGTCGCGTAGAGCCTTTCCGCAGGCACGCCCCACCGCTCCACAATAAGTTCCCAGCTCCACTCGATCGCTTCCTTTTTGAAATAATCCCCGAAGGACCAGTTCCCCAGCATTTCAAAGAATGTGTGGTGATAGGTGTCATAGCCGACATCCTCCAGATCATTGTGCTTTCCTCCCGCACGGATGCATTTCTGTGTGTCTGCTGCACGCGCCGGAGCATAGGGCGGCTTTTCAGTGCCCAAGAAATACGGGACGAACTGGTTCATCCCGGCATTGGTGAAAAGCAGGCCGGGAGACTGCGGCATCAGCGAAGCGGAAGGCACGATCGTGTGCTGCTTTTCGCGGAAAAAATCGAAGAAGGAATTGCGGATCTCGGAGGCAGTCATGGTGAGGGGCGGGAGATTGGAGGATGCGGGAAAAATTTAAACTCTAAACTTCGGATATGAAAAACTCCGCACACAGCCCGGAACATGGATGTTTTTTGAAATTCAGCCGCGCGATGGCACGTTTCACGCTTCCAAATCCGGTATTCCCGTGGTTAGCGGATTGGCTGCGGCGGACTTAAGCCCTCTAAGCTAGGGGACTGGGTTCGCCGCAGCATTCCGAGTGGGAGTATTTCCCGCGCCCTTCTCCGCCTTATTTTAGAAAGGATTTCCAGCCATTGCATGCAGGATGATTGATGTTGCCCCCCTCAACTGCGTGTGTTCTCATCCGCGCTCCCGAAAGCGGGATATTACGATATGGCAAACAAGGATGTAACAGACCCGGTGCGGATGGAGAAAATTGTCTCTCTCTGCAAACGCAGAGGCTTTATTTTTCAAGCGGGCGAGTTGTATGGAGGACTGAACGGCTGCTGGGACTACGGTCCACTCGGCACGGAGCTGAAACGCAATCTCAAGGACTACTGGTGGCGGAAAACCGTCCAAGAGCGTGATGACGTGCTCGGCATGGATGGCGCGATTCTCACGATGGAGGCAGTTCTCCAGTCATCCGGCCATATCGGCGGCTTCAGCGATCCTATGTGCGATTGCCTCCTTTCCAAAGCCCGCCTGCGTGCGGATCAGATCGAGCCCCAATCCGGCACGGTCTATCATTTCAGCGGTGCAACCCTTCCGGAAGCGGAATGGAAATCGGAAAAAGCCTACTCGGTGCTGCAAATCACCGGTTACGATGAGGCAAAGACCCGCAAGACCGCTCGTGAATATTACGCGCAGTTCATCAAGGAATCCACGATGAGCAAAAAGGAGGCGATCAAAGCCATCCAGCTCCAGGGCGAGACCACCGAGCAGGTTACCGGAACAACCCGTTATAACCCGGAAAACGGCTCACTTCTTACCGAGCCACGTGAGTTCAACCTCATGCTTCAGACAAACTTCGGAGCCACCGGCGAGCAAATCGCCTATCTCCGCCCGGAGACGGCACAATCGATTTTCTGCCAATACAAAAACATTCTCGATTCGAATCGCGTGAAGCTCCCGTTCGGCATCGCCCAAATCGGCAAATCCTTCCGTAACGAAATCAACCCGCGGAACTACACTTTCCGCTCCCGTGAGTTCGAGCAAATGGAAATCGAATACTTCTGCCATCCGGATGACGGCATGCGCCTGACCGAAGAATGGCTCGAGACCCGTCTGGAATTTTACGCGGAAATCGGCGTGCCGCGCAACAAGCTGCACATTCTGGATGTTCCCGATGGTGAGCGCGCTTTCTACTCCAAGAAAACCTACGATATTGAATACGAATTCCCATTCGGTATCCAGGAGCTCGAAGGTGTGGCATACCGCACGGATTACGATCTCGGCGTGCACCAGAAAGGCGCGAACAAGCCTCTCGAATACTACGATGAGGAAACAAAAGAACGCTTCCTCCCCCACGTTGTCGAGCCATCCGCTGGCTGCGATCGCACCGTCCTCGCCGTTATTTGCGAGGCATTCGACGAAGAGGATCTCGGAAAAGACGGCAAAAGCGACGTCCGCACCGTCATGCGCTTCGTTCCGGCCATCGCGCCGATCAAAGTCGGCATTTTCCCGCTGATGAAGAAGAACGAGGAGCAGGTCCGCATCGCACGCGAAATCCAAAAGATGCTCCAGCCATGGATGAACGTTTTCTATGATGATGGTGGAGCCGTTGGCCGCCGCTATCGCCGCCAGGACGAGGTGGGCACGCCATTCTGTGTCACTGTCGATTTTGAGACACTTGGTGAGGAAAAACCGGAATTCAAGGACACCATCACGATTCGCCACCGTGACTCCATGGAACAGGAGCGCCTCCCGATCGAGGACCTTCTTCCGTGGCTTTTGGCACGTGTGCGCTAAATTGAAGTTGCATCCCGCCCCTTCCCCATGCATCGAAGGGGCGGAAATCATCTACAGACCATGGCAGACAAAGAAGATAAAAACGAAGAGAACGTCGGCGGAACATTTTACGTCGATAGCCAATGCATCGATTGCGATCTCTGCCGTGAGACCGCACCGAACAACTTCACCCGTGCGGATGACGAAGGGTATTCCTACGTTTTCAAACAGCCCGAGAACGATGACGAGATCGAGCAATGCCGCGAAGCCATGGAAGGCTGCCCCGTCGAGGCGATCGGCGATGATGGCAACGAATAACTCCCATGGCCGCGCCTAGGAAAAAGAAACCGACGCGCAGGGAAGGCATACACGAGGATCTGATGCGCGAGTGGCTTGGCTGTGAAAAGCCAAGCGATCTCCGCGCGAACATCACCGAGGCCGGTGATTGGGTGGACCAGATCCTGAAAAAGCAATTTTTCGCTGAAAGCCTCAATGAAGAGGAGGTCAAAAGCGGCTGGAAGGAGATCGCCGGGGATTTTATCGGAGCCCACACAGAGCCGGTCTCCGTTAAGGAAGGCCACCTGGTGCTCCGCGTGACCCAGCCAGCCATGAGATTCCATCTTGAGCAAATGAAGCCGGAGCTACTGAGGAAGATCAAAGCCAGATTCGGCACAGGAAAGATCAAATCGGTTAAATTCACATTGGGCTGATAGGCCCGGGACACCCGCCGCATCCGCTTCCTTATCCGGCGCTCAATTAAAACTCATCATGTTCAAAAATCTTATCTTCGATTGGTCTGGAACCTTGGTGGACGATATGGGTCCCGTGATCGAAGCCACAAATGCCGTGCTCGGGAAATATGGTGTCGCTCCGTTCGACCGTGAAGGCTTCCGCCGTAATTTCCGCCTACCCTACCGGGAGTTTTATGAGGAACTTCTGCCGGGAGTCGCGCTGGAGGAATTGGAAGCGCATTTCCGTCCCGCCTTCGATGGAGCCACCAGCCTTGTCACCGTTCTGCCGCATGCCCGGGAGAAGCTGGAATGGGCAAAATCCCGCGGAATGAGAATGTTTGTCCTCACCTCGATGGATGCGGATGCCTTCGCGCGGCAATTGGAAGAATTCGGCATGAAGGAATTTTTCGAAGCCACGTATGCGGGAGTGCTGGATAAGCGGGACCTGATCGCTCACATCCTCGATGCCAATCAACTCTCAAAGGCGGAGACCGCCTTCGTCGGCGATATGACCCATGACATCGAGACGGCGCGCCACGGTGGCATTTCCTCCATCGCCGTTCTCACCGGCTACCATCACGCGGAGGTTCTGGCGGGTGTCCGCCCGGACATTACCGTGCCTGATCTGGGCGTGCTGGTGCAGATGCTGGAGAAACGGGAGCCACGCCGCCCGGTCGCCACGGTCGGTGCTTTGATTCATGACGGCCAGGGAAAGCTGCTGATGATTCGCACCCACAAGTGGAGCAACATGTGGGGAATCCCCGGTGGCAAGATCGAACGGGGTGAAACCTGCGAACAAGCCCTCGTCCGGGAGATCCGTGAGGAGACCGGGCTGGAGATCTCCCGGATCCGCTTTGTGATGGTCCAGGACTGCATCGACTCCCCGGAGTTTATTCGCAACGAGCATTTTTTGCTTCTGAATTACCTGGCTGAAGCATCCTCCCACGCAGTGGAACTCAACGAAGAAGCTGAGGAATTCCAGTGGCTCGATTTAGAAAACGCATTGCAGCTCAATCTCAATCAGGCGACAAAAACTCTTTTGCAACAGGTAACCGATGCAAACTTACTACCATGATTGCTGATGAAATTGAGATCCGCCGCCTTCAGGTGCTGACCCATATCGGCGTGCCGGATGAAGAAAGAGCCACGCCGCAGATGCTTTGGCTCAGTATCTGGATGCGCCCGGCAAAAAGCTTTTCCGAGGCTGCGGACGATGTGGCAAACACGATCGATTATTACGAGGTATCCCTCCGGCTTGTCGAGCTGGCTGCCGCCAAACCGCGGAAACTCATCGAAACCCTGGCCACCGATAGCGCGGATTTCCTGCTCAAAACTTACCCGCTCAAGTCCGTGGACGTGAAGGTGGAGAAGCGAATTTTAGAAAATGCGGATTTCGTCTCGGTAAAAATCACCCGGCAAGCTGCCATCTGAGACAAGTTGCCGGGCGGTTGCCCTGAATACCTTTCCGAGCGCGCTATTACTTATAGCTTGCGTAGCCGCGTGGGGAAACGTGCTGGAGCATTAGATTCACATTGTGCCGGAGCGCTGCTGCGAGATTCACACTCTTGGCATTCTTGCCGCCAAAGCGACTGAAAAGATCGCGTTTTTCCGCATCTTTTCCTTCGGTGATCTTCTTCATCTCGATATCGAACCGGCTGAAGAGATCCATAATCAGCTCTCCGGTGCCATCGAAAGCCGGGGCCGTAGGAGTCGGTTGTCCCTCCACAGCGATAGGCGCGGCGGGAGCTTCCGGGCGGCGCACCAGACCGGTATCGATCGACTTCCTGCCGATTGTAGACCGCAGTTGCGCACTGATCAGAACGCCACTGGCATCGAACGTCATATCGATGTGTGAAACAGCACCTTGCGAGCCGAAGGCGAGCATATCGACCTGGGTCGAGATATACATACCTCCACCGGGCGTGGCTGTTATGGTGGGAACGTAGGTGCGGTAAGTCGCGTCCGTGAACTCGTAGGTCGCGGTGCGGTTTTTCGCCCAGCCATTGAGCTGCTGGCCGAAGCCGTCCGCATCGAAGTTAACGGCAAAAGCCGGAGTGATGAGCGTGAGCGCGAGGAGGATTGCTTTCATATCTTGTTGGTTGTTGTGGGAGGTATGTTCGGTTTTTCAGAAGGAGAGTTTCGCACCGGAATGCCAGGTGAAGGCATCCGTATTGAAATCACTGCCTGACTCGTCATTGAGGATGGAATATTCCAAGCCGTTCTGGATGACGAAGCTGTCCTTGTAGAGGTGCAGATTCGCACCGAGGTAAAAGGAGTGGAGTTCGTCTCCTATGAAGAAGGGTGAATCGTCGTAGCGGAGGCTGCCGGAAGTCCCGAAGGTGGAAACGACCGCCCCCGCATCATCCGATCCGGCGTATTGGTAGCGACCTACCAGGTTTAACGTTCCCGGGATCGCCCAATAGGTCATCCCCGCAGTCATGCCCCAGACCGTTGTCTCACCACGGGCGAGTTGGAAATCACCGGTAAAGGTGTAGCGTGCGGATTCCAATGCGACTCCTGTAGAGAATAGATGACGGTAAGCCGGGTTCTGCACCACCAGCTGGTTACCGTTCGCCGAGCGCCGTCCCACAATATTATACCCGCCGCTTTCTGATTCGGCCGCATCGAAGTTGTGAATATAATCCGCATGCCAGCGAGTGCGTGTAAGCGTATCGCCTTTTTTCGAAACCGAGCTCTTCGCTATACCGAAATTCAGAAATCCGTCCCCTTTGAAACCGGGCAGATCCGGGCTGTAGTCTCCGGAAAACCAGCCCATATCGTAATCAAAAACCTTCCCGGCATGATGGATACTCACGCCGAGCGCAGGCGCCGGTGCAACCAAGCTCCCCATCACCGTGCCGTGCGGATAAGGCGACAGCTGCGGCTCCACTCTGGATTCCGTGCCGAAGTTCGGACGGAATTTTCCGTAGGTTACCCCCGTGGTATCAGTCACTTGCGTGTAGGCCTTCAGCCGCTCCACACCCGCGTATTGCGAATCTCCCGCGAACTCCCCCACTGCCTCGATTTCGGTGTTATTGAAGGCACGGATACGGGCGCCCAGCCGGGCACGCCGGGTGCGGGTCCCATCCAGGCTCTTACTCGTCGCGGGAGTTGGCCCCACCGCATCGGTATCCGCACTCCCGAAGCTTGATTGAAAGTCAAAATAGCCGGAAATCGCCACCTGTTGCACCCAGGGATTGGCTGCGTTGTCATAAAGCACCGAGCGCGCCCAAATGGGATCCAAAGGGCTAGCCGCCCACTCCGGCTCCAAATAGATAATATTTTCCACCCGCTCCTCCGCGCTTTCTCCACCGGTCTCAGCCTCGGAAAATTCGCGGGGCGGCAGGAGGATACTGTTTGCATCCACCCGACCCTCCAGCACATCGAGCGCCTCATTCGCCGATAAAAGCGAGGCGGATATGAGTAAAAAATGTAGCGGGGAAATTCTCATCATTATGGTTGTTTTGCGCGATCCTCCTGGCGATCCGCGGCCCGGCGCACGCGCGAGGTGTATTGCTCAAGACTCTCGCTTTTCTTGATTGCCAGAGCCGCCTGCAAGTTCGGCAGAGCTTCCAGATAACGGCGCTCACGGACAAGCATCTGTCCGAGAGAAAGATTTGCCGAATAAGCGACATCTTCATTGCGGGCGGCGAGCTGGTAATTTGTCCGCGCCTCGACGACGAGCTCCGCACGAAGATCTTCATCATCCTCTTCCCGCGAGAGCAAATCCTTATGCCGTGCCAGCTGGAGAAGCACTTCCCCATTGGCCGGTTGCAACTCCAGCAACTGGTTCAAAAGCGCGCCCACACGGTCCGGTTGTTGTTTAGCCTGCGCCACAGAAACTTCTGTGAGCATCAGGCTGAGCTTGTCTTCATCCGAAATCGAGTCTCCCACCTTGTTTCTGACCTGCGTGATGAAATCATCCGCTTTATCCGGATAACCATAGTCACTGAGAATTTTCGCTGATTTCAATGTGCGGGAAATATCGAGCTTCTCGGATTTCTCCATCGCCGCGAGATACGCATAAAGGGCAAGCTGCGGCTCATTGCGATCCATGTAAAGATTCCCGAGCAGGTTGAGGTTTGATTCATCGGCGAGTCCTTTCAATCGGAGAACTTCCAGGTTCACTGTAGCTTCTTCCTTGCGCTCCATGGCGAGGAGCGCGTTGGTCTGTTGCAGCCACAACTGCTTATCGTTAGGGTTTTCCTCGATCAAAGATCCGATCAGGCTCGAAGACTCCGCGAATTTATCCTGCGCCATGAGCGACTGCGCGAGACCAAGCTTCCAATCCCGGGAATTCGGATCCAGCAAGTAGGCTTGCCGGTAGGCATTCTCTGCGGCAAGAGCGTTTTTCTTGAGCAAATGACAGTAGCCCAAAAGGCCATAGGCACGGCTGGAATTTTCACCCAGCTCGATTGCCTTCTGCAGCATCGGCAGAGCCTCATCCGTCATATTTTTCGAAATATAAAGGTAGCCGAGATTGGTATACGCCCGGCGGAAACGTGGAAAGCGACGAATGGCCTCCAGAAACGCCCGGCGCGCATCATCAGTGCGATCGGCCTGGAAATATAGGTTCCCGAGAACGAACACCATCGCCGGGCTGATCTCGCCTTTCGCAATCTCCGGGTCGGTTGGATTCTCCACCACCTGGATAAAACGCACAATCTCCCGCTCAGCCTCGCGGAAGCGGCCAGCCTCAAACATTTCACGGACCGTCACCAGCAGTGCCTGTTCCTCATTGGACACCTTTGGCTCCACATCGGAAAGGAAGCCGTAACTACCCACGAAATCGCGGACAAAGGTCGGGTCCCGGAAAAGGTTCGAAGGAGGAGTGATGCGCTCGGCCTGTAAAGCCGGGACGCAGAATAATGTGATAGCAATGACGGAACGGAACATGTGGAAAAAATAGTTTTTAGCCTTTTTTGACTTCGAAATTGAATGGGACGATGGCGATGGATTTCACCTTCTTACCGCCGCGGGTGCCTGCCTTGAACTTCCAGCGGTTCACGGCATTGATTGCCGCCTTATCGAGATCCGGATGGCCGGATGACGATTTGATTGTGGTGGCGATAACTTTGCCATCGGTATCGATGGTGCATGAGATGAGCACTCTTCCGCCGACTCCTTTACTGAGGAGTGAGCTGGGATAGGTTGGCGGCACTTTGCTCGTTGGCTGGGGTGGTGAATCAAGATCTCCACCGAAGGCATCGTCGCCCCCTTTCATGGAAAACTGGGGAATCTCCATAACAAATCCGCCGCCAGTGCCGACGCTGAGATCACCCAGATCTATTCCGAGGTCCAGATCGCTGGCCTCCTCCACCATCTCCTCCGGTTCCGGCTCTTCCTCCGGTTCTTCAGGAGGTTCCTCGGTCTCGAAATCCTGTTCTTCCGGCGGCTCGACAACAATTTCCGGCGGCTCCGCATCATTCCCGTCAAACATCACACTGAGTTTCTGCGAGAGAGGAATGGCTATGAAAACCGCAATGGTCGCGATAAGCCCGCCGATTACCGCGAACAAGCCGGTAAACGTTCCTCTGGGCGGACGATAGACGTGACGTGACATTATTTCGTGGAAACTGAAACTCTGTCCTTCATCGCGCCTGCAAGTAATGCCTGGCCGTGAACCTGTTGGACCAATCCGTGCGTCGCAGCCTTGTCCCCCTGAATGATGACCGACATGTCGGGAGTCTCAGTCAGCAGTGGCTTGATCTTTCCAATGACACCCTGCACGCCAATGCTCTCACCACCGTAGTAAACCTTGTCCTCCGCAGTTACGGCCAGGAGGATGGAATTTTTTTCCAACGCACTTGCCCCGCCCACATCCGGCTTGTTTACGGTGACTCCGGTTTCCTCGACAAACACAGTCGAGACAATGAAGAAGATCAGAAGAATGAATACGCAATCAATCATCGAAGACAAATCAACGTGAACGGGCTCTTCGGAATCGTCGCTTAAATTTCGGCCAAACATACAGGTATAAAAAGGATCAGATTTTGGTCTCGCGCTTGAAGCGAGTCGTGAGGATCAGGCATTCCAGCCTGGCAAGAGTCGCGGCAATACGGTCGCGTTTTGATTTCACAATCAGCCCGAGGAAAAGGCCTGGAAGTGCGATGGTCAGCCCTGTCTGTGTCGTGATCAGTGCCTGCTGCATTCCATCTGCCACCTTTTCCATTCCGGCGGGACCCGTGCCTTGGGCAAGGCCGGTAAACATCGCCAGCATCCCCATGACCGTGCCGAGCAATCCGGCCAGTGGTGCAGCGGCAACCAGCGTATTGATCACCAGGATACGGCGGTCGATGTTCGAAACGATGCTCAGCCGGATCTCATCGAAGCGGCGTCCTACGGTTTTTATAGTAAGCTTGGGACCATGAAGAACGTAGACCAGCGCCTCACCCAGACGGCCTTTCGCCTGATCGGGATGTTCGATCCATTGCTCCCATTGGTCAGCATCCTTGTCATTGAGGTTCCCCCGGTTGACGTAGGCCAATGCGGCAAAACAGGATGCGTATAAAATGCACGCCACTCCGCCGAGCATATACATGATGGATCCCCCTTGCAGGAAAAGGTTCCACCCGTCGTTGAAAATGCCGCTCATAATTCGGAATCTTGAAACTTATCAAGCCAGCGTTGGTGTCAGCTCCGTGTCATCGTCATCCGCTTCTTCCTGGGAGTTGGATTCGATCGGCTGCGCACCCTTTTCACGCTCCGTGGTTCCATTGATCAGTGCGATGGCGGCGCCCTCGATCTCGCCGAATTTCGCCTTGGTCATACTTTTGAGCAGACCGTGAACCACGAGAACCGGAATAGCGACGACAAGACCCTCTGCAGTGGTGATAAGAGCCTCTGAAATACCGGTGGTGAAATTCTTGGTATTCCCGGAGCCGTAGAGCGCCATCGCCTGGAAGGTTTTGATAATACCGAGAACCGTGCCAAGTAGCCCCATCAATGGGCCCGCAGCTGCTGTGAGTGCAAGGAACGGAAGAAATCTATCGAGATGCGGTTTGATGATGACCAGCTTCTCGAAGAGGGATTCCTCTAGCACTTTGCGTTTCTCATAAAACTTATCCACACCCACGCGGACCATCTCACCCGCTTCTCCCGGAATTGCGGAGGCACGCTTCATAGCCGCATCCTTTTTACCGGAAAGCAAATCATCCAGTATCAGGTTCAGCTCACGCCGGGCAGGGACTTTGAAACGAGAAACCTCGTAGACCTTGAAACCAGCGATAAGGAATGAGATCGCGCCGAGGATAAGAATCGCGTGGCCGACGTAGCCGCCCTTTTCAGCGGTCTGCCAGAGAGTCTCTTTCGCCGCCTCCACTTCGATCGCTTTACCCATTGATCCGTCCAACGGCAGCGTCCCGCTCATTTTATTGATCGTCCCGGAAATCTTGTTTCCCGAGTTTCTGATAGCAACAACCGTCGGGAGTGCCGTGCCGGTTTCCGCAAAGGTGGCGACTCCTTCGAAGTCTCCGTTTTTCTCTGCAAAGAAAACCGATGGCCCCACTACCAGCAGCTGTCCTTCCACGGACTCGCTTCCGTTGCGCAGGGCCTTACCTTCAAAACGGTGACCTCCGGCGATCTTTCCCAGCCGATCAATACCGAGCTCAAGGACTTTGATGCGTTCCGTTAGCTCCATCTTAGGATCTTCGGCGGCGGAAGCCGCCTTCTGATCGAGCGTATTGACCTTCTCCAGATACTCCTGGTTTTCACCCGGATGCAAACGTGTCACGAAGGCCTTGGAGTATTGACTCAAAATTCCGGACGAATAGTTGAAATCGGTTTTCCGCGCTTCCACCTCGCGCTCCAGAGTCTTCACCGTCGCAGTGCGGCGTTCCTCCTCACGCTGAAGCCCGCGCAACTCTTTGCCGAGTTTCAGAGCCTCATCATCAAGTCGATTAATATCGCGATAAAGCGAGCGGCGGAGATCCGCATATTCCTTTTTCGTATCGCCGAGTTCGCTCACCGCCTTATCAAGATCGGACTTCGCCGTTTCGATAGGGGTTTGGGCGCCGGCGATGGCTGTGGAAGCGATTCCAAGAATCAATGTAAAACGTTTCAGGGGGCTCATGATTTAAGGCTGGGAAAATGGGAGAGTGACGAATGCGGCATCGGCGTCGCCCGTGGTTGCCGCGATGAGGTGTTTGATTTCAGCGGCGAGCTCCTTGCGCTCCTCGAACTTCCATCCCTCTTTTTCCGAGGGATGACCTACGAGCGCCAGGCTACCGTCGTCATTGACGGCATAGGCCACGGCAAGGCCAAAATAGATCACCTGCATGTTGTATTCGTGACCTTTGTCATCGCTGCGCAGCTCCTGACGAAGGACGACGGTTTGCTGGAATTTTTCGATTTCAGCGGTGAGATTGATAAGATTGAGAAGGCGTTTCGAAACCCCCTCATTGCGTTTGTCCTCGGGGAGCTTGATATCGTGCTGAAGATCCTCGATCGCTTGGGCCACTTTTGGCTCGGAACGAAGCGGAGCAGGAATGAGCGGCAGCTTGTCCATCATGTTCTCCTCAAGGGAGCGGACCAATACCGATAACTCATCCTTGGCGGCAACAAATCTGTCGCGCTCCTGGGTCTGTTTCAAAGACTCCGCATCGGCGCCCGCCTTACGCGTCTTCGCATCGGAAATCTTTTCTTTCAGATCGATGATTTCCTTCTCAAGGCCTTCACGATAATTCTGTAGAACCTCCTGATCGCGGGTCCATTCATTTTCCTCTTCCTGGATCTCACGCATGGTGTCAACCCACTCGTTGACAGTGACGCGAAGCTCATCGGTCGGAGAAATCTTTTGTTCTTGAGCGCTCAAATGGCAGACCGTGCCAAGGCAAATAATGGGGAGAAGGTGACGCATGGTTTGAAATTCGTGGGGAGTAAAAAGGGGTCGCCGGCATTTGCCGACGACCCCAGTGTGACATTTTCGTCAGACAACCTTATGGTTGAGGAATACGGAAACGGTAGAACTGCTTGTCGCTAGGAACATTGTTAAGTTGTAACGTTGCATTTCCAGCCGGTGTGAAAGGAGGAACCAGATTGTTCGAGCTTTCAACAGGGATGGACAGGGTCACTGAGCTACCGGACTTCTGAACCACGATATCATCAGCACTCAGATCCTGGATGGAATCGGAAGTATAGAGCTCTGAATTTCCAAGCAACTGGGCAACGAGCGCAGGCTGTGCCAGGTTTGGATTGAAGCCGTGAGCTGCAAGCTTGGTTTCGAGGAAATCCGAAAGGCCATCTCCATCTGTATCTACATACGCTGGAATCGGATCCACTCCGGAACTGATATCGCCGAAGAAGCCTGCCTCATCGAGGTAGGTCCACTGGGCTGCCCAGTTTTCTGTGCCGAAC
>NZ_JBHUIT010000009.1:0-13523 GCF_042683045.1 Luteolibacter algae | reverse complement strand
ATACGGGGTCGAATACCCGATCGGCACATCCTGGATGATCAAACCTGCTTTGAAAAAATCAAAACTGTAGGCCGCCATCCCGGGATCCGGGCACGTGCCCCGGTCGCAGTCGTCGTCTTTGTCCGTGGAAGTAGGCGCCCCCTTCCCGTAGGTGGCACCCGCCGTTTCCGCATCCAACTGGCTCCAGCCATTCCCCAGCGCGGAGCGCGGGATCAGGAACATGCCGCTCGACTCCTGGTCGAACACTTCCGGGGTGATGAGGAAGTCGTTCAAAAACGTCGGATCGCGAACCAGCAGACGTCCGTCTTCCGCCACCTTGACGACCGCAGCATAATGGCCAACCTTCCAGTGGACTAATGCTGGAACCGGAAGCTTCGCCCCACCCTCGCGTTTGGCTGCGACCCAGTCCATTTCCATCCCTCCCGCAAGCTCCTCCAGCTCCGCGAGGGAAACCCCTTTGACCGTGGATTCTTTCTTGTCGATGAGCGGATGGGACGCGGGTGCCAGGCCCAGCGATTCACGTATGTTGCCCAGCGCGTAAGGCCCGCACTTGAAGGAATGCTCCGGTGTTTTAAGCATGGATTCCAGTCCTTGGGCTGCCATGCGGATCTTTTCGGTGTCCGCTCCGGCAACCGGGCGGCCCTCTACCTCTTTGAGCACCGTCTGCAAATCCTCAAGGCGGCCGAGCCGCGCATAAAGCGAGGCCAGCTCGGCGGCCGCCGTCACCGATGCCTCGCGGACTTTCGGATTTTTTGAAGATTTCATCACCTCCCATGCTTGTTCAAAGGAGTCCAGCGCTTCCGAAAATCGTCCCTCGTGATATGCATGCACCCCCCAGGTGACTTGCAACCCGGGAGTCCACGAACCGTCCGGGTAACGTGCGATGTAAGCCTTCAGCGAGGACGCATCGCCGGGGTTCTTTCGGTTCCCATAGGCCTTGAGGGCGGAGGACAAATCCTCTTCCTCTTTTCCTTTGTGCTTGGAGTTGCCGGACAGGTTGGCAAGGACAAGGCCGTCACTTTTGATCTTCTCCAGCTGCCCGCGTGTCGGTTTGGCGGGTATCCCTGCCGCCAGCGACCGGGGCGCCTCCGAAAGAGCGGGACTACGGTTCACATCACCCTTACCGGGCGTGCGAACCACCGGGGGAAGTTCCGCCGCCACCTCCGCTGCCACCAACGATGGCAGTGCGCCGACTTGGTATAACGCGAGGACTAGAATAACGGGGAGTTTCCTGAGATGGGAGAGTTTCATTTGGATTGGGAAATTTGGTAAAGGAAGAGCTAAGGAATCAAGGTTGCTCCGATCGGTTCGAAGAGCGTAATCACCGGTGCTGTTAAATCACCTCCTGATCCTCCCGGTGAAACCGTTCTTGTAGGATCAAGCGGGAAATCATCCTGCCCATCATCCACCCCGTCTCCATCGGTGTCTGACGCGAATGGATTCGTGCCTCCGAGAATTTCATCTTGGTTGCTAAGACCGTCTCCATCCCAATCAGTTTCGTCGAAAGCATATCCAAGGTAGTAAACCAGCCCGTCGAGGAACCCGGTTCCAGTGCTGTTTGAGTTCATGGGATCGGAGCCGTTTACGATTTCGAGGCCGGTTGTAAGTCCGTCATTATCCGGATCCAGATTCCACTCCGCCGGATACCAGGGATCATATGACATAATTAGAGCCTCGGCCATGTCACCGCGTCCTGTGGAGAGCGAATCGGGATCCGTTGGATCAAATCCCAGTAGATACTCGTAGGTATTGGTTAATTGGTCTGGGTTCGGGGTATCGTCGTCACCCTCCGCGATTTGCGAAAGATTCCCGAAATATTTTAGCTCCCACCAATCCGGTAGGGTGTCGCTATCCGAGTCGGTCCTCTGATCTGAGCCGATGTCAGGAGCAGGAGCCGGACGCACTTCGCCGTGCCGATCTGAAGATGGCATCACCGAAAGCGATGTTCCCGAGCCAATTGCCGGGCTACCTGCCATGAGGCCGTAATACCGGTCAACAAGTGGTTCAAGGCTTATCGCTCCGAGTTCACCTCCGAAAATGATACTTGTCGTAGCCACAGCACTTCCACTGGAAGAGATTTCAATCTGTTGGGCTGCTCCAGCCCCCGGATTCCAGACGATGGAATTACGGATTACAAGGTCGTCTCTAGTGTAAACCAGACCACCGGAAGTTGCAGTGTTATCGACTATAGTGCAGTGATCCAAGGCGAGTTTACCTTGACTAAGAAACACAACACTGTCGGAAGATAAGTTAAATCCAGTGATGATGCAGTTAACCAGTTTTGCCTGATCCCTCTTCAAATCGGTATTTATATAGAGTCCAGAAATCGTTGCAGTTGATAAACCGGGTCGAATCTCAAACCCGTCCACTACAGCCGAATTCTCGTAAATCGTTACTGCATTACTGGAAAGCGGAGCGATGACGGGGAGGTTCGCCCCTAAGTCACCGAGAAGGAGAATATGTTTTCCATTGATCGTAACCGATTCCGGATAGTTACCCGGTTTGACCCGAATCACCGTGTGACGGTTGGCATTCAACGTCTCGTTGATTGCTGCCTGGATGGTTTTCTTGAGAACGGCGGTTTGCGTCACAGTGGACGGATCGACCGTGATGTGCGCAGGAGGGAAAGAGGTGTTCAGATTTGGGAAGGTTCCATTCGCGAACTCGTAAAGGTTAGGTATCCTGTCTCCGTCCCAATCTTGGAGCGCGTCTTGATCATCGAGTGGGTTGAGCGCATAGTCTACCTCCCAGCCATCCGGCATGCCATCGTCGTCCGAGTCCGGATCCAGGGGGGTTGTGTTGGCTACAACCTCATCACCATCATTGAGACCATCACCATCTGTATCTGTCGTAAGCGGGTCGGTGCCTGTAGTTTCGTATTCAGTCAGGTTGGACAATCCGTCGTTATCATTATCCGCGGCCGGAGATGTAACACCCAAGGCTTCAAGCCAGTCAGGCAGACCGTCACTGTCGCTGTCAATGTATTCATCCACTCCTGCATCGGGATTCCCGTTTCGGCCTTCACCATGGATGTCGCGTAAGATCTCAGATGGCTGTCCGTAATTGATTGCGGGAGAGCCTAGGCGCAACAAGCCTTTCCGAGTGAGAAGCGGATCTGCGGCACTACCTCCGAATTCACCCCCATGAATAATGCAACCTGAGGTGGTAACCGTCGCCGAAGCGGTCTTGTAGATCTGCTCGCTCGCCAGTCCTCCGTTGCTTCGAATTACACAGTTATGAACAGCAAGCGGCGCGGTAGATCCGCTGACATAAATCGCATTCCCATCGTATTGGGCACCGGTATCGTAAATCGTGCTGTGAACAAGGCGCAGGCGTCCGCGGTGATGATAAATCCCCGCACCAGATCCGGTGCGATGGCCGTGTATGAGAAGATTGGACAGTGAAACCTGCTTTGTCCCTTCCGAAAGGGAAACATAAACTCCCGAGCCACCGTTGTAAGGAATATCATCCGTGTCTTTCATACGGTTGATCCGAAAGCCATCAATGAAGGATTCGGCCTGAACTTGCAATGAGTGAATGCTGTTGGCGGGGCTACGAATTTCTGTGGCAGGGTAACCCGGCTGCCCAAGAAGAACTATTTTCCGGTTTGATAAAATGGTGACATTTTCCTGGTAAATGCCGCGACGGACTTCGATCACAGAGTAGAAAGCGGGGTTTGATGGGGAAGTCGGAGTATTATTGATTGCCTGCTGAATCGTGGCCACGTTGTTCCCTGTCCCTGCCAAGGCCGGATTTACGACCCAATCAGCAGCAGGGCGCGATGGATTTGCCGGTAGGTTATTAGGGATTGTACCGCGTTTGTATTCCCATAGGTTGGGAACTCGGTCGCCGTCCAGATCCGAAAGAGCGTCACTGTCAGTAAGCGGGTTGAGTGCATAATCAACCTCCCAGCCATCCGGCATTCCATCGGTGTCGGTGTCCTGATCAAAAGGATTGGTTCCTGCGGCTACTTCGGCGCCATCTTCAAGTCCGTCGCCGTCGGTATCTGCCGCAAGCGGGTCGGTGCCTGTGGTTTCGTATTCAGCCAGGTTGGACAAACCGTCGCTGTCATCGTCTGCAGCCGGGGATGTGACACCCAGAGCCTCGAGCCAGTCCGGAAGGCCATCGCCGTCGATGTCGATGAATTGGTCCGCACCAATATCCGGCAGCGGCAAGCGGGACTCCCCATCAATGTCACGGGTTACCGAAGCAATCAAACTTCCTTGGCCTCTTGCTGGTGAGTTCCGGACAAGCCGCCCGCGGGCACTTAAAAGAGGATTATAGACCAACGTGCCCGCTGACGATGCATCGCGGACGATTGTGTTACGGGATTTGGTAAGTCCACTTGAGCTGACCTCCTCGGGAGCTTCACCATCGGGGTTCCAGAAAATCGAATTTATCAGCAAAACCTGAGAGCCGTTATTAACGAAAATGCCATTGCCTTGATCTGATGCAGTGTTATCAAAGACACTACAATGGGCGATCGTCGTTCTTCCATCGTCTGCACGAACGCCTCCTCCATTGTTTCCGCTGTTAGCGTGGATAAAACAGTTGGCGATCCTCGCCAATTCGCGCCCCACGTAAGGAGCTAAATAGACTCCAACGCCGGTAACGTTCTTGGAATGGGTGATTCTGAATCCGTCAATCACACTTTCTCCGTATAGGGTGATGGTTGCTGAAGTGGAAGACCCACGAATTTCAGGAATCCCGCCGTTTCCGGATGAAACCAACAAGATACGTTTATTGGTTGGAAGATTGATGTTTTCATTGTAGATCCCGGCCTGAACCTCAATGATCGCCCAGGTAGGGTTACCTGAGTTTCCTGAAACTGCATTGATAGCTGCCTGGATGCTCTGCCCTGGAATCACTGTCGCGTTGATCGCCGGTTTCGACAAGGGATCCGACATGTCAGTGGCCATAGCCTGTTCCCAAAGATTGGGGATGCGGTCTCCATCCAGATCCCCGGTGGCATCCGACCAGTCCAACGGATCAAGGCCTGCCGCAATCTCGACCCCATCGCTAATTCCGTCGTTGTCGTTGTCCGTCAAGTTGGGATTAAGGTGGTAGGCGTATGCCGCTGTGTTTGAAACCCCACCCGCAACAGCGATGTCAGTCCCTGACTGGGCAAGGCTTCCACCGAAATAATACCGCTCCCAGGTATCCGGCAGGCCGTCGGAATCCGAATCGTCATACGTCAGCTTCAGGTAAGTCAACCGCACCGGTTCGTTACGCTGTGTGGTGTCACCCAAGCCGAGTTGCCCGTAATAGTTATATCCCCAGCTCCAGACGCTTCCGTCGCTTTTCATGGCGATGTTGTGATCCCTTCTGGTCGCGATGTGCAGGATGTCCGACCAATCCGTCACAGTTGCGGTCTGCACGGGTATATTGCTGGTCGCCGTCGAGTTGTTGCCAAGCTGTCCCCGGTTGCTTCTACCCCAGGCCCACACCACTCCGGACGGTGACACCGCCAGGCTGTGGCTTTCACCGGCTGCGATGGCACTCGCATCGGTCAGTCCGGTGGTTACGTTGACCGGCTTGTTGCTGGAAGAGGTGCTCCCGCGTCCAAGCTGGCCGTAGTTGCCCAGCCCCCAGCTCCAGATCGAACCGTCGATTCCGGAGGCAAGCGCGTGGTTTCCGCCCGAATCGATACTTTTGATTGCGGGAACCCCGTTGGAAATATCCATCGGGACGGGAGCGAACCGATGGGTTTTCGATCCGTCTCCCAGCTCGCCGTAAGAGTTGTATCCCCACGCCCACATTTTCCCTGCCACATCCACCGCGTAGGAACTGTGTTCGCCTGCGGCAAGGGTTCTGACATTCTGCATCCCCGCTGGTTTGACGATCTCTACAAATCCGGTTACCGGGTCATCATGATTCTGCCCCAGCTCACCGTAAGAGTTGGTTCCCCATGCCCAGAGTTTGCCATCTCTCCCCAGTGCAAGAGCATGGGTGTTTCCGCAAGCGAAACGACTTACCGGGCCGGGCAATTCGACTCTTACCGGTTTCAGGAAACGGCTCGAATCCTTGGAGATCTGACCGTAATTGTTGGCACCCCATCCCCACAATGTGCCTTGGTCGTCCAGCGCGAGCGTGAAATTCTCCCCCGATCCGATTTCCACAATACTGGACATTTCGGGAACTCCCGAAACCGGAACCGGCAAGGAACGATTGGTGGTCGTTCCATCCCCGAGCTGTCCGGAACCGTTGTATCCCCAAGACCAGACCCGGCCATCGGCAGTCAGAGCCACACTGTGGGATTGATTTGCTGAGACTTTACCTATGGGACGTTTGCTTGGATCGTCAGGAGCGGATTGGAAGTAATATTCTTGAATATTACTGAAACCGTCACCGTCCGGATCATCTCCCGGATCTATATCCTCGATAGTTAGAGAAGAGTTTCCTATATAGTCGAGAATTACCTGCTCCCATTCATCTGGCAGTCCATCGCCATCATCATCTTTATCTAAATTATGGTTAAGTATTACAGTATTCTCAAACCTCAGCGAAAATACGGCTTTAAGCTGACCTATATTTGCAATGGCTTTATTCTGATCGTCGGTCGTTTCTACAGTCCAAGGGAAAATTGAGCCAGGATGATTGGTAGCGTTGACAGTTCGCTCAGCCTCTAGCCAGTCTGGGTCAGCATCATTCAAGCGAATATAGAAAGGAGCTGCAATGGCTTTCAACTGACCAATAAGAAGTGGTGCTTTCTGTTTTTCAACCCATGCAGAAGTTTTAGTATGAGGAACTGTCAAATCGAGGATAGAGATGAGGTCGGCTTCGATCTCGGTGGCAACATCAGGACGAATCGGGCGAAGAGCATCAAGAGCCGATTTGACCATATATTTTGCTTGCCCAATATTAGCTGGACCTTGGTTATTTTCGGCGGCTGCCGAATCAATAATCGGGGAATTGCCATTATTCCACCAAAGAGGTGGAGCTGCTAGGGCAGCAACCACTAATGCCAAAAGTAAAATAGGGATGAGTTTGTTATGATGAAGCGTCACAGATTTAAATTATAAGGGCTATAAAAATACGGAACAACATTAGTTGTTCATACCTACCTTTACTCGTAAATACCCATCGAAATGTCTCCTTGAGGCTGAGCAAGTGTTACTTGCCCGGAGATTACCGCACCACCTGAAAGAACAGTTTCGCCTATCACTTTGAGTGAATCTGTTGTTGATTCACCTCGGAGGCGAGTGCTTATCGTTTGGTCGTTTCCTATAACAGTAGTGTTCGACCCATCACTAATAGCTCCCGTTCCAATAACAATGGCATTGGACTCCCAGTTCATCTTTGACCGAGTTCCACTACCTATAAACACCATATTACTGCCACGCCAGAAACCTTTAATACCATCGGCCTGATAGCGTCCTGCATTTTGCCCTATAGCTAGGTTACCGTCCCCCTTGAGATACTCCAAACTGCCTGCGCCAACCGCCGTGTTTGAATTTCCTTCCTGATTCAAGCTAAGAGAACTCACCCCCAGCGCAACGTTTTCATTTCCAGTTATGTTGGAAATGAGTGATTTCCAGCCTATGCCGGTATTTTTTGCGCCAGCGGTGTTGTGTTGCAGTACGCTCTGTCCATACC
Organism: Luteolibacter algae; assembly: GCF_042683045.1. Taxonomy (NCBI): domain Bacteria; kingdom Pseudomonadati; phylum Verrucomicrobiota; class Verrucomicrobiia; order Verrucomicrobiales; family Verrucomicrobiaceae; genus Luteolibacter; species Luteolibacter algae. The sequence goes on along the minus strand of NZ_JBHUIT010000009.1, from coordinate 5,927 downwards.
CGGTATTAAAGGAACCTGTATTTGTTTGTTGTAAAGTGTAGGCGCCGGTAGCCGTGTTTCCAGAACCACTGACGTTATCGCGAAGCGTCCCAATACCGATACCTGTATTGTGCTTCCCAGTACTATTACTGCTAAAACTATTATTCCCGATAATTGTATTCGACGCATCTGAGCCACTGCCTCGACCTATGCGTATTCCGTTGAAATACGAATCCATCCCAACTCCAATTCCACCCGAAACCGTAAATGCTCCCGACCCGGAAGAGCTAGAGCTTACATTACTCGCTAACCTTAGGGGAGCATTACCAAAGCCGACTGAGCCGTTGCCTAAAGTCAAAATCGATTGCCCATTCGCATATATTCCACTGAAAGCCCCATTAAAGTCGAGTCTTCCCGCACTAGGATCCAATAATATTGCTGTTTCAAATGTAGTCGGATGAAACAATGATAGACTGTTCGATGCACCAAGTTTCATTTTATAACGAACAGCGCTAGAAGCTCCATCTCTCCATCCGAAAGAACCTGCCGCATCAGAAATATCAGTGGCAAAAATTTTACTCCCTACGCCGAAATAGTTTTGTAGCACCCCAGCCACTGAGCTATCAACCGCAATGCCGAGGTCTATCCCTTTCACTATGCTCAGGTCTCCAGATATAGTGAGATTTCCTGCTTCACCACCGGAAGGTGATACCGTGTGATCTCCGTTCAGCGTAATGGCAGCATTTAGATCAGGTATGATCATAATGGCTGCTATTGAAAAGGCAGTTGCCGCACCGGAAGAGAGATTTTTTTTCATAATGGTGATTTATGTCTAACACAGAGAGACTTTTTTGGAAGATTTCATGACTCATGACTCATGACAAGATTTTTCGTATCATAGTATCCATTCGCAACCCCATATAAATATATTAACGAATCTTCAAAAGAGCCATTGAGGCTGTGTAAGAGTCCCGTCATTTGCCAATGGAGGATACTCATTGAAGAAACCATTAATCTTCGGAATATTCAATCCAGCAGGTTTTCGGTGGGGCGATGGCCAGTGGCCCCCGCCCGGTGATTGGTAGAATCCTGCCAGAAACTCCCCCGCGCATAAGGGGCGCAACTCGCTGATTGGCACGATTCAGTTGGTGTGGGCGCGGGGTTGTTTCCGAGCTTCGTGTCATCTGTGGCTTGGCGTTCCATTTTCCCGGGTTGAAGGGATGGCAAATTGGGAATGACTTGGGTGGGGTTCATAGGGGGGTGGTGGTGGGTATTCTGGCTGACGTTTTCCTGTTTTATAACGGGCGCGGAGGTCTGGCAAAGAGCCGTGGGAGCCGTGAAACGGGATGGGTGGGAGGTCTTTCCCTAGGGATCGGTGTCAACCGCACCCGGTGATCCCTCCCCTGCTTACGCAGGAAACCGGCAACCCCGAAGGGTTGCCGGTCGCCGCCGGTCAGTAGTCCTCGGGCAGGAGGATGCAGGTGCTCGACCTGTCGGCCTCGGTGATGATCCAGAACTTGACTCCGTTCCGGTCGCGATAGACCGAAAAGATCCGCAGTCCGCAGCGCAGGGACGTTTCGTTTTCCTCGCGGTCTTCGGCGCATGTGTCGCCCCAGTCGGCCGCAGCGTGCCGCTCCAGGCAGTTGCGCATGTCTTCGGGATCCAGCGCTTCAAGCGCGGCGGGGGTGCTGACCACTTGGCCTAATGGGAATTTCGATTCATTCATTTTTATATTCAGGTTTCAGAGGAGGACTCATTCCCTCTCTTCGCCGAAGACAGAGAGGGTGAGCACTCCGGCCTGAATGTGTCCCATCCGGGAGGCTCCCGGGGCGCGGAGGGAATGCGAAAGCTGCGTGAGTGCCATGCTCCGCTGGCGCGAGGGTAGCCGCCTGACCGGATCGACCCCGACCGTGAGAGGGAAAATGAATGAAGCGGAAACCCGGCCACTTCCCTTCCCCGCCCCTGGCTTGGTCAATCCCGATGATGTGGGAAAATGCCGCCTTTCCCTGGTGACTCGATTTTAACCGAGCGGTGAACGAAATGCCCGTCCGCGATGCCTTTTTGACGAAGTCATGTTCTGGATCATCACCGGGGCTGCTCTTCCGCATCCGACCTGGGGACTGCTGACTGGTGGCATCCGCAGAGCCTGGGTCGGCTTGTATTCTTTATCCGAAAACCCCATGCTAGATCTCGCGAATCCTCGGAGGCGGAAAGGCATCCAATACTTCATTTACACCCATGTCCAAAGCGGTTCTCAGCGCATCAGCTATTTTCCTTACGTTCGCGATGTTCGCTCCATACATTCGTTCGATACATCGTGGAACTACGAAACCGCATGTTTTCTCTTGGGTCATCTGGGGTTTCGGCACCTTCATCGTGTTTTTTGCGCAGCTTGCGGGTCGCGGCGGAATCGGTGCCTGGCCCATCGGGGTTTCGGGTATCATCTCCGCTTACATTGCGATCATCGCATTCGTCAAAAGACCCGAGTTCGTAGTGACCAAACTGGATTGGGTCTTTTTCTTCGTTGCGTTATCGGCTCTGCCATTCTGGTTCGTCACTTCAGATCCATTGTGGGCCGTGATCATACTCACGTTCGCGGACACCGTTGGTTTCGGGCCGACATTTCGAAAAGCCTACGAATTCCCGTATGAAGAAAGCATCGTCTTCTTCATCCTGTCCGCAGTCCGTAATTCGCTTGTGATTCTCGCATTGGAACATCACTCGTTCACCACCGTTCTTTTCCCGGCGGTTGTGGGCATCGGTTGTCTTCTCCTGGTCTGTATGATCGCGTATCGGCGAATGTTGGTTTCAGATCCTGACCGATCTTCGAAACTCTAATCGGCGGCGAATCGTCCCGCCCCCTGGGACGGCTGGATCGAAGGAAAGGTTTCTCACATGAACCCCTTGGCTCCGAAGAGCTGCTGACCGGCCCATTCTCGCCGGTAACCCTGTGAAAAACTTCTCCTGATTCTTTGCTCTCCAATCCTTGTTCTAACGGTCGAAAAAACTATGGTGTAGGTATGGAAGATCCTCCGATGGAAACCGAAATCACCCGCGATGGTCTTCGGCAGTCTCTCGCCAACACGGCTCTTGAAGGACTGTTTCCGGACACGGAAACTCTCACCGATCTGGAGGCCATGGCCGAGGGAAAGCTCTCCGGCGATGCCTACCGTAAAAAGCTGAAAGCTCGTTTTGGCGATCCGGGAGACTCGGACGTTATCGAAAGAGAAATATGAACAATGAACCCAAACACGAATCCATTGAGAGTGGCGGAAACATTTTCGCTGATATGGGTCTTGCCGATGCGAAGGAGCTGGAAGCTCGCGGCCTGATCGGAGCGCATGTCGTGAGTTTGCTCAAATCCAAGGATATGAGCCAAAAGGACATCGCCGAAATGCTCCGCCTGAAACCTGCGGAGGCTTCGCACTTGCTCAACGGCCATTTCAGCCGATTCTCTACGGACAAGCTTCTGGGGTTCTTGTCCGACCTTGGGCAAAAGGTATCCATCCAAATCAGCCACCGGAAACAAGGTGAGCCGTTTCAGGAAGTGGCTCACGAGTGAATCTCTTTCGGCTCACTCACTCGCTCTCAAGAATCTCCGGAAATCGGAGCGATACCGATCTTTGAGAGAGCCAGGGTCTCCACTTCCGCGCGGATACCTTCGTCCTCAAGGAGATCATCGAAGTCACTCCCGATATGGGGTTTTCATTCTGTTCTTTCATCGGAGAGGATATGCTTTTTTGAGGTATCTCACCAGATCACAGGTGATTTTGGCCTCCATCGAAAACAGTGAGTTTTCCTCCTGGAGGGCTTCCGGGGTGATTTCGCCACGGCGCAACCGTTCCGCATCGCGGATTCGTTCCTCCCGATGTTCGCGATCCAGTTCCTCGAAGGTGACGGTTTCCACGGCCATGACCCGATAGAGACATGGGGAAGTTAGGTTGTCAATCAGCCGGAGACGCTGTGGCAAATCCATCAATTCCCGGTACCCAGCGCCAGCCGGTAGCTGGTTCCTTTCAGTCGTCCGTGTTTGGTGAAAATCCCCTTTTTCACCAGATCCCTGAGATCCCTCATGGCCGTTTTCTCCTCGGAAATCTTGGCCATCTTCCGGTATTTCTCATTCGTGAACTTGCCCTCGAAGCCTGTCGTCAGCTCGTAGTGGCAAAGGCGTTCGAAAACCTGTTCCTGCCGCTGGTTCATCCCTTTCGCATACGCGGCTTTTCTCAACCCTGTGACGCTCATCATCCGTTGGGTCTCCTTCACCGCGTCGATGAGAATGGGTTCGAAATTCTTCACCGTTCCGGTCAGATCGAGAATCCCCGTCCCAAACTGTCCATAGTAAGTGTCCTTGTGTTTCCGGATCGCCCGCGACAGCGAGAGCGGGAAAGCAAGCTCCAAATCGGACATCAGCCCCATGTTCATGAGCGTCCTTCCGACCCGCCCGTTGCCATCGTGGAACGGATGGATGCTCTCGAAATGGAGATGACCCCGCACCGCGTTATACAAGGGCGTGGTTTTGTCGCGGCCGTTATACCAGTCGATGAATTCGCCCATCGCGCTTTCGACCCTCTCGGGCGGGATACCACGATCCACGATGACGCGCCGGTCGATCCGCCCTCCGCTCACGATCAGAAGACCGCCCATGTATTTTCCGCCCTGTTTGTTTTTGAAAATCGCCGCGTGCAGCTCTTTGATTATCTCATGGCTTAGCGGGTCATCGGCCCGCTCCATTCCCAGCTTCATAAGATCGACCGCAGCCTGTTCTTTTTTCATCGTGCCACCGTCGATATTTCCCAACAGGGATTCGGTGATCCCTTTCTCGTCGAGAACGACACCCTCGATTTCGGAATTGCTGAAAATTTCCGAGACCAACAGGTCTCTGCGGTCCGGCTGGCCGGTCTTGGTTTTACGAAGAGCCGACACGTGCTTCCCAAAGGTGGCTTCGAGCGGACGGATCGCGGATTCGTTCCGGTAAAAATGGGGGAAATCGGGGTCTTTCCATACCGGATTACTCGTGTCCTGAAAATCCTCACTTGAGTTCATATGTCCTAAAAAATAAATTTTATAGGACATTAGTCCAACCGAAACGCTACTGTTCCCGCTATCCTTCGGAAACCGGGGATTTCCTCCCTCTTGAATGAAGCCCGTGAAAATTCTCTCGATGCGAGAGAGGCAAGGCCTGAAGAACGGTTCCGAATCTGGTCGATGCGGCCATGTATTCCCTAAAAAGCTGATTTTCTGACAGCCCCACTGCAGCCACCGGGGAAGTCACCATCGCCGCCGAGCTGTAGCTTGATGCGACCGCAAGGGACGGCAAAAAGATCCAGGTTCCTGGCGCATCGCTTGCGGTTATCGCTCTTACCAACCCCATCCTGAACCTGTCCGCCATCGCCCCTGAGGCAAAAATCAGCGTCCAGACCCTGGCTGCAAAGCTCCAGCGCGACATCCCTCTTACCGATGACGAGCAAAAAGGGATAAGGGCGGTTTTTGAGGCGCACGGACTACACCAATAGCCTTGGGTTCATTCAGAACCCGCATCCCGTCTCTGTTCCGATTTCATCCCGACTCAAGCTATCGCCGACGAAGTATCGACCCGATTCCGGACGATGGACGGGACAAGGACAGGAGGTAGCCCCGTCCCGTCCTTGTCCCGTCTTCCAATTCCCAAGGGTTCACCCTTGGGGACATGTGTGATGGAATATTTCACATCTGCAAGGTGCTCATCGGAGAAAGACGAACTCTCCACGGGGTAATCCTCCAAATCGGCCCGGGCATTTTCCTGATGTCGGCTGCGCGACACCGCAGCATTTCTGATCGGCGTTTTCTCGTCTGATTGTCAGACGCGTTCCATTTGTCCGTCGGAGAGATGGTTTCCTGGAGCCAGACGATCAACGATTTGCGGAACAAGTGCGCCCATCAGTCGCGGGTCTGGGATTCCCGATACGTTA